>JAZUCS010000028.1:0-61066 GCA_045639245.1 Christensenellaceae bacterium
CGGTGCATCTATATGCGTGCCGTTGTGCGCACACATACTAAATGCCGTCAAATTATATACTTCGCCCTTTTCCATCGATTTGAGTTCCTTTTTCTCCGGCATCGGATCGCCGGGATACACTTGGCAGCCGAAAACTTCTTGGGAAATATCGTAGATTTTCATTACCTATTCTCCGTCAAATTCTTATTTATCGGTGAGTTTATTATATCAAAAAAGTAAAATTTATTCAAGTTGTTTTGCGTGGTTAAAAGAAAACTCGACTTATGAAAAGTCGAGTTTTATAAGTTGTTCAATTTAAATCCCTATGGGAAGAGCGGCAATTAGGGTGCTTTTATTTGTTAACTTTTATTTATTTGCAAAGCAACACTTCATCATATAAGGTGAATATAGTACTACAACTTCCTTATCGATATAACGACTAAAACCTAATGAAAAAACGCTGTGCTTCTTTATTCTTTTTTTCTGGTGCTTAAAAGATGCTGAAATTTTTATTCCTCTATAATCTCTTTTGCTCAAGTCATCTTGTTCACAAAATCTTATATATGTTCCCTTCTCCACAGCATCTTCTAGGCACTTTTTCATGTAAATTTAATGCTTACAATGTTTAACAATTTCAATAGTGAATAATACACCAACAAGAACAGCAACCAACACAAACAAAACTTTAGCCGAAGGGTTTTCCTCAAACATGAAAATTGCGGCAAGCGGGAAACCTACTGTCATTATTAATCCCAATGACAACAAAAGGGTAAATTCAAAACTTGTAAGTAATTTGCCATATTTAAATGTCGCTCTAATTTTATGTTTTTTCATTACCTTAAAAACCTTTTCATAAGCTCTTCGCCACTTTCGATAAATATGCCCGATTTTTTTGCATTCTCTTCGGTATAAGACGGTGCTCCATTTTTAATATCGTTGCTTCTATAAAGAACGTACGGTACTGGATCTATAGCATGCGTCATAGTATTTAGTGGCGTAGGATGATCTGGTAAAATTAACATAGCATAATCTTCCCCTAACTTATCAAGTTCTTCTTTAATATATCCAACGACTTCCTTATCAATTTGCTCAATGGAGAAAATCTTTTTTTCAGCATCGCCATGATGTCCGCACTCGTCGGGTGCTTCCATATGAATATAACAATAGTCCGCACCATCTTTTAGCGCTTTTAAGCAAGCTTCTGCCTTACCTTTAAAATTAGTATCGTAGTTTCCCGTTGCTCCTTCTACGTTTATAACTTGCATACCGCTAAGCTTGCCTATACCTTTAAGCAAATCAACAGCAGAAACCATTACCCCTTTCACACCGAATTTTTGCTCGTAATTTTCGAGCGACGGTTTTGTTCCTTCTCCCCAAAACCAAAGTGAGTTTGCAGGATTTTTGCCTTGTTGCTTTCTCTTTACGTTTATGGGATGGTTTTTTAACAACTCGTAAGATTTTTTCATTATCTCTAAATGAGATAGTCCCACTTCGCTTTTAGGTAGATATTCTTTTATCTTTCTACCCGTGATATCGTGTGGTGGCGTAAAATCTCCCGCCAGTTCCCCTTTGTCAACCACTAGACAATGACGATAACTAATACCTGCGTAAATCTTAATGCTTTCCGTATTAACGTATTCTGCAAGATAATTTATTAACTCTCTCGCTTCTTCAGTGGAAATTTCCCCTGCTGAATAATCTATCATCGTTTTATCTTGATAATTTTCTTCATCTGATACGGTTACCAAATTTGCTCTAAGCGTTACGTCGGTATCTTTTAGTTCGATACCAATACTCGCTGCTTCTAAAGGTGACCTACCAGTATAACATTTACTTACGTTATAACCTAATACGGAAAGATTTGCAACATCTGAACCTGGTTTCATTCCATCAGGTACAGTTTTACACAAACCTATTTCTGATAATGCACAAAGACTATCTATATTTTCCTTTTTCGCTAGTTGTAAAGGCGTTTTTCCGTTAAGGCAAGCTTGTGGATAATCTGCCATACCGTCGCCAAGAATTACTACGTACTTCATAAATCGCTCCAATTTATGGGCGCTTTGCCCAATTTTTGTAAATAATCGTTTGTTTTAATAAAATGCCCACATCCAAAAAAACCATTGTATGCTGAAAGGGGGCTAGGGTGAACAGTTTCTAAAACTAGGTGTTTTTTTGTATCAATTAAAGCCTTTTTACTTCTGGCATTTGCGCCCCAAAGTAGAAAAACCACACCCTGTTTTTTATCGGAAATCTTTTTTATAATCCCATCGGTAAACTCTTCCCATCCTTTGTTTTTATGAGAATTAGCCAAATGTTCTCTAACTGTTAATACCGTATTTAAAAGAAGAACTCCCTGTTTTGCCCATCCCGTTAGCTCGCCGTGTAAAGGCATTTTTAAGCCCGTTTCATTTTCAATTTCCTTGTAAATATTTACCAATGAGGGGGGAATTTTCACCCCCTTTGGAACAGAAAAAGATAAGCCCATTGCTTGCCCTTCTTCGTGATATGGGTCTTGTCCTAAAATTACCACCCTTACGTTGGAAAAAGAAGTGAGTTTTAAGCTGTTGAATATATTAAACATGTTGGGGAAAATTTGGCGCTCAGAATATTCTTTTTTTAAGAACTCTCTTAATTGAAGATAAGTTGGAGAAGAAAACTCTTCTTCTAACACGCTATCCCACTCGTTTGATATCTTTACCATATATATATTATATCATTTTCAATTGACAAAATCAATTTAATTTAATATAATGTAAACTAGTTTGATTATGGATGTTTTAGATATTATTTTAATTGGCGTAGCTCTTTCTATGGATGCTTGCGCAATAACGCTTGCAAACTGCACGCAACACGGAAATACGTTAACAAAAAAACAAGAATGGCTTATGCCCACTTTATTTGCCTTTTTTCAGGGATTAATGCCGTTGATAGGTTATTTAATTGGGTCATTATTCTATGATTATATTGGAGAATACGGCAAATATCTTACGGCAATCATCTTTTTCATTTTAGGTATCAAAATGATTATAGATATGGTAAAAGAAAAACGGGAAAAAGAAATTGAAGAACCCGTAGCCACTTCCAGTTTTGGCGTTGGAATTTTACTCGCTCAAGCACTGGCAACAAGTATCGACGCATTGGTAGTTGGTATAACGTTAAACGAATACGACCTAGCCTTTTACATTTCAGTATTAATAATTGTGGCAGTAACTTTCGTTTTAGTTGCAATCGCTATGCTTCTTGGTAAAAAACTAGGCAAACTTCTTGGAAAATATTCAAACATAGTTGCAACTATCATCATCCTCGCTCTAGCAGTTAAAAGTTTGTTTTAAAGTAATCCTCTCAAAAAATTTTGAGAGGATTTTTTATGTATTCTTTCCCCCTTTGCCCATAAACGTAGTAAGCACTCCCGAAGAAAAGCTCTTTTTTATTAAGGAATTTTTGTTAAACGTAATTTCCGCAAATCTTATCATTTCAAGTAGCATTTTTTGAAATTCCGCCGTCGTTTTGCAAAATAGATAGTATGCTAAAGATCCGGGAACGGTGTTTATTTCATTAACGATTACTTGATTTTGCCAAACAAAAAAATCAATTCTGATAACCCCTTTAAAATTTAATTCGCTATAAATTTTTGCAGTAATCTTTTTTATTTCATCACTAAACGTTTTTTCAATTTTTGCGGGAAATTCCCTTTGCCCTTTAACGTATTTATCTGAAAAGGTTAAAAAGTCGCCTTTGCAAACGGGTTTTTCACATTCTGAAATGATAAGCTTCCCGTCGCCATCTTTAAATACTGCACAATTTATTTCTATAAAATTTTCTAAACAAGGCTCAATTATTACTCGTTCACTATAAGAAAGAGCTTCGTTTACCGCGTATTCAAGCTCTTTTCTATCTTGAACTTTATAAACTCCTATGCTCGAACCACCGGTACTCGGCTTAACTATAAGTGGATAATTAAACTGCTCTGCTTTAATAGCAGAAAAACTATCGCTAATAGTAACCGACGGCATACATTTTATATTCAACCCGTTAAGAACAGTTTTTGTAAACCCTTTATCCATACAAACGGAAGAGCCCAAAACATCGGGAGAAGCAAGAGCTATACCACAAAGATTAATAAGTGCCGATAAACTGCCATCCTCTCCTCTTTCGCCATGCATACAGTTTATAGCAACAAAAATTTCTGCAATGCTTTTTATTTTTGAGCCTTTAATTACGTAAAGACATTTACTTCCTGCAATGAGTGTTACTCTCTGTAGTTTTTTATAATTCAAGTTTTTGTATCCATCGGGATCTCTCAAACTTTCCCCCGTATAAAAGTTTCCATTTTTATCCACATAAACGGGAATAACGTTATAAACACTTTTTAAGCTGTTAACAGTTAACACACCCGTAATTATAGAAATATCATGTTCTATCGACTGACCACCAAAAAACACTGCTACATTTTTCATAAAAAAACACCTCCGCTTTTCTTTTTTAAGCTTTGGTGTTTTTATTTTTTTATCTTTTGTAACGTCAGCTGTAATTATCAGGCAAATCGTTTTCAAAAAGAACAACGTCACCCTGTTTGATTATGCTATTAAGATATGCGTTTCCCTTATTAAGTGACTTATAAAAGGCGATGTTTTCTCTTTGCATACCACCATCAATCAGACCACTAACTAACATTTCAGCATTGTGTGAGCCTATAACTATTACGATATCGGCGTGCTCTGCTAGTAATTTTCCCATCTCGTAGTTGGCTTGATTTTCTCTTTTACCAAGCTCCACTAATCCTGGCGTCAACACAATCTTTCTTCCGCTAAACATATCTAAAACGTCCATAGAGGCTTTAACCCCGTCTTCATTGGCGTTATAACTGTCATCGATAATTAATATATTCTTGTTATTCGGGATAAGTTCTAATCTATGCCCCACGCTCTGAAGTCTATTGATGCCAAAAGCAATCTCTTCTAACGTAAGCCCCAATTCGTATGCCACTGAAGAAGCGAGTAAAATATTATCTATGCTATGTTTACCAAGCAAAACGGTAACGCAACTCACCGGCTTTTCCCCCTTAATATTAAGAGTAAACCAAGTTCCCTTATTGGTAGTTTTTACGTCCGTTGCATATACTGATTGATTTTTAGCCCCGTCTCCACCAGCTAAAACTTTTTTGCCCTTAAATCTTTCGTAAAGCTCTTGCGATCCTTCGTTTTCAGAAGCAAAAAAGCCCATTCCGTTTTTAGGCAATCCTTCAAACAACTCAAACTTTGTATCTTTAATGTTTTCGATATTTTTAAATGTTTCTAAATGTTGATTGTTTATTCCCGTTAGAACACCTATAGTGGGCTTAACTATGCCAACTAACTCTTTAATATCTCCTTTTTCTCTTGCGCCCATTTCCGCAATAAACACGTCGTGAGTACTGTCAAGATTTTTTACTGCCCAACTCATTCCAAGCGGAGTATTAAAAGATGCAGGCGTAGCTAAAACTCTATATTTTACCGAAAGTAATACTTTCAATATTTCCTTAACGCTAGTTTTACCATAACTACCCGTTACACCAATTTTAATAACGTCTTCTCTATCTAATTTTTTAGTGGTGATAGCATAATAACCATGTCTTATGATCGACTCAAAGGGTTCGTTAATAAGATATGCTAAAAACAACAGTAAAGGTGATATTATTGGCGTTATACAAACAGGTGCAAATCTTAAAAGATAAACTATTTCATCTCTAGAATTCAATGCGATATAGTTTAATAACATTATAAACCCAAAAGAAAATGCCATTAACACTATAACGTAACTAACGCAAAGCCTAACCAAACGCTTAGTTTTTTTGAGTGGAACTTTAGCGTTAACTGAAGATTCCGTTTTAACGTAGGAAACTGAAAAAAGCAAATAAGAAGCAAAGCCTATAAACGAACTTTCGTTAAGCTTAAAAACAGAAGAGAAACAAATGTTTAATACGCAAAAGAACAACAATGCTAGCAAACTTAAGAGCATAAGTCTTGCAAGGTACGATTTTTTATTGCTAGCTATCCATTTGAAGTACCTTTTACCGTGATACCCACTCTGTTGAAGAACGAGCAAAAACTTTAAGGATGAAAAATACAATATAAAAGCATTACATACGCTTAAAATAATATAAATTATTAAATTTTCTTTACTAATCGTTTGCAAGTTCATTTTATTAAGAGAATAAAAAATCTCTTACCTCCATATTAAAAGTGTTAGGTTTATCAATAAAAGCAAAATGTCCTGCGCCATCAATAACAACTAACTTACTGCCTTTTATGTCATTATTAAGTTTTTTTGCCATATATAAAGGAGTTTCCTTATCTAAAGCGCCGTTTATAATAAGCGTTGGATTATTTATACCCGAAAGACAATAATCTAAATGTTCGTTAACTATTTTTATAAAACTTTGTCTCATAATAGGATTTAACGCTAAATAATCACTAGAATAAAATTTTTCCAATTTTTTTCTTGGTAATATACATTTAAGTAAGTTAAAAGCAAATGTTTTTACTCTTTTTTTTAATGTTTTTTTAGCTTTTAATCCCGCACAACCAGTTAATACAAGTTTATCAAAAAAACATGTGTCATCATACGCAAGTTTTAAAGCAACCCTTCCCCCAAAAGAATGTGCCACGCAGGAAGGTTTTGTTACACCGTTTTTATAACAATTCTCTTTCAATTCTGAAACGTAATCGGAAAGAGCGTAAGGAAATTTCATTGTCGCATTTTCCCCAAAGCCTCTAAAATCCCACGCAAAAACTTCAAAATCTCTTTGAAAATAGTTTATCTGATTATAAAAACTTCTCTTATCTGCAAGATAGCCATGCAAAAACAATAGCTGTTTTTTTTCATTAGTATAAGAAGAAGTCGAACTAAAAATATTAAATCTCCTTTAAATATATTAGGGCGTTTTCCCCATCTGAATAATATTTCTTACGTTCATTAATAATGTTAAAACCACTTTTTTCATAAAATGAAATGGCAGAAACATTGCTCTTTCTAACTTCTAAAAAAATCTTTTTAACTCCCTTAGCAGTTACATGTACAACTAAAGCGTTTAATAAACCTTTAGCCACGCCTTTACGCCTAAATTGAGGGAAAGTAAACACCGCTTCAATATCAGCCGTATCAAACGAAAGGGTGTAAGTAACATAGCCTAAACACCTTTCGCCTTCCATTGCCTTAATTCCTGAAAACGCACTGTTTTTAAAAGCATCTAAAAGCATCTTTTCAGTCCAACAATCGTCAAAACCGTGCAATTTAGAAGATAAAATTAATTGAATATCCTTTTCTGTAATTTCTTCAAAAATCACAATCTGCCTTCCTCTGCCTGACTTTTTCTTACATATAACGGAATAAGATTATCGACATTATTGTTGACTAAATGTTTTTTATTTTCTATTGCATTAATTAAACCTGTTAGTGGATTTACTAACTCTGTTTCAATATCTTTTAATTGTGTTTGTGAAAGAATTTTATAGCTTTTTGAAAGTTCAATAAGCTCCTCTTTCATAACGTAACAAGGTTCAATTTCCACCTTGCCTTCGTTATAACCACAAACGTAAAAACCATCGTGCCCCGCATCGATCACGGCTAAAAGTTTACCACTTTTTTTATTATATGCAAGCGTATCAAACGCTGTTACCGACAAGTGAGAAAGATTAAGCGCATAACAGAGCGCCTTTACGGTAGATATCACTATTCTAATTCCCGTAAATGAGCCCGCACCCGTTACACAAGCAATAAAATCAAGCGTAGCTAAATCAAGATTGGATTGTTCTATTAGCTTTTCTAATTCCACCATTATTTTATCTGAGTGTTTTACGCCACAATCTTTGTCAAAACATGAAAAAATTTCTCCGTCTTTACACACTACGATTATTAAATTTTTACTACTAGTATCAATTGCTATATAATTCAAAACGTAATCCTTCTTTGTTTTTCTGAAAGTTTTTCAATTTTTACGTTAATTACATTTTTAGGTAAAATATCCTTAACGTTTTCCGCCCACTCTAAAATACAAACGTTATCGCCATTAAAATAATCGTTAAGTCCTAATAATTCCGCTTCTTCTCCAGAAGAAAGCCTATAAAAGTCGTAATGATACAAGAAGTCGCCATATATATTTAAATAAGCGTAAGTAGGGCTTGTTACCCCTTGAAGATTAAAAAATTCAGCAATACCCTTAGTAAAGGCGGTTTTCCCCGCCCCAAGGTCGCCATCCAAACGAACAACGTCCCCCCTTTTTAAGGTGGAAGCAAATTTTTTTGCTATTGCTCTCGTTTCTTTTTCATTATTAGAAATAATTTCCATAATTTTTATTTTGTTACCAACTTATATTGATTTAATAAATTTAGATATCTTTTTATAAAGAACAATTGTTAAAGCGCTTATAGAAACGGCTTTTATAAGATTAAAAAACATTATAAAGTGCCAAACTGATTGAAAAACTTGTTTTGCACCTTCCCCCATATACAAAGGGAAATTAATAAATCTATTAACCAAAAGCGACACGGCCACCTGTATTAAACAAGCAACGATTAATGAAAAAATAACAGTTTTAATACCCTTTCTATATCTATATAATAAGCAAGGCAAGAAAATAAAACAAGTAATAACTAAAAAGTTTGCAATTTCACCCACGCCACCCGTTGAGGATTTTGTTAAAAAGCAAATTAACTCTTTTACACCACAAGTTATCGCTCCATATTCTACTCCAAACGTAAAGCCGGCTAGCAGAATAAACACAGCTGAAAAATCAAGTTTTAAAAATGGTGTTGCGGGAAAGATTGGAAATTCCAAATATGAAACGACGTAAGAAAGTGCTGCAAACACTGCCGTTCCAACCAATCTTTTGGTTAAACTTACGTTGGTTGTTGTTTTTTCATTCTGCATAATATAAAACCCCTTTTAAAAATTTATCAAAGGGGCATAAAAGCGCAAAAAGATATTATTCTTTTCCCATCCGGACTATACCGTCGGTTTCGGAAACGCTCCGAATCTGCCGTAAAAACGGCTCGCAGACTTTACTGCCGATGGGGAATTTCACCCCGCCCCAAAGAATTAATTTTATTTTAATATTTTTTTTGCTTTTTGTAAAGCATTTTATTTAAGTTTAATAGACTCAATATTGAGTCTTTTAATAATATTGCTTCCCGTTTCATCTGCAAAGGGCGAAAGCACGCTACAAACTCCCATTTTTACTAGGCTGATAATAGCTTGTTCATCTTTTACGTTACATAAAACTTTGAGCTTTTTATTTCCCTTATATTTAATTGCTGTTTGAACAATATTTTTTACTTCTTCTTCACTAACTTCACCAAACACTAATACAATGGTGGAAACGGGTGTTTTTTCTGCCGTTTTAATTGCATTTTTCAACTGTTCCTCACTCATGTCTGAAGCGGAAAACGCTACCCCTATTTTAGCTTTATTAAGTTTTGCAAATTTTAAAGTTTGCTTTTTTAATACTTTAATTTGCTCTCCATCTACTAAAGAAGTAGGCATCATAACATAAACGTTACCAAGTTTATTAGCTAGCAAATCCTTAACTTCAGTAATTTTTCTCTTGAACATTCCTTCGCCAAACGGAAAATCGACGATAGCGCTTAACTGTTGTATAGGATAGTTTTCATTTTTTACAAGTCTTTTCGCTTCAGAAAGATATGCTGGAGAAAGCATTAATTCATTAATACCCAAAGCGCTACAATTATAAAAGACTTTGGCAAACTCACTCTTTTCGGGAGCATATCTTACAATTACTTTTCCAAGGCTCGCCATTATTTTTTTTGCTTGATATAAAATACATTCCTCTTTAATTTCCTTTTCGCTTTTTCCCAGCATTTGTGCCAAGGTGGAAAAAGCATCTTCTTTGCATTCATGACTTTTGCTTTGGCTATTTTCCTTAACTTCTTCCTTTTTATCTGCTTCCTTTTGCTCCTCTTTAGAAACTAAAACAGCATCCTTTATTTTCTCTTCAGTTTTATTAGCGTTAAATAATTTCATATTTCACCTTTCCATATTGATAAAAAACTTCATTTATCAACAAATAGTTTTATTATTATTTTCTAATTTATTGTTACCATTAAAAAAAGGAGACGCCACATGCAAATTCCCTCTTTTATTGCCGGTCCGTTGTTTATGGTAATTGGACTTTTTTTATGTATAGTGCTGGTTACAGGCACAAAAGCTTTTTATATTTTTATAAAAGATAGACTTAAAGCTCCCACTTTAGAATCTCAAGAACCACCACGAAAGTCCAAAAATTATAAACGAAAAAAGCCCGTAACCTTCCCTAATAATAAAATTGAGTTAAATACCGACGAAATTGACCGAATTTATTTTAGAAAAAGTTCTTAATCAATCAAATTTTTCGATATTTTCTTCACTACCCCAAAGTTTTTCAAGGTGGTAGAACAACCTTGTTTCATCGTTAAAAATGTGCACTATAACGTCGCCGTAATCAAGAACTGCCCAACGACCTTCTTTAACACCTTCACGGCGTATAGGCATAATTGAAAGTTTATCAATTTCTTCTTCAACGTATTCGATAAGCGAACGAGTATGGGTGGAAGATCTTCCGCTTGCCACTATAAAATAGTCAGCTACAGACGATTTATCTTTTAAGTCTATTCTTATAATATCTTCTCCTTTTTTATCACTTAATATTTCACAAATTTTTTTACTAAATTCTTTTGAATCCATAAATACACCTCTCTTAAACATTGTTTTGATTTATATAATATTCATAAGCGGAAAGTGTTTCCGAATAAATATTTTGTTTTCTGTTTATTAAATGCACCGTCTCTTCTTTCAAGCACTCCTTAAAACAAAGATTAAAATCCTTTTCATACATATCTCTTAGATAATCCACACCTTCGTAGCTACGTCCTTTTTCAATCATATCGGCAACAAAAATTAATTTTCCCAAAACGCTCATGTTGGGTTTACCAGAAGTATGATATCTTATTGCATCAATAATTTCTTCATCAACAACGCCCAAATATTTTTCTGCAATAAATGCACCTAAAAACGAGTGAATTACAGGGGCTGGCACTCCGTCAGGCAACTTAAAACCTTCAACCGTTCTATAGTCTATATACTTAGCACAATCATGCAAAATGCAAGCCGTTAAAACCTTATCTTTGTCAAGATTAAGCTCTTTAACCTTTTTAAGAGCGGTAACAGCAACTTCAGCCGTATGAATTAAACGCCTTTCCGGAAGCGTTTTTTTTATAAACTCAAACGCTTTATCGCCTGCGTAAAGGTTATTATCGAAAATATATTTTGCAACCTTTTCGTCCGTTAATCCGTAAAGATTTAATCCTAAAGAAGAATAAATTCTAACTCTAGTTGATGAAAGATTTTCTCCTTTATATTTTAAGTTTATAAAATCTTGGTTAAAAAATTTCTTAAAATACTCTCTCTCTTCATCTAACGAACAATAAAAATCATCTCTCTCGAAAACGGCAAGTTTGCAAGCGGAAAGAATTCTTTGTGGAAATTTCCACGTTTTAAAATCCTTAAGCATATCTCCGCCGACTAAAAAGAAAATGTCGTCATCAGGAAAAAGTCTTCTAAAATGCTCTGCCGTTAAATAGGAATAACTCGTTCCACCATTTTTAATTTCAAAATCGCTTATCTCCACCTTTTTTTCCGAAGCGAAGCAAAGCGAGAGCATTTTTAATCTATGCTCACCACTTATGAGAGTGGTTTTTTTATGCGGAGGAAGATTGGTTGGTATTACAAAAATTTTATCCAATCGCAACTCTTTTATTGCGGTTTTAACCATTTTTATATGCTCGTTATGAACGGGATTAAACGTCCCACCAAAAAGCGCAATTCTTCTCATGCATTTATTATTACATATTTTTTACTTAAAATCAAGATTTTATCCAGCAATAACGCATAAAACAGTTAAAATAGGTTAATAAACTAAATATCTATGAAAAATATTATTCCCGTTGTTTACGACACCTTTTTTTGCACGTTAATAGCGTTTATAGTTTTAAATTTTACCCTTTCTTCCTTTATGGCAAGCAAAGTTTCTTTAATATTGGCTATTACATTATCTTTACTTCTCTCATTGCTGTTTTATAAGACTTTTTACAATAAATATAAGAAAAATTACACAAAAAATACACAAAGTAGAGAGATAAAGAACCTTGTATTAAAACTTTCCCTAATGAAAAAGAAAGAACAAATAAAATTTTTTGAAGACCTTTTTTCATCTATAAATGTTAAATTTAAAACACAAAACGAGCAAATTTATCTTACTGAACACGGATTCGTAATTTTTTTGGCTTTTAACTTTGATGGACTTAATAAGTCGAAAATATTAAAATCGTTTAATCTCTTAACGAGCGATGAAATCGGTGTAATTTTTACTGGAGAGATTTGCAACGACGTAAGAAACTTCGCAGAAAATTTTGCCGGAAAAATCAAACTTGTTTCCAGCGTAGAAATTTACGAGCTCTGCAAAAGAGCAAACCTTTTTCCAACCAACGACATTTGCTTTTTTGTTGAGAAAGAAAAAAAATGGGATTTTTCCAGTTTGCTAAATAAAAAAAGAGCAAAAAAATATTTCTTTTTCGGAATAATTTTTATGCTCTATTCGTTTATAGTTCCTATTAAATTTTATTACGTTTTGATAGGTTCGTTATTTTTAATATTTTCACTTGCTGTAAAGCTTTTTGGAAAAACGGAAAACGAAAACAATTAAAATTCTATATGGGTAACTTTATCAGACAAACTGCGTCTATAAAAAACAAGTTTTCTACCAGTTACACAAACCAATTCTGCAAAAAGTTCGCTTGCAATTTGCTCACCAGCCTCTCTAACATCAAGCCCAGAATTTTCTAAAACGGTTACCTTTATTAATTCTCTTTTTTCAATAGTTTTATCAAGACTTTCAATTAGGCTCTCGGTAATTCCCGATTTACCAACTTGAGTTACGGGTTCAATTTTTTGTGCCAAGCTTCTAAGCGTGCTTCTCTGTTTTGAAGTAAACATTTTATCTCTCCTTAATCTACGAATTCAAATTCTTCTCCACCAATAATAATGGTGGATTTTTCATTTGCGCCCATTTTCTTGAGCTTATCAATTATTCCCCTATCTTTTAATACTTTGTGAAGGTATGCAAGTGAGTTTAAGTCATCCATAACAACGTTGCGCTTAAGAACGTCAACAAGAGTTCCCACAACAAAATAAGTTTCGCCTTCTTTGAAAATATCGTATTCAAGCCTATCAGGTTTAACGTAGTTAAATTCTTCAAACTCCATTGGTCCTAATGGTGGAAGCTTTTCTAACACTTCGAAAATAGCCTTTTTAAGTTCATCTAAACCCTCACCATTGATTGCTGAAATAGAAACGATTTTCTTTCCACGCACCTTTGATTTGAATTGCGCAATTTTTTCCTCTGCACCGTAAAAATCACACTTGTTTAATGCAATTATTTGTGGTAGTTTATAAAGTTCCTTGCTATAATTTTTAAGCTCTGCATTTATCTTTTTATAATCGTCAATAGGATCTCTTTCTTCCGAACCTGAAATATCCACAACGTGAACGAGCATTCTCGTTCTTTCGATATGCCTTAAAAACTGCGTTCCAAGGCCAGCCCCTTCGCTTGCTCCCTCGATTAATCCAGGAATATCTGCCACTAAAAATTGGTTGTCATAATATTCAGAAACACCGAGGTTGGGAGATAACGTTGTGAAATGATAGTTTGCAATTTTAGGTTTAGCCTTTGTTATCTTGCTAAGCAATGTAGATTTTCCAACGTTTGGAAAGCCAACAAGCCCTACGTCTGCAATAGTTTTCAACTCTAAAATCACCTGCTTAGATTCCGTCTTTTCACCCGTTTGCGAAAAGTGTGGAGCTTGCCTTCTTGAGTTAGAAAACTTAGCGTTTCCTTTTCCACCATCTCCACCAACTAAAACGATTTTCGATTGACCATCGTTAAACATATCGGCAATTATATTGCCCGATTGTCTATCCTTAATAATTGTGCCGAGCGGAACCTTTAAGACCAAATCCTTTCCGCCCCTACCGTAACATTTATTAGAACCGCCGGGATTACCATTTTCTGCAACGTATTTAGTTTTATAATAATAATCGGCAAGGCTAGATAAATGCTTGTCTGCAACAAAAATTATATCTCCACCTTTACCACCGTCGCCCCCGTCAGGGCCACCACAAACTTTGCCTTTGTAGTGTACGAAGGAAGTAATTCCGCTTCCGCCGTCACCAGCTTTTATAGTTATCATCGCTCTATCTATAAACATATTTCACCTTTTAACATTTTTTTCACAAAAATTTTTTATTGGGCATAAATCACAACTTGGTTTACTTGCTTTACAATAACTTCTACCTAAATATATAAGGAAATGGTGCGCTTTGGACCAATCGCTCTCATCAAGAATTTGCATCAACTGTTTTTCCGTATTAAGCACATTGTTAGCTTTAGCTAGCCCTATTCTATTACTCACCCTAAAAACATGAGTGTCTACAGCAATTGCGTTTCCACTAAATGCAACGCTATAAACTACGTTGGCTGTTTTCCTACCCACTCCCGCAAGAGTAATAAGCTCTTCCTTTGTTTTAGGAACTTTACCATTAAACTTCTCTACAATATCTTTGCATGCGCTTAATATGTGTTCTGCCTTACTTTTATAAAGCCCACATGAAAATATATAACGCTCAAGTTCCTCATTTGTCAACTCAAGCATCTTTTGTGGAGTATTATATTTTTCAAAAAGTACAGCGGTAACTTTATTAACACGCTCGTCTGTACACTGCGCGGAAAGTATAACGGCAACTAGTAATTCAAACGGCGTTGAAAATTTTAACGCCGGCTTGTCCTCAAACACTTTCGCAAGCGTTAAGACAATTTTCTTTGCTATTTTTCTATCCATAATCTCTTACATTTATCTTAACACAAGCGAACAGTTTTTTTCAAGCATTTTATATCAAATACTTCTAATCAGGGTTCTTCCACCGAAATTTTTAATACTAAACACCCCTGCGAAGGAAGATAGTGCCAATATATTTACCGCTTTTTTTACAAACGGAAGCTTATCTAATGATATTTTCACCGAAAGGCCACATCCTACGCCCGCTTCTTTTGGTGTATTAACTATTTCAGAATGAATACCATTATTAGTTAAAAATTCGTGAAATTTTACCGTATGTGCACGAGAGCGATACGCCACGACAACATATTCCATAAAATTTTTCTCCTTTGCATAAAAGGGCTTTTTACCCTATACAATATATTATTATCCAATACTTTTTTTTGTTAAACGGAGAACATTATGATTTATTTAGATAATGCTGCCACTGGTGGCTATAAACCTAGAACGGTTATAGACGCTTACGAAACTGTGATAAAATATCTTTCTGCAAATCCAGGTAGAAGTGGGCACAGACTTGCCGTTACTGGCGCAGAAATAGTTTATTCTTGCCGTGAAAAAGCTGCGCGATTTTTCGATTGTAACCCTGATAGAGTAGTATTCACAAAAAACTGCACAGAAGCTCTTAATACTGCGATTTTCGGAACGCTCAAAAGAGGCGGAAAGATAATTACAACCATTTTTGAACATAATTCCGTCTTGCGCCCTTTGTACTTTCTTAAAGAACAAAGTTTAATCGACTTAGACATTGTAAAACCAGATGCACAAAGAAATATCGCCCAAGCGATTGAAAACAAAATAACAAAAAACACCTACCTTATCATTGCTACGGCTATTAATAACGTAACTGGGCAACTTTTACCAATAGATAAGATAGGTGAAATAGCAAAAAAATACGGTGTAATGTTTTTAGTCGACGGGGCTCAAGGCGCAGGACATATTCCCCTTTCATTAAAAAAGCAAAATATTTCAATGCTTGCGCTTGCAGGACATAAGGGGCTTTACGGAATTATGGGAAGCGGTTTATTATGTTTTAATGATGATATAACAATAAGACCAATATGTTTCGGTGGGACGGGGACAAATTCCTTTTCGCAAACTATGGGCGATACCTATCCCGAAATGCTTGAAGCCGGCACTCTCAATCTACCCGCAATAGCTTCACTTAAAGAAGGATTAGAGTATGTTAAGAAAAATATTACACTTTTCTCTAAACAATTAACTAAAAACAGTGAAAAAATTATATGCCAACTTAGTGAAATGAAAAATGTTAAAGTTTTTTCGAAACCTAATCCCGCAGGAATAATAAGTTTTGAGATAAATAATATTCCTAGTACTACCGTTGCCGATATATTAAACCACGATTACGATATTGCCGTTAGAAGTGGTTTTCACTGCGCACCACTTACGCATAAATTTTTAAAAACACAGGAATATGGTTTAACACGTGTAAGCCTTTCTGCACAAAACAGTCCACATGAAATCTCTCGTCTTATTGACGCCGTTTACAAAATTTCAAGGTAATTAAAGTCTTTTCAGGTCTGCAACAACTTTATTAAGCATTTTTCTCTGCTTATCATCTAGCATAGGATAGAGCATATTATAAAATCCGTCAATTTCAGCATTGGTTAAAGTACCTTTTAATTTTCTCTTTTTAGCCTCTTCAAAAATAGCTTTCATTAACTCTCCTTCGCTTTTTCCATCAAATTTTTTAGCCATTTTTGTAACCATATCAATTATGCCTTCATTGCCCTTAAAAAGTTCTTCTTGGTTTTGTGGGTTGTTTTTGATAAAATCATTAAAGTCTTGCATTATATTCTCCTTTCTGTTTACTTTTTCAAGCTTTCTACATATAGTATATTATCGGAAGGCAAATTATGATATTACAATTTCTATTAAACTTTTTTTTAACTGAATATAAAAACGGAGAATTTAAGCCGTTATATGAGCTTTTAGAACAAAACTCATTTGATCTTAAAAAGTGTTTGCAAAATGCCAACCCTGAAACACTTGCACCCATTTTTAAATCGTTTATGCAAAAATTCAACAAACAAAAAGACACCCCCACAGAATTTCCCTGCGAGGGCGTTTCTCCTATAAAAAGTTTTGCCGATAATGAAATTGTTTCTTCGCTTAACGAATACTTTTCTTCTGTAAATTAAGATAAAATCTCAACGGCTCTGCTAATAGCGTTTTGTTTGGTAATAAAGTTTAATGGATCAGTTTGAACTATGCCAACGTCTTGAATACAAGTTTCTTCATCCGGCCAATATATTCTCGCCATGGTTAGTTTTAGAGCACCACCTGATGAAAGTTTGTATGTTGATTGCATAATTCCCTTCCCGTAGGTGCTATAATCTCCCCTTTGTTCGTTGTATTCAATTAAAAGACTTGCTTTGGAAAATCCTGCATCCTCATAACACAACATTGCCCCTATTAAACATTCAGAAGCAGATGCAGTGCCCTCGTTAGCCAGAACAACAATCTTTTCAAGTTGAGTGTTGAAATTGTTTTCCGCAGTATAGTAACTGAAAGAACTATTTTTTTCTTCAACCTTGGTAATAAGACTCTTTTTCGTGCCGTTATTGTATATAAAGTGAGAAGCTACTTCTCCTAAACAGGTTAAATAACCACCCCCATTATCTCTTAAATCTAAAATAAGCTTAGTTTTTCCTTTTGAATAAAAATATTCTAAAACTTCAGCTAATTGCTTCGCCGAGTCCCCCTCAAACAAACTGAAAACTATGTGTGCGGTATCAGAAGGTAGTTTATCGTTTTTTTCTTCAGGATAATGTTTTATCTGAGGTGTGTTTTCTCCTTCCGAATAAAATTTTATCGCAGTTTCATTATCGTAATAATAAACGTAAGAACGCACGTAGGGTTTCTTTGCTACAAAAAAACTTTTTTCTTCAAACTCTCCTGCACGCCTAATTACTAGTTCTATACTAACATCACTTTCAATAGGGTCTATAAACTCAACTAGTTGTTCGCCCCTTTCAAATTCAATATATTCCACATCTCCCACTATTCTAGCCTTAACGATACAATCTCCCGCCTTTAAGCCTGCGTGCTCAGCTGGTGAATTTCCTATTACGGAATGTAGCGCACAATCTTCGTAATAAAAATTTATACCTATGCCCGAATGATTGCCTGCTCCCTGTGTTAAAATGTCATTATATTCTTCTTCAGTATAATAATTAGCATACGCATCGCCTACTAAAAGAGTATTAACAAATTCTTTTGCAATGCTATCTGCATCTAAATTATAATCGTTACCAGCAGGGTGTTTTGCCTTGTTCTCAATAATATTAAGTATTTCACTTAACTTTTTAATGCTTTCAGATTGAGTATAATAGTGCGTTAAAAATCCACTTGTAAAACCTACAACCAACGCCAAAACAACTAATACTATTTTACTAATTTTGTTTTGCTTTTTTATTTCTGCCATTTTATTTCCCTTGCTTTATTAAAACTGTTATAAGTCGGAAGGTAACTGCATCAGAAAATTTTCTAATATCTAAGCCCGTTTGACTTTCAATCTTATCTAGTCTATACGTAAGAGTATTTCTATGTAAGAAAAGATTTCTTGAAGTCTCCGAAACGTTAAGGTTATTTTCTAAGAATACTTCTGCTGTTTGAATCATTTCTTTATCCATAAAAATTTCCTCAGCAGAAGAATCCAACAACAACTCTAAATATTCTTTCTTTTTGCCTTTAGGTAGGTCGTTAATTATTTTTGTAAAAAGATATTCCCTAAAAGAATGTACGTTTCCGCTTAAATTTATGGAATCCTTCATTTTATATGCGGAAACAGCTTGTGCAAAGGAGATATGCACGTCTTCAATAGAATTAACTGAAGCTCCAAGAGTAATGTAAGCGTGAACTCCCGTTTCTTCCAAGATTGATTGATATAAAAACTCCGCATATTCGTTAAATGAGCGATATTCCGTTTCTTCACTACTGAAAAATTTAACAAAACCAATTGTTTCATCATCAATCAAAACGGTAATATCCGTTTGCTCAGGCGCATAGGTCGTAATAATTTCCATAACATCTGACGTTCTGCCCTTCCCACAAACTATAAACATAGCACAAGCAGGAACATTTTTAAGCAAGGAATATTCTTTTATATATCTATCAATTTGATATGAACCTACTTTTCCAAACAATAGCGAACGAAAAAAGTCCTCCTTGCTTTCAAAATTAGTTTTGATTGAAACTTTTTCTGAAAGTTCACTAATCAAGTAAGCGTAATTTGCATAAACGTTACCTACGCCGTCTATACACGCAATGTAGGTTTTTTCACAAAATTTAAAACGGAATAACGATTGGTTTTTTAAGGTGTCGGTATAAAGTGTTTTAAAGTCAGTACTAACAACTTTATCCGTAGCATCCCCGAAGATATAATTTCCGCGCTCATCATATACGGAAATTTTTACACCAAGTTTTCCTTCTATTTCTTCTACAAAAAGCTTAACGTCTGTTTCCATTTGTCAGTCCTTATTTTTTATTTTTTTATTATTTTACCCTACTTTGCACAAAAATTCAATAGAAAAGAGTTTTTTATTATAAAAATAACTAAATATCTTGTCTTGTTTTTAAAATAAAATAAAAAAATCGGATAAATTATCCGATTTTTTATTTTTTAATTAATTATTCTTCGCTGTTTTCTTCAGTTTCAGTCGTTTCTTCAGCCTTAACTCTGTGTGAAAGACCAATCTTAGTTAAGAAGTTGTTGTTTTTCTTTTCGAGTTTAGCTGCAAGCATAGCTGCTTCTGCTTCTTCAGCTGCTACCTGTTCTTCAGCTTTAATTCTTTCTTCTTCAACTCTCCTAGCTTGTAATGCTTCGATTTCAGCCTTACCTGCTTCAGTTCTAGCAACGATAGTTATTTCAGTATCCTTGTCGAAGAGATGACATCTAGCCATATCAAGAGCGATTGCAATATTGTCGCCAATTTTTGCTTCAGTACGACTATCAACTCTAGCAGTAAGGTTAGATTTAACTTCGATTATATCGTCACCATCTTTAATGTCGCTAGTTTTACAGTAAAGAAGGGTTTCAACACCTAATCCTTCAACGAATTCGATATTAACGTTGATAAGATTTTCATTTACCTGAGTATTTTCAGTAACAATGTCGATATCTTCAGGACGAATACCGAGAATAACTTCTTTTCCGGTATTAAGATATGAATCGAGATTGCAAATAAGAGCTACCTTTTCCTTGGGAAGAAGCACTTTATCATCACCAAAATGAATATAAACTTTATTAGCAGTTCCAGTTAAAGTTGCAGTAAAGAAATTCATTTGGGGAGTTCCAATAAAGCCTGCAACGAATTGGTTGATAGGATAATCATAAAGATTTAATGGTTCATCAACTTGTTGCATAAATCCATCTTTCATAACTACGATTCTAGTACCCATGGTCATAGCCTCTACTTGGTCGTGAGTAACGTAAATGAAAGTGGTTGCAAGTCTGTTATGAAGCTTGGTAATTTCCGTTCTCATTTGAGCACGGAGCTTAGCGTCTAAGTTAGAGAGCGGTTCGTCTAGTAAGAATACCTTAGGTTCACGAACGATTGCACGACCTAAAGCAACACGCTGTCTTTGACCACCAGAAAGAGCCTTTGGCTTTCTAGAAAGATACATTTCAATACCAAGAATTCTTGCTGCTTCTTTTACTCTTGCATGAATTTCTTCTTTTGCCATTTTTCTAAATCTTAAACCAAACGCCATGTTATCATAAACAGTCATGTGAGGGTAAAGAGCATAGTTTTGGAAAACCATTGCAATATCTCTATCTTTAGGGGCAATATTGTTTACCAATAAGCCGTCAATATAAAGTTCACCGTCTGTAATCTCTTCAAGACCTGCTATCATACGGAGAGTGGTGGATTTACCACAACCGGAAGGACCAACGAATACGATAAATTCTTTATCTTCAATATCGAGAGTAAAGTCCGTAACTGCAGTTACACCGGAAGGATAAACTTTGTAAATATTTTTTAAGTTTAAGTTTGACATAATTTCCTCCACTGTCAAAAATTTTCTAGTTCTTAACTATTATATACTTTCGCGTGCCAATTTTCAATTAAATTTTGCACTAACAAATGCCTAGTTAATGTATATTTTGCACAATTAATCGAGCTCGTCTAAGGTAAGTTCAAACGCTGGTGCGAATTCTTTCAAATAATATGTAACCTCTTGCCTTTTCGACGCTTTTAGTTCTGCTTCAATACTCCTTTTAGCTTTTTTAAATTCCGAGTTTCCCGCCTTTATTTCTTCAATACATTTTAAGTAGGCTGCAATTCTATCAGCATACTTTACAATTTTATATTCTTCAGTTTCCGTATCGGGTAAAATATATTCTTCATACTTGCCCTTTAGCGTTTGAGGAAGCATGTTTAATATTCTCTCACAAGCCACTTTTTCCAGCTCTTTGTACGCCGTTTTTATTTCCGGATTAAAATATTTTATAGGCGTAGGCAAATCTCCAGTAATAACTTCTCCAACTTCGTGATATTGCGCCATTAAAACAACTTTACTAATATTTACGTTTCCACCAAAATTCTCGTTATAAATTAAAGCAAGGGCGTGAGCTATTACTGCCACTTGCTGGCTATGCTCCATTATATTTTCATCCCTAACAGAACGCATTAGCGACCATCTTTTAATATATTTCATACGGTTTATATAAGCAAAAAATTTATACATAATCTCCTCCACTTCAAATTTTGTGAAAATAATTTTATCACATAATTTTACTTGACGCAAGGGTTTTTTTGTGCTATCATTTTACCAATAAATTAAATATTCGCTATGGGTGCCCTTTTTGGCTGAGATTATACCATTGAATCCGCAAGGTAATTCTTGAAGGAAAAGACGTTTTAGAGTATTGTCATTAAGCACCTAAATCTAGGTGCTTTGTTTTTTTGCATGGCGAGTATAAGGAGGTTTTTTATGTTTTTCAATTTACTCTCTTCTGAAAAGCTATACTTTTCAGACACCTTAGAACCCATCTCTATATGGATGACGCTTGGGTTTTTACTCGCAGTAGCCCTCACTCTTGCCGTTTGCTTTTTTGTTAACAAAGACAAGGTTTTGCCTTTTGCGAAATATTCTACTCTTGCATTCTTTTTTTATGCTTTAGTTTTAGGCATACTTTTGCTCGTTGCTGAAATTGCCAAGAAATACGATTTAGCATATCTTGAAAACAATTGGGTTAGTAAAAACGTTATTACCCACGTTTTAATACCTCTACTTTGTTTTATGGTTTTAGCTCTTTTAGGTGGAATAACGCTTTTTATTTTAACAAAGAAACAAAGTAAATTTAAAAAAGGGTTTACCTTTGTTTTTGGTCTAATTTTTGGAGTTGCTATAGTTGTATCACTAGTTTTAATGTATTTGTATTATGTAAACAATATATTAGGCGATGGCTATTACACTAACCCTGAAGCAGGTTTTAACTCTACACTGTTATATATATTTAGCGTATTGCTTATATTTATCACGCTAGTTTTTGCCTTTGTTTTTGGCAAGAACAACAAAACGCCTTTCACTTCTAAATCAATTGCTTTTGCAGGCGTTTGCTTGGCTCTATCCTTTACCCTCTCTTACATCAAGTTTGAAGTTGCTTGGCTTCAAGGGGGCTCGATAACCTTAGTTTCATTTTTGCCTATTTGCCTGTTTTCTTACGTTCACGGCATGAAAAAAGGTTTGTTAATTGGATTAATTTATGGAATTTTACAAGCTGTTCAAGATCCGTTTATCGTACATCCTGCACAATTTTTACTCGATTATCCCATAGCATTTTCAATGATTAGTATGAGCGGACTTTTAACCGACCTAAACGTGCTCAATAATCTCCCTCGACTAAAATTTAGTATAAGCGTAGGATTTACGGGAATAATGAGATATTTTGCCCACGTTATTTCTGGAGTGTTTGCTTTTGGCGCTTACGCTTTAGACAACAACGTTACCAATTTCTTATTATATAGCGCAACATATAATACCTACGTTTTCATAGATATAGCTTTGGTTATTGTTGTTGGAATTTCTTTGCTATCATCTAAAGCTATTAGACAAGAACTTACAAAAATAAAGTAAACGCTTAAAATTGTAATTCTTAGCCCCCTAAAGACGTTAGATCTTTAGGGGGCTTTTACGTTAATTTTATTGTTAATATCTTTTTTTTCGCCATCCTTTTACATGGATTTAGACAAAAATCGACAAAAATCCCATAAATACGACATAACGTCAGTACTCATACCGCTTTTCACTACTTTTAATTTTTGCTATAATTATTATAAGCATAGTTTTTCGAATTTTAAGATTTTAGCTGTTATATTTAGAAATTTATTAGAACAAATCCCACTTTAGGAGACAATATGAAAATATTAACAAAGCAATGGGCAAATGAATACGAAAAAGCGAAATTTATTCTTCAGTTGAAAGAAATTGATGATACTATAGAATATGAAACTATAAAATTTAAAAGTAAAAAATTCTTTCTTAATAAATTGCGTGAAGATAAAGAACTTGCAGAGCTCACACTTAAATCAAATTTATCCGACGAATTATATAAAGCACAAATTGATAGAAATAGAAAAATTATACTTTCATTACCAACGACAGTTTACAGTAAAATAAGCAACGTAGAAACCATTGTTTTAGGATTTGCCATAAAAAAAGATAAAAAATTTTTAACAAACTATGCAAAAATTTTAGTTGATAAAATTAAAAAATCATCTGACTATGCTTATAAAATTAGCAAAATGTCACAAAGTTATTTAGATAATAATTTTTCTCTCGACGAGCTTGTTGACGAGTTGGTTTACGAAGAATATTCTGATAAAAATAATTATTATTTAACGATAGGCAGACATAAAGTTTGTGTTGAAAATTTTGAAATTTTAGAACGGGATAATTTTAATGTAAACCCTTGGAATCAAGATGATCCCCTATCTTTATGGACAAGCGTACGCGCTGTAGAATTACACTATACAAAAGATAATTGCTTTATATTACATCTTTTACTAATAGATGGAGATGAATATGAAAACATCCAATTTTGGTACTTTACAATAAAAGGAACAAAAATTAAATTCACCTAAATAATATCTCACACTAAAATAAAGCTGAGGACGTTCCATATATGAATGGATAACTCTCAGCTTTTTTCTTATAGTGGAAAACAATTAAAAGTTAATTAGTAATTTAAAATTCAAAAAGCAATTAACCTCGTTAACTGCTTCCTGCACGACTTTGCCCTCCCCCCTCTTGACGCGCTAGTGCTCCGTAGTAAAACGGAGGAGAAGGAAGCGTTGAATAAATTGAAAATTCTTTGATATTTAAGATGCTCTATATATTCAAAAAGCAATTAACCTCGTTAACTGCTTCCTGAATAATATATGATAAGGGGGAAAATGATGAGCTAGCATAAAACTACTTTTAGCAATTTATTTTTAAACGCTAAAAATGATGAATCGTTGTCCTTTTTTAGTCTTTTAACAACAACAGTAATTACTATACAACTTTCTACAAATTTTGTAAAGCGTTTTAAGGCGAAATTTTGAATAATTTTTATTTAAGAATCTTAATTTATCAAATCACACGTAAACTATAATTGCTATTAAAATCTTTGAATTTTTATCTAAGATAAAAGTGGAAATTAAGCAAGCGAGCCTTCATGAAAATTATAAAACAAATAAAAAATATAAATTAATTTTATAAGTTTAAATAAAAAAGCGGAACGACTATTTCGTTCCACTTTTATAATCTAATAATTTTTATTACCTACTTAGCCAAAGCTAATTAAGATTTTAATTATTCTCCCTTGAAAGGCAATAAATCAACCAATCTTGCACGCTTAATAGCAGTAGCAAGGACTCTTTGATGTTTTGCGCAAGTACCCGTCATACGACGTGGTAAAATTTTACCACCTTCTGCAACGTATTTCTTTAAGGTATTAATGTCCTTATAATCAACAACGTCGGTCTTAGCTTGACAGAAAGCACACACTTTCTTGCGGGGAATTCTTTTTACAAACTTTTTACCCGTTTCCTTAGCCGCAGGTTGAGCCTGTTCGGTGGTTTCGGGAACGATATTGGTATTTTCTTCCATTTTAAACTCCTTTTAGTTTACGACTATTCTTAGAAAGGAAGCTGATTGTCGTCCATCACTTCCAATTGAGGGCGAACTCTACCTGAAGTAGAAGACATTTCTGTTTCACCTTCACTTTGAGCGCTCTTAGGTGTTAAAAATTCAACTTCATTAGCAATAACGTCGGTAACGTTTCTCTTAATACCGTCTTTATCTTCATAAGAACGGGTTTGCAAACTACCCACGATAGCAACCTTGTTGCCCTTTTTAAGGTATTTGCCACAATTTTCCGCTCTTCCTCGCCAAACCGTTATATTGAAGAAATCAGTTTCACGAGTGCCTTCACTGTTTGCGTAATCTCTTGATACAGCGATAGAAAATCTACATACTGCTATTCCGTTGGCGGTTTCCGTAAGTTCTGGATCACGGGTTAAATTTCCAACTAGGATAACCTTGTTCATTAATTTTTCTCCTTATCTTTTGGTTATTAATCTTCTGATTATGCCATCAGTAATGCCAACGATACGCTTTAATTCTTGAACAAGAGTCTTTTCAGCCTCAAAGCTCATTAAAACGTAGTAGCCTTCAGACTTATAGTTGATAGGATATTGTAATTTCTTTAATCCCCAACGTTCGGTCTTTTCAATTACACCACCGTTTGCAACTACTAAATCCTCAAACTTCTTAACAAGAGCATCTTTCGCTTCGTCAGCAAGTGATGCATCGATAATATAGAGCATTTCGTATTTTGTCATAATATTTACCTCCCGGACTTATTCGGCTTGACTTAAATCAAGCAAGGTTTGTTTACGCAGTACATTACGCCATACTACTTCTATGTTATAATATCAAAAATTATTTGCCTTGTCAATCATTTTTTACTTCTCTTAACCTTTTTTGAGTAATTTTAATGAGCTTCTCTTTGTTATTATTACTAGGATTTGATATACACAAATATCTCAAATCATTAAGCGTTTGGCTTATTTCTCTCCCTGTTAACCCCATCTCTATTAACTCTTTTGCCGTTATTTTTAGCTGTTTAATAACTATAGGCGTACCGTCAAATAGCATTTGCTCTCTTATTAATTTTAGTCGTTGCAAAAAATATTCTGGAACAGGTTCGTCTTTTAAGGCTCTATAATCGGCTTCTTTAAGACTAATCAACTGGTCAATTTTATCAAAGTTATCTGCAATAAATTTCCTTAATTTTTCCTCTCTCATTTCTTCCACCTGAAGCATGTGGTTTCTAACCAAAAAAGCCACCGTGGAAATTTGCTCGTTTGAAGCCTTAAGTCTTTTTAATATTTTTATAGCAATGCCTTCCCCTCGTTTTGCATGCATAAAAAAATTTCCATCGTTGATAAAACACTCTGGCTTACCAACGTCATGCAAAAGAGCGGCTAATCTAATTTCTTTTTCCGCATACAAAACACTTTTTAGGGTGTGTTCAAAAACATCATATTTATGATAATCGGCACGTTGCATAACGCCCTTCCCCAAACAAATTTCCGGCAAAATAATTTCCAACACGCCAATTTTATCTAAAATTTTTAACCCGTTATAATGCCCCATTTTATCGGAAAACTTATGCCTTGTATCCGAATAAAGAATTTTATTCAACTCCAATAATATACGCTCTGCTGAAATATCCTCGATATTGCGTCTGTTTTCATACGCCCCTAAAATAGTTTTGCTATCTGGAGAGAAATTAAGCTCCGCAGAAAGCCTAGCAAGACGTAAAAGCCTCAATCCGTCATGTGAAAAAACTTGTTTTGCTTCTTTAACGGTTGATAAAACTTTATTTTTAATATCAATAATGCCGTTTATTGGATCACAAAATTTACCATTTTTAATATCGTAATAAACAGCATTACACTTAAAATCACGTCTTAATGCATCGTGAATAATATCGTCTGTCGGTATTGTCACGTCTGGAATATGCTTTCCCCCAGTATTATAAACGTCCTTTCTAAATGAAGTAAACTCATATTTCTTTTCACCGTCGAACAATACGGCAGTACCTGTCCTTTGATAGTAAGCTACCGTTTCAATACCCAAAGAAGTAGCGCATGCCATTACTTCTTGCACACAAACGGGCGAAGCAAGATCAATATCGTTTGAAAAAGATTCATCTATTAAAAAATCTCTTACCACCCCTCCAACCGCATAAAGAGGTTTAGTTAAATTTTTTGCTAAATTTATTATTTTCATTGAAAATAGATTTTTCATATAATTATTATATCATAAAGGCTTGAAATTCTACATTCTTTGTAGTAAAATTTTTATATACGAAGGTGAAAAAATGTTAGATTTTATTGTAAACCCTACTGCGGGTGGAAAAAATGGTAAAAAAATGATGAAAATTCTTCATAAAATTACCAAACATTTAGATGACAAGGGCGTGGAGTACGCAATACATATAACTAAAGAATTAAAAAGCTCGAGAGAAAAAACTACCGAGCTCATCAAAAATGGAGCTACCAATATTATCGCAGTTGGTGGCGATGGAACATTGCACGAAGTAATAAATGGGTTTTGTGATTTTGAAAGGGTTAACTTAGGAATTATCCCTTGTGGCACAGGCAATGACTTTGCTTCGGCAATAAAACTTCCTAAAGCCCCAATCAAAGCGCTTGATTTAATTTTACAAGAAGATGCTAAATACACTGATTTTATGCAAATGCCCACCGTTAGAGGATTAAACGTTATAGGAACAGGCATTGACGTTGAAGTTTTAAAAAGGTATAACGCCTTAAAAAGGAAAACTAAATTTAGCTACACTAAATGCTTAATTAAAACTCTTATGAATTTTAAATATAGCGAGTTTTCAGCAGAGTTTAACGGAAATAAGCACAATTTTAATTCGTTTATTGCAGGAGTTTGCAATGGATATAGGTTCGGTGGTGGTATACCAATTTGCCCAAAGGCCGTTGCGTATGATAATAAGCTCAACTTTATTGCAGTTAAGGAAATTCCTAAAATTAAACTCATTGGTGCTTTTATTAAACTAAAAGGTGGAAGGATTTTTGATATTAAACAAACTATCCACACAGAAAGTGATGAAATTAAAATTTCTTCTAATAAACCACTAACGATAAACGTTGACGGCGAACTTTACGAAGATATTCCTTTTGAAGTTAAAATAGTTTCTAACACCTTAAAAGTTTATAGATAATACATATATAAAAAAA
The DNA here is from genome assembly GCA_045639245.1 of Christensenellaceae bacterium. GTDB lineage: Bacteria > Bacillota > Clostridia > Christensenellales > Borkfalkiaceae > UBA1259. The sequence continues at coordinate 28,196 of JAZUCS010000028.1, forward strand.
CGGCTTAGATTTTCTAAGCCGTTTTTAATTTTAAACTCGTTCCCAAAAATACTCTCCGTATGTTGATTTTAATAATGTTGCCGCTTCAATTGGATTAGAAACATCGACTTCTTTTGGGGTGTTTTGATAGCGTACATGCCAAACTGTCCACCCTTGTGCATTTTGGAACACTACTGATTGTAATGAATCACAATATTGAAAAGCCATATCGCATATTTCTTTTACGCTACTAGGAATCAATATGTTCTCTAAGCGTTCGCAAGACCTAAATGCCGCCACATCGATTCTTTCCAATTTGCTTGGAAGTTCTATTTCTGTAATTTGTGAACAACCGTAAAATGCCGCCCCCTCTATAACCCTTAGCGATTCAGGTAACGCAATACTTGTTAGCAAATTACAATTCCAAAAGGCTTCTACCCCTATTTTTTTAACATTTTCCTGTATTATTATTTCTTTTATATCTTTATAAAAAAAAGCTTTGTCTCCAATACTTGTAACTTTTTTTCCGTTATAAGTTCTTGGTATAATAATTCTGTCTTCCTTACAAGTTCCCAACCCTGCGACCTTGTATTCGGTATCATTATTTATTAATTCATAAATTAATCCCTCCGAAGCTTTTAACTCCTGACAATATCTACACACCCCGTTTTCAAAATAATGCCCATATGGTCTTCCAAAACTAAATGTTTTTTCCCCTTTTTTTCCACAATCACAAGAATAATAATATTGACCTGTTCTTTCACAATCTGGTTCCGTTTTTATATATTCAACTGAAATATCCTTTCTGTCATATTCGTGTGTGTGCGTTTCTTTTCTTTCCCCACAAGCTATTAAGATTACGCAACTAAAAAGCGTAACCATTATTAAAACAAGTAATCCCAAAAGTCTTTTCTTCATAAGATTTTTCACCTCCTTTTGTATTATATCATTATCTAATGTTTTTTACAAGATGAAGCAATAAAAAAACGGCTTAGATTTTCTAAGCCGTTTTTAATTTTGTTTAATTTTAGCAAACTTCTTCGCCTTCTAAGAATACCTTTTTAACGTTAACTTCATCGTCAATTAAGATAAGGTTAGATTTTTTGCCAACTTCAATACTACCAACTTCGTTTTCAATACCTAAAACGGTGGCTGGGTTAAGTGAAGCAAATCTAATTGCATGACAAAGACCGTAGCCTGTGTGACGCATCATATTTTTAACTGCTTTATCAAGCGTTAATTTACTACCTGAAACATATCCTTGATAATCGTAATTTATATCCGGTCCGTAAGGAATACCAGCTTCTTCATTATTCTTATAATCGCCACTTTTAGCCATAGAGTCGGTAATTAAAACCATGCGCTCCACGCCTTTAGTTTTAACGATTAACTTAATGAGGTCTGGAACTACGTGAATACCGGTATAATCACAAATAATTTCTGCGAACATATCAGGAGTATAGTAAGTATACTCGTCGCACCCTGCCCCCATCGTTCCTTGTGCAAGACCTTGAACCTTACCTGCATCTTGTGTGTGAGTTTGTAAGGTTATTCCATACTTTCTAACCTTTCTAACTTGAGATGCGGTTGCTCTAGAATGACCTAAAGCAAATACAACGTCTGGATATCTTTCTCTAACGTATGATAAAAATATTTCTATACCCTGTCTTTCAGGAGCAATAGCCCAAACTTTAACGAAATCGCCAATTTCATCAACTAACGGACGGAAAATTTCTTCTTTAATTTCTCCATTCCATTTGATAAATTTTTGGTTACTACCACGTCCTGACATATAAGGGCCTTCCATGTAAAGTCCGTGGATAATTTTTCCTGCACCTTTTTTAGAAGCTTCCTTTATCTTTTTAGCTCCCTCCAACATTTGTTCCGCCGTCATATCATAATAGATTGTGGGAAGAACGGTAGTTTGACCATGCTTTAAAAAGTATTCTGCGCAAGACTCGGGGTCATTAACAAAAAGCGCCGACTCTGATCCATGGTTATGAATATCTATAAGACCGGGCGCAGTATAAAGCCCCTTTGCATCTATAATTTCAGCATCACTTGGAATCTCAACTTCCGTTTTAGGTCCAAAGTTTATAATTTGCTTATTATCGAAAAGGATTACGGCATCAAAAACGATACCGTCTTCCAAAACGAGTTTAGTATTTATAATGGCTTTCATAAAAATTCCTTTATATTATAAATCTCTTGGCTTCATGCCATAAAACCAGTGCTTAATAGGAGTTGCTTGTGCTTCTGCTAAGTAACAAACACCCTTTCCAAGACGAGCAATTGAAGAAGGACAATCCTTAGAAATTTCCCCATAAAGTTCCATACGAGATACCATCTTCTGCCATCCGTTGGGAAGAGCACCGTCGTGAACAATACAACGTTCTTTAGCATTAACAACGTCGTATGGTCCAATAGTTGCTGCTCTAGGAGGAACTGCCCAAAGATCGCCTGCAGCACCTACTTGAGGCATAAGTGAATCTTCACAAACGGTTATCAAACTAGGAGTTACAAGGCCTGATTTAATTTTACAAAAATCTTCTAAAGTGTCTGCCATTCCTTTATGTTCGGGAAGGTCAGGATCGATAAACGCCATATGTCCGGGCCAACCGGTTGCAGAATAAATTATATCTGCTCCACCTTCATCCTCAATCATCTTAGAGTAAACGCCATACTTAGCGTTTTCGTTATTAAAAGTATGCCATTGTTTAACGTCAGGACGTAAATCTTCACGAATATTTCCGTAGAAATTATGCATGAATGAATAACCTAAACCAGGAGCGTATGTAGTAGGACAAACGTTACCGTCTTCATCAGCAAATTCATCCATAGCAAAAGCGTGAACGTTTCTCATGTTGATACCAAATTTGTTAATCATTTCAACTAAAGATAGGTATCTTCTAACCCAAGGGTTAGGACAAATCATAACGAGCTTTTTATCTTCAATATCGCTCTTTAGGATACGGTAGAACATATCCATTACTGCACAGTAACCGGGGTCGATTACAACCTTAACTTGGTAACCGTACTCGTTGGTATATTCCATATCTTCTCTTTTGATGTTACGAAGTCTTTCGTATTCTTCTAAAGGAAGATTTGCGTTGGGAAGACCTTTAGCAGGTCTAAACTTGAATCCGTCATAAATAGACATAATATTTTCTCCTTAATTTATTTTAAATTAATTAATTTTTAAATTTTTTGTTGTAGAGAGCAAATTTTTCTTCATACTTCTCTACTAATTCTTTTTGTGGGGAAACAACTGTTCCATCCCAAGTAAACGTAATAAACTTACCGTCAACACCCTTTCTTGCTATTGAATAAGCCCCAAAACAGCACCTATCCGCTTGGTTAGAAATATAAATTTCCTTGCCTAGTACGTTAGATAAAATTTGCATCCACGGTTCACTTCTAACAGCCCCACCAGCAATTATAATTTTATCTTCTGTCATTCCACCTTTTCTAAATCTTGAAAGGATTTCTTTTATTTCAAAAGCAACACCTTCCATCGTAGCCTTAATAACGTCGTATTTATTAAATCGGAAGGAAACATTTTCCATTGAGAAGGTTAAGGGAATTGCTCCTCTATATCCCCCGCTCCCCGAAACGAAAGGATAAACGAGTAAATCTTTTTCAAATGGCCTTTCGGGAAGCTCTCTATTCAAATCGTCGTAACTAACGGAGAAAAGACTTCTCTCCCAATCGATAACCACGCCGGACGAAACTGCAGAAGCAAAAACTCCGTATCCACCAGCAGGATGATTACAACTAGCAAAACGACTTCCGCTTAAAGCAAGTCTATCACTATTTCCAAAAACCACCCAAGTAGTACCAGAAGAAATGAGTAAATCATTACCGTCAAAATATTTTGAGCCTATATTTGCCGCATATTGGTCATGAGCACCGCAAACGACTACCACATTTTCACTAATGCCAAGTTCTCTTGCCATTTGAGGCAAGATTTTGCCTATCACACAACCAGCCTCAACGAGAGTAGGCATAATTTCTTTACTAAAACCTATTGCAGATAAAAGCTCGTCGTCATAATCTCTTTCTTTTACTTTATACACGTCCATCATAGCGGCCGAAGTGTAGTCTATAACCGTTTTACCCGTTAAAATATAATAGATATAGTCGGAAGTAGAAAGAATTTTCTTTGCCTTATTAACGATTTCTGGGATATGTTTTCTAGCCCATAAAACCCTTGCTGGCATAGAGCCTGGAGAAAGCCTACTTCCAGTTCTATTATAAAAATAATCTTCGGGATAATTAGACTTTAACTCTTCCGACTCTTTGATAGCTCTTTTATCCATCCAGGTATAAGCGTTAGAAATGGGAATGATTCTTCCATCTATTTCATCTGCAAAAAAGAAGCTTCCACCCTGCGCCGAAACGGAAAGAGAAATCACTTCACACTCCACTCCAGAAACAGCTTCTCTAACGCTACCGATAACGGCGTTAACCCAATCTTCAGGTTTTTGTTCAAAAGCTCGGTCAAACGGAGAAATCAACTCGTAACCAACGTATCCACGACCAAGAAGGTTATTATTTTCGTCAAACAGCATAGACTTTGTGCCAGTAGTACCAAGGTCAATGCCAAGATATGCTTTTTTCATTTTAACTCCATTTAGAATTTAATCTTGTAAAGCTTTGAAGCATTACCACACATTATATCTTCAACTTGTTCTTTTGTTAAAGAAAGGTCTAATGCAGCCTTCTTAAATCCCCTTAGAATTTCGTAAGTAAAGTTTGTAATATCCTTTTCATCAGATTCACGCATATGAGGGTCTTTTTTAACAAGTTCACCGTAAAGCCCACGAGGAACAACGTTGATATAAAAGCCGTTTTCCACCACTCTGTACATACGCATTTTCGCAATGGGCATATCCGTGCCAAACATTACGCGCTTTGAGCCAAAGGTTTCAATACACTCTCTTATGATGTCTGCATTGGTATTGGCAGAAAAATCAAATAACATATTCTTAGTTTCTTTAAGCCTAATAAAAGCATCGCCAACGTCTATTTTTGCATACGCCCTTCCGATATGCGCAACTATAAGCTTTACGTTGGGATATTTTTGCTCAATATCCAAAAGGGTGTCAATGTTTGATTTATTCTTAAACCTATCGTCCTTTGATATATGAAGAATAACCTTCCAACCATATTTATCAGCAACTTTCAAATGTTCTTCGGGAAGAAAGTCGTAAATATCTGCGTCGGACGGCTTAACACCCTCTTTGCAACCACCAAGATACGGTTTTAATCCTTGATATCCTCCAGATAAAACGTGTTCTTCTAAAAAATCGGGCGACATGTCGTATTTAGTCCAAAAGAGGGTTGGGTAACCCGTTTTTTTGCCAACATCTTTTATATAAGCATTGTGCTCCATACATCTTTTTACAGAGTTTCCAAACACTACGGGAATAACCTTTTTACCAGGGAAAAGGTCTAAATAGGTTTTCTGTAAATCTTCAATATAGCAGTCCTTTGCAACGAGATTAGACCATTTTGTGGGAAATTTACTTCTATCAAACTCATCATCTTCAACACGCCAACAATGCGCATGCGAATCCACTATATTGTTGGGAAGAAAATCTTTTAATTCTTCAATATAAACTTTTTTATCGTAATCAGTCAATTGAAATCCAAACATCATCAACCCCCTAAAACATCAATTCTAAATATATTTTAACATTACTATTAAAAATCTCAAATAAGAAAAACTCATATTTACATATTAAAAAGCAAGAACTTTAAAAAAAGATAGTAAAAAACAAGCAAATCCCCGAGAAGATTTCTCGGGGATTTTATTTTTGTTAGTTTTTTGCTTATACTACGTTAACTAGTTAGTAGCTACAGGAAGCGTTTTCCATACAGGGATTGCACCTTCTGCAATAGTCCAGTAATCGGTACTAAATGCGCTGTAATCTTTGTTAGCGGCAGTTAAAGCAGCAACGTTCTGGTAAGCATTGAAGCCTTCGCCTAATGCGCTAAAGTCAGTAGAAGAAGCATAGAACGTATCGTATACATAACTGTTATTTACAAAGTAAGCATTATTAAACGTTACCTTGTCTTCAGCTTCGGGAGCTTCTCCTCTATCAGTACTACTAATTAGATATTTCTTAGATACGTTCGTAGAAGTATCATCACCATTTTCGTAAACAAACAATACGTTATTCCAGTTAGCAAAACCAAAGGTGAGAAGATCGCCTGTAACTGCCTTGCTGGCATAGAACAATCTAATAGTCTTACTGTCAGACGTTACTTTAGCATAAATATAAACGTTTTCGATTGTTGAGATATTTCCCTTATATGCCGCAACGTAAGAAGGCTTAGAGAATAATAATGAACCATAACCTGCAGTAGCCTTTGAAGTAATACCGCCAGCACTATAGAAGTAAACGTTATTAATTGCAAAGTTCTTTAATACAGCCTTCATGCCTTGTCGTTGAGCAAACATACCATAATTGTAATTAGTAGAGTGATCTAAAAGTACATTGTTAAGAGTAAATCCTCTGCCGTCAAAGGTTGCATCGAATATGCCAGCACCAGTTTTACCACCCATAGCTTCTAATTTTGAAGCTGCACCAGTTTCATCGTAGTGGTTAAAGGTAAGGTTTTCTGCAAGTACGTAGTAACCTTCGATAGATTTTGTCGTAATACTTGCCTTAGTACCAAAGGTATTTACGAAGGATTGTCTTGAATATGCAGTGTTTTCAAACACGTCTGTATACAATTTAACGTTTGTAAATTGATATCTGCCTGAATTGGTAGATACATTTAACGTGAACTTGTTGTTATATCCATATTCTTTCTTAACGTCCACAGGAGATAAACGACCTGCAGAGAGAATAGATTCGCCATTGAAAGAAGCAGCCATTACTTCATCGCCTGCAAGAGAAGTGCCGTTAAAGAAGAGTCTAGTTTCCCTTTCAGAGAAAAGAATTTCTTCGTCGACAACCTGAGTAGGTCTAACGTCAACAGCAACGTCGAATTCATAAACAACGTGATCGTTGTAGTGAACTTTAACCTTAGTAGTGCCTACAGCGCCTGCAACAGGTTTAATTCTGTTACCATCAATTGTAATAACTGAAACATCAAGAGTTTCAAGAGTGAAATCTCTAGTTGGTGCACTACAATCAGTTAAGGTAACGGTGTAAACCTCGTCTGCGTTGTCAGCGTAAATTGAATTTACTCTTTCGCCAGCAGCATTCTTAAGAATAGCAATTTCGTGAATAGAGTTCCAGTAAGGAATTCCGTCAATAACAGTCCAGTACTTAGTAGAGAAACTTGAATAATCGTTATAAGCCTTTCTCATCATATCGATAGTAAAGTAGCTAGTAACACCGTCTAAGGTTTCAGTATCTGAACCAGAGCACAATCTAGAGTTAGAAACAAAGTATGAATCGTTAAAAGTATGCATGTCGTGAACACTAACGCTACCAAAGATTTGAGTACGATGTGAAGTAGAGCTATAGATATCAGGATCTATACTTGTAGCTTGCCAGAAACAGTTGGTAAAGGTTGTATAGCCAAAACCTTTGTTAATATCTCCACCGTAAGCAAGAATACCACTATATAAGTTAGATTCAGAAAGATATCTATAAGCGTAAACGTTTTCAAATAAAACTTCGATATTTTCATCATAAGGACGAACGAAGAATACTGCGTTATAACCACCTTTATCTGCACAGTCGTATTCATGCTTAAATCTATAAACTTTGTTTATACCAAGGTTTTTAAATGTTGCACCGTCACCAGCTATACTAAAGATACTGTGACATTCGCTCTTAGTCTTTGGATCATTAATATCTACAAACATGCTTGATTCAAGAATGATGTCGTTAAGAGCAAAACCTCTACCATCGAAAGTTCCCTTGAAGATGTTACCTTTGTTGTAAACTTCCTTTGTGAGGGGCTCCCCATCTTCTTCATATTCAATCGTGCCCTTGCCTACCATTGTAACGAAAGCTTCTTCACGAGAATAACGAACACTTCCGTCTTGATCAAATACTTGGTTACCTTCTGCATCTACTTCGTAACGATTGAAGTAAATGTTTTCAGCTAAAGCGTATTTGCCATCAAGTATACGACCTTCGGAAAGTGAACGACAACTAAATAATTCAACCATTTGCTTTCTTGATTGACGAGTGTTTTCGAAAACGTAGTCGTAAACTTCAATTTCGTTAACAATAACGTTAGCGTCTTCGCTAGAGAAAGAAGCAGTAAACTTATCGCCTACGCCTACGTTAATAGCAGCAAGATCAATTTTGCCATCAACAAGAACTTCAACACCATTTACTAAAGCAGAATCAAATTCAATACCATAAGAAGAAGTAGCATTGAAGTAAACTTTACCAGTAGGATCTGCAGCGAGAGAGTCAATTATTTCATCATAAAAAATAGCTTCGTAAGTGTAAACACTAATATTTGAATTGGTATCAGCAGCAAAGAAAGAAATGGTAGACATACCAGCAGGAGCAACTGAAGCAGGTGCAACGTATGAACCAAATTGATTAATTAAAGCACCATCTTCAACCACGAAGAGGGTAGCGTTAGAACCAACGGTTGCATAAACAACTTCACCAGTAACAGCAGTAATATCACCAACGATAGTACCATCTGGATTAACAACGAGAGAAGTAGCCCCTTCAACAGTATTAACGTTGTACTTATCGAAGAAAACTTCTGGAACAGCTTCGCCCGCTAAACCAACAGCATTTGCGACACCAGCCATGGTACGAGCTGCTGAAGTTTCGCCATAAGTAAATTCAGCTGTATTTTCGCTATATTCACCTTGGTAAACTGCAATGAAAGGTTTTGCTGAAATAGGTGTGTTAACAACCATATTTCTATATTGATCTAAAGTGGGTTTGTCTTGAACGTCAACAAAATCTTGTTCGTACATTTCAGCAATATTGAACAAGAACTCTGCATCAAACGAATAAACGTCTTCTTCAGATTCTAAAGCATCAGCATAAAAAGCCATACAATCTTGAATGGTAAAATATTGATCAGGCATTGAGGGGCTTCCAAAAAGAGCACCAGCCTTAACCGACTTACCTTCAGCTTGAGCACTAGCAACTAATGCGTCGTAATCGTCTTTGTCAAGGTTAACTGTGAAATTGATACCTATATCATCCGCAGTACCAGCAACAAAAACCTTTGCGCCATCAATAACGCTCATTCCTACGTTAGCTTCAGCTTTAGCGAACAAAGTGCTCGCAAAGAAGAAGGACAACGACATAACGAACGCCATTGCGAAAATCGATAGAATTCTAATAGATTTTCTCATTAATATTCCTCCTAATTTTTATAAAGAATAAAATAATACTAATACACAATTAGTATAGGTGTTTATACCGTATAATATTCTACCTCTTAGGCTTTTTTGACACCAAGTTAACGTACAATATGAAATTATAAATATAAACACTATCTCATTTAATACATTGTATCATTACGCGCTTGCTAAATCAATGAAAAAATGCCATGTGTTTATATTAAAATGCTAGTTTATAATAATTTTATATTATAGATTAAACAAATTTTTTACCACCTTTTTCATCGTCAATCGCTTTATAAAAAACATAAAAACACGCTAAGAAATATCATAGCGTGTTTTATTTTGTTTAGTTGGATTGCCAGTTAACGAATTTAGTTATTTACATAAATAATTTTATTAACCTTGGAGAGATTTCCAAACAGGTAAACCGTTAGTGCCTTGCACCCAATACTTAGTAGCATACATATTAGAGTAATTATTATTAGCATCAATCATAGCTTGCCAAATATCTGCCATTGCTGCAGGAGCACCAGTTGCAGCGTGTTCATAATAAGCAATCTTTCCATCCGCACTACCCGACTTAATGTCGCCACGAGAACCATTAGTTACCCAATAAGTATCTTTAATTACAGAATCTGCACCAATCGTTCTACCATAATTGTGAATATTGGCAGTATTAGTGGCTAAACCTTCATCAAGCTCAAGAACAATCAACGTGTTGGTAAATTTATAATTCCAGGTAACATATGAGCCATCATATTTATAACTATAGAAGAATACGCAGTTGTTACCACCAGATGTTTGAGTATATCTATAAATATAAACATTTTCCATAGTGAAATCTAATGTTGCTTCTTTTGAAGAATGGAAGAGCATTGACATAGTATTTGTAGTCTTAGTTGTTGCATCTGCACCTACAGCCTTTGTGTAAAGTCCGTTAATAGCAACGTTCTTAATAGCTGAGCCACTGCAAACTTTATATCCAAAAATGCCAAATTCTGAACCGCTTCTAAGCATAGTATTGTTAAGAGCATATCCTCTACCATCAAAAACACCCGAAAAATCTCCAGTATAAGTTAGGGATTCATCCGCTGCGTTTTTAGTAACACCACCGTTACCACCAACTTCTGCATCAGAAGTAATATCAAAGTTAAGGTTTTCTAATAGAACGTAGTAACCATCTTTATGGCTATCGCCAGAGAATAACTTAGCGAAAAGTTGTCTTGATGATGCAGTATCTTCAAAAGCAGTAGTAACCAAACGAACGTTAGACATATTATACGTTCCACTTTCCATAACAACGGTAAGAGAAATAACTTCGCCTAACAAATCGGTGGAAATAGCCGAAAGGTTAAACACACCTGCTGAATAAATTGAATTGCCATTATAAAGTACGCTTAAAATTTCACTCTCTTTATTTTCTAGGCTATTACCATCTTCATCTTTTACACCTTTAAAATAGATTGCGCTACCGATAGTGGTTAGTTCAGCTTCACCTTCAGCTACGTATACCCCTTTAGCGTAAAAACTTGTACCGGTTGCAAGAATAACTTCATCAGTTACGTTAATTGCAGAATTAGAAACAACGTAGGTTGCGTTATATGCGATAACTTTACGATCTGCGGTGTAGCCGAATAGAGGTACGCTTGCACCTTCTGTATAATTAAGAGCTGATTTTCCAACTTTCTCACCCGGCGCATAACTTTTTGCGCTAGTACCAATAGTGTAACTTACAACGTCGTATTCGCCATTATCAGCAGAAATAACACCGTTAGAATCTACCGTTGCAGTTAAACCGGTAACGGTTTCAGCAATGTATTTATCTGCAAAACCGCTGGGGAGATTTTTGCCGGTAGCCATCTCAGCTTGAGCTACGTGTAGCATAGAACGCGCATCGCCTGCCTCTCCATAAGCCTTTTCCACAATTTCGCCATCTACGTAAATTGCGTAGAAAGGCTTAACTGCAAGCTTAAACGAATACATTTGATTTAACTTTTCTTGGTCGATATTGTCGCCAAAAATATTATCTAGGTTGTAGGTGATTGAAAAGGAATATTGATATTTTGCTGGCACATCTCCATCATCAGGGAAGAGATTTGTGCCCGAAACGGAAACAATTCTTTCTTCAGGTTCACCTTCCTCTGTTAAAAGAAGGGCAAATTCACCATCTTTTTCTGTGCCGAGTTGAACACCTAATACCAAAGCTCCTTCTTCATTAGAAGCTTTTGTTAGTAATTCATTGTAATTAGAAGCGCTAATTTCAACGTCAAATTTAATGCCCGTGTCTGCAACTTTGTCAACAATAAGTACGCTTGCACCATCTACCGCAACTAATTTGTCGGTTGTGGTTGCAACTACTTCTGCCTTAACGAAGAGCCCGCCTGCTACAAAGAAACAAAGTGACATTGCCATTGCCATCAATAATACTGATAGCGTTTTAACTGTCTTTTTCATTTTTCCTCCTTAACCTCTATCTTCCTCAAGCCATCCGAGATTGAAATCAATGCTTTCTGCAGAGATTGCTAATACGTCTTGCTCTGATGTTTCAATGAGAAAAAGGGAGGGGTGTTGGTATTTTTTCATAATAAACTCCTGTTTTACTTTTGTAGTCCCCAATTATTTTAGTATTTGCTAAATAAAAAGGATTTTTACTTAATTTTATTATAAAAGATAATTGTAAGTATTATTATACAATAAAATATGTAATTTTGCAATTATTATATTAAAAATCTTTAAGTTTAGATAGTTAAACAAGGTTTTTATAACGTTTTGTAGTAAATAAACAAAGACTTTTTTTCTACTACTTTTATTTAACATTATATAAAATTAAAGATAAAATACAAGAAATAAGCCGTAGCAAAAAAAATAAAACACGCTAAGAATTTTCTTAGCGTGTTTTTATTTTGTTTAGTTAGATTGCTAGTTAAAAACTTTAGTTTTTTACCTAAAAATCTTATTAACCTTGGATTGATTTCCAAACAGGAGTGCTACCAGTTAAATCCCAACAATCACTATTAAAGGTTGAGTAATCTGTTACAGCGGTAGCTAATTCAGCTCTTGCCTCTGCAATAGTCATGTTTCCACCATAGAACATAGTATCCTTATCAAAGCCTGAAATGGTAGGAATACTACCTGAAGAATTATTTAAGAAATAACAGTTAGTTGCTTCAAGCTTATTACCTGTAGATCTAAAGAAGCTTGCAGATTTAGATGTACCTTTAACAGCGTCAATTTCCCAAATACAGTTAGTCATACTAAAGGTAAGACCTGCCTTATATCCAGAATATGTCGACAAATAGTGGTTTGTTTTAGCAGAAGTATTAGTATAATAAATATATACGTTATCAATAGTTACAGTAACAGCACCAGCTGAACCAAATAAGAGGCTCATATAGTTAGTCGAAGAAGTAGGAGCATAGATTGCTACGTTCTTAACAGTGAAATCATTAAATGCATCACCAAATATACCGTTATAAGTATCAGTTTGAATATTCTTAATTGTATATCCACGTCCGTCAAACGTACCGTCGAAACCGATATCAGAAACAGCTTTAGTTACTTTTGCTTTATTACAATCGATATTAGAAGTTAATACGTAGTAACCACCTGAAACGTAGTCAGCAGAAGAAGAATCGAGAATTCTAAACATACCCAAGCTGTTGTAGTTAGATTGGTTAAATGCACCTGCAACCCACTTAACATTGGTGAGTTTATACATATCGCCACTTTCAAGAACTACGATAAAGTTTTCTAAAGCGGTATTGTATTGTGCTCCCAAACCTGCTAAGCTAAGCTTACCTTCTGAGAAAACTATGTCTGATCCTAGGTAAGCATCAACAATAGTTTGATCTGCTAATGCAGTGCCTTCGGTTAGATATAAAGCACCATCAAGTTCTGAAACTAAGAATTCGTTGTTAATTGCTACTGCGCTAGAAAGGTCTAAAATAGTTAACTTAACTTCGTAGGTTGCACGAACAACATCACGATAGCTTACGGTTACGGTTGCAGTACCAGAAGCAGTGCCAGTAATAGTAAATCTATTGCCGTTGAGAGTTAAAATTTCATCACCAGATACACTAACAGAAATATCACTAGCATCTACGTTTTCGCCACTACCAGCTACGTAAATTGTATAAGTTCCGCCAGAAACTGTGGTAGAAACACCTTGAGTTTCTACTTTTTCTTCGGTTGCTTCATCAACAACTTGATATAAGCTTGAATAATACCAAGTATCAACGTTTACAGGAAGAAGCTCAACAAAATTTCCTTTATAGAAGATTGAAACGTTTGCTGAACCCTTAACGTCATCTTGAACTTTAATTACGTTACCACTTACGGTTACGATGCTTGTATCAGAAGATTCAAGAGTAATATCACTTGCGCTAGCATTTACCCCACCATCAACAGCGTTAACCGTAAATGCATCTTTTTTATTTGTTGAATTGATAGTACGTACGTAGTTGCCATCAACATTAGTTTCAACTATTGACTTCCAAACAGGTAAGCCGTTAGCATCAAGTTTCCAATAACCGGTTTCGAGCATTTCGCTGTAATCATTATTAGCATCTGCCATTGCTTTATAGATGTCAGCAATGTTTGCAATACCGTTTGCAGATTCGTAGTATTTTATTCCACCATAGCCCATGTCACCACGAGTACCGTTTGTTACGATATAGGTGTTGTTTGTATAGCACTCACCGTTTAAGTCAAGAGGATTGTTGTGAGTGCCAAAAACAGGCTGTCTTGCATCGGTAACGCTATCACCAAATTCAAGAACAAGCATAACGTTATTCATATTTACAGGTTCACCATCACCAGAATTGTAACTGTAGAAGAATCCTCTTTCGTATAAGCTATGCTTAGTAACGTATCTATAAATATAAACGTTTTCCATAGACCATGCTTGAGGCACACCATCAGCATCCTGAGATCTAGCAGCGAAAATAGCGCCATAGGCATTAGAATCTCTTGAAACAGTGTTACTAATTCTATCACGACGCCAAATTTCGTTAATAGCAAAATTCTTAAACGTAGCACCTTCTAAAAGCTCTCCTCCGAAAAGACCATATTGGCTAAAATCTTCAACACCTAAAATAACATTATTAAGCGCGTAGCCTCTACCATCGAAAGTACCACAGAAAGCACCTGTTCGAGTACCACCATCAACAGGGTTAACCCAAGTTGCACCACTACCATTAGCAACCATTTCGTAATAAGAATTAATATCGAAATAGAGATTTTCTAAAAGAACGTAGTAACCATCTTTAAGGTTGTTTGAGCTAAATAATGCTGCAAAATCTTCTCTTGATGCTTTAGTGTTTTCAAACGCTGCGGTAGCATAGAGAACATCTGTCATTAAATAGGTGTATTCACCTGCAACTGCAGTGAGAACGAGTGACGTTCCAAGTTCAACTTCTTCAAGAGCACTTAAATCAAATTGGCCATTAGCGTAGATAACCTGATCGCCATAAGAAATAGTATCAATTTCGTTCATTAATCCTTCTAAGCTGTTACCAGCAAGGTCTTTAACGCCGTTAAAGAATAAACCGCCTTCAACAACTACATCCCTAATATATAACAATTCCTTATAAGGATCCTCTTCAGTATTTGTTAACAAACCTTCGTCGTCAGAACCTACAGAAACGTTAGTACCCTTAGCGATAACTACTTGGTCGCTTACTCTAATAGTAGTAGGAATTTCATAAGTTGCTTGATATGCTATTACTTTACGATCTGCAGTATAACCAAAGAATTGAATTTCTTGGCCAGTAACGTAGCCAGCAAGTAAGCTAGCGTCAATAACATCATAAATACCGGTTGCAACGGTTGCACCATTAGTACCGATAGTGTAGCTAACTACTTCGTAGTCGCCATTATCTACTTCAAAAGTACCATCTGTATATACGGTTGCTCTTTGAGTAGTAACGGTTTCTGCAATGTATTTATCTGCAAAACCTGCAGGAAGAGCTGCACCACTTGCGATTTCTGCTTGTGCTACGTGTAACATAGAACGTGCATCACCAGCTTGTGCGTATGCTTTTTCTACAATTTCGCCACCCTTAACAAAAGTATAGTAGGGCTTAACTGCAAGTTCAAATGAATACATTTGATTTACTTTTTCAGCATCTACTGTTTCACCAAAAATTCTATCTAGATTATAAGTAATTGAGAAAGAATATTGATACTTGGTTGGAATTTCTTCGTTATCGGCAACAAGATTTTTACCGTTGAGTGATACGTTGATTTCTTCAACTTCATCACCATTGTAAAGAGCTACAAATTTGCCATTTACTTCGGTACCAACTTGTACACCAAGGAATAAGTCTGCTTCTTCAGTTGTTGCCTTGGTTGATAATGCTTGGAAGTCTTCTGCACTGATTTCAATATCAAACTTAATACCGGTGTCTGCAACGTCATCAACAACAAGTACGCTTGCACCATCTACCGCAACTAATTTGTCGGTTGTGGTTGCAGCTACTTCTGCTTTAACGAAGAGACCGCCTGCTACAAAGAAACAAAGTGACATTGCCATTGCCATCAATAATACTGATAGCGTTTTAACTGTCTTTTTCATGTTCCCTTTTACCCCCTGTTTTCCTCAAGCCATCCGAGATTGAAATCAATGCTTTCTGCAGAGATTGCCAACACATCTTGCTCTGATGTTTCGATGAGAAAAAGTGAAGGTTGTTCGTATTTTTTCATAATACATTCTCCTTTTTCTTTTTTTGTATTTTTTTGTTTTTGCTATTTTCTAGCTAAAACAACTATTATACATCATTTATTCTATCACAAACTATCAAGCAAATCAACATAAAATGTTATTTAAAAATATTAATATGCTATTTTTTTGCCATTTTTACATAAAATTATCTCTTTTTTTACAAAAGCCAACTTAACAAAACGCCACCTTTATATATCGATGGCGTTTTTATGTCTTTTTATTACATTATTATGTATATTACTTATAGTTTTATTCTTTTTTATCCGTTTAATTGATTTTTAACCAAGATTTTTTTCGTAAACGGATAATTCCGCTTTTAGCATACGTTTAACCTGCCTAATCTTCCACCCAATTCTTGCGGGACTTGCTACGTACCCCATAGAGGGCTCGTAACCTATGGAAGAATCTTTTTCAGCGTACTCTATACTTTCTTCTGCATTTGCTATTTCGCTTTCAGCTATGCTTTTTATCTTTGCAGTTATCTTGTTTATTTCGTGCTTGGTTTCGGCTATCATTAATTTATGCTTTTCAATGTAAAACTCGTATGCGTTTATACACGTTACAAACATGCATTTCATGTATTTTATCGTGTTTATTAGCTTTAATAACTCGTCGTTAGGGTTACTAATCGCCTCTAGTTCAGCTATAACCTTTTTAAGCCTTTTAACGTTTTTGCCGTGTATTTTTATTTCGTTTCTCACCCTCATTGAGAATGGCGCGTATCGCCCTAAATCCCATGGATGCAAAGTGTTAAAACATATTCTTAAACCAAATAGCAAGTTTTCTTCTTCTTTAGGCTTAAGATCTTTGGTTAAACATAATGGATATGCCGTTCCTATCCTCATTGGACCGTACTGCATTTCATCAGTAGGAGGATAATTCTTTATTACGTCCGTCATGCCACGTAGCGCTTCTCTAACACTTTCGGCATTTTCGCCAAAACGCTCACTCATCGCCTTTAGTAAACATTCGTCGGTATTATAATTCCTCTTATCTTCGGTTATTGTAAAACAATAGTATTCAAACCTATTGATAAATGAAGGCGTAAATCCGTAATGGTGGCATTCCATCAACCCCTTTAGGTTGTAATCTTCTCGACTTTTGAGAAGGGCTTCATACCTTGCTTTCCATTGTTCTGGGAAATATTCTACTGGCAACATACCAAAGTCCCACGTTCTTCCACCAGAATTGCTCATTGCGTATAATCGTATTCCACGCTTTTTCGCCGCTTCCGCTTCGCTAATAAAATATTTGCCAGGACCAGCTACTGCCAAAGAATAGTCACACCCCATCATGCTGGTTTTACCTAATTTGTATTTCTCAAACATTTCGTAGGTAACTAGCAAACTGATATCCGTTGGAAGCTTTTCTATAAGCCTTATTCTCGCTTCTTTGTTTACGTAGCCCCAATTGTACGTCCAAAAAACTATTTCGGCATCGGGCTTGGCTTTTCTAATGCTCTTTTTAATTAATTCTAGCCAATCAGGATAATCTACACAAGGCCACCAACCCGGTGTGGGCTTATCCCCCGTCATATTATCTTCGTTTAAAAAATGGTGATGCCTTGGTTCTACGTTAGGGTCAATACTCGGAAACTCTACCGATTCTCCTACAAATATCATTCCCTTAAAGCCGTTATGCACTTTGAAAAACTCGGTATATACTTTTTCGTAAATCTCTTCAGCCTTTTCGTCGTAGGGAGAAACAAAATTCATAAAATTACAGTAGGCATAGGTATCTAATCCGAAACTTTTTGCTCTTTCAATCGTATCATTAAAATCAAAATCGCCCACTCTATTTTTATTAATTCCTTTACAGAATAGTATAATAGAGTCAACCCCCTCTTTTACTAGGTTTAATAAATATTCATCAGGGAATATATCTAATCCGTAAGCAGAATGCACCATTCTTGGTGAAAATGCAGGCTTTTTCTTGTATTCACCTTTATCTAAATATAAACAACGCTTTCTCTTTAAGGATTTTTCAATATCATAAAGCGCTTGTGCTTGCCCTCTCTCGTCGTTACCGTTTATCGTTATTCTGTCTTCTTCTATGGTTATAACTCTTCCCTTAAATTCAGCAAATTCGCCAAGAGCTTGTTTGTCAATAATAAACTTTATAGTTATTGCGTTTTCTTCATTAACTTGCTCAACCTCCCCTTCCTCTTTTAAGAAGGTTACAAATTCTTCACTAGCCTTTTTTAATACCTCTCCTTCAATGCCTAAAAACTTTACTCCGCCTTTAAGAGATATTTCTCCCACCGCTTTTTCTCTATCGCTAACAAGCGCTTTTTTATCGTAAAGCTTTGTTAGTCGTTCTCTAAAATCATATTCTTTTTCCTTGACTAAGCTCATTATTTCCTCCAAAAATATTGACACTTTATTTATAATAACATTATTTGCTCTTATCGTCAAGATTTTATATTTTAATTTTTTCTTTTTTATCTCTATAGATTTTTATAAAAATATTGCATTTTGTTAAAAATTATGGTAACATTTTATCAAGTTATTACAAATTTGATAACATTTTTTAATTTGAGGTGTTTATGGCAGATTACGTAAGTGTTGAACATTCCATCCACTACGCAGCTAACAACTATAGTGGAAAAATTATCAACTTTGATGAACTTACCCCCATATTTATTGGATACAAACAAAACAAACCTCTGAGCAATCAAAGTTCTAAAACTACGTCCAAACGCTTTTGCTACGTTGTGCATATTCTTGCGGAAGGAGAATGCACTTTTACCGAATCAAATTCCGTTCATCAAGTTAGCGCGGGCGACGTTTTTATTGCCAAACCACACATTCCCATCTCTTATGATTTTAATAGCAACAACTCTTCGTATGCGTGGATTGGTTTTTACGGTAACTACGCAAAAAAACTTGATGACGTTGCCACCATACATCACTTGTCCACCAACTATTACTTACAAATTGTTAGATTGCTTTCAAGAAATGGACCGGTTTACGCTGAACCCGTTGCCGAAATTTTGTTCAATATTTTAACGGAAATTTTTAATTCGGATAAAAACCGAAATTTAGTTAAAGTTCGGGCCTATCTTGACGAAAACTATATGAACCCCATCACTATCGACGCTCTAGCAAAACAATTTTCATATAACCGTACTTATTTGAGCCAATTATTTAAGAAACAATACGGCTATTCTCTTAAAGAATACTTAACCAATAAACGACTTACTGAAGCACTAAAACTTATTCTTGACGGAAAGAATATTTCCGACGTTTCTTATATGGTTGGTTACAACAACCCTTACAACTTTTCGAATTCTTTTAAGGCAAAGTACGGTGTTTCTCCCAACAAGTACCTAAAAAAAGATAGTTTTACTAAAAAGTAAATTGTCCCCTTTTAAAACATTATATATTATATAAATATATTAGATAGCTAAAAACGCTTAATGCAACTATATGCCTTATGCCTTTTGATAAAACAAAAAACCAACTCTTTTTTGAGTTGGTTTTTTAATTAATTTATATAGGCACACTTTTTGCATTAACATTTGTTTTATTAAACAATTTTTGAAACAAGTGTTACTCTACAATTGAAGATTATAGCTTGAAGCCAGTTAGATGTTCTTAAGCCTGCACGAATATTTAACTCGTCATATTCTCTCGCAATCTTTCTAACTCCACCAGCAATGTTAATGGTTTCGCCAGATTTTGCCCAAGCACGAGCAGGGTCAAAATCGTAGTAGTTACTACTATATCCCTTTTTGCAACTAATTGTTTTACCTGACTTTCCAATACTATAATATTCTGGCCAATTACCATTGTCGTATCTTCCATATAATGAATAGTACGCCAACTTAGAGCTTGTATTTTTAGCTGAAGAGCCCGAAAGCAACGTTCCAGCAGCATAAGTCGTGTTGCCTTTTTTAATTTCCTCACTATTTTTAATGCGAACCTCATAGGTTTCGCCTTCAAATAAAGTAAGCTCGCCCGTTGAAGAATCATATACAACTACGCTACTTCCGTTGATAACGTCTATAATCTGTCCCTGTTCGTTTTTGTCTAAAACTCTACCCTCTGTGGTGTCGTATAATTCTAGTTCTAAGAATGACATATAATAAACATCTATGGGCACGGGTGAAGTTTTGATATTATATTCTGCATTCATTGAAATGCCGATTTTATCAATAATTTCCTTGAACCTTGCAGAGAACTCAGCTTTTCTAGCAATAACTAAAGCATCATTTTGATAATAACGCAAAATCATCATTAAAGGCATATACCATTCACAATCAATCATCGCTTTTACTTTGGAGAGAGTTGCTGGATCTTTAATGTTGAGTTCAGCCTTACTATAAATATTTGCATATTTATCTGAAAGCTCTATCAGCTCGTTTATACTCCAATATCTTCCATAAGGTCCTGTCAATGAGGTATATCCTTGAGAATTTCCTACAAATCCAGTATTATCATCAGAAACGGCACCATTAATATTTTCACTATCTAATATTTCATCATCAAGTCCTTCTAAATAGTGTGTTCTTAAGTAATTTGCTTTAATCGCCATTGTCATTTCATAATTAAAAGCTTCGCGCATTAAAGAAATTACTTCTTCATCAACAAACGCACCATTAAACCAAGTGTCAACGAGTTCATCGAGATTTGCATCTTTATCATACATGCGCCTTGCAGTTACGTACATTTTTAAGTTGTTATATGCTGAAAGCGCATTCTCTTCGTGCGAACTAGCATACGGATATATATATTCAACACCGACTTCATTTAAGAAATCAAACAAGCCCTCATCAAATAGTGCTGCCGAATAGAAAGGAAGAGTTGTGAATTTAGATGATTGAGAGTTTAACCACAAATACATTTTTGCTTGATCGTTAGAAACGATGCCCCATTGAACAATATCCTTTCTAACAGGACTAGTGCCATCTTCAACCATGCTCTTATACACAACGTCCTGCCCTTTATAAATAAACTTTCCATTGATTATATCGTTTGTTGTGTAATAGGTTTTGTTTCCATCGGCATCTAAAACGTAATTTCCATCTTCATTAACCACAGGAATTTGTGAGAAAGAATCGGCAGCGGTTACAAGCCATACTCCTGTTGAACAATATTTCCCTTCACGCATGGTTACACTAGTATCAATAGGAATCCAGTCGTTTTCTTCTTCACTCCACTTAACTGGCGCTTTCTTATCGCCGTTAGTTTTTTCCGAACCACCGTGTACGTATGCAAAGAAATAAACATTTATAGTTCTTTGATATGGAGTCATATCGGTAATAGGCTCGTACGCCTTTGTGGTTGAATTATAAATGGTCCACCAACTAGCAACGTTTGTTTCGTTAAGCCAATTAGAAAGATAACTTGCATTCTTATCCATCCATTCATCTAAAAACTTTGTCATGTCGTTACAGAATTTTATTAGCGCTGCAGACATTGAACCATATTGTGCATATAACGTAGTACATGCATCACACTCACAGTGAGTGGTTGCATCCATAACGGTTACGGTGAAAGAATTTTTATCGTTGCTAGAATCTACATATTTAACATCATTAAGCACTTTTTTAACAGCTTCTGCAACCATTAATTTATATTCCGCTTCGTTGCCGTGAGCAGTAAAACAAGGTTGCATTGCGTGCGCACCTACCGAATCAACCTTTGCCTCTAGACTGGGCGATTTATTTGTTTTAGTTCCGTAATATTTAATTACCTTTCCAGAACAACCAGCTTTAGTACACTCTTCTCCTAAATTAATAAACTTAAACGTTGAAGCATCGCTTCCGTCATCCTTAAATCCTCTCTGACAAGTATCACAAGCATAAATGACGTTATCGCCAAACCACTTTGGATGTTCGTTAATATAATTTTGAATGGGGAAGACATAGTCAGCATTATGCCACCCCTTACTTTTTGCGCCATTTTCAGAATACGAAAGCTCTGCAGAACAAGAGTGATTTGTTTCTTCATTAATAACCTTGTTGTAGTTTGCTAAACAACTACTTTCAGTATCGAAAGTTACGGTATATTTACTACATTCTGGACAAAGCAACATTTTCGCTTTTGTAAACCCGGTATAAGTAGCCGTGTCGTCAGTAAACGTGGTAGAAGAACAACTAGTACAAGTAGTGGGAGCTTCTTCAGAAAAACTAAAGTGATTTGCTCCACAATTCCACATTCTCTTAGTTAAACCATCTACTTTGTTTTCGGCAATTTTTAAATAATCTTCAAAAGTTATAGCATAGGCAGACATAACGTATGAACTAGTAGTTCCATTTAAGTTAAAGGCTCTTGTAACAGGAGTATTTAGAACGCCATAACCTGAACTTCTCTTAGGAGTGTCAGGTAAAGTGGTTTTATTAATACCACCTTTTACCCATACGCTTTCGTTAACATCAATGTTATAAATTGCTGTATCATATGCAAAACCGAAAGAATAGCCTGAGTTCGCACTAGTTATTTCAAACTCGCTAGCTAATGGCTGAGGAAGTTGCCCAACTACTTCAAAACCGAAATATTCTCTTGCAAAAGCTAAAACAGCATAGTAATTGCCTTGATTGTTGCCGGTAACGGTATTTTCATCTTCACCATAAAGGAAAATACAATTACCCCTTGTTGCAATAGTATAACCACCGTTTGAATATAATTTTGCATCGTAATTAAGACCGGAATTTTTAAACAACTCACTTCTCGTACCAACAACGATAAGTTTATCGTTTATAGTGTAGTCGTCAAGTTTTCCGTATATTGTGCTTATAGAAGCAGAGCCAGAGGTGTTAGTTGCATAATTGAATATCTCAGATAAGTTTCTAGCAGGTTCATATTCAGACTGTGCCGCACCACCAGCCGTACGACTAGTACTGTAAACGGCAATTTTGTAATCTGTTTTAATTTTACCAGAAACAGAGTCTGTATAAATTAAATTAATGCCGTAATCTGTTTCTCTAGAAACAACACTATAGTCATTCCCCATAACCGAAACGATAATTCCTTCAGAGGAATTAACCTTGTTCCAGTCTACAACCGAAGCAATATCAACTTCAGTAGCGTTGCTTAAAACTTTAGAAGTTTTAACAGCGTTAAGATAAAGCTGTCCACTTACAGGTTCATCAAATTTAACTTTGCTATTTTCGGCATAAAGTTTTTCCACCTGTCCTTCATTTTCTCTCGTTATATCGCCAAGATAACTTTCCAACACGCCCTTAAACGTGGCATTACCTTTATAATCGCCTTTAACCAAAGCAACGTTTGCAACAGCTCTCATTGAACGTGTAGTATCATTTCTTTCTGCATAGATCTTTTCGCTTACAGTTCCATTTTCATAAGTAACGGTTAAGTATGCCTTTGCAGTAATATCTACGGTTGCGTTTACCAAAATATTCTTTTCCGCATTTTCTCCGTATCTAATAACACCGTATACGTTTGCATATCCATCGTCATTAAAAATTAGTGCATCTGTAAATTCATCCACTGCTGGAGTAAAACCGATAGGTCCCATTGCAGTATAAAATCTAACTTGACCGAGTTTTGAAAGTTCTTCGTAGTACTTTTGTTCTATTACAGTGGTAAATCTCATTTCCCCATAATTAGAACTACTCATACCAACCTCTGCTCCATCAAGCATGTAGAATTGCCCAGCGGTAGGTGCAATAACTTCTGCCTTTACCTCAAGCGCCCCAGAAAAACCAACTGAGAACGCCATTGATAATATGCAAAGCATAAATAAAAACACTATTAATATTTTTTTACTTCTTATTGTTCTATCCATAAGTCAGCTCCTTTTTACATTTCGTAGTTTGTTTAAAACACAGCCTTTTGCAATGTTTTCAATTTTGTCTTGAGTTGTTTAATATCTTCCTTCACTTAACCAGCCAAGATCAAAATCGCAACTAGTAGATCCACCCCATTGTGGATCAAACGACACTACTAAAACATCTGCCTCTGTTACTTTAACCATTTCAATTTCCGGTTTCAAATACTGTTTTTTCATCACAACGTCATCCTTTTTATTTATAACAAATTTTGCCTTATTCTTTTTATTCATGCAAACTTTCTACATGTTATAATATTATAACACTTTTATATTTATTTTGCACGCGCTTTTTTGCTTTTATTTACATTTTTTTATTTTTGTGCACATTGTATAACACATTTTTTAGATATACCTATTTTTTACATAAAAATAGAGTTTCGCTTGACATCTTCGTTCGTTTATTATAAAATCTAAAAAGAAACTACTAACAAGGAAAGAAAAATGAAAAAAATTAGAACACCCTTTTTTGAAATTGGCACTAAAAACTACATTTACGGCGACGACGTTTTAGCTCTCGCTAAAAAGGCAGACGAACTCGCTGAAAAATATGATATCGACGTGCTTTTAACCACGCCTTATGCTGATATTAGAAGAGTTGCCGAAAACACTAAGAACATAATTATCATTGCCCCCTACATGGATACCCTTTACCCCGGAAGAGGCATGGCAGCAGTTCTTCCTGAAAGTCTTAAGGCTGCAGGTGCACACGGTGTTGTTGTAAACCACTGTGAAAAGCCCATGTCTTTACCCCAAATTAAAGATACCATTAAAAGAGCTAGAGAATTAGATTTTATCGTTTTCGCTTGCGCAGACACTACTGCAGAAGCTCAAGCACTCGCACACTTAAAGCCCGATATTATCAATCCCGAACCGTCAGAACTTATTGGTGGCGGTGGCGGACAAGTTAGCGATATGGGTTTCGTTAAGGATACTATTGACGCAATTAAGGCTATTGACCCAGATATTTACGTTGAACAAGCTGCAGGTATTACTAACGGTCAACAAGTTTACGATTTCATTATGGCAGGAAGCGAAGGCGCAGGCGCAGCTTCTGGTATTGTAAACGCAGAAAAACCATTCGAGGTTATGGAAGAGATGATCGCAGCAACTAGAAAAGCTAAAGACGATTTAGAAAAAATGAAAAAATAAGGAGAAATTTATGATTTATAAAAATAAACTTTCCGTTATGTCAAACGACAAAACCGTTACCTTTCACGACGTTACTAAAGAAGTTAAGGAAACGGTTGCAAAATCAGGCATTAAAAACGGTATCGTAGTAATTTACTCACACCATACCACTTGTTCTGTTATCACTCAAGAATGTGCTTTCGATATGTCTATGACTGGGCTTGAAACTCTTCAACAAGACCTTGTTGATGTATTTGAAAAAGTTTGCCCCACCTGTAGAAGAGAAGGCATTTATCTCCATCCCGGTCCTAAGGCGTTAAAGTTTGCCGAAGAACATGGCGAGGATGCAAGAGGTTGCCACAACACCGAAGCTCACCTTATTTCTTCTATTATTGGCAGAAGCGTTACAGCGGTTATCGACGAAGGCGAAGTTGACCTTGGTGAATTTGGATTCGTTCACTTTATCGACTGGGATAAAACCCGTGGCAGAAAAAGAAGCGTTCAAATTATGGTAATTGGCGAATAAATAATTTTTTATAAACGAAAACACCCCTAAATTTAGGGGTGTTTTTTATTCTTCCTTAAGTTTTGACATCATTAAATTTTTAATTTCTTGCTTTGGACTTGCGCCATTATATACAACATTGTAAACCGAAGATATTATTGGCGCGTAAATATTTTCTTTTTTTGCAATGTGGTAAGCAATCTCCGTAGCATAAACACCTTCAACGGTCTTTGTGTTTTCCGCCTTAAAATTTTCTACCGAAGTTGAACCAATCAAATATCCTGCACTGTAATTTCTAGAAGTTTTACTAGAACAAGTAAGCATCAAATCGCCAATTCCCGCCAAGCCAAAACACGTTTCTTCTTTGCCACCGAAATGCTTTACAAATCGCATAATCTCTGCCATGCCTCTTGTAATCAACGCTGCTCTAGTATTTACTTTATGCCCAAGCCCATCTGCAATTCCCGAAGCGAGAGCAATAACGTTTTTAAGAGACGAACAATATTCCGCTCCCAGCGTGTCGCTATTGGTATATACTCTAAAATATTGGTTGCTGAACACGCGTTGCACCGCTTTTGCACTTTGCTCGCTTTCGGCTGAAGCCGTTATTGCCGTATACTGCTTTTCGGCAACTTCCTCTGCAAAAGAAGGACCTAAAAGCGACACAACGTTTTTACGAGCAAACTTCGGCAACGTTTCTCGCACAATTTCTCCAAGAGTTTTACCTGTTTTGCCATCAAAACCCTTTGCAAGATTTACTATCAAAGTGTTCTCTTTTAAGTGTTTGACAAGTTTTTCAGCCGTTGCCTTTATCGCAAACGACGGAACAGCCAATACCACGATATCGACATTGTCTATACAACTCTCAAAATTCAACGTTGCTTTTACTTTTTCGTTGATCTTGAAGTTTTTACCAAGATATTTTTCATTTGTATGATATAGATTGATTTCATCTATCTCATCATTTTTTATGCCGTAAAGTGTAACCTCGTGTCCATTATCAGCAAGAAGGCTACCTACTACTGTGCCCCACGCCCCAGAACCAATTACGCACACGGTCTTTTCGCTTAGTTTTTCCATCTCCATAATTCTCCTAAAAACTGCGAAACAGTTATTAATTTTTTCTTATTATAAAACTATGCCTAATAAAAGTCAAACCTTCGAGCAGAAATTATCTAATCTCGAAGGTTTTCTTATCTTTTTGTCGTATTCTATGTTGTTTCACCATAGATTTTTTGCACTTACCGAAACGCCTTCAGCACCATCTAAAAGAGCTTTTTCCATTTCTTCTACCGAAGAGAAAAGTCCACCAGCAACAATTGGCGCATCCGTTTCTTCTTTTATTCTTTTTACCACCTTAGTAACTAAACCAGGCATAATTTCAATCATGTCGGGCCTGCAGATTTTAATGGCATCCAAAGTAGTTTCTATCGAATGCGAATCAACTATAAAAAATCTTTGCACTGTGTAAACTTCAGCTTTTTTTGCCAATTTAATAATGTTCGTTCTAGTTGAAATAATGCCGTCAACTCCTAGCTTTTTAAGGTATTTAATACCGTAGTCGTCTTTGCCTATACCTTCTGCCAAATCTAAATGAACAAAAAGCTTTTTGCCGGCTAAATGCGCTTTTTCAATTTGGTTTTTTACTCCCTCTATATTACAGGCAAGAAGAAAAATCGTTTCACTTTCAGATGAAAGAGCACTGTAAAGTTCTTCTTCCGTTCTCACCGCTACAAATATCTTTTTCTTATCCATAATTCACCTACCTTAAATCTTTAGTTGCAACTACACGTGCTCCAAACACGTTTTCTATTATAACATCTCCTACTGAAATAGGCAAGGATGGTGTTGTAGCATTTATAATCTTTATTGCTTCAAACATTTTTTCCTTAGGAATAGTTCTATCTGTTTTAACAGGAAGAATTTTTCCGCCTTGACATCTAACTGTTGTAGTAATAGTACGCATGGGGTGAATACATTCTTCAAATGCATATTTTTCTCCCCTAAAACAGGTGTTGCCCGTTACTGATAAAACCTTTCCCTCTTCTATTTCCACCTTTAACTGACAACCAAGAGGGCAAACAATACAAGTTAACTCTCTTACCACTTTACACCTCCAACTTAAAAATTAAGTCTTTATCTTTATCTAAAAGCTCCGTCTTAATTTTCACACTTTCCATTTCACCCGGAGCAACTTTCACTTTCTTTTTATCATAAACAAGCTTATCTCCGGAGTATACTTTAATTTTAACGTTTTTATACACGTCTGATACTCTAAAATAAACAGTTACTTCCCCTTCTTGATTAATCTTTCTAGGAACAGTGTATCGTATCTTTCCATCCGTTTTAACGTTTACAGAAAAAATTTGCTTTTCGCCTTCACCCTTAATATATTCCGCCGCCGCCTTTCCTGCAATTTCAGCTTCTTCTGAAACGAAATCAACTAAATCGTGAACGTGTAAAACGTTTCCACAAGCAAATATTCCTTTTACGGAAGTTTGTCTATTTTGGTCAACCACAGCACCGTTAGTAAGTGGATCAAGCATAACGTTGGCACTTTTTGAAAGTTCATTTTCCGGTATAAGTCCAACCGACAATAAAAGTGTGTCACAAGAAATATATTCTTCCGTACCAACAATTGCCTTTCTGTTTTCATCCACCTTAGCAATGGTTACTCCTTCTAATCTTTCCCTACCATGCGTTTTTACTACCGTGTGCGAAAGCTTCAAGGGAATATTAAAATCGTTTAAGCATTGCTCAATGTTTCTAGCAAGACCACCAGAATAAGGCATAAGCTCGCAAACAGCTTTAACTATTGCCCCTTCAAGCGTCATACGGCGTGCCATAATAAGCCCTATATCTCCAGAACCTAAAATAACCACTTCTTTACCAGGCATATAACCTTCGATATTAATAAACTTTTGCGCAGTTCCCGCACTATAAATTCCTGCAGGTCTATCACCGGGAATATTTAGAGCTCCCTTAGGACGTTCTCTACAACCCATTGCTAAAATTACAGCCTTTGCTTGAATTTGGAACACGCCATCCTTTTCGTTAGTTGCAGTAACCACTTTGTCTTGACTAAGTTCTATTACGGTTGTTGAAAGCAAATACTTAATGCCCTCTTCTTCAATTCTTTTAGAATATCTTAAAGCATATTCAGGCCCAGTTAATTCTTCTTTAAATTTGTGAAGCCCAAAACCGTTGTGGATACATTGCGTAAGTATTCCACCAAGATTATTTTCTCTTTCAATAATTAAAATATCTTTAATTCCGTTTGCTCTAGCCGAAAGTGCCGCACTCATACCAGCAGGGCCACCGCCGATTATAACTAATTCGGTCATTTTACTTTCCCTCCTTGGTTTTGCCAGTAAGCATTTTTGAGTTGCCACCGTTTTTGGTTATTTCCGTTTTGTCTACACCTAGCTCTTTTGCTAAAAGCTCCATAATGTATGGCGAACAAAATCCACCTTGACATCTACCCATTTGCGCTCTTGTTCTTCTTTTAACCCCGTCAAGATCTAACGGCTTAGGGTTTGCTTTAATAGCTTCTAAAATTTCGCCTTCGGTAATACGTTCGCAACGGCAAACAATTTTACCAAATGATTTATCTTTTTTAATCATCTCGTTCTTTTCTTCAATAGTCATTGAATTAAAATCAGTATAAGCTTTTCTTATGGGATTATAATTTTTCTTTTCCGTTAAGTTTGCACCTTGCTGTTTAAGAAGCGCAATAACTTCTTCTGCTATAGCAGGTGCAGAAGAAAGACCGGGCGATTCAATTCCAGCACAATTTATAAAGCCCTTAATAGGTGAATTTATTATAAAATCCCCCGTGTTGCCTGTAGCACGAAGCCCACAGAAAGAAGTTATCGATTTATTTAAAGCTAAGCCGTTTACCTTCTTTTTAGCATCGGCAATAATTCCTTCAAAACCTTTTGCCGTAGTGGATTTATCTTCCTTATCGACAATATTTTCAGAAGTAGGTCCGAGTAAAAGATTACCATCTACGGTGGGAGTTACGAGTATTCCCTTTCCCGCTTTTGTAGGACAAGAAAAAACTGTAGTTTTAACCAAATTTCCACACTCTTTATCAAGAAGAATATATTCCCCTCTTCTTGGAGTAACAGCTACGCTATCATCTCCAACCATTTTGGCTATTTCGTCGGAATACAACCCTGCACAGTTTATAATACACTTTGTTTTTACACTTTCTTTATTGCAATAAACTATAAAGCTTTCTTCAACTTTTTCAATTTTATCAACGTTAAAGTTCCTTTTAAGCTCTACTCCGTTATCCATAGCGTTGCCCATTGCCGAGACCGTTAAATGATAAGGACATATTATACCTGCGGTAGGAGCATATAGAGCGCATGTAACTTCTTTAGCAAGGTTAGGCTCTAATTCTCTTGCTTCATCTCCAGTTAAAACACGTAATTGTTCTACCCCGTTTTTTACACCGCGTTCGTAAAGCCTTTTTACCATAACTAAGTCGTCATCATCAAAACCAACTACTAACGCTCCATTATTCTTATACTTTACGCCAAGCTCTTTTGCAATTTTTTCCATCATTTTTGCACCTTTTACGTTGAGCTTTGCTTTAAGAGAACCTTCTTCAGCGTCAAAGCCTGCGTGAACTATTGCAGAGTTCGCTTTGGTTGCGCCCACTGCTACGTCGTTTTCCTTTTCGATAACTACAACTTTTAAGTGATATCTTGATAAAGCTCTCGCCGTCATTGCGCCAACAACGCCTGCGCCAATAATAACCACGTCGTACATTTAATCTTTTCCTCCGAACATGAAAAAAAGGCGCACCAAAATAAACCCCTGTGAAGTTTATTTTGATACGTCTCCTAATCTCTGTATCAAAAATATTATAATACTATCTTATTTTTTTGTCAAACGATTACAATTTTTTAATTGCTTTTACCCTATTTTTCTACAAAAAATGCCGTCTTTCTTTATCTATTTTAATTTTTAATGTTGTTTTTCCGACACCCTTCGCTATAAAGCCTTGATATTCACCATTTCGGTTATAATACTTTTTATTTAGTGTTGCTAATTTATTGCCAAAATATTCACAAATAAAACCTGCGTATTTAACAACTATTTTATCGTTAACTCTCTCTATTTCCGTTTTCTTTTCCCCGTCAAACGAGAATACAGGGAAACATATTCCAAGCTTTTTAAAAGGGGAATTAACTTTTATTTCAACTTCGTTTTGGTTTACTGAACAAGTGAATAAAAGCTTGTTTTTATTGGATAAAACGCACTTAAAAACCACCGTAACCTTATCGCCTACAATCTCTTTTTTTACAAGCGAATATTTAGTTTTTGTATCTGCCCCCAAAAAGAGCTTTTTACCTTTGATAATCGCTGGGCAAATGGAAAAACTACCGTCGTTTTCCCCCGAAATTTTGTAACTTGGCTTACTAGCAAACGGAGTGGAAAGGCAAATAGTTTCTGGAGCGCCTTTTTTATGAATTCTGCCAAGCCCTGCACTGTCATAATGCTCGTTTGCCCATAAATCTAACTGAAGAGAATACTCTTTACTAAATAGGAATACTTTATTAAATTCTTTGCTTGTTTCAAATATATAACCACCCTTTTCGAAAGGAGCAGGAATAGGCTCAATTTCATCCAAATTATAGTAAAGTGCAAGTTGAAGATTAGAAGCCGTTGTTATCATATATTTATCAAAATAAGCGTAGCTTTCGCACCCTATTTTACTTTCCAAATGATAAAAGTTTTTAACGTGTCTACCCTTATAAAATTCGAGATTTTGTAAGGTTTTATCAAGACATTTGATTGCAGCACTTTTAAACTGACCAGCTAAAACAGTGTTGCCTCTTTTATAATGTCTTTCAGCTTCGTGCATTAATACTGGAACAAAAAGTGCTTCGTTGTGAATAAATTGATTGCTTCTTCCACCAAAAGGCATTTCACCGTTTATTGACAAAATTTTAAGCGTGTAAAACCCTGCTTTTTCAAGATTATTATCTAAAAACTCTTTAAATTTACCGTCGTAACCGAACTTTAACATAAAACATAAAAGTTGGCGGGTAACCACGTCGTAAACCATAGGATTATGGGCGTCTAAATAACAACCGTTTTCATCAAACCACTGTGTTTGAGTGGCAAGTTGTTTATCTACAAAATCTCTATCCCCATTTAAGGAAAAAGCAACTCTTAGCCATTCGGAAGTAGCAGCAAAAACCGCCCAATTAGATAGCCTATCGGGGAGCGTGTATACTTTTTTATAAAGATTAAAAGGCTGTTGCAAAGCAAGTGCTTTTTTCCACCTTTCAGTTTGTTCTTTTTCTAGGAAGTTTACTTTTTCAAGTTGGTTAATAGCTAAAATCAATTCCTTTATAGAAAATTCGTTTGCCGCCTTAACCTTTGGTATTTGCTCTGCACAAATATCCATAATTTCCAAGAGATATTTTTTAAATTCAGTTTTTTTGCCATTTGCAATTAAAAAAGCAAGATTAGCGCCAAGCCTAGCAAAGCCATGCTCCTTTAGCCCTTCTTCCTTAACGGTTTTTATGTAGTTTTTTATTCTTTCTTCGGTATAACACTCTAAAGAGCGCTCCATAGCGAGTAAAATTTTATTTTTTAGAATTTGCATATTTCCCCCCAAGGCTTAATTATAACATCAAATAAAAAGGTTGTAAAGAAATAAATTCTTCGTTTACGATTTTTACTATTGACAACTTACTTTTTGTAAAATATAATATTAATATAAAAACTTTGTAACTTAGGAGAAAATTTATATGAAAAGTTTAGAAAAATTATGGGATATTTTAGGCGAAATTTTAGCCGTTTTACTCGTTGTTACTTACGCGCTTTTAATAGTAAACGCAAGCTTCCAATTTATAACTAACACAACCGTCTTATTTGTTCTCGATATTTTACGTACTTACGGTTCACTTGCGCTTATCGGAATTGTTGGAATGGAAGCAATGTGTAAAAGAAACATTATTTTTAGAATTGCTTTCCTTGCTCTTTGCGCAGTGATAGTTGTATTCTTGTTCTTCCCCGCAACGTACGACAACCTTATCGGAACGCTTTTATAAAATATATTACACAAAACAAAAAAATCAGGCTTAAATGCTCTTACCATAGGGATTTGAATTGAATAATATATAAAGCTCGACTCTTCTAAGTCGAGCTTTCTTTTATCTATGCAAAACGGCTTGAATTAAAATTGGTTTTTTGATATAATAAACTAACCGATAAATAAGAATTTATGGAAGTGTCTTTTATGGGAGAATTTATAACACAAATCATTATTGGTTTAGTTTTAATAGTAATAGGAATATTTAACTTAAAAGGCAATATATCATTGCTACACTCATACCACAGAAAAAGAATAAAGGAAGAAGATATAAAACCTTTTGGAAAAAAAGTAGGAATAGGAAGTATTATAATTGGAATTACAATAATATT
>JAZUCS010000029.1:0-12120 GCA_045639245.1 Christensenellaceae bacterium
TATGGATGTTTGTAACGTATCTGAAGAAACACCTGTTGTTACAAAAGAAAATTATGCAAAGAAGCTAAATGAAGCGAAAGAAGTAATAATAGTACCAGGATATGGAATGGCGATAGCACAAGCACAACATTTAGTTAAAAAGCTTGCAGATAAGTTAGTTAAACAAGGAACGAGAGTAAGATATGCAGTTCATCCCGTAGCAGGCCGTATGCCAGGACATATGAACGTATTACTATGCGAAGCAAACGTGGAATATGAAGACTTGTTTGAAATGGAAGAAATAAATGGGGATTTTGCAAAGGTGGATGCAACGATAGTAATAGGTGCAAACGACGTATTAAATCCAGCAGCAAGAGAAGCAGAGGGAACGCCAATTTACGGAATGCCCGTATTAAACGTAGACGAATGTAAGAATATATATATATTCAACTACGACCTAAAGCCTGGATACGCAGGGGTGGAAAACCCAATATATGCAAGAGAAGAAGGCGTACATTTATATTTAGGCAATGCACAAGAAACACTTGCTAAATTCATTTCAGATATGGATAATTAAAAAACAACAAAAGCGTTGCAAAAAGCAACGCTTTTTAGTTTGCTGTGTGTTGATATTTGTTTTTCTGTATGTTATAATCTTAAAAAGGAGAGAAAATGCTAGGTGCAATAATAGGAGATATAGTTGGTAGCAGGTTTGAGTGGGTAGAGGAAAACGGAACAAGGGGTAAAGACTTTGCTTTATTTACATCGAGTTGTAAGCCAACTGACGATAGCTTTATGACTCTTGCTATAGCAAAGGCCATTTTGCTTTCTAAAAAAGATTACTCAAAATTAAGAAGGCTTGCTGTGGAGTGTATGCGAAACGTGGGTAGAGAACACGCAAATACCGGCTGGGGAGCAAATTTTTATAGATGGTTATTTAGTGATAACCCAAAGCCATATAACAGTTGCGGAAATGGTTCAGCAATGAGGATAAGTCCTGTAGCGTGGGTTGTTGATAGTGAAGCAGAGTTGAAAGAGCTTGTCTTGATGGTAACTGACGTTACACACAATCATCCAGAAGGATTAAAAGGTGCAGAGGCGATTGCACTTGCTATTTACCTTGCAAGAATAGGTAAAAATAAGCAAGAAATAAGAGAACGGCTTTCTCAATATTATCAAATTTTGAAAGATGAAGGGTTTACCGTAAAATCGCATTACGGTAATTACGGTTATGATTTTAGGGGAGATTGGGTAACTTGTCAAGGAAGTGTTCCACAAGCGATAATTGCGTTTTTAGAA
This sequence comes from Christensenellaceae bacterium, assembly GCA_045639245.1. Taxonomy (GTDB): domain Bacteria; phylum Bacillota; class Clostridia; order Christensenellales; family Borkfalkiaceae; genus UBA1259. Next base: position 1,279 of record JAZUCS010000029.1, read on the forward strand.
AGTGAAAGTTTTGAAGACGCTATTAGAAATGCTATATCAATAGGTGGAGATTCCGATACGATAGGAGCAATGTCTGGTTCTATTGCTGAAGCTTATTATGGTGTGGAAATAAATCTGGAAGACAAGGCGCTTACATATTTATCAGATGACTTAAAAAATATATACTTTGCCTTTAACCGTATCAAAAAAATAAGGTGTGTTTAACTCAATGAAATTAGATTTAGAAAAGATAATGAGTATAACTCGGGGTGTGGAAAGGATTGAAAGAAAAGATAATTACTTTACTTTTCATAGGTTTAATTTAGAAGAAGAAAAATTATATTCAACTCGAAATTTTGTTTGAAAAGTTAGCAACTGCTGGCGTTCAAATGGAATTTATACCCGATGGCGACGCTATAAATTTTGTTATAAACGTGCTACCCGCAACTAGTAGAAGTTTTTTTCAGTTGATTTTTTTGTTAACGATATTTTGGTTGATAGTTTAAAAAATTCTAATGACGACGTAAAAGGATAGCAATATAATTCTATAAAATTTACACTAGGAAATTTTTCTAAGAAAATTCCTCTTTGTAAAGGAGAAAATAGAATAAGAATAGTTTTTCCATGGTCGATAAAGTTAGAAGTTAAGGAAATGATTATTCAAAACGCCAGTTATGTTACGCCTATTAAACGTTTAAAAATTAATTACATTTGAAGATTACGTCACTAACGGATACGACGCTTTATATGCTTCTAATGCATACGCAACAAAGTTTTCCGATTATCTTAATGCGGAACTATATAAATAAAGGTGTTGGTGGTGAGGTATTTTTCCCCGAGCTTATTATGGGAAAAGATGAGTATAATCCCGATTGCGTTATTGTTGCTTACGGCACTAACGATTGGAAGCGTCGCAATAAGGAACAGTTTACAAAAAATTGTAACGAGTTTTTTAATAAACTTGTAAATAAATATTCTCGTGCAAAGATTTTTGCTATAACTCCCATTTGGCGCAAAAACCATAATGAAGATAGATAGCTAGGAAAATTTGAAGAAATTGAAAAAATAATTAAGCAAATAAAGGTAATTTCTGATTGGAGTTTTGGCTTGCACGACGAAACGTTTTATACAGATGGTTTACATCCTACAGATAAAGGTTTTGAAATTTATTTTAACGACCTAGCTAGAGAAATTGAAAAGCCTATTTAACCTTAAATTTACAAACAAGTGTAAAATTAAAAAGCGTGACCTTTTGTCACGCCTTTTCTATTTTATATCTATTAATTTTTATATGTGTTTAAGGAGTTAATTAATAATCTGTGTTTTCAGGGCAAAGAAGAATGCACCCTGCAGATTCTATTGCAGAAAGATATTCTTTAGGTGGAAGTTTATCTGTTATCAAGTAATCAACGTCGCTAAAAGATAAATCGCCACACATAAAAGTTTTGCCAAATTTAGCTGAATCACAAAGCATTACTAGTTTTTTTGAATTAGCCTTCATTTGTCTTTTTAGTTTACCTTGTTCAATATCTCCATCTGTGAAGCCTGCTTTAATATCTATACCGGCACAAGAAATTAAGGCTAAATCTGCGTGAATTCTTGATATATAATCTATGGTGTCAGAGCCTGTAATAGAGTTTGAGTGATTAGTAATTTGCCCACCAGCTATATATATTTTCGTTGCATTAGTTTGTGAAAGTAAAAGGGCATTTCTTAAACCAATAGTTGTAACTGTTAGGTATTTCAAACTGTTTAATAGAGGAATAACAAAGCCAGTTGTTGAACTTGAATCCATAAAAAGCGAGTCTCCACTCTTAATAAGTTTTATGGCAAGGTTAGCTATAGTTCTTTTTGCAGCAACGTTTTCTTGTTCTCTTATTACGAAGGCGCTTTCTTCTGCACTTGAGCGTAAAACCATTGCTCCTCCGTGAGAACGTTTTAGCAAACCTTTATCTTCCATGGTGCGTAAATCGCGCCTTATCGTTGCTCCAGAAACAAATAATTCTGAAGCAAGTTCATCAACTGTTGCCGACTTATTTTTATTTAAAATTTCAAGAATTTCTTGTTGTCTTTCTAAAGAAAGCATAAAGTCACTCCTTTTTCGTTTTTTTTCATTTTAGCGTGTTCATTTGTGTTCAAATATGTTTATATTGTATCATAAAAAATTTCATTTTGCAACTTTATTTTTACTATAACTTTTTTTAGAAAAGTATGGTACAATATATATTGGAAAAATAAGGAGGAATGGCTAATGAAAACTAAGGCAGTTAGACTTTATGGAAAAGAAGATATTAGACTTGAGGAATTTGACCTTCCAGAAATTAAAGAAGATGAAATTTTAGCAAGAGTTGTTTCAGATAGTATTTGTATGTCCAGCTTTAAGGCTGTAGAACAGGGACCCGATCACAAACGTGTTCCTAAAGACGTTGCCAAAAATCCCGTTATTATCGGACACGAGTTTTGTGGCGATATTATTAAAGTAGGTTCAAAGTGGCAGGGTAAGTTCAAAGAGGGGCAAAAATTTGGTATTCAACCCGCTATCGACTATAAACCTTTATTAAACGGTTTGGGCGCGCCAGGATATTCTTATCAGTATATTGGGGGCGATGCAACTTACGTTATTATCCCTAATGAGGTTATGGAGGCTGATTGTTTACTTTCTTATGATGGCGAAAGCTATTTCAAGGCGTCTCTTGCAGAACCTATGTCTTGCATTATTGCAGGTTATCATGAGAATTACCATTCAGTTTATGCAAACCATTCACACGAAATGGGTATTAAAGAGGGTGGTTCTGTTGCTATTCTTGCAGGTGTTGGGCCTATGGGGCTTGGTGCAATCGATTATGGTATTCATTGTGATAGAAAGCCTTCACTTATGGTTGTTACCGATATTGACCAAGCAAGACTTGATAGAGCGGCAACACTTTTAACGGTGCAAGAAGCTGCTAAAAATGGTGTTAAACTAGTTTACGTTAACACTTCTAACGTTGAAGATCCCGTTGCATACATTAAGGAAATTAATGGTGGTAAAGGATACGACGACGTGTTTGTTTATGCTCCAGTTGCACCTTTAGTAGAACAGGGCGATAAGCTTTTAGGTGAATACGGCTGTCTTAATTTCTTTGCAGGTCCTTTAAATAGCGATTTTTCTGCAAGATTTAATTTTTACGACGTACACTATGCTTTCCACAGAATAACAGGTACTTCTGGTGGAAATAAAGATGATCTTAAAGAAGCAATTAAGCTTGCTTCCGAGGGTAGAATCAACCCCGCAATTATGATTTCGCACGTTGGAGGGTTGGATTCAGTTGTTGATACTACGTTAAATCTCCCAAACATCAAGGGTGCAAAGAAGCTTGTTTATACTCAAATTTCTATGCCGATGACTGCAATTGCGGATTTTAGAAAACTTGGCGAAACAGATGCATTTTTCGCTGACCTTGCTGATATTTGTGATAAAAATAACGGCATTTGGTCTGACGAGGCGGAAAAATACGTGCTTAATAACGCTAAAAAAATATAATTTTACAATATAAATACAAGGAGAAATTTTATGGCAAATCCTGTGCTCATGCCAAAACAAGGCATAACGGTTGAGAGCTGTATTCTCACCAAATGGAATGTAAAGGTAGGCGATACCGTTAAAAAAGGAGATATCTTGTTCTCTTACGAAACGGATAAATCTGCTTTTGATCAAGAATCTGAGTTTGAGGGCGAAGTTTTAGCGCTTTTCTGTGAAGAAGGCGACGAAGTTCCCGTTCTTACAAACGTTTGCGTAATTGGTAAAAAGGGTGAAGATATTTCTGCTCTTTCTCCAAACGGCGTTGCAACTGCTCCTGTAGCGGAAGAAATTAAAGCAGAAGCACCCAAAACGGTTGCTCCCGCAAAGAAGGGTGAAAAACCAGAAACTTCCAATGGCGTACTTATGCCCAAGCAAGGTATTACCGTTGAAAGTTGTATTCTCACTAAATGGAACGTGAAAATAGGAGATACCGTTAAAAAGGGAGATATATTGTTCTCTTACGAAACGGATAAATCTGCTTTTGACCAAGAATCGGAATTCGAAGGTGAAGTTCTTGCTCTTTTCTGTGAAGAAGGCGACGAAGTACCCGTTCTTACAAACGTTTGCGTAATTGGTAAAAAGGGAGATGACGTTTCTTTCTTTGCTCCTGAAGGTGCATCTGCTCCCGTAGCTGAAGAAGTTAAAGTAGAATCACCCAAGGCTACTGCTCCCGTGGTTAGTGTATCAACATCACAACCCGCTAGCGACGATGGAAGAATTTTTGCTTCACCAAGAGCAAAAAATCTTGCGGAAAAATTAGGTGTAAACTTAGCAGATGCTACTGCTACCGGACCTAAGGGTAGAATTATAGAAGCTGATGTTAGAGAAGCTGCAGTTAATCCTAAGGCAAAAGTTGAAGCACCCGCTTGTGTACCTTCAGAAGTTAAAGTGGATAAACTCGCTAACGTTGACGTTAAGGCGTTTAAAGATGAAAAGATGTCTGGCATTAGAAAGGTTATTGCTAAGAATATGGTACTCAGCCTTTCTACTATGGCGCAACTTACACATACTCTTTCATTTGATTGCACCAATGTTATGGCGTTTAGAAAGTACTTAAAGGATAATGCAGAAACATTAAAGCTTCCTCAAATCACTATAAATCATATTATAATTTTCGCACTCTCAAGAGTTTTGAAAAATCATAAGGACTTGAATGCTCATCTTGTTAACGGCGATACAATGAGATATTTTGATCACGTTAACATGGGTATCGCAACGGATACACCGAAAGGCCTTTTGGTTCCCACCCTTTTTGGCGCAGACCTTATGAGTCTTTCTGAAATTGCTGAAAAGAGCAAAAAATTATCTAACGATGCAATAGCAGGCAAGCTTTCTCCTGATTTATTAACCGGTGGTAGTTTTACTATTAGTAATGTGGGCACTATGGGTATTGAAAGCTTTACACCTGTTGTAAATCCTCCACAAACTGGTATTCTAGGTGTTAACACTATGGAAACCAAGATTAAGCTTGGCAAGAATGGTGAAATTATTCCTTATACTTCTATGGCGCTTTCACTTTCTTACGATCATAGAGCACTCGACGGTGCACCCGCTTCGAGATTCTTAAAAGACTTAAAAGATTATCTTGAAAACTTTAGCTTCAACCTTTTGGCTGATAGTAAATGTATTTAATAGGAGAACAAAATGGAAACTTTTGATTTAGTTGTTATCGGTGGTGGCCCAGGTGGATATCTTGCTGCGGAAAGAGCAGGACATGCAGGACTTAAAACTCTTGTTATTGAAAAAAGAGAATTTGGTGGCGTTTGTTTAAATGAAGGTTGCGTTCCTAGCAAAACTTTCTTAAATTCTGCAAAGGTTGCTGACTATGCGAACCACGCTGCAAACTACGGCGTTAAAGTGGAAGGGAAGGCTACTGTTGAACAGAAATTTGTTGTAGAGAGAAAGAACGGCGTTGTTAAAATGCTCGTTTCAGGTATTAAGGCTCAGCTCAAAAGAAACAAAGTAACTATGAAATCTGCTGAAGCTTATATTGAAGGCAAGGGTGATGAAGGTTATATCATTAAAGCAGGAGAAGAAAAATATCTTGCAAAACGCCTTATTGTTGCTACTGGTTCTATGCCTGTTGTTCCTCCAATTAAGGGGCTTAAGGAAGGTATTGAAGCGGGCTTGGTATTAACTAATAGAGAAATTTTAGATTTAACCGAAATCCCCGAAAAGTTAGTTGTTATCGGTGGAGGTGTTATTGGTTTAGAAATGGCAAGTTATTTCTCTTCAGTAGGTAGCCAAGTTACAGTTGTTGAAATGCTTAATAAAATTGCAGGTCCTACTGAAAATGAAATTTCTACTATTTTACAAAAGAATTTAACTGCAAAGGGTATTATTTTCAACCTCGGTTGCAAAGTAACAGAAATTGCTAACGATGGCGTTATCTTTGAACGTGACGGTAAAACTGAAAAGGTACAAGCAGACAAGATTTTACTTTCTATTGGTAGAAGGGCCGTTACTGCGAACATAGGTTTAGAAAATATCGGTGTTAATATGGAAAGGGGAGCAATTGTTACTGACGATAAGATGAGAACTAACGTTGCAAACGTTTACGCCGTTGGTGACGTTAATGGTAAGATTATGCTTGCTCATACCGCTTATAGAGAGGCAGAAGTTGCTATCAATAATATTTTAGGCAAAAAGGACTTTATGCGTTATAACGTAATTCCTTCAGTTATATATACCAACCCTGAAATTGGTACGGTAGGTGAAACAGAAGAAAGTGCTAAAGCAAAGGGCTTAGACGTTAAAACGGTTTCTATTCCTATGACATACTCTGGTAGGTACGTTGCTGAAAATACAACACTAGATGGAATTTGTAAGCTTGTAATTAACAAGAAAACCAACACTTTGATAGGCGCACACATTATCGGAAGCTATGCAGGAGAATATATCGTTGCAGTTTCTGCAATGATTGACCTTGAAGTTGATATTGAAAACATCAAAAAACTCGTGTTCCCACACCCAACAGTATGTGAAATCGTTAGAGAAGCGATTTTCCAAATATAATCTAAGAAAAAATTAAGGAGATATATAATAATGGCAAAACAGTTATTCGTTGATCCCGTGTTTCTAAGAAAACCCGGAAAAATCCATTTTGAAGATATTCCCGTTAACCAATATAACAAGAGTATCGAAGACGAAAAGAAAAACTTTTCTAAAGAAGAATTTGTTAATATTTTTAGTGATATTGCAGTTCTAAGAGAATTTGAAAGCATGATTAACTCCATTAAAGTTAAGGGAGAATATCAAGGCTTTAAACACTCATATCCTGGTCCTGCGCACCTTTCTATCGGTCAGGAGGCGGCTGCAGTTGGTCAAGCTTATATTCTTGACCTTGATGATATGACTTTCGGCTCTCACAGAAGTCACTCGGAAGTTTTAGCAAGGGGTTTAAACTCTATTAGAAAACTTCCTGACGACAAGCTCTATCAAATTATGAAAGACTTTATGGGTGGCGAAACTCTCGCTCCCGTTGAAAAACTCAATAAAACGGGCAACGTTAAAGATCTTGCTGTAGATTTCTTGCTTTACGGATTCATGAGTGAAATTTTTGCAAGAAAAACGGGCTTCCATAGAGGTATGGGTGGATCAATGCACGTATTCTTCTTGCCCTTTGGTATCTATCCTAACAATGCAATCGTTGGTGGTGCAGCTCCCGTAGCACTCGGCGCAGCTCTTTATAAAAAGAACAACGATAAGCCTGGTATCGTTATCAGTAACGTTGGTGATGGTGCTGTTGGTTGTGGTGTAGTTTATGAATCTATGAACTTTGCTGCGATGGACCAAATTACTCAACTTTGGGAGAAGAAGGGTGGGCTTCCCATTTTATTCAATTTCTTTAACAACGATTATGGTATGGGTGGTCAAACTCGTGGCGAAACTATGGCTTACGATTTTCTTGCTCGTCTTGGTGCAGGTGTTCATCCATCACAACTTCATGCAGAGCGTGTTGATGGATTTAACCCACTAGCAGTAATTGAAGCGATGAAGAGAAAGAAAGCGCTTCTTTTAGAAGGCAAAGGACCTGCAATGATGGACGTTGTAACTTATCGTTACGGCGGGCACTCTCCTTCAGACTCAGGCAGTTATCGTACTACAGAGGAAGTGGAAGCATGGAAGGAGTACGATCCTATCGTTACTTACAGAAAAGCGCTTGTTGACGCAAAAGTTGAAAAAGATGCTAAGTTTGATGAAATTCTCGGTTCTATCGAAGAAAGAATGCTCAAGCTTTGCAAACTTGCTGCTGATCCAGCTGAATCTCCTTACCTTGACTTCAAAAAAGACCCATATTACGTTGAAGACCTTATGTTCTCTAACGGCGCAGTTGAGAAAATGGAAGATAGACCTGTTGAAGTTAAAATTCCTATGGAAGAAAATCCAAGAGTTAAACAAATCGCAGGCAAACTCCGTTACGGTTTTGATGAAAAGGGCGCTCCTGTTTCTGCAATGAAACGTTACAATATTAGAGACGGTTTATTTGAAGCAATTATCGATAGATATTATAAAGACCCAACCTTAACTTCTTATGGTGAAGACGTTCGTGATTGGGGTGGTGCTTTTGCTGTTTATAAAGGACTTACTGAAGCGCTTCCTTACCATAGATTATTCAACTCTCCTATTTCTGAAGCTGCAATCGTTTCATCTGCAGTAGGTTATGGTCTTTGTGGTGGTAGAGTAATCGTAGAACTTATGTATGCAGACTTTATGGGAAGAGCAGGGGATGAAATCTTTAATCAACTTGCAAAATGGCAAGCAATGAGTTCCGGTATCTTAAAGATGCCCGTAGTTTTACGTGTATCCGTTGGTTCTAAATATGGTGCACAGCACTCACAAGACTGGGTTGCGCTTCCTGCACATGTTCCTGGACTTAAAGTTTGCTTCCCTGTTACTCCTTACGATGCTAAGGGCTTAATGAACTCTGCATTAAACGGTACTGACCCTGTAATTTTCTTTGAAAGCCAAAGAATTTACGACAAGGGTGAAGAATTTAGAAAAGAAGGTGTTCCCGAAGGTTATTATGAAATTCCGTTTGGTGAACCCGATATTAAGAGAATTGGTAGTGATATCACTATTCTTACTATTGGCGCAACACTTTATAAAGCTGTTGAAGCTGCTAAGATTCTTTCTGAAAAGTATGGCGTAGAAGCTGAAATTATTGACGCTAGGTCTATCGTTCCGTTCAATTACGAAAAAGTTGTTGAATCAGTTAAGAAGACTGGTAAAATTATTCTCGCTTCAGACGCTTGCTCAAGAGGTTCAATTCTTAATGATTTTGCTAGAAATATTACAGAACTTTGCTTTGATTATCTCGATGCTCCACCCGTTGTTTGCGGTGCGCAAAACTGGATTACTCCTCCATTTGAATTTGATGCTGAATTCTTCCCCCAAGCAAACTGGATTATCGACTATATCAACGATAAGATTATGCCCTTAAAAGGTCACGTTTCTACCATCAACACTTCTGATGCAGAAATGATGAGAAAGTCTAAAAAAGGCGTATAATTGTAAATTTACAGTTTCAAACTCATCGGGGAACGTTAAATACGTTCCCCGAAAATTTAAATCATGGAAAAATTTTATTTTATAAAAGGTGAAAGTACTGAACCTGCATTTAATATCGCTTCTGAGGAGTATTTATTAAAGGAGAAAGACGCTTTTTATATATACGTTTGGCGCAATGCTCCTGCAGTAATAGTTGGTGTAAACCAAAATACTCTTTCTGAAATTAACGTTAATTACTTAAATAGTAACGGCATTAAATTAGTGAGAAGAATTACCGGTGGAGGAGCAGTATATCACGACCTCAATAATATTTGCTACACGGTCATTGCACCGTATAAAATGGACGAAGGAACGTTTAAAAGTTTTTCTGCGCCCTTAATTTCCTTTTTAAAAACACTTGGGATAACAGCAGAATTTTCGGGCAGAAATGATGTTTTGGTTGACGGCAAAAAGATTTCTGGCACAGCAGAAACTGTTTATAAAGATAGAATTATGCACCATGGAACTTTGCTTTTTGATACCGATTTTACAGTTATGCAAAAAGTATTAAATCCTGATAAAATTAAAACGGAAAGCAAGGGGATAAAGTCTGTTAAATCAAGGGTTACAAACATTAAAAATTACTTAGGAGATAAACTTAATGTAAATACATTTATGGATATGTTATCTGTATACCTTAAAAATGATTTGGAAGAATATTTCTTTAGTAAAGAAGATTTGGAAAAAATAACCAAAATTAAAGAAAATAAGTACGATTTATATGATTGGAATTATGGTTATTCGCCAAAAGGTAATAACGAAATAAAAGCTCGTTTTAGTTTTGGAACTTTAACCTTGCATTTTGATTTAATGGATGGCAAAATTGAAAATGCAAAGTTTTCAGGAGATTTTTTCTTGTTAAAATCACTTGATGAATTTTATGGGAAATTAAATGGGAAAAAGTGGCAAAAAGAAAGTGTTTCTTTAGCGTTATTAACCATAGGGGAATATATAAGAGGGGCAACGAAGGAAGAAATTTTAAGCAAATTTTTTGAATAATAAAAAAGCCAACCGAATGGTTGGCTTTTTTAGTTGTGTAAACAATAAACCCCCAGATAGTCTGGGGGTCCAGTAAAGGTTTACCGGTGAGTATTGAAATAAAACTCCGATTGTGTATAATGAGAGTATGACCTGCCAGTCAAAAATCAAAAACACAATCGGAGGATATTAAAATGAAGGAATCATCTAACATCGCAAATAGTTTAGCACATACCAAGTGGAATTGCAAGTATCATATAGTATTTGCCCCCAAATACCGAAGGAAAGTTTTTTACGAAGAGCACAGGATAGATGTAAGAGAAATAATAAGGAAGTTATGCGAGTGGAAAGGGGTAGAGATAATAGAAGGCGAAGTGTGTCAAGATCATATTCATATTCTTGTATCGATTCCGCCTAAAATTAGTGTTTCGGGATTTATGGGGTATTTGAAAGGCAAGAGCGCGACGATAATATTTCAAAAGTATGGAAATATGAAGTTTGCATACCGAAACAGAGAGTTTTGGTGTAAAGGATATTATGTTGATACAGTAGGGAAAGATACAAAAGCGATACAAGAATATGTTGCAAATCAATTGAAAGTAGATAAAGAATTAGACCAATTAAGCATATATGACCCACGTGACCCGTTGACGGGTGGCAAGTAAGCCATGCATGACTGGCAGGTCAATAAAAAGTACATTTGTACTACGCCAGTGAACAAGGGCTATGCCCGAAAATGAAAAACCACCCGCTGGGCGGGTGGATATTTATTT
>JAZUCS010000030.1:0-2310 GCA_045639245.1 Christensenellaceae bacterium
CTTACAACTTCATCGTGACCACGACGAGTTTTTTCAGTAATACAAGTTAGATAATTGCTGTAAACTTTTATTGAAGGAAGTTCTCCAACTCTCATCCCCGTATAAATTAAAGTTAGCACGGCAGATACACCGGCAAGGTAAGGGTTCTTTTTACAATATTCAATGATTTGATGCTCTTCATCTTTTGTAAAAGCCCTACCCTTTTTAACTTTATAGTGAGAAAGCACTACTTTTTCTACTGGGTTTCGTAAGTCGTAGTCGTCGGCAATCATAACGAACATATTTGACATAAGTTGTTTTATTTTATGTGCCGTTCTGTTTTTGCCTTGGTCAACGAGTCCGAATAAAAAGTCTTGAATTTCTTTTCTCGTAATTTCGTTTAAGAACATTTTTCCAAAACGTGGAAGAATATGTGCAAGCACGAGATTCTCATACGAATTGTAGGTTGATTCTTTTACCGTTTGTTTCTTTATTTTAAGCCATTCTTCAACAAACTCTCTAAATTTTGGATATTTATTCGCTTGCTTTTGTGTAAGCGCACGGTAAAACTTCTCTATGAATTTCCTCTTCATTTGCTCGAAGTCTTTACACATGACTTCAACGTTTATACCATCACGGCGATATCTGGCTTGATAATATTTCCCGCGAACCAAACGGTATGTAATAATTTTTTCATCAAAAACAAATAATCTTTGAATAATTTCTGGCATAGATTCTATCTCCTTTTTTGTAAATTTGATAAATCCTTGCCCTTCTTCTTGTTTCTTATTTTCTTCCCTAAAAGAAGATATTTTTTTAAGTCGTTCTAAAGTGATACTTTCCGATGCTGCTTTTAAGACGATTTGAATTGCATCATCTCGCTCTTTTTCGTTCGGAATTTGCTCTAAAGCCTTTAGAACTTTGTTTAATTCTCTATCTGTCACCTCCTTACAAAGTATGGCGGACCGTGTAGTCGCCCTGTATTCCCTCCCCGTCCACAAGTCGCTTTTTTAACGCTCCTTGCTTCATTGTCGGACATGTCCGCACTACCTTTCGGGTTAATAATATTATACCCTAAAACGCCTATTAAAGTCAATTTGATTCCAAAATCGTTATGTAATATAAACATATTAAATCTCCATTATTTATTAATTTTTTATTTAATTTTTATCAAAATCAGTATTAGGAAAAATGCCGCCTCGCTTTCGCTCGGCGGCTTATCCTTTACCTTTTCGTGTTTTGCCATTTTGGAAGTCCTAAACATTCCTCAATCACATTTAACTTGCAAACGTAATAACTTGCTCTATTTCCAAAATACGCTTGTAAATAAGATAATTGAAAGTCATAGCACAAGATGTTGCCAGTCAATTTATGATAGGTCATATATTCGTATAAATAAACCAACTTTTTCATATCGCTATCTAAATGATTGAAAAATAGTTTTCCGTCCTTAATTGCATCAAAGTTGTTATAACTGTGATTCATTTGTTCTTTAGTAAAAAATGTTTCTGTAATTTTCTTTCTATAATCTTCAACTAAAAGTATTCTTAACAGCCTAATTCCATTTTCATCTAAAGGAACGTAATGCACGCTAGAATACACGTCCATAATACTGACAGGTGCTTCCTTATACCATCTACCGTTTGCGCCTTTAACAGAGCGTTTTACCCTTGATTGTTTTATTGAATCTAAAACAACCTGACCGTTATTAGCAAACATAATACAGCTCGTATTCCATTTTAGTGCGCTATTGTGAGAAGCTATAGAACCAATTAAATAACTTGCTTTTCCTTCACCCTCACCATTCCAACGCATTGGCTCGTTTCGGGTGTTATATACCGAATAGCAACGATGTTTGGTCATGACTGCCCCGAGCGTTAAAATGTATTTCAGTTTTACACTCTCTCCGTCATTTACGTTCTTTAGCGTCCTTGAACTATAGAAACTGGGATACTGAATTAAGTTTTCATTTACTTGCATACTAAACGGTCTAAGTGGTCTAGTTAGATTTGGATCAACAGTTACGCCTGCACGATGCAGCATCATCACGACTTCTGCAAGTTTATGATTTCTCAAAACGTGTGTGTCTTCAAAAGATAAATTTGTGCCGTACGTAATATCATCATAGTTTTTAAGTAGTCCAATCCAACTAAGCAGAATTTTACCCTTTGCTGTAATACGAAGAGTTTTCTTTGAGCCTTCACTATTTTTAGAGATTGCCCTGCACGTTATCCTTTCTTTAGTTATAGCATTCTCATATTCTTGCTCTTCTAACATTTTGCTCACCACTCTTTTCACAGTTTGCGTACTCCCTAATAGATATAGAGATTG
>JAZUCS010000031.1:0-5241 GCA_045639245.1 Christensenellaceae bacterium
GATATTGAAGCTTACCAAAAGGAAATTCCTTAAATTCAAAATACTCCTTAAACCAATTAAACCCGTTTACACCCCAAACGCCAAATCTGCCTTCACAATCTAACGCTTTATACTTTAAGTCCTTTACAACGTCAAAATAAACGCTTAAAGGTAAATCTTTACAAATATACTTTTTTTCTAGCACAAGTAATAAAAGTGCTAAAATTAAAAGACAAGCAGTATATTCATTTATAGAAAAGGAAAGAAAAATAGTTTTAAGGCTATCAGTTACTTCTTCGTAACTGATAGCACTTTTACTATAACTTTCTACAAGAGAATAAATTTCATCCTTTTTATCGCTATTTATCACCTTAAGGAAGTCGTTATATAATCCCTCTTTAACTGCAATATCAAATTGTGCTTTATCAAGGATTGAAAGAATATCGAAATTCATAATTAAACTATCTTAATTTGTCAATGTAAGGCTTTAAATCAATAGTTTTGCCCTCTTTGATGCTCATATTACCAGCAATACCAACCATCGCAGAAACTACGCCTTCAAAACTACCTGCACATTGATTTAATGGGTCAGATTCATAACCGTTGAAGAGCATTTTAATAAGTCTATCGTCTGCACCGTCGTGACAACCCGTTGGTCTTTCGTATTCAAGAATTTCAGTTTTGCCACCATAAGTAACGAGTTTAATAATATCCTTGCCGTTATCGTTTTCTGCAGGTGACCACTTGCTTGCGATAATTACACCCTTTTCACCAGTTATAGTGATATTATAACCTTCGTGCATTGAAGCCATTTGTAAAGTGTAAGTTAATAATGCACCGTTTTCGTACATAACGGAAACTGAATAGTTATCGTTAATATCAGCGTCAGGCGTGAAAGCACAACGGTCTCTAATATATCCGTCTTCACCTTCGTTATCATAGTAGAATTGCTTTAATAACTTTTCGTTTGCCTCATCATAAACGTAGGATTGACACTTGTCGCTATATGGGCATTCGGTACAACGTTCCGCCCTAAATTCACCGGCATCACCATAATGAACTCTATTTGCAAGTGCAGTTACGTACCTTGGTTCAGAATCAATAATCCAGTTTGCAACGTCAAGATGGTGGGTTGATTTATGGAGAAGCATACCTTGAGAGTATTCCATAAGTCTATGCCATCTCTTAAAGTAATCGCCACCGTGAGTACGTTTTAAGGCGTATTCATAGTTCATAGAATATACTTTACCAATTTTACCAGACATAACTAGTTCTTTAATATGCTCTAAATACGGCATATATCTGCAGTTAAAGGTCGTGGTAACCATTTTACCACTCTTCTTTTCTGCATCACGTATAGCAAGGCAACGCTCAAAGGTGTTTGTAAGTGGCTTTTCCGAATAACAATTGTATCCCTTATTAAGCGCTCTAACAACGTAATCGTGGTGTGTATCATCTCTCGTAGTAACTAAAACACCGTCGGGTTTTTCAGCATCAAGCATCTTTTCAAAATCGTCGTAAATGGTACAATCTTCACCAATGTATTCTTTTAATACTTTGCTTCTTCCCATATTGATATCGTAAACACCTACGAACTTAACGTCGTCTGGAATAACTTTTTTTACTCTATCAACAAACATGGCGTAGCATCTCATACTTGCACCAACGATAGCAATGCGTTTCATAATTTTTCTCCTTAAATTTTATTTAGTCGTCTAATTCATTTGTAACGTTAAAGGTTTTATAAAATTCTCTCATCATATCAAGGTGTGCTTCGCAGGTAATATAAGCTGCAAAAGTATCCTTTTTATCTTCTGGAATAATTTTATACCAACCAAAATTTGCACTCTTAGTATAATCAATCCAACCTTGTTTCCAAGAACCGTCTTGCATACATTTGCTTCTTTCTTTAAGTTCGTTTAAGATATTTTCTTTATCTTCGCCGTGGCAAAGTTTAATACCATGGTCACCATTTACTCTAACGGGAATAAAGTCAACCTTTAACTTGCCCTCTTCAAAAGTTGCATCTAAAAGAAGAGAAGTGTTCCACAAATCGTCTTTTTCAAGTAATGAAACGAACATAAAGTTACCTTGTCCGTATAAAATGTGTCCACCCATAAATTCTTCGTAACAACCGATACAGTGAGTATGTTGACACATAACGAGGTCTGCCCCGTGTTTTACCATTGACCTACAAGCCTTAACGAGCCTTGGAGAAGGATAACGGCAGTGTTCTTTTCCACCGTGATACATAACTACAACGAAGTCTGCATTTTTCTTTGCTTCTACTATATCGTCGTTAGTATCGTATGGGTCGTATTCACGGCAACCAACTCTGTTTTCAAGCGCAATAGAAAATTCGTGTTCAGCAACGGCAATAACTGCAATTTTTATTTTACCGTCGGTAATAATCATATTCTTTCTTGCATCTTCAAGGTTTTGACCGATACCAGTATAAGTAATATTATTCTTTTCAAGTTCTTTAACGGTATCGTAAAGACCGGGTTTACCAAAGTCGAAAACGTGATTGTTTGCAATACCAACGTAATCAATATTTGATTTTTTTAACAACTCGGCAGTACCAAACGGCGCTCTGATGTTAGGACCGAACTTTTTAATTTGATGGTCAGAATCAGTAATTGCACACTCTAAGTTTACTACTACCGCATCAGCAGATTTTAATACGGGTAAAACGTCGGAAAACGCTGCTTCAGCATCTTGATTAGCCAAATGCTTATAGTTGTTAGTTCCTTCCTTAGTAGAAACGTCTGCGCCAAATAAAATTCTCATAATAATTTTCCCTTAATCGTTATTTATATTTTTCAATTAATTCAGGAGTAAGTAAACTTGCAGAATCGCTATCGCAATAAACGGTGCAATCTGCGTGAGTTTTAAGTAAGGTTGCAGGAACTTCGGGAGTTAAATCTTTAGATAAAGTGTTAAAAATTGCTTCTGCCTTAACCTTGTATGGAACTACGGAGATAATGTGTTTACATCTCATAATTCTATCGCAAGTCATAGAAATTGCTTGCTTAAAACACTCGTCCTTATCCTTAAACCAACCCTCGCCTACTTGTTGCATTAAACATCTATCGTCAAGCGTAACAACCTTGTACGCTCTCTTATCGTTAAAGTCTGCAGGTGGATCGTTAAATGCGATATGTGCGTTCTCGCCAATACCGATAAGACCAACGTCAACGGGCGTTTCATCTAAAAGAGCGGTAAGTTCTTCAATAGTCTTTTCAGGCGAAACCGTTCCGTCAATCAAATGATATTTTTTAATGGGAACTTTTTTAATAAATCTGTTTAAGAGATAGTTGTTAAAACTTGCAGGGTGTTCTTTAGAAATTCCAACGTACTCGTCTAAGTGGAACATTTCAACCTTTTCCCAATCGATAGGAAGTTTAACGAATTCCTCGAAAAAGGGAAACTGTGAAGCACCAGTTGAGAGCAAAATTCTAGCAAAGCCCTTTTCGGCTATTGCTTTATTAATAAGCTCTTCGGTCTGTTTTGCGGATTTTAATCCAAGTTCTTCTTTAGTGTTACAAACTACTAATTTCATTATACTAATTCTCCTTTGAAAATAACGTTTTTCACGTTAAAATTTTTATCTACTAAAACGAAATCGGCTCTTTTACCAACTTCAATTTTTCCACGGTCGTTAAGCCCCATAATTTTTGCAGGGGTTGTTGAAGCCATTTTTGCAATATTAACGAGGTCAACCTCAGCAATTTCACCCATAGTTTTAATAAGCCTATCAAACGTTGAAACACTGCCAGCAAAACTATCGAGCGACGGAAGGAAAGCAACGCCGTCTTTAACTATTACCTCCGTTCCCCCAACCTTTTTGCCAAGCATTGAACGAGCCCCATCTGGAAGCCCACAAGCACGCATAGCATCGGTAATTAAGCAAATTCTATCAGCCCCTTTGCATTTATAAATAAGCTTTAGTAAACTTTTGGGCAAATGCTTGCCGTCTGCAATAATTTCAACGAAAATATCGTCGTCATAAAGCCCTGCTTCAATAGAACCTGCTTCACGATAGGCGTTTTTTCTAACCACGCCACGCATACCCGAATAAAAATGCGTTAAAAGATTAACCCCATATTCTTTTGCCGAAATAATCGTGTCAAAATCGGCATCGGTGTGCCCTGCGGAAATCACAACGTCATCCTCATTTGCTTTAAGGCAAAGTTCTTTTGAATAATCAAGTTCGGGAGCAATAGTAATTCGTTTAATAAAAGGATATTTTTTTATATATTCTTCATATTTTGATAAGTCAATTTTGGAAAGCTTTTCAGGTTCTTGTGCGCCACATTGCTCTTTAGAAAGCCAAGGCCCTTCTAAATGAACACCCTCAAGAGTTAAAAGTTCTCCCTTATGGTATAATATTTTATAGTTATCAAGTACGGCTTCTATAGACTGATAAGTATCGGTAAGAGTAGTTGCGTAAATGGTAGTAGTGCCGTGTTTTAAGTGAAATTCTGCAATTTGCTTTATTTCACTAGGCGAAGCGTCCATAAAATCTAAACCGTTACCACCGTGGCAATGAAGGTCGATAAACCCCGGCATTAAATAAAGCCCTTTTGCATCGATTACCGCATCCGCATCAACTTCAGCATCCGAAAGGCAAGTGATAACGCCATTTTCTATTAAAAGATTATTATTTTCAAGTATTTCGTTTTCAAGAACGATTTTTGCATTTTTAATAATAGTTTTCATCTTTCACCTTCTACTATAATTATAGAGTAAAAAATATATTTTTTCAATAAGTTTTATCTCTAAAATCTATCATTTTACATAAATTATACAAGTTTATTTAAAATTTTTATCAAAAATAAATTGACAAGCAATTTTTACCGTGTTAATATGTCAACGACAAAAAGATGGGAGGAAATCTTTATGGGCTTTTTAGATATAGAAAAGAGAAAACAAACGCTTAAGTTTAATATGACCGAGCCTCAATTTCACGATTACTATGAAATATACTTTCTCCTCGAAGGCACGAGGGACTTTTTTATTGAAAACAAGTTATATAGAATTACCGCACCCTCTGCTTGCATTATTCCTCCTTTCTCAATGCACAAAACTGAGGGCGAAGCGTACGAAAGAATAAACGTTTATCTTTCGGAAAAACTCTTAAATGAAAACGATAAAGTATTCTTAAATAAACTTGGAGAAACGCCCGTGTACTCACTCACCGAAGAACAAAGTTTATTTATATCATCGGTGCTAATCCAAGCGACCAAGTTAACCAATAAA
>JAZUCS010000032.1:0-2614 GCA_045639245.1 Christensenellaceae bacterium
AAATCCTCCAACTGATTTTTTGTGGCGTTAAATTTTTGCTTAAACAAAAGAATATCATTTAATGCAAAAACTATTGAGCCTAATAAAGTAATTATATAATTTTATTCAGTAAAAGTCAATGTTTTTTGGTTAAAATATAGCGAAATTTACAAAATATAAACTATTTTGCTAAAACTTTTTCAATAATTGCAATTTTAGAACATATAGTCAATAGTTCAGCCGCAAGTTCAAGCTCTTTAACATCGGGATAAGAGGGCGCAATTCTTAAATTGCTATCTTTAGGGTCTTTGCCATATGGGAAGGTAGCACCTGCACCGGTAAGTACTAAACCTGCTTCTTTACAGAGTGCGTGGGTTCTTTTTGCACAACCTTCCGGTAAATCAAGACTAATGAAGTAGCCACCCTTTGGTTTTGTCCAATTTGCAATATTAAGACCGCCGAATTCCTTTTCTAGATAAGATAATACAACTTCGAATTTTGGTCTTAAAATATCTGCAAATTTTTTCATATGCTCATTAACATCTTTGATAGTTTTAAAAATCTTTGCATGGCGAAGCTGATTCATTTTATCGTAGCCAATGGTTTGGTTTGATAAACGTTTTTTAATCCTTAGAATATCATCAGGACCTGCTGCTTGTGCTGCAATACCTGCGCCGGGGAAGGAAATTTTAGAAGTGGAAGTAAACTGAATTACAAGGTTATCATTTCCACACTTCGAACATTCTTCATATATATTTAAGAGTTTGTCGCCTTCTTCATATAGTTCGTGAACAACGTAAGCATTATCCCAAAAAACGCGAAAATCTGATGCAGCAGGCTTTAAAGCAGCAATTCGGCGTACAGTTTCATCAGAATAGGTAATACCTGTTGGATTTGAATATTTTGGAACACACCACATACCTTTTACGCTAGGATCTTTAACAAGTTCTTCAACCATATCCATATCAGGACCAAAAGGAGTGTTTTCAACAGTAATCATTTCAATATCAAAATGCTCACAAATTGCAAAATGTCTGTCGTAACCGGGAGCAGGACATAAGAACTTAATTTTACCTTGTTTAAGCCAAGGATCAGAGCCAAAACCGTGAGTCATAGCTTGAGCGATGGTATCAAACATCATATTAAGCGAAGAGTTTCCACCGATTATTACTAAAGATTCATCAACACCTAAAATTTCTGCAAAGAGTCTTTTAACTTCGGGAATACCGTCTAAAACACCGTAGTTTCTGCAGTCAAAGCCGTTTTCAGCCTTATATTCAATGTTATTTGCTTCTGAATTAAAAATATCAGATGCTACATCTAATTGTGTTGGACCGGGCTTTCCTCTTGACATATCAAGCGCAAGACCACGAGCTTTAAAAGAATTGTAACGAGAGTATAATTCATTTAATTCTTTTGTTAGTTGTTCCTTGTTTAAAGAATTATAATACATAAAATGCCTCCATAGTACTTCTAAACATAATAAAAATAATTATATAATATTTTGTTTTAATTTTCAAGCGAATATTACTTTGAAGTATGCTTTTTTAGGTCATATTAATATTTTCATTTATTTAAATGCATATAATTTAAAAAATCGATTTATAAACAATGAAATAATTTCCGAAAAATTATTATTGACAAACATAATTTAGTATGGTATTATAATAACACTTTAGCGTGGTAAAACGCTAAAACAAATTTTGGAGGTTAAAAAAATGAAAAAAATATTATCCTTATTATTAAGCATTGTTTTAGTGCTTACATTAGCCTGTACTTTTGTAGGCTGTTCATCTGATAACACTCTTACTTGCGGTGTTACAATTTTTGAAAATATGAACGAAAAAGATGAAAACGGCAATTGGACCGGTTTCGAAACTGAGTTTGCTCAAGAAGTTGGTAAACTTATCGGTATGGAAGTTGCTTTCCAAGAGATTGATTGGGGCCAGAAGTATAACGAGTTAAATTCAGGCGCAATTGATTGTATTTGGAACGGTTTTACCGCTAATGCTGATGAAGATGGCATTAAGAGAAGTGATTTAGTAGATTTTTCTTACGGTTATATGCTTAACCAACAGTGCATTGTTGCTAAGAAGGACGCTGTTGAGAGCTTCAAAACTGAGGCTGACCTTAAAGGCAAAAAGGCTTGTGTAGAAGCAGGTAGCGCAGGCGCTTCATATGCAGAAGGCGTAACCGATAAAGAAAACGTATTTTCTGCTACTGCTCAAATTAACACCTTTACAGAAGTAAAATCGGGCGCTGTTGATTTTGCAGTTGTTGATATCCTTCTTGCAAAGAACATTTGTGGCAAAGGTGACTATACCGATCTTGCTATTGTAGATGCAATTGAGTTAGAGTCTGAAATTTACGCAGTTGGTTTTAAAAAGGATAGTGAGCTTACCGCAAAGGTTAACGAAGCTATTAAAACCCTTAACGATAATGGAAAACTTATGGAACTTGCCAAAAAATATGGTTTTGAAAACGTTCTTAAAGTAAGTGAGACTATCGAATAATAATTAACATAAATTAAGGAAAATAATAATGGGATTTTGGGAAGTAACTTTAAGTCTGCTTGACGGACTAAAATACACCTGCCTGATATTTGCGCTAACACTTGTGTTAGCGCTTCCTTTAG
>JAZUCS010000033.1:0-4868 GCA_045639245.1 Christensenellaceae bacterium
CCTGTATCTATGTCGACATCAGTTTTCATAACGGTAATACCCGTTTTCTTTTCTCCGTTTAATATAGCATAATTAATTGGAGAAGCCCCTCTGTATTTAGGTAAAAGCGAAGCGTGTATATTAATTACCCCATACTTTGGAATATCTAAAATCTCTTGCGAAAGAATTTGCCCAAATGCACAGGTAACCATAAGATCAGGTGCAAGCGCCTTAATATCATCCACTCCCTCTGTCTTTATTTTAGAATACTGCAACACAGGAATACCCATTTCTAACGCCCTAATCTTAACGTGAGGCGATGTTAAAATTTGCTTTCTTCCAACAGGCTTATCTTTATTCGTAACTACTGCCAAAATTTCGACGTCTTCTATAGAAACAAGTTTTTCTAAAGGTTTAACGGCAAAATCAGGCGTACCGAGGTATATTATCTTCATTTATTCTCCCTCAACATTTTTTGCCCTGTCTATATATAAAATTCCATCCAAGTGATCATATTCGTGGCAAAATATTCTTGCTAAAAAACCGGATACTTTTAAAACGTGTTCTTTTCCCGCTCTATCTTGAAAGGAAATTTTAATTTTAGTAGGTCTTTCTACATCTCCACTCTTACCAGGAACGGAAAGACAACCTTCTTTATCAACACATCTACCTTTCATTTCAAGCATCTTTGGATTAATACATTCAAAAAAATAATTTTCATACTTAACTAAAAATATACGTCTTAAAACTCCAACTTGAGGCGCAGCAAGACCAACGCCCTCGCTTACGTCAAGAGTGTTTTTCATATCGTCTAAAAGAGTTATTAATTTTTCACCAAAATCGGTTACTTCAAAGCTTTTTTTTCTTAGTGTGTCATCACCAATTTTAACTATATTTCTAATTGCCATAGTATTTCCTTTAAGTTAAGTTGTTTGGATTAATTTCAAGATAAACGGAAGAATTTTTACTATTATGTTTTTCGCTAATCTTAAAAATCGCGTCTATAATATCTTTATTTCCCCTATCTAATCTCATTAAAATTTGATATCTATATTTATCTTGTAACTTTTTAAGTGGAGCTTTCATACAGCCAAAGAACTTAAATTTTTCTTTATTTGCTTGATATATTACAGAAACTTCTTCATATATCTTTTTTGTTTTTTCAATTGCTAGTTCCTCTTCAGGGCAATTAACAAGCACCCTAATTACGTCTGAATATGGTGGAAAAGCCGTTGCTTTTCTAATAGAAATTTCATGCTCAAAAAAGCCTTCGTAATCATAATTTATTGCCCTTAATAATACGGGATGCTCAGGAGAATAGGTTTGTAAAATAACCTTACCCGATTCTTTCGCTCTACCACATCTGCCCGATACTTGAGTTAGAAGCTGAAAAGTACGTTCTGCACTCTTAAAATCTGAAAAATGCAAACTCATATCCGCATCTAAAATACCAACTAAAGTAACGAAAGGAAAATCATGCCCCTTCGCAACCATTTGTGTACCCACAAGTATGTCAGCCTTGCGCTCTGCAAATTCGTTTAATATCTTAAAATGCCCTTCCTTTGTTTGAGTTGTATCTCTATCCATACGCAAAATTCTTGAACCAGGAATAAGTTTTTTAAGTTCAGAAACTATTCGTTCAGTACCAGTTCCACCATAACGAAGAAAGGTGCTTCCACATTCTGTACACGCCGAAATCATTTTGTATTTAGCCCCACAGTAATGACATAAAAGCGATTCATCTTCTTTGTGATAAGTTAACGACACGTCGCATGAACTACACTTTTGAACATGCCCACATTCCGTGCAAATTACCGACCTTGAATATCCCCTTTGATTTAAGAATATTATTGCTTGATTACTCTGTTCAATACAACTAGTTAATTCATATTTAAGTGCTCGTGAAAAAGGAGATGCGTTTCCAGCTCTAATTTCCTTTTTCATATCAACAGTTTCAATATCTGGCAATGGTTTTTTATTAATTCTTTGTTTTAAGGTAACTAAATTATATTCGCCATTTTTGGCATTTAAAAAGCTTTCCACTGCAGGCGTTGCACTGCCAATAACAAGTTTTGCGCCATTATACTCTGCACGAAATTTCGCTACGTCTATAGTAGAATATCTTGGAGAAGATTCACTTGAATAACTACCATCGTGCTCTTCATCAATAACAATAAGCCCAAGCTTTTCCACGGGAGCAAACACAGCGCTACGCGCACCGATAACTATTTTAGCTTCGCCCGTTCTAATTCTCCACCACTCGTCAAAACGCTCACCGGCAGATAATCCACTATGTAATATTGCAGCGTTTTCACCAAATCTTCTGCGAAGTTGAGTAAGCATTTGTGGTGTTAACGATATTTCGGGAACTAACATTATTGCCGTTTTTCCTTGCTTTATCGTCTTGTCAATTAACTCTAAGTAAATTTCCGTTTTGCCTGAGCCTGTAACACCAAACAATAAAGTTACACGTTTATCCGTTTTTTCAATACTTTCTATGGCATTTAACTGATCTATCGTTAAATTAATTTGTTTATTTTCTCTAGATAATTCGTTATAAGGTTTTCTAAATCTTTTTTCCTTGTACGCAACAATCCATCCCTTTTTTTCAACAGTTTTTACTGCAGAAGCACCAAACTTCTCATTTAAATTAGATGAAGAGGAAAAGATTTCACTAGACAAATAAACCAAAAGCTCTTTCTGTTTTTTCGCCGTAGCTCTTAAACAGTTTAACGCCACGTCTAGTTGAATATCTTCATTAAGCTTATAATAGGTAGTATATTGTTCTCTTACCCTTCCCTTTCTCATTTCACTCGGCAAAAATAGTCTAAGCGAAAGAGCTTTTGTAACATAGCAATTATCTTTAATATAATCGGAAAGAGCTAAGGCTTCTTCAGTAAGAGCTGGTGTTTCTTCCAAAACGGAAATAATATCCTTAATTTTAGTGGCTTCAAATTGAGAAGTTTGCGAAAGACCAATAACTATACCTTCAATAACTTTATTCCCGAAAGGCACGTGAACTCTACTTCCAGGTAAAACCTGTAAGCCAAGTGGAATTTTATATTCAAACACCTTGTCCACTTCACTATGTGAAATGTCGACTATAACACGTGCGTACATTTATTTTTGCTTAAATAAAAATGCGTTAAAGCAAATTGCCCAACGCATTTTATACTAATCGTTCGTGGCAACAAGTTTGCCGTCGTAAATTTCTTGCGCAGCCATAGATAAGGGCTTTTCATTACCAGGAAGTTCCGTTAATCCCTGATTTGAAGCTTGCTCCATAAGCTGTCTTGCACGCTTACTCGTTACTACGCAAAGAGCGTATTTAGAACCAACTTTTTCCGTTAATTCATCAATCGGGGGTTTATGTATCATATTTATTTCTCCTTTATTTAAGGTTTCTACCTTTTTTTTCCTTTTCAATAATTTCAATAATTTCTTGCACGGCTCTATTCAAATCGTCATTAACAACTGAATAATCGTATTCTTTTGCCTTGTCAAGTTCAAACTGCATTCTCTGCATACGCAGATTTATTTTATCCACGGTTTCGGTATTGCGTTTAATCAATCTCTTTCGCACCTCTTCTACTGAGGGTGGAACAATCATTATTAAAACTGCTTTTTCGAAATTCTTTTTAACCGAAAGCCCTCCGTTTACGTCAATTTCTAAAATAACGTCCTTTTCTTTAAGCTTAGAAAATACAAAACCTTTTGGAGTACCGTAATAATTTTCAAAATGTTCAGAATACTCTAAAAATCCATCTTCATCTATTTTAGATAAGAACTCATCTTTACTAATAAAAAAGTATTCTCTTCCGTCAATTTCTCCTCGTCGTGGTTTTCTAGTCGTACAAGAAACACTAAGGGCAAATTCTTTACTAGCCTCAACAAGTTTTTTAGCAACAGTTCCCTTTCCCACACCCGACGGGCCGGATAATACCACAAGCAAATTATTCATACTACTCTAAATTTTGAACCTGTTCTCTTACTTTTTCTATTTCATTCTTTAACGAAAGCGCATAACTCGTAACTTCTACGTCATTCGATTTGGAACAAATCGTATTAGCTTCTCTGTTAAATTCTTGCATTAAAAAATCCAACTTTTTACCAGCTCCTACCTTTTGAACAATGCTCTTAAACTGTTCTATATGTGAGGATAACCGCGTTAACTCTTCGTCAATATTAACTTTATCTACGAAAAAAGCAACTTCGTTAAGCAGTCTCGCTTCGTCGTACTTAACCCCTTCAAGCGCTTCTTCTATTCTCGCCTTTAATTTTTGTTTGTGTTCTATAGAAACTTGGGGGGCACGCACCTTAATGCTATCTGCAAGGCTTTGAATTACCGACATACGTATAAGCATATCCGAGATGGGTTTTTCGCCCTCAATTCTTCTCATATCGTTAAGTTTTACACACGCAGTTTTTACCGTTTCTTTAACGATTTCCGAAAAAACGGTCATACCCTGAGTTGCGCCCTCAACTATAACGTCAGGCGATTTCATTGCCATACTAACCGAAAAATCGTTCAAAAGACCGAGTTTTTCGGCAATTTGTTTGCTTGCATTGTAATACGCAACCGCCTTATCAACGTTAACTTCAAGAGCAGAGGCACTTTCCCTTAAATCACTAAAAGTGATAAATAAGTCTATGCGCCCTCTTTTTACGTACTCGCTAACCGTTTTTCTTATAGTATCTTCAAGCCCGATAAAAGCACGGGGAATTTTACAGTTTAAGTCAAAATTACGGTTGTTTACCGTCTTAATTTCTACGACGAGATTTATTCCGTCTTGATTATATTCGGCTCTGCCGTAGCCTGTCATGCTGTACATATTCTGTCCTTCTCCCAGTTAATCTTATTTATTTTAACATAAAATAAATATTTTATC
>JAZUCS010000034.1:0-15818 GCA_045639245.1 Christensenellaceae bacterium
GAAACGTTTACCACTTCCCCTATACAAATTTCACTTTCAGTGTCATAACTAACAAGTTTACACTCTAATACAAGTGGAAGTTCTTCGATTATAGGTGCGTTTACAAACTCACTTTTTACAGTATGCCAACCCGCTTTTTCTATCTTATTAGCAACGTCGTTTGCAGAAACCACACCAACGTAATCGGCAGGAACAACGTTTTTGCTATCAGCAATCGCAACTGTAAACGCCTTGGTTTTTAAGAGGCTTTTTACAGTTTTATGATTTTTATCAAGACAAATAGAAACTTGCGCCGTATCGCAAACCATGCCCCAAGCAGCGTTCATAGCGTTTGGCGTTCCATTTTCATCATAAGTGCCAACGATTAGCACAGGCAACGGATAAATATATGCTTTTGGTTTTAAGTTCTTTCTCATAATTTTTCTCCTAATATCAAATTAAACACCTCAATCCTTTTTTATGAATTTGCACTTTGGATAATTTGAACAGCCCCAAAACTCTCCATATTTCCCATTTCGCAAAACTAACTGTCCACCACATCTTGGACAAATACCACGTTCTAAATTTCGTTGCTGCTCTCTTACATTATGTATGTGTTCTTGTGTGGATATCTCTGTTTTTTTAGATAATAATGTTTTATATGCAATTTCCATTTGTTTTACAGACAAAACACTTTCTCCATATTGTAATGAACTTCTTAAAGAAGATAAAGGAATAACATTATTTGCTTCAATATGGTAAGTATTATTTTGAACAAAAACAACCAAAGAATGTACGGGAAGTTTTCCAACAATTTTCTTTACATGATAAACATGTGTTGCATTCTGTTTAATTGGATTATATAACTTATTTTTAACATTGCCATAGGCTAAAACTTGTGTCCATTCTCTTTGATTTTCACTTCCGTAAATATCCCCAGAATAGTTTTTTGTTTCAATTACAAAAACACCACGTGGATTAATAACAATATGGTCTATCTGCGAAGTTTTCCCTTCATTAGTTATAATTAAATCATTTATAATATACTGTTCATTTTCAATTGTTTCACCTATAACCCATTTAACTTTATTCTCACCACTTTTTCCACGAGTAGTTGGATTTTTTAAGTATATAGCAAGAATTATGATTAAAATAATAGGTATTATTAAAAGAAATGACATAACTTTTTCCTTTGTTTACTTAATTTAATTTCTCAATTCCAATATATAGCATTGTTGATTATTTATATTATATCTTTTTTTGCCACTTTTTTCAAATGTTTTGAGTATTACCTTTAAAAACAAAAATCTTTACTTTTAAAAGCCGATTTTAGCCTAAAAAGTAAAGATATAATAAAAATACACTTGTTTCTTAAATTGCTTCTGGGCAAACTTTTTTATACTGGTTTTGATATTTATAAAAATATGCAAGCGCCCATACCCTAAATAATCTACAATTTACACAAAAATTTTTTGCTTTTATATCACAATTAAAAATAAAACAACTCTATTTTTTTACTTGGTGTAACAGAGTATTTAATATGCTGATAATAGAGTTTTGATATGCAGCACCTCTTAAATTTCTTACCACTACCACATGGGCAAATGTCATTTCTTCCTACATTCTTGTATTTGACATCCATTTTTCTTTCGATTTTGCTATTAATCGAAAACATTTGTAAGAAAGGTAAATTTAATCCAATGAAATCATCTAATTTTTTAAATTTTTCATCATCCGTAATATCATCATCCACAACTTGCATAATGCAACGTTTGTTCTCTGGATGTGCAACAAGTGCTACGCCTTGAAAATGTTTAATTTTTTCAATATTGTGTATACAAGGTTCTCCCCAATATAGTTCCCCTTTAATGTGAGGACAATCTAAACCAAGCACAGATTTTCCACAAATGCTACAGGTTGCTTTTTCAATAACAAACTCGCTACTACAAAATAATTTGTAAGGATATAATGCTTCATATTCTAACAATAAATCATATAAGGAAGGCAATTCAAAGCGGTTTTCTTCATTAGTAAATTTACCAACAGATTTAATAATGTCGAAACAGTCCTGCAATTTGTCCCAAGAACCTTTATAATCCTTAATTTTTAATTTGTTAAAATAATTTCTTAATTCACAAAACAGCAAGAAATATTCTTTAAACACATACTGGGCGTTTGCTAAACGCTCGTTTTTAGTTTTAACGGCTATTTCTTTAATTTCTTGAAACATTGGCTCAGCATCTTCGAACTCTTGCATGGGGTTAATAAAATCACCGCTTTGCAACTTTCTTTTCATAGAGTTAATTGCAACACAAATACTTTTTACTTGGTCAAGGTTCATATATTCAATAAAGTATTTCAGCATTTTATCCTCACATTTTGTTTAAATCAATTTTTTCAAAAGTTTCCTTAAATGTTTTAGCGTCGCCACTATAATGAATAGTTTTTTCTTCATGCTTTCTTTTTACAATCATGGTTATATCAATATTAGCATTTTCCTTTTCTCTGCCTTTAAGTTTACTTTTAATAAAATCTCCAACAATATTTATTGCGATAGGCAATAAAATTTCTGTTGCAATCCAAATGATAGGAGCCCAAATATCAAACGAATGAAGGGAACGAACTTTTATATCAGCATCCGCTAAAATATCATATGAGTGATGTGTGTCGTTTTGACGGCAAAACTTAATAAACTCTATAGTTTCTTGAGCAAAGCAAAAGTCGTTATCGCCATATTTAGCAGGAACGGCAACAAAATCAACAGTTTCCAATTTTTTTCTAGTGTTATCGGATATTGATTCTAGTTCAAAATATTCACTAAAACTTGTATTGCTATTTATTACTTTAATTTTTTCTTCCATTGTAAATTCTCCTTTGTTATTTTTGTGATTTTTGATAGCCTTTTTTAATTAGCATATCGATACCTTTTGCTTTTAAAAAGTCTTCTGTATTCTGATAGGATTGCTCATAATTAACAGGCTGTATTGTATTAACACTATTCCAAACTAATGCTTCAGTAAGATACTTTATAGTTAAATTATTGATATGTTGAATCATAGCATCGTGTTGTTTTGTCGAATAATAAAAACGAAGTTTCTGAACATCGTCAATCAAATCAGTAATTTCTTTATCTTCTCTAAATTTATAAAAAATTTCTAAATAGTCGTTCATATTTTCTCCTTTGTTATTATTTTGGTTTTTTGCGACCTGAACAATAAGGGCAACCTCGACCTCTGCTTCTATCTGCAATTCTTGCTTCCCAACAATGCCCATTTTTACACTTCCACCAAACTTTTATATTGCTATTAGGCATAAAATCTTCTGGTTTTAATTCACCATTTTTTTCGTAATTCCACTCATTTGCAAGGTTGGGATTAATGGTCGCTAAATCACTTTCGCCCTTAATTGCTTGTTTACCAGAGCAGTAAGGACACCCACGTCCATTATTTCTATGCGCTATTGTCGATTGCCACTCGTGTCCTTTATAACATTTCCACCATACTTTCACACCACTATTTGCAGTAAATTCTTCTGGTCTTAAACTTCCATTTCTTCCATAATTCCATTCACTTACAAGTTTGGGATTAACCGTTACCAAATCATTATAGCCTGAGAGAACTTTTTTGCTGGCACAAATAGGACAGTCTTGACCATTGTTTCTATTGTTAATTGTAGCTTGCCATTCATGCCCTTTAGCGCATTTCCACCAAACTTTTTTATTGCTATTAGGCATAAAGTCTTCTGGTCTTAATTCACCATTTTTTTCGTAATTCCATTCACTTGCAAGTTTGGGATTAACCGTTACCAAATCATTATAGTTTCTTAAAACTTTATTACCTGAACAATACGGACAACCACTACCTTTACTCCTATTTGCTATTATAGCCTGCCATTCGTGTCCTTTCTCGCATTTCCACCATACCTTTTTATCGCTATTCGGCAAAAAATGTTCTGGCATTAAACTACCATTTTTTTCATAATTCCATTCTTTTGCTAATTCAGGATTGGTACACAAAAGTGAATTTTCTTTTTCAGTGTATTCACGTAAGTTTTCTATTCCAATAGTATCTCTTTTTAAGTCAATATCAAGACCACATCCAATAATTTCACTTAATACTTTTTGCAATACTTCACCTAACTCTTTTTGTTTTTTATCTACAACATAGTCTATTGAAGTATCATTTAATAAAGGTAAACCTTCCCTTATTCTATAAAGTTTAATACCGTCTTTTTTACATTTTAAGTTTTTTTCTAAATCTTTTTTTGTTTTATTTTTATGATAAAAATAACCATCATATTCAATAGCGATTTTTTTATGGGGAATATAGATATCCAATTCATAACCATTTTCCATATATCTATGAACAACTTTTATTCCATATTTTTCAAGATAATATAAAACAGCATATTCTGGAAAAGAAGAGCTCCTTTCTGAGCTACATATAGGACAATTATTGCCATTATTTCTATTAGCAATTTTTGCCTGCCATTCATGCCCTTTAGCGCATTTCCACCAAACTTTTTTATTGCTGTTAGGCATAAAATCTTCAGGTTTTAAATCACCGTTTTTTTCATAATTCCATTCGCTTACAAGCTTTGGGTTAATAGTTGCTAAATCGTTATAACCTTTTATTGCTTTTTGATTAGAACAATAAGGACAACCTTTTCCATTATTTCTATCTGCAATTCTTGCGAGCCATTCGTGCCCTTTATTACATTTCCACCATACTTTCATACCACTATTTGCAGTAAAATCTTCTGGTCTTAAATTTCTATTTCTTTCATAATTCCACTCACATGCAAGTTTGGGATTAATCGTTACCAAATCATTATAGCCTAAAAGAATTTTCTTGCTAGCACAAATAGGACAGCCTTGACCATTATTTCTATTAACTATGACTGCTTGCCACTCATGTCCTTTAGTGCATTTCCACCAAACTTTTTGATGGCTACCCAAAGTTAAAGTTTTAGGGTTTAAACCTAATTCATTATTCTTTTCCCAATTCCATTCTGCCATTAAAGTAGGGTTGTCTATTAAGTACTTTTTTTCTTTTTTCTCTGACATAGTTATAACCTTAAATAAATTTCTAATTTATTATAGCACATAGCAACATATATTTCAATTACTTATATAAATCAAATAGTTTCCCAAAAAGGTTTTATTTTAAATCTTGGGAAAAAGTTTGTAAAATTAGGAATTTCATTTTATAAAAAATGCTTAAAAGTAATAAAAAACACCCGAAAATGAAGGATTTTCGGGTGAAAAATATCTAACTCAATGGGACGATGAGGCAAAAAATAGCGAAAAAATTAAGATTTTTAAGGCTCTTTAAGTTTGAACAAAACCCTAGGGGGATTTTGGGAACAAATCTTTTTAAGTTTTTCAAGAAAAAAGGCAAGATTTATCTTTGTTTTTCTAATGTTTTATTGTGTTAAATTTTTTAATAATTTGTTTGGGAAAAACCCCTGTAATCAGCCTTAAAATCCCTTGGAGAAATATTTATTTAAAAAAATCTGGCGTTAATTAACGCCAGACCCAAGAAGGTTTTACATCTTAAAAAAGATTGTTTTATTTAACAACCATTAAAAAAAGTGTTGCACTTAGTTTGACAATTCATTATAAAACACTTTTAACCACTCTTCGGCAATGGTTTTTGCTCCGAGCATATTTGGGTGTGTTCCATCCTTTGTAACGTTTTCTTTGCCAAACCTATTAGCTTTTTCATTCATTGTATCATTTAACGACACAAGCTCTAAATTATAATCAGCACAAAGTTTTTCTAAAAGCACCCTGTAAATAGGAATCATTTCGTTATACCAATAATAATTTTTAGGTAATTCATCATCTATTTTTACAGCATAAGGTTCGCACAAAATAATTCTAACATTTGGAAAACGATCTCTAGTTTCTTCAATAATATCGCGATAAATCTTTTCAAAACGTTTAATATCCGTTCCACCACGAATTTGGTTAGGGTGTTCCACGTCATTTATACCAACGTTTATAGTTAATACATCGGGCTTTAAGTTCCAAACGTCTGGCGTTAATCTACCATATAAATTATAAATTCTATCTCCAGAATTCCCCCTATTGAACACGTTATATTCATTAGGATACTTAGATAAAAGTTCAGAAGCAATTAGAAATACACATCCCCTACCATAGGACGGCATAGTTCCATCAGGCTCAGTTCTATCTCTTCTAGAATCAAAAATTGAATCACCAAAAAAAATAATATTTTTAGCCATTATAAATCAAAACTCCTTTTGCATAACCTAGTTTCTCGCCTTTTTTTATTAAATCAAGGCAAGCTCTCTGCAATGAGGTATCTTGAGGCATTTCATCGGGGCAACCGTTATACGGTTTATAAAACACTCTCCAAGCTGTAGAATAATCATCATAGAATGCTTCGCCAACAATCTTATAATCAGCACAAAACTTCATAAAATTGCCGTTTGGCGGCAACACTTCTTTCCATTTAGAAAAAAGCATCCATGAACGAAACACCAAAATTGTTCTTCCACTCCCAAAAAAATCTGGAAAGAATTCTCTTATAAACGAGTTTACTTTATCATAAGACTCTCTAACACTCTCATAATCAAGCCTTCCACCAGTTCTAGGAACGTGAACGTATAAAACATTATCTCCTTCATTAATTTCAACGCCATCAACCATAGCTTTGCCATAAAAATGCCCTAATTGATACTGAAGTTTACCAAAAGGAAATTTTTTATATTCAAAATACTCCTTAAACCAAGAAAAGCCGTTTATACCCCAAACACCAAACCTGCCTTCACAGTCTAAAGCTTTATATTTTAAATCCTTTACAACGTCAAAATAAACGCTTAAAGGCAAACTTTTAGCGATATAAAACTTTTCTAGCACGATTAGAAGAATCGCTAACACTAAAAGATAAACCATATATTCGTTTATTCCAAAAGATAGAAAAATAGTTTTAAGGCTATCAGTTACGTTATCGTAACTGATAGCGCCTTTTTCAAAACTTTCTACAAGACAATATATTTCGTCTTTTTTATCACTATTTATTGCCTTTATAAAAGATTTGTACAACAATTCTTTAACTTCATTAGAAAAATCTGCTTTTTCTAAAATTGGAAGTATATCGTATTTCATTTAATTATCCTATCTAAGTTTATCAATAAAGGGTTTTAAATCAATAGTTTTGCCTTCTTTTATACTCATATTACCAGCAATACCAACCATAGCAGAAACTACGCCCTCAAAACTTCCTGCGCACTGATTTAGTGGGTCAGACTCATATCCGTTAAAGAGCATTTTTATAAGAATATCATCTGCACCATCGTGTGAACCCGTTCCTCTATCGTACTCGATAGTTTCAATTTGTCCACCCTTAGTGATAACCTTAATAACATCTTTTTCAGTATCCTTATCATCAGGGCTCCATTTCCTTGCGATTATTACACCTTTTTCACCCGTAATAGTAATGTTATATCCCTCGTGCATTGAAGCCATTTGAAGCGTATAAGTTAAAAGAGCACCTTTTTCATACATAACTGAAACTGAATAATTGTCGTTAATATCAGCATCGGGCGTAAAAGCGCAACGGTCTCTAACATATCCATCTTCCTTTTCGTTATCGTAGTAAAACCTCTGGTTGAGCACTTTACCTTTTTCATCATCGGGAACGTAAACTTCACAATTATCTCTACCCGGACAATCTTGGCAACGCTCAGCCTTCATCTCGCCTTTATCCCCGTAATGAACCCTATTTGCAAGAGCAGTTACGTATCTCGGTTCGTCGTCAATAAGCCAGTTAGCAACGTCTAGGTGATGAGTAGATTTGTGTAGCAGCATACCTTGAGAGTATTCCATAAGTCTATGCCACCTCTTGAAATAATCGCCACCGTGAGAACGGTTTAAGCCGTATTCATAATTTACGGAATAAATCTTACCGATTTTGCCAGACATAATTAACTCTTTAATGTGTACTAAATACGGCATATATCTGCAGTTAAAGGTAGTGGTAACAGTTTTACCACTTTGCTTTTCTGCATCACGAACGGCAAGGCAACGTTCAAATGTGTTAGTTAACGGTTTTTCCGATATTGCATCGTATCCTTTGTTAAGTGCACGAACAACATAATCGTGATGAGTGTCGTCGCGACTCGTAACTAAAACGGTATCTGGCTTTTCAGCATCAAGCATTTCTTCGAAATCTTGGTAAACGGCACACCCTTCACCTATAATATCTGCTAAAACCCTGCTTCTTCCCTCGTTAATATCATAAACACCTACGAATTTAACGTCGTCAGGAATATTCTTTCTAACCTTTTCGATAAACATGGCATAACATCTCATACTAGCGCCAACAATTACAACTCTTTTCATTTTTAGCTCCTTACAATTAAATAAATACTAGTCATCCAATTCGTTGGTAACATTATAGGTTTTATAAAATTCTCTCATCATATCAAGATGTGCCTCACAAGTGATATATGCTGCAAAGGCATCTTTTTTATCTTCTGGAATTATTTTATACCAACCAAAGTTTGCGCTTTTTGTGTAATCAATCCAACCTTGTTTCCACGAACCGTCCTTCATTGACTCACTTCTCTCAAAAAACGCTCTTAAAACAGTTTCTTTATCTTCACCTTTACAAAGGGTAATTCCTTCTGTTCCATTTACCCTAACAGGAATGAAATCAACTTTTAACTTATCGCCAAAATCAGCATCAACGAGCAAACAGGTGTTCCATAAATCCGTTTTGTCAAGATTTGAAACGAATATAAAGTTACCCTGTCCATATAAGATATGCCCACCCATAAACTCTTCATAGCAACCGATACAGTGTGTGTGTTGACACATTACTAGGTCAGCTCCGTGCTTAACCATTGAACGGCAAGCTTTAACAAGCCTTGGAGAAGGATAACGGCAGTGTTCTTTTCCTCCGTGATACATAACAACCACATAGTCAGCGTTCTTTTTAGCTTCAACTATATCATCGTTGGTGTCGTACGGGTCATATTCACGACATCCTACCCTATTTTCAAGCGCAATGGAAAACTCATGCTCAGCAACGGCAATAATGGCTATTTTTTTGCCATCCTTTTCAATAATCAAATCCTTTCTTGCATCAAGCAGGTTTTTGCCTATACCAGTATATTTAATGTCGTTTTTTTCTAATTCTTTAATCGTGTCGTAAAGACCGGGTTTTCCAAAATCAAACACATGATTATTTGCTATACCAACATAGTCAATACCTGCTTTTTTTAACGTTTCAGCAGTACCAAAAGGCGCTTTAATATTGGGTCCGAATTTATGAATAGTATGTTCAGTTTCTGTAATAGCACACTCAAGATTAACAACAACTGCGTCTGCACTTTTTAACACAGGCAAAACGTCGGTAAAAATAGCCTCTACGTTTTGTTCAGCAAAATATTTAATACAATTAGTTTCTTCTTTTACAGAAACGTCAGAACCAAATAAAATCTTCATAAAAAACCTCTATTTATATTTCTCAACTAACTCTGGAGTGAGCAATTTTGCAGAATCTAAATCACAATAAACCGTGCAATCTGCGTGAGTTTTTAATAGTGTTGCTGGAACTTCTGTCGTAAGCTCACGAGATAACGTGTTAAAAATCGCTTCAGCTTTAACAGCGTAAGGAACAACCGAGATAATATGTTTACATCTCATAATTCTATCGCATGTCATAGAAATTGCCTGCTTGAAGCACTCATCCTTGTCCTTAAACCAGCCTTCACCAACCTGTTGCATTAAACATCTGTCATCAAGAGTTACCACCTTGTATGCTCTCTTATCATTAAAGTCTGCAGGTGGGTCGTTAAAAGCGATATGAGCGTTTTCACCGATACCAATAAGACCAACGTCAACAGGAGTTTCATCAAGAAGTTTAGTAAGTTCCACAATAGTTTTTTCGGGAGCAACTGTGCCATCAATTAAATGATAATTTTTAATTGGAACCTTTTTGATAAATCTATTGAGTAAATAATTGTTAAAGCTTGCAGGATGTTCTTTAGATATACCAACGTATTCGTCCAAATGGAACATTTCCACCTTTTCCCAATCAATAGGAAGCTTAACAAATTCATCAAAAAATGGAAACTGTGAAGCACCGGTTGATAATAAAATTCTAGCAAAGCCTTTCTCTGCGATTGCCTTACTGATAAGCTCTTCCGTTTGTTTAGCAGACTTAAGCCCAAGTTCTTCTTTCGTGTTGCAAATAATTACCTTCATTAAATTAATTCTCCTTTAAATATAACGTTTTTAACGTTGAATTTCTTGTCAATTAAAACAAAATCGGCTCTTTTACCAATTTCAATACTTCCGCGGTCGTTAAGCCCCATTATCCTAGCAGGAGTCGTAGCGGCCATTTTAGCAATATCAACGATATCAACATCTGCAAGCTCACCCATAGTCTTAACAAGCCTATCAAAGGTAGAAACACTTCCTGCAAAACTATCGAGTGAAGTAAGTTTTGCAACACCATCGTCAACAATTACTTCAGTACCACCAATGAGTTTACCGAGAACTGACTTGGTTCCATCTGAAAAGCCACAAGCCCTCATAGCATCGGTAATCAAGCAGATTTTATCACAACCTTTACACTTATAAATTAACTGTAATAAGCTTTTGGGCAAATGTTTGCCATCAGCGATAATTTCAACGAACAAATCCTCGTCATATAGTCCTGCCTCAACAGCACCTGCAGAACGATATGCGTTCTTTCTTACGACACCTCTCATACCCGAATAAAAATGTGTTAAAAGATTAATACCATAATCTTTTGCAGTAATAATAGTATCAAAATCAGCGTCGGTATGTCCTGCAGAAATAATCACGCCATCTTTTTTTGCTTTAGCGCCTAATTGTCTGGCGTTAATAAGTTCTGGAGCAATAGTTATTCTTTTAATAAAGGGATATTTTTTAATAAGCTCATCATACTTATCTAAATCAATATCACAAATCCTATCAGGTTCCTGTGCCCCGCATTGCTCTTTTGATAGCCAGGGCCCTTCTAAATGAACGCCCTCCAAGTTAAGCAAATCTCCGTCGCTTGCTAACGCTTTATAATTATCAAGCGCACTTTCAATCGAGTCATAAGTATCCGTTAGCGTAGTAGCGTAAAGAGTTGTTGTTCCATGCTTTAGATGGAAAAAAGCAAGCTCCCTCATTTGACTCGGTGTAGCATCCATAAAATCAAGCCCATTTCCACCGTGGCAATGCAGGTCAATAAACCCAGGCATTAAATATAATTCCTTAGCGTCAATAATCATGTCACTAGCTATCGGCTCATTTGTTATTTCTAAAATTACACCGTTTGAAGTTAAAACGTTTGCATTATATAAAATTTTATCTTTAAGAATTACGTTTGCGTTAGTAATACAAGTTCTCATTTCCCTTCCTCTACAATAATTTTATTAAAATCATTATATTATTACAATATATTATATCACTAATCTTTATCTTTTTACATAAATTATACAAATTTTTATGATAAATTTTAAAAAAACAAATTGACAATATTAATGTAGCATGTTAATATGTTGACGAATTTTATTTAGAGGCAAAAATAATGGGGTTTTTAGAAATTGAAAAAAGAAACCAAACGCTCAGTTATAACATGACGGAGCCACAGTTTCATGATTATTATGAAATATACTTTCTAACGGAAGGCATAAGAGATTTTTTTATTGAAAACAAACTATATCGCATTAGCGCACCCTCTGTTTGTATTATTCCACCATTCGTTATGCACAAAACCGAAGGCGATGCATACGAGCGAATTAATATTTATCTATCAGAAGATTATTTAAGCACCCAAGAAAAAAACTTTCTCATTAAACTTAGTGAAAACTCTGTTTACACATTAGAAAACAAACAAACCACCTTTATCTCCACGGTGTTAAACGAGGCAATGAAGATTGCAAATAGCAACGTTGACCACGCAAAAGAAACGCAACTTAACTTCGTTAAAACGGTTATATACTATCTTCAAGCGCAAACGCTTTCTCCAGCCCTTGAAGTTGGCTTTACGAGGCACGGAAAACATACTGATGAAAGCATATTAAAAATTGTTGCACATCTTAACGAAAATTATCGCGAACATATCACACTAGACGGATTAAGCAATAAATTCTTTCTTTCAAAAAACACGTTATGTACTAGATTTAAGAAGAGAATGAATTGTTCCATTATAAGCTACGTAACGTCAGTAAGATTAAATAAAGCAAAAATGTATTTATCATCATCAAGTTACTCGATGGAAAAAATTGCAGAATTATGCGGGTTTCCATCAGCCAACTATTTTGGATTAATATTTAAAAAACATTACGGGATTTCCCCTATTAACTACAGAAAGAAAAAATAATACAGATAAAAAAGATAAGCAAAAAAACTATGCTTATCTTTTTTGTTTACAAAAAGAAAAAAGGTGTATTTAGTAATAAACACGCCCTTTTTATAATAAAATTTTTAATTACACGACAAAATCAAAATTCCTTATCGTAAAGGTTTTCCCCGTTGTAAGTTTTACATCAACCTTACAACTATAATTCCCACTATCAAGTGAATCTAAATCAATATTACCAAAGAAACCTTCCAGTTTATCATTGATAAAGCTTGATAATTTAAATGTGAATTGACTAAATCTAGCAATTCTCCCAGCACATTTTTGAACATCTACTCCATTGCTATCAGATATGGTAATATAAACAGAATCCATATACCAATTTGACATTATTTCACCTTCAAAAAGATTATTGATTGAAGGCGTTTTTATACTATCGATAATTTCAGGCGCAGAAGGGATTGCAGGGTCAATTAATTCCTTACAGGTTATTGGAAGATATCTTTCATCAAACAAACTTAAAAATGTAGTTTTTTGGTCTACACCGCAAATAATATTCACGTACTCGCCAAGTGTTTCATCAAAATAACTTTTATCTGATTTTAAATTACCAAAGGTTTGTTCAAGATATATAACCTTGCTTTCTCTGGGATTAACACTTCCATCATCAAGATATTTAATATCTACACTTTTAACCATTATTGAGTGTCCTGAGGTATCACGTCTAAAAAGAACATCACCTTTTTGCAACTTAGCATAAGAATTATACATTACAACTTTGCCATTATTGTTACAAACATCATAAGTACTTCCCGTATAATCGTCAGCAATCTCATAATCTCCTAATGGCAAAAAGCCATTATTCTTATTAAAATATTTCATTGCGCCAGAGAGCTTTACAGGGTTAACAGAGTTCCCTACCTGACTCCACGCTAAATAAACTGCTGAAGAACAATCGTTGCCGATTCTAGAGTATGCAGTGCCACCGTCAAGTGCGCTTCCACTAAGCCCGCTTATGGTATAAACGCCTTTTTCATCTGGCTCACTAGCATATTCTAAAAAAGCATCTCTTGTCCCACCAGCATAAGTATACGGTAAACCTAGATAAATTTGTCCTTCTACAATATTTACTAAGTTATCCTTACCAGAATGATTAACCGTATAACTAAAATTTTCACCAGCACGCCAATAAAAACTTGTTTGTTTTTGCATATAATCTAGTACGATTTCTCTTCTAGCTTGAAGAAGTGCTTTTTCTTCTTCAGTAAGTTCCCTGGGCTCTCCACAAGCCACCAAGCAAAAGGTTAGAATTAGTGAAAAAATTAGCGCAAATAGTTTAATAATTTTTTTCATTTTTTCTCTTTTTTTCTCCTTTTTTAAATATAAACGAACGGAATAAAATTATATTCATTACAATAAAGAAACCTATTAAAATAATTAGTGTCTCGAGTGGTATATGAGGAGCCTTTGTCGCTAAAATCATCATTGGAAAGCCAAACGCTATCGCAGGAATAGTCTGATAGATGAGGTTGTCAACAGCAGGTGTTTTTAATTCAGGGTCAATTTCTCTAAGCAATACAACGCCTGTGCTAGCTGTTCCTGTCAACATCCCATACATAACTAAGAACTGTTCGTCTTCATATTCTTTGAAGAGTGTTTTCGCAACAAACCTATTGTAAAAGTAAGTTATTACAAGCCCAGCCACTCCAATAATAAGCAGAACGTGCCAATAATCCTTTAATAAATCAAGCCTAATTGCTGCAATACCAGCAACAATCATTATATCAAAAAAGAAATTACTTATCCTGTTCAAAAGGAAATTGTTTGTATATTGTTTTTTAGCAATTTTAGCTTTTTTGAGCAAGTTCAAAATTATCTTAATTAAGCTAGCAGTTAAAACACCAATAAGGAAGTTGAAGCCATATATAACCGACTGCATAGAAGGAAGTGCTAAA
The DNA here is from genome assembly GCA_045639245.1 of Christensenellaceae bacterium. Taxonomy (GTDB): domain Bacteria; phylum Bacillota; class Clostridia; order Christensenellales; family Borkfalkiaceae; genus UBA1259. The sequence continues at coordinate 14,288 of JAZUCS010000034.1, forward strand.
CTCAACAGGTACATAATACCATAAGCTAAAATGTATGCAAGGAAAATTAGACCGATTTGAATGGTAATTTTATCCATACTTCCATTCATAGGTATTTCTGCACTTGATTGAATTTCGGCTTCAGTAATCCTTTCTCCGACAGTTGCTGACACGCCCTTGAGCTTTCCTTTCTTTTTCATAATATGTAGGTGAATAACACCACCAATACTAGCAGAAAGGAATCCAAGTGCAGCAACAGTTAGACCAAAATTTTTACCACCTATAAAATTAGAACCTTCGGGAAGATTTTCATAAATCATACCGTAGTTCATAGCTTGCCCTGTTCCCTGCCCATATCCAAAAGGAAGCAAAATTCCTGCGGCTGGAAACAAATCGGGCAGTAATGTTGCCGCTACAAGCATAGTAATTCCTAAACCGACAATACCTTGAAGAACATAGGTTGCAACCGTCGTTATACCAGAATCAAAAATTTCACGCGTTCTCTTTTTCGTATGTTTTTTATCAGATGTCTTTAATGCAGAAGCAACAAAACCTAAAGCTAAACAATGGAAGGTTATTGTTTCTAAAGTCTCCATTCCCTTGCCACTAAAACACTCCGAATCAAAAAGCACATTGCCTGTAATAGCATAATAAATAGTGGTGATAGCAAGTAGAATTATACCACCAAGCACCGGTGTTGGTATTAAGCTTTTTTGTAAGAAAGGTATAGTTTTCTTTAGTGAGTTTGCAAGCAATAGTGAAACTAAAAGCACTGCCATTATAAACACAAAGCTCCAAACACTAAAGTCCCAAAAATTTGCCATCTTCTCCTCCTTTTACCGAATGGTAATACAAATTGACGTACTTTAACGCATTAAAACGCTCACCACTCTTAAACTGATAAACCTTGTCCTCATGATAAATATTTAGTTTGTTTCTTCCTAGCACTGAAACTGCAGAAACTTTAGCAAAATCAAGCACCTTTTCTTCATCAGAATATTTTACAATAAATTTATCTGCGTAAACCGAAAGCGTTGCCTCCTTAGCAATAAGCTTTTTTCTTTTATATAGTTCAACCTCAAAAAAGGCTGAAGAATCGGTATAAAACGGCTTATTAAAATACTCGTCAATACTTAAGTTGCTAACAAACTCGCACTGATAATCATACCATTTTTTAACCGTATCAAAGGGAAAATCCTTATCTATGCCAACAAGCTTTTTGTTTGGCATATACTTAATTGCAACTTCACAATTTTTGCATTTTATTATATCGCCTTTGCTTTCAAACTCCGAAAGCCCACAATGAGGACAAACGTACATTGCTCTTTCAAGATATTCAGCTCTATCTTTGTGTATATAGTCACCGATATACGAATAGTCGTCAACGTACAGCTCTTTTGAGATTAGGTTAAATAACTCATCATCAGATAAGCTTTTAATTTCTTCAACTTCAATTACTTTAGAAACATAAGTTTTAATTTTACCCTTTCTAACACAATCACTCCACCTTGGGTGAACACCATATCCCCCCTCAATTCTCATTATTGCAATT
>JAZUCS010000035.1:0-20463 GCA_045639245.1 Christensenellaceae bacterium
AGACTTAAAGTGTAAATATATTGTAGTATCTTACAATAACACGTATGCTTCAAAAAGTAGTTCTTCTACAAATAAAATGACTCTTGACAACATTAAAAAAGTATTGTCCGAAAAAGGAACACTTACTTGTTTTGAAAAAGCACATCCGTTTTTCAATGCAGGAAAAACTGAATTTGCAGACCACAAAGAATTAATCTTTTTAGTTGAGGTAAATGATTAATGGAAAAGAATAAGAAAATTAATAGTGAATTTAATCGTTCTCCCTTTTTCTATGTAGGCGATAAGTTTAAGTTATTATCTCAGTTAAGAGAAAACTTTCCTAAAGATATAGAAAAGCTTGTTGAGCCATTTTGTGGTGGTGGAAGTGTTTTCTTAAATACACCTGCAAAAGAATACGTTTTAAACGATATTGATAGCAACATGGTTGCTCTTCACAAGTTTTTAATTGCTTACAGTAAAAACGAAACGGAGTTTTGGACAAATGTTGAAAAAATTATAAATCAATATCAATTATCTGCAACTTATAAAGGAACGGTCATTCCTCAAGAATTAAGAGCTGAATTCCCTAAAACATATTTTGCAAAATATAATAAAGAAGCATATACCGCACTTAGAAGTGATTACAACGCTCACAAAGATGATTTAATGAGATTGTATATGCTCCTCATATATGGGTTTAATAGAATGTTAAGATTTAATGCTAAAGGCGATTTTAATCTTCCTGTTGGAAACGTAGATTTTAACGACAATGTGGTTAAAGCGTTAACATCATACTTTAATTATGTTAGGGATAAAGAAATTCAGTTTTATAGTATGGATTTTGAAGAGTTCTTAAACTCTTTAGAATTAACCGAAAAAGACTTCGTTTATTTGGACCCACCTTACTTAATTACTTTCAGCGAATACAACAAGTTGTGGGACGAAGATTGCGAAATGCGTCTTATTAAAGTTTTAGATGAATTAAATGAACATGGTATAAGATTTGCCGTATCAAATGTTTTATGGCATAGAAAGAAGTACAACGGGACTTTTAACTTGTGGGCTCAAAAATACAATATCGTTAGAGTTAAAAGCAATTATATTAGCTTTAATGATAATACAGATAAGGACACTTACGAGGTCCTTGTGAAGAACTATTGAGGTTGAAATTATGCCAAATAAAGTTAGACATGGAAAAAGATTATATAAACAAATGGCTATGGAGGTTGCAGTTAGAAATCCTGAAAGATACCCTGCTCTTTTGGCTGTTTTTGCGAAATATGAGGGAAAAATTCTTGATGATGCTTGCATTCTAGATATTTATGCTGATTTGTTTAAAAGTCATACAATCGATAGTAAAAATATAGATGCTGATAATTTAAGTGTTGATGAAATTAAGGATTATGTTAAAAACAATGTAAGCCACAACAACGAATGGGGCTTTCCAACCGGTTATCAAGCAGGCTTTACTAGATACCTTAAAACATTGTCAGAGCTTGGCTTTATTTATGCTCAGTATAAAGATGAAATTCGTATTTCTGATGTGTCGAAAGCGTTATTAAAATCGGAACTAGAAGTCTCTGAGGCTTTTGCCTTGCAATGCATGCGTTTTTGGCGTAAATCACCTTATCGTAGAGTATTAAATGATTTCAATTATTTTGAATTCATACTTAGGGTATTAATAAAATTAAGAGAAAGGAAAAAGAGTTTATCTTATCCTCAATTTATTCTCTCTCTTTTTAGTGAAGATGGAAATGTTGATGATTTTGTTAATTTAATTGATTCATTAAAACTTGGAAACGATATCGATAAAATGTATAAATACATTTTTGAAAGCTATAACGAAATAGATAGTTATCATACAAAAGTTTTAAAACAGCAATCGGTTGTTAATGATTACGGCAATACTGTTTTTAGGGTTTTACAATTAACAGGCTTTATTTCAGTAGAAAATAAGTCAGGACTATTGTTAATATCCGTAAATGAAGATAGATACGACTTTTTAAGGTGTTTGCTTAACAAGAGTTTTTCAATTAGTGAAGAAGCTAAGGAAGATGAAGAAATTTATTTTTCAGAACTTGGAAGCCTAACAAATAATCTCAAAAACGAAATAGTTTCTTATAGAGAAAAAGAAAGTCCAATTATTTCTAACTACAATTCTATTCTTGAAAAAGTTGTAGATGATTATAAATTAACGGAGGCGATAGTTGTTAGCTGGATTAAAACGCTTGCTGTTAATGGAAAAGATAAAAACTTTTGGTATATACAAAACCCATTAAAACTAGAATTTTACATAGCTATATTAATTTATCTAAAATATGGAAAAGAGTTTGCTGTTAAGCCCAACTATAAAGCTGATGATAAAGGAATTCCTTATCAGCATGCCCCTGGTAATATTGGAGATATTAATATTACCTCAAAACTTGTTAATTGGTTGGTTGAGGTTACGTTAATAAGGAATAAAACACAACAATTAAATAGTGAAACGGCTAACTGTATAAGGCATTTAAGGCAAAGTGTTGAGCCACAAAAATATTTGTCTTTCGTTGCCCCCGTAGTTTGTCCCGATACGGAAGAATTTTACAGAAACTCCGTTATCAATATGATAATTGAAGATGAGGAATCCTGTTTTATTAAAGCTTATTCCATTGATGATTTTGTATTAGTTACACAAGATAAATTTAATTTACAAGACATGCAAAATTATAAAACTGATGTTGTAAATAAAATGCGTAAAAAATTTGCATAACAAGGAGCCAAATGTTTTCATTTTTCAAATATAAAAATGGAGAGCCTATTCCATTTAGAAAATTAAGATATATTGATATTGAAAATTTTATAAACGATGATTGGGAAGAAGGTTATACTATAGAGTTTAAAGAAAAGTTTGACCAGTCAGTGAAAAGTAAAATTCCTTCCATTTTTACCTCTTTTGCAAATAGTGAAGGTGGACTTTTGATTGTGGGAATAAAAGATGGAACACGAACAATAGTTGATGTTGAAAAACCTCGTGGAGAGGTGTATGCGACGTTGTCTCAAATAATAGAGAACAAGATTACACCTATAACACCCAAATTTTATGCCAAGTTTATTGAAAACCCGAAGAAAAAGGGACATGGACTTATTGTTGCATATATTGAAGAAGGTATTGTGCCTCCATATATTGCAAACGGCACTATTTATGTTAGGGAGGCAAATAGAAAAGTTCCAATAAGACCTGAACGTTCCACCGTTGATTATTTATATAAGAAAAGAGAATTGACATCTAATATTGCATTAATGACAATATCTGATTCTAATAATTTATGTAATGAGTTAGTTGGAAAAAAATTCAAATTTTATAGTGATAACTTGATTGTTCTTCAACGTATTAGAAAAGAAATAGATGAGCTTGTTAGAAAGATAAAAAAATATGATTTAACAGGTTTTGATGTTTTAAATGAAGCTATAAAAAGAAATAGCGCTTTGTCTTCTATATATCATATCGCTAGTGGTATTTCTGAGCCTGCTGAAAACTATTTTAAGGATATATTTAATGAGTGTGCAAAACTTTTAGAATATCTAGAAATTGAATTTGATAATGAGTTTTTCAAATTACATGGATTAAAAGTAAATATCATTATGAATCAATGGAATTATCCAATAGAAGATGAAAGAAGTCAAAAAGCAGAAGACATAAAAAAACTAACTCGTATATTGGGAAAATATGTTGGGGCACTTGAAACAACGAATTGTTTTCAAAATGCATATGAATTTTGTTTTATCATAAATAATTTAGGTAGTAAATTTGATGAAGATATTGTGTTATCAATCAAATTTCCAGCGAATGCAATAATTGAACTATTAGATAAGGATTTGTATGATTTAGATTCAAATGCATGCAATAATTATTTAATTGATTGTATTTCAAACCCTAAATTAGCAAATATAGAAGATTTTGACAATTATTATACTGAGACTTTTACTGCAATGCCACCATTAAAAGGAATGATGGCGACAGAACTAGATTACAATGATGAAGAATATCTTTTTAAGAAATTTTTAAATGAATTAAAAAACACCTTAAGCTATGAGGTTTTTAAAACTAAAGAAGCAGATATAATTAAAGTTAGTTTTAATAAAATATTGGCTAAACAATGCATGTTTTTACCTTGCAAAATAATAACAAAAACATCTATAAGTGAAGTTTCGTATGAAATTTTGAGCAAAAATTCAGCATCTATAAATAAAGGGGTTTTGAATAGAAATTATTAATATAAACACGGCAAACTTGTATCAAGACAAGCACACGCCTTATACTCACTAAATAAAGTTTAGGGTAATTTTAGAGAAATAGAAGTATATTGTTTATGGGTGGGAATTATAAAATTTTAATATCAAAATTTATAGGGTGGGGCTAAATGTCCTGCCCTTAATTTTATAACAAAAAAGAGCGTAAAAATTGTTCGTTTTACGCTCAAATTGGGTCACCAAACAAAGTAAAGACGAACTCGTTTCCTTTAGGAGACGGGTTCGCCTTTGTTTTTAGGCTGAAAAATAAATTTTTAAACATTAAAACAGCAAGAATTTTACTTGCTGTTTTGCTATTTTTAGAATTTTTTGAATGTCGGTAAACCTTAATTAAATGTGTTTTTGCATTTTAAATTAATGCTATGTGCTAGAGTGGTTGTTGTTTTTTCTAAAAAAGGAGGGAGTTTTTCCTTTATATCGCTTAAACAATTTAGAAAAATACTGTGCGTCCATTATTCCACAGTGAAGTGCAATTGTTTGAATTTGAAGATTTGACGTTGTAAGAAGATATTCTGCATAATCCATTCTGCGAGAACAAACGTAATGTGATATGGTTTGCCCCGTCTCCTTTTTAAAAACGGCAGATAAATATCCGAGAGAAACGCCTTGATGCATAGATAGGGTTTTAGTAGTTAAGTCGTTAGATAAATCGGAATCTATAAGTAAAATAGTTTTTTGAACGACAGGAGAAAATTTTCTCAAATTATGTTTTCTAACCAAACGACAATAGGTGTGGAACATTTCCCTCATTAAATCGGGTACGGATGAGAAGGAGTTTAACGCTTCAATCTTAAAAGCGTATTTAGAGGACACCTCGTTAAGGTAAATGGGGTGAACGCCACCTTGTTCTGCACCTTTACGCAAGAGAGTATTCATTATAATACTGTAATTTTTTGCATTTTGTAGGGGGTCAGAAGCTCTTTTTTCAAATAGTTCACTAGAAAAAGCAGAGGTGAATTGTGATTCTAAATGCAATTGTCCTAAAGAAACTGCGCGAATAAGTTTGTTTTCAAAAGCATAGCGCCGTTCAATCGCTTCCTTTTTTATTAGAGAACTATCTTGATCGGCATTTATAAGCGTCTTACTAAATGGTGTGTCGGGGAAAGACTTTTCTTTAGAAAAATCAGTTATACTAAAAGAATGAGATTTCCATATTTTTTCGCAAAAAACGTCGAGCATTATAAGTAGAGGAGAATTTTCCGCTAGTACAGGTAGTGAAGAAAAAAATTCTAATAAAAATTTATGTTGTTGCGGAGAAACTGAGTTGATTTCTTCTATGTTTAGCACTTGATTTACCGAATAGGGCTCGCTTAAAAAAGGTCCAATAAATAAAGCTGTTTTTTTGTGAGTTTCGGGCAAAGACAAAAATCGATAACTAAACATAAAATTATCGGTAAACTTGTATAATTGTTTTTCCTTTAACAACGATATATTATCTCTTAAAAACACGCGGTTATCAGAAAAGCAGTTCAGCAAGTTTTTTGAAAAGGTGCTATCTTCATTTATTATCGACGTATTAACTTGGTTTTTATTAAAAACACTTATAATAAAATCTAATTCCTTTTGATAAAACATTTTTCCTCAAAAATAAATTTTTTTCCTAAAAATTATAATACTTTTTTAAAAAAAAGACAAACAATTTAAGCGATATGATGAAAATATTACAAAAATACATTAAAAAATTCCTTGTTATGATTATTGCAAATGGGGTATACTATATACGTTTAGACCCAATGTTTTTTGCTAATTTAATATCAGCTTTTAAAGCAAAGGAGAAAGAATTTTATGAAAAAAGAAGTTAAACTTGATGCAAATGGCAAGCGTCTTTTTGGCATGAGAGATAAAGTCTCGTATGCGGCGGGAGACCTAGGATGTAACATGAGCTTTGCGCTTAAGAATACGATAATGTTCGTTTTCTGGTCGCAATTTATGAGACTTGGAGAAACGCTCTATGCAACTCTACTATTAATCGTTCAAATTTGGGACGCTATTAACGACCCACTACTCGGCTCACTATTTGATATGGATAAGAGAAAATATAAGCGTGGTAAATTTAAAACCTATATATTTATAGGGGCAGTTGGTCTTATTTTCTCAGGTTTATTCTTCTTCTTGCCATTGCCTAATGCACCACTTGCTATGCGTTGTATTATGTTCGTGTTAGGGTACGTTCTTTGGGATGCGTTCTATACGGTTGCTAACGTTCCTTACGGTTCAATGATGTCGGTTATTACCACTAACGGTTCGGAAAGATCTCAGCTTTCTACTTGGCGTTCAATCGGTTCAATGATCGGAAATATCCTTCCTATGGTTCTTCTTCCTATGCTTTGTTACGATGCAAGCAATAATCTTAAAGGCGAAGTTGTTTTTGTTGCAGCAATTGTGATGGGTATTATTGGTTTTGCTTGCTTCATATTTATGCTTAAAACTACCACTATTCGTGTAGATGAATCGAGTGTTGAAATCAGTGAAAAAAGTGAAAAGTTTAACGTGTTTAAGGCAATGAAGAACTTTATTAAAAACCCACCTGCAGTGGGTGCTACTCTTGCAGCTATGGCAATGTTTATTGGTATGCAAGGTTCTTCTGCGGCTACTACCGTTCTTTTCCAATCATATTTCGGTTCTGATGCTGCACTTAAAGAAATTGCAATGAAAGCTTCAGGTATAGTTATGTTAATTGGATACTTACCAATGTTCTTCTTCATGCCTTTTATCAAGAAAATTGTTGATAAGTGGGGCAAAAAGGAAGCATGCGCAGTAGGTTCAGCTGTGAGCATATTCGGTGCGCTTCTTTTATTCTTACCGTTAGGGAATGGTATGATAGGTTTAGTAGGTTACGTAGTGGCTCAAGTATTCTTCGGATTCGGTCTTGGATTCTACACTTGCGTATCTTGGGCATTAATGGCAGATGCTATCGATTATAACGAATGGAAAAATGGCGCAAAAGAAGAAGGTACTGTATATTCGCTTCACTCTTTCTTCAGAAAACTTGCTCAAGGCTTAGGACCTTCGCTTGTTGTAGTTGTTATGAGTTGGCTTGGTTACGTTGGTGAAAAAGGTGCAGATCAAACACCAGCCGTTGCTCTAAACATGAAATGGCTAGTAGCCGGCTTATACACCTTTAGCGCAATTGTAATGTTTATTTCTATTGCATTCATCTATAATCTTAACAAGAAAAAGACTGCACAAATGGAAAACGAACTTGCTGAAAGACGTAATAAAGCAATTGCTACGGCAGAAGAAAATGCATAATGTTTTTTTGGGCACAACGTTAAATTAATAATATTGCCGAAAAATCGGTGTAAAAAGAAAAGCCCGATAGTATATCGGGCTTTTAATATTAAAAATATGGAGATTTTATGAGAAAAATTATTAACTTAAATAAAAACTGGATGTTTGTTAAAGACACTACAGACGTTTCTCTTTCCAATGGAGAAAAAATCAATCTTCCACACTCTTGGAATGCTGTTGACGGTCAAGATGGCGGGAACGATTATTTTAGAGGCACTTGCCTTTATAAGAAAACTTTAATTAAAGCTGAACTTCCCAAAAGTGACCATTATTATTTGGAGATTCGTGGTGCAAACTCATCTGCAGACGTTTTTGTTGGTGGCGAAAAGCTTGCTCATCACGATGGTGGTTATTCTACTTGGAGGGTGGACATTACCGATAAGTTAGCTGAAGAAACGGAAATTGCTTTATTAGTTGATAACTCTCCTAATGAAGAAGTTTATCCTCAAATGGCGGACTTTACTTTCTATGGTGGTATTTATCGTGATGTAAATTTAATTTGCGTGAACGAAACGCATTTCGACCTTGATTATTACGGTGGTTCAGGGCTTATGATTACGCCTACCATTGAAGGGGAAAATGCTAAGGTGGAGGTGCAAGTTTTTCTTTCCAACGTTAAAGAGGGGCAAAAACTTATATATACTATCTACGATAAGGACGAAAAGGAATTATACAAGATAGAAAGCACGGAACTAAAAGTTTGTTTCGAAATAGAAAACGTTCATCTTTGGAATGGTAGAAAAGATCCATATCTTTATTGTTGCGAAGTAGAAATCGTAGAAAACGGTGAAGTTATTGATAATGTTTGTTCACGTTTTGGTTGCCGTTCATTTAAGATTGACCCAAATAACGGCTTTATATTAAATGGCGAAGAATATCCTTTACGTGGTGTATCACGTCATCAAGATAGATGGGGAATCGGTAACGCATTACTTCCTGAGCACCATGAAGAAGATATTGATCTAATTATGGAAGTTGGTGCAACTACTATTCGTTTAGCGCACTATCAACACGACCAATATTTCTATGATTTATGTGATGAAAAGGGGTTGGTAATTTGGGCGGAAATTCCTTATATTTCAAGACATATGCCCGGTGGTAGAGAAAATACTATTTCTCAAATGAAAGAATTAGTGGTACAAAATTACAACCATCCTTCAATTGTCGTTTGGGGGCTTTCTAATGAAATTTCTATCGCAGGCTCTGATGAAGATTTACTTGAAAACCATAGAATCTTAAACGACCTCGTTCACGAAATGGATAAAACAAGGCTTACTACTATCGCTGCAGTTTCAATGTGTAAGATGGATGATCCCTATATTCAAATTCCAGATGTTGTTTCATATAACCACTATTTTGGTTGGTATGGTGGAGATACTAGTATGAACGGACCTTGGTTTGATAAGTTCCATGCTATGCATCCTAATATACCTATTGGTTGTTCAGAATACGGTTGTGAAGCGTTGAATTGGCATAGTAGCGAACCCTTCCAAGGCGACTATACTGAAGAATATCAAGCCTATTATCACGAGGAGCTTATTAAACAACTTTTCTCAAGAAAATATTTATGGGCAACACACGTTTGGAATATGTTTGACTTTGGTGCAGATGCTCGTGCAGAAGGTGGCGAAAACGGACAAAACCATAAAGGTTTAATTACCTTTGATAGAAAATACAAAAAAGACGCTTTCTACGCTTATAAAGCTTGGCTTTCAGATGAACCTTTCGTTCACCTTTGTGGAAAACGTTACGTTGACCGTGTTGAAGAGGTAACTAAAGTTACCGTTTATTCAAATCAACCAGAAGTTGAATTATATGTAAATGGAGAGAGTATTGGTAAAAAATCTGCAGAAGATCACTTCTTCTATTTTGACGTTAAAAACGAGGGCGAAAGCGTTATAGAGGCAAAGGCAGGCGAGCTTTCAGACAAGAGTAATATCCGCAAGGTTGAAGTATTCAACGAAGATTATCGTTTAAAAGAACAAGGAGCAATTCTAAATTGGTTTGACATTGATGCTCCTGAGGGAAGATTTTCATTAAACGATAAAATTTCCGATATTATGAGCTCTTTTAGAGGTAAATTATGGTTTGTCGGAATGGGATTAAAGATTAAAAAGAAAATGAACGCTAGTAAAAAAGGCGAAAAGAAAGCTGGCGGATTCGACGTTGACTTAAAAGCAGACGGTGGACTTATGCAGATGATGGGTGGTTTTACCGTGCTTCGTTTGGCAAGTATGATTGGTATGGCTAACGTAAACTTTACCAAGGAAGAGCTTTTAAAAATGAATAAAAAGCTCAATGGTATCCGCAAGCCCAAAACCTTAAACAAAAAATAGGAGAAAACTATGCAAATGACTTTCCGTTGGTACGGCGAAGGTAACGACCGTATCAAGTTATCTGATATAAAGCAAATACCAGGTGTAACCGGTATAGTGTGGGCATTACACGATAAGATGCCTGGCGAAATTTGGCAAGAGGAAGAAATAGCAAAGGTAAAAGCACAATGTGATGAGTATGGGTTCAATATCGACGTAGTTGAATCGGTTAACGTTCATGATGATATTAAAATTGGCTTACCAACAAGAGATGGATATATTGCAAACTATATACAAACAATAAGAAATTTAGCAAAGTTTGGCGTAAAGGTAATTTGCTATAACTTTATGCCTATTTTCGACTGGACTCGTTCCGATTTGTTTCATCCGGTAGGTGACGGCTCTACTGCCCTTTACTATCAAAAGGATATGATTCAAGACGATTATAACGCTATGGCAAGTTATATTCTTGGTTTTACTGAAAAGTATAATATGTCTTTTCCCGGTTGGGAACCTGAGCGCATGGCGCGTTTAGATGAATTGTTCCGTTTATATAAGGATGTTGATCACGAAAAATTGTGGGAAAATCTCAAATATTTCCTTGAGGCAATTATGCCCGTTTGCGAAGAAACAGGCATAAAGATGGCTATTCATATGGACGATCCACCATGGGACATTTTTAAATTGCCCAGATTGTTGGTGGATGAAAAGAGTATTGATAGATTTTTAAAGATGGTAGATCATCCTTGTAACTGTTTGACACTCTGTTCGGGAAGCTTGAACGCAAATCCCGAAAACAACGTTGCTAAAATAGTGAGAAAACATTGTGATAGAATAGCTTTTGCGCATATTCGAAACGTTAAACATTTTGAAAATGGTGATTTCTCCGAAGCAAGTCATCGCGATTGTGACGGAGATACGGGTATTCTTGAAATACTAAAAGCTTATCATGAATGTGGGTTTAACGGATATATTCGCCCCGATCACGGCAGGCATTTGTGGGGAGAAAAACCAGGAACGGTTCGTCCTGGCTACGGCTTATATGATAGAGCGCTTGGTATAATGTATATGCTTGGCGTTTGGGATACTTTAGAAAGACAAAAAGAAAAAAAATAATATCAAAAGGGGAAAGATATGATTAAGCTTCCATTAAACATTGATTATACCAACAAAGTAGTAGTGGTAACGGGTGCAGGTGGTCTTATTTGTGGCACGATGGCAAGGGCGTTTGCTCAATGTGGAGCGAAAGTTGCCGCTCTCGATTTAAATGAACAAGCAGTAAAAGACCTTGCTAGCCAACTTAAGGCAGAAGGCTTTATTTGTGAAGCATATAAGGCTAACGTGCTTGAAAAGGACGATTTAGAAAGGGTTCATCAACAAGTATTAAAGGATTTAGGGCCTTGCGATATTCTTATTAATGGTGCAGGCGGAAATAATCCTAAAGCAACTACCGACAATGAATATCAGCACGAAGCAAAAGAGGGGGGAAAATCCTTTTTCGATTTAGATAGTGCAGGCGTTGATTTTGTGTTTAAGTTAAATTTCCAAGGCACTTTGCTTCCAACTCAAGTTTTCGCTCAAGATATGGTGGCAAAAAAACATGGAAATATTCTTAATATTTCTTCTATGAATGCTTATACGCCTTTAACTAAAATTCCTGCGTATTCAGCTGCAAAGGCTGGTATTTCCAACTTTACTCAATGGCTTGCAACTCACTTTGCAGGTACAGGTATTCGTTGCAACGCTATTGCGCCCGGATTTTTGGTTTCTGCGCAAAATAAGGCGCTACTCTTTAATGAAGATGGCACACCTACGGCTCGTTCTAAAAAGATATTAAATGGTACCCCCACCAACAGATTTGTTGACGCAAGTGAACTTTTAGGTGCAACCCTTTTCCTTTGTGACGATAATTGTTCTTCAGCAATCACGGGGGTTGTTTTACCTATTGACTGTGGCTTCTCTGCATACTCTGGCGTCTAAAACAAAGATATTTAGGTGATAAAAATAAAAACTCAGCTGAAAATCGGCTGAGTTTTTTAGTTTTTTGTTAATATGTTATCAAAACTTTAAAAATAAAAAAAGCACTTGACATACACCCTTTTGTGTGATATCATTTTGATATCAAACACATATTATATAATAAATAATAATTGGAGGTGTAAAATGGAAGAAAAGATTTTAGGTAAAAAGAAAAATGGTATGTCTATACTTATTTTAACTATATTGTTATATATCGCGTGGATTGCTATTTTTGTTGTTGGGACTGTTGCGATAGAAAACCCGTCGTCTATCCCTAGTGGCGTTGCCAATGCAATGTGTATAGCAGGTGGAATTTTGATGAGTATAGGGTGGGTTCCTTTTATTGGATTAAAGGTTTTAAAACCACAAGAAGCACTTGTTTTAACACTATTCGGTAAATACGTTGGCACGTTAAAGGGTGATGGTTTTTACTTCGTAAACCCCTTCTGTGTGGGCGTTAATCCCGCAGCAAGAACAAGGCTCAATCAAAGTGGAGACGTTAGTGGGGGAGAAGTGGAAGCTCCTATAAAGTTAAATTCATCAGGCGAGTTCGTGTTTGGAACTAAAACAAATAACAAAATATCTTTAAAAATAATGACTTTAAGTAATAGCCGTCAAAAGGTAAACGATTGTCTTGGAAACCCAGTGGAAATCGGAATAGCCGTTATTTGGAGAGTAGTTGATACTGCAAAGGCAGTGTTTAACGTAGATAACTATAAGGAATACCTTTCATTACAATGTGATAGTGCTCTTAGGAATATTGTTCGTATTTATCCATACGATGTTGCGCAAGGAGTTGATACGACTGGAGACGGAGTTGCGGATGAGGGAAGCTTAAGAGGTTCAAGCGAGGTAGTTGCATCTAGAATTAAGGAAGAAATTCAAAGCCGAGTAAAAGAAGCGGGTATAGAAGTTTTAGAAGCGAGAATAACTTATCTTGCGTACGCGCCAGAAATTGCAGCCGTAATGCTTCAACGTCAACAAGCATCTGCTATAATTGACGCAAGAAAGATGATAGTTGACGGTGCTGTTGGAATGGTGGAAATGGCGCTTGAAAAACTTTCTGAAAAAGAAATAGTAAATCTTGATGAGGAGAGAAAGGCGGCAATGGTGAGCAATCTTTTAGTGGTGCTTTGTGGAAACAAAGATGCTCAACCGATAGTAAATTCAGGAAGCCTTTATTAATATGAACAATAATGAAAAGAAACAAATACCTTTAAGGGTGTCGGAAAAGCTTTACGAAGCGCTTTTAGAGTGGGCGGAAGATGAGTTTCGTTCTGTCAATGGACAAATTGAATACCTGCTTACTGAATGTGTAAAAAAGCAAAGAAAAAAAGATTTTATCGGCGAAAAGGCTAAAAAAGGGGTGGAGTAAATGTTTACTAAAGAAAATTTTTTGATTTTCTACGTTGTCTATATAGTTGTGTTATCTATAATCACATTTTTCTCTTACGGTATCGATAAAAGGAGAGCGATTAAGGGAAAAACAAGAACACGTGAAAAAACGTTGCTATTATTATCCATCCTTGGGGGAGCAATAGGTGGCACTTTAGGAATGAAGATTTTTCATCATAAAACACTCAAAGAACATTGGTATTTTAAGGTGGTAAATATTATTGGAATAATACTTCACGTTGGAATATTTTTGCTGATGTTATTCACTTTAGGGAAATAGAAAAAAATTATTAAAAAGGTTGGTAAATATTTCTAAACATGGAAGGAAAAAGGTTTGAAAAAAACTTGAAAAAACTTTTGTAATATGCTAAAATTAGTAATTGACGAATACAAAAGCGCACTTTTATTAAAAGTGCAAAAAATATTGTAGGAAAAGAAAGGAGAAACTATGTTCAAGATTGTTGACAAAAAGGTGCTAAACCCAACTGTTACTCGAATTGACGTGTATGCGCCCTACGTTGCTAAAAAGGCACAAGCAGGTCAGTTTGTTATTTTGCGTGCATCAGAGAAGGGTGAAAGAATTCCTCTTACCGTTGCCGATTATGACAGAGAAAAGGGAACTGTTGCGGTTATTTTCCAAATAGTAGGTGCTACTACTTACGAACTTAATCAGCTTGAAGTTGGCGATTACGTTGTAGACTTCGTAGGTCCACTCGGAAATGCAACGCATACTGCAGGGCTTAAAAAAGTTGCAGTAGTTGGCGGTGGCGTTGGTTGTGCAATTGCATATCCCGTAGCTAAAAAGCTTCACGAGGAGGGGGCAGAAGTTCATTCAATCGTAGGCTTTAGATGCAAGGACTTAGTTATTTTAGAAGATGAATTTAAGGCTGTAAGTGATAAATACGTTCTTATGAGTGATGATGGAACTGCAGGTACTAAAGGGTTAGTAACCGACGCGTTAAAATCACTTATTGAAAGTGGTGAACAGTACGACGAAGTTATCGCTATCGGACCGGTTATTATGATGAAGTTCGTTGCTCGTCTTACAAAAGAATATGGAATTAAGACGGTTGTTTCAATGAACCCCGTTATGATTGATGGAACGGGTATGTGTGGTGGATGTAGACTTACCGTTGGTGGCGAAACCAAGTTTGCATGTGTTGACGGTCCTGAATTTGACGGTCATTTAGTTGATTTTGACGAAGCTATGAAACGTGGCGCAAGTTATAAAGAGTGGGAAAGACACAAATACGAAGAAACTTGTAACCTTTTCAAAAAGGAGGTAAAGTAATATGCCTAACATGTCCTTAAAAAAGAATCCTATGCCCCATCAAGAGGCGGAAATTAGAAATAAAAATTTTGAAGAAGTAGCTTTAGGCTATACTCTTGAACAAGCAATTGACGAAGCTGAAAGATGCCTTAATTGTAAACATAAACCTTGCGTAAACGGTTGTCCCGTTATGATTCGTATTCCTGACTTTATTGCAAAGGTTAAGGAAAAGGATTTTGAAGGTGCTTATCAAATTATTTCTGAATCATCTTCACTCCCCGCAGTTTGTGGAAGAGTTTGTCCTCAAGAATCTCAATGCGAAAAATATTGCGTAAGAGCAATTAAAGGCGAGCCTGTAGGTATCGGCCGTCTTGAAAGATTCGTTGCAGATTATCATAATGCACATTGTACGGAAAAACCCGTTAAGCCGGAAAGCAACGGCATTAAGGTTGCGGTAGTAGGCTCAGGCCCTTCTGGTTTAACTTGTGCTGGTGATCTTGCTAAAAAGGGTTACGAAGTAACGGTTTTTGAAGCTTTCCACCTTGCAGGGGGCGTTCTCGTTTACGGAATTCCCGAATTTAGACTTCCAAAATCAATCGTTCAAAAGGAAATCGACACCTTAAAAGATCTTGGCGTTAAAGTTGAAACCAATATGGTTATCGGCAAAGTTATTTCTATTGAAGAACTTATCAAGGAATATGGCTTTAAGGCAGTATTTGTAGGTTCTGGTGCAGGACTTCCCAAGTTTATGAACATCCCTGGAGAAAACTTAATCGGCGTATATTCAGCAAACGAATTCCTTACCCGTATCAACCTTATGAAAGCATATAAAGAAGGCTCTAGCACTCCGATTATTCATGGTAAAAAGGTTGTAGTAGTAGGCGGTGGTAACGTAGCTATGGACGCGGCTAGATGTGCAAAGCGTTTAGGTGGTGAAGTACATATTGTTTACAGAAGAACACTCGACGAGCTTCCTGCAAGAAAGGAAGAAGTTGAACACGCAATGGAAGAAGGAATTATTTTCGACCTTCTCACCAACCCCACGGAAATAAAGGGCAATGAAAACGGTTGGGTTAGTGCAGTAACCTGCATTAAAATGGAACTCGGTGAACCAGATGCTTCTGGCCGTCGCCGTCCTATTGAAATTAAGGGAAGCGAGTTTGATATAGAAGCAGACGTTGTTATTATGTCACTTGGTACTTCTCCAAACCCCCTTATCAAATCAACAACCGAAGGCTTAGAAGTAAATAAACACGGCGGTATTATTACCGACGAGAATGGTGCTACTTCAGTACAAGCAGTATATGCCGGCGGAGATGCAGTAACAGGGGCGGCAACCGTTATATTAGCAATGGGTGCAGGTAAAACGGCAGCCAAAGCTATAGACGAATATTTAAGTAAATAGTTGGAAAACTGCCCCTAATTTTTTTAAGGGCAGTTTTTAGTTATAAACATCAAGAAAAAGGAGAAAAGTATGTTTGATTACACGATTTTAGATAGTGCAATGGAAAAGTTTGGCAAAGAAGAAAAATCTTTAATCGCTATTTTACAATCTGCACAAGAACATTACAGATACTTGCCTAGAGAAATTTTTCCTTATATTTCGGAAAAATTGGGCATTAGTGAAGCAAAAATTTATGGTGTAGCAACCTTTTACGAAAATTTCTCTCTAGAGAAAAAAGGTAAATACGTAATCAAAGTTTGCGATGGAACTGCATGTCACGTTCGTCACTCTATACCTATTTTAGAAGCGTTGAGAAAGGAGCTCGGCTTGTCTGAAGCTAAAAAGACAACTGATGACCTTATGTTTACCGTTGAAACCGTTGCTTGCTTAGGAGCATGTTCTTCAGCTCCTGCAATTACGATAAATGATGAGATTTATCCTACGATGACACCTGAAACGGCTGTTGCATTAGTGAAATCATTAAAGGAGAACGCATAATGATTAAGACTAGAGAAGAATTACAAGCATTAAGAAAATCTGCACAAGAAAGATTTAATGCAGAAAATAAAAGAATAATAATTTGCGCAGGTGCAGGATGCGTTTCTAAGGGTGCACTAAAGATTTACGACAGATTTGTTGAAATAATGAAGGAAAAAGGCGTTAATTTTTCCGTTGAGCTTGCAAAAGAGCCACATGGTGATCAGGTTAGGGTTAAACAAAGTGGTTGTCATGGCTTTTGTGAAATGGGCCCACTTGTTAGGATTGAACCACAAGGTTGGCTTTACGTTAAAGTAAGTGTAGAAGATTGTGAAGAAATTGTAGAAAAAACCATCTTAAAAGGTGAAAGTATTGAAAGGCTTGCTTATACACAGAATGGAAAAATCTACGTAGAACAAAAAGAAATACCTTTTTATAAAAAGCAAACCAGATTGGTTTTAGATAACTGCGATAAAATAGACGCAACTTCTATTGAAGAATATTTAGCAATGGGTGGATATTCTGCTCTTGAAAAAGTTCTTTTTGATATGACTTCAGAAGAAATCATTAACGAAATTTCCGAATCTGGGCTTCGTGGAAGAGGTGGCGGAGGATTCCCTGCCGGGAGAAAATGGAGTCAAGTTGCAAGACAGAAAAATTTCCCCAAATACGTTGTATGTAACGGCGACGAGGGCGACCCCGGTGCGTTTATGGACAGATCGGTTATGGAAGACGATCCTCATCGTATGATAGAAGGTATGCTTGTTGCAGGTGTTGCAACTGGTGCTAACGACGGCTATATTTACGTTCGTGCAGAGTATCCTAAGGCTGTTTCAAGGCTTAGACACGCCATTGAGCAAGCTACTGAATTAGGACTTTTAGGCGATAATATTTTAGGAACGGGTTATTGTTTCCGTTTACATATTAACCGTGGCGCAGGTGCGTTTGTTTGTGGTGAGGGATCAGCTCTTACTGCATCTATCGAAGGTAAACGTGGTATGCCTAGGGTTAAACCTCCTAGAACGGTTGAAAACGGCTTGTTTGACAAACCTACTGTGCTCAACAACGTAGAAACCTTTGCCAACGTTGCTATGATTATTAACAACGGGGCAGAATGGTTTAAGAAAATAGGTACGGCAACCAGCTCTGGCACAAAGGTGTTCGCTTTAACCGGTAATTTGCAAAACACTGGTCTTGTAGAAGTTCCCATGGGCACTACCTTAAAAGAAGTTATTTTTGATATTGGTGGAGGTGTTAGAGATGGCGGTAAATTTAAAGCCGTTCAAATAGGCGGTCCTTCAGGTGGATGCTTAACGGAAGAACATTTAGATTTGCCACTCGATTTTGATTCATTAAAGAAAGCTGGTGCGATAATCGGCTCGGGCGGACTCGTTGTTATGGACGAAAAAACTTGTATGGTTGAAGTTGCTAGATTTTTTATGAACTTTACGCAAAACGAATCTTGTGGAAAGTGTGTTCCCTGTAGAGAGGGTACAAAGAGAATGCTTGAGATTTTAGAGCGTATCGTTGAGGGCAAAGGGCAAGATGGAGACATAGAGCTTTTAATTGAATTGGGTGAAATGATTTCAGATATGGCACTTTGTGGTTTAGGTAAAACGGCAGCAGGTCCTGTTCTTTCAACAATAAAATATTTTAAAGAAGAATATGAAGCGCATATTTACCAAAAGCGTTGCCCTGCAGGTGCGTGTCAAAAATTGAAAAAGATTTATATTGACCCTGAACTTTGTAAGGGATGTTCTAAGTGTGCTCGCGGATGTCCCGTTGAAGCAATCAGTGGAAAGATTAAAGAACCTTTCTCAATTGATCTTGACAAATGTATTCGTTGCGGAAGTTGCTTAGATGCTTGCCCCTTCAAGGCTATTAAGGAGGACAAATAATGGAAAAGAAGTATATGAAAATCGACGGTATTACCGTTGAAATTAACGGCGAGAAAAATCTTTTAGAATTAATTCGTAAAATTGGTATAAATATGCCCACTTTCTGTTACCATTCCGAACTTTCAATCTACGGGGCATGCCGTATGTGTATGGTTGAAAATCAATGGGGTGGTTTTGAAGCAGCGTGCTCAACTCCACCGAGAGAGGGAATGGATGTTAAGACGAATACGGAAAAATTAAGAAAATATCGTAAAAATATTCTAGAATTATTGCTTGCTAACCATTGTCGTGATTGTACTACTTGTGAAAAGAACGAAAGATGTAAGCTCCAAGATTTTGCAATGAGATTTAAGATTGAAGGCGTGCGTTTTCCAAATTCCAATAATGATAGAAAAATTGATGCATCATCTCCCAGTATCGTTAAAGATACGAGCAAGTGTATTCTTTGTGGCGACTGTGTTAGAATGTGTAACGAAGTACAAAACGTTGGTGCAATCGATTTTGCTCATCGTGGATCAAAGATGGTTATTAGCACGGCGTTTAACAAGCCACTTGCAGAAACGCCTTGTGTGGGATGTGGACAATGCGTAAGCGTTTGTCCTACAGGAGCGCTTGTTCTTCATAGTGATGCAGAGAAAATTTGGAAGGCAATTCACAATAAAGAGCTTAAAACATCTGTTCAAATTGCTCCTGCTGTTCGTGTTGCTGTTGCCAAAGAATTAGGGGTTGCAGATGACGCTAACGTTATGGGTAAAATAGTTGCAGCGCTTCGTAGAATGGGCTTTGATGAAGTTTATGATACAACTATTGGTGCAGATTTAACGGTTATGGAGGAAACTTCAGAATTCGTTAAAAGATTGGAAGAAAATAAAAATCTTCCCCTAATTACTTCTTGTTGTCCTGCATGGATTCAGTTTGCAGAGAAGAAGCATCCAGATTTTATTCCTAACATTTCCACCTGTCGTTCACCAATGCAAATGCTTGCATCAATTATTAAAGATAACGATAGAAAGAATGGTGTTAAGTCTTTCCACGTTGCGGTTATGCCCTGTACGGCTAAAAAGTTCGAAGCCGCAAGGGAAGAATTTAAAACGGAAGCAGGTCCTAACGTTGATGCCGTACTAACTACTCAAGGCTTGATTAGAATGATTAAGGAAGCGGGTTTATTGTTTGATGAAATACTTCCAGAAAACGTTGATATGCCATTTGGTATCGTATCGGGAGCTGGTGTTATATTCGGTGTAACGGGCGGTGTTACCGAAGCTGTTTTAAGGCGTGTTACAAAAGATAAAACTACTGCAAGTCTAAACGCAATTGAAACTGTTGGACAAAGAGGCTTGGAGGGTATTAAAGAGTTTAGCCTTCCCTTTGGCGATAGAGAACTTAAAATTGCTGTAGTTAGTGGTCTTGGAAATGCGGAAAAAATTCTTAATAGAGTTAAATCGGGCGAAAAGTTTGACTTTATTGAAATTATGGCGTGTCCTAACGGATGCATCAACGGTGGTGGACAACCCTTTGCTCTTAAAAAACATAAGGAAAAGAGAAGCGATAGTTTATACGCTATTGATAGATTGTCTAACGTGCGTTGTGCAGAGCAAAATCCGCTTATTGAAAAGATTTACGAGAACTTTATTGGCGATAGAGCTCACGAACTTTTACACGTTCATTACAAACCTAAAAAGAAATAGCAATTAAAAAAGCCAGGCGAGGCGTTCCTTATAAAGGATTTTTTAGACAATAAAAAAGGATAGCAAAAAATTTGCTATCCTTTACTTTTTGCAATGTAAAAACACACGATTTTCATTGGAAAGTATAGTGTACTACACTAATGAAGTTTTTCTCCACAAAATACAACAACTCGACAATTTGAAGTTTGTTGTTTTTAAAATATTCCTTTATTATATTTAAACAATGCATAAAAAATGATAATACAGCCTGTTACAAGCCCAATAATTAGTATTACATTGCTTATATTATCGTAGTTAAAAAATGTAAATAGTCCTGCTAATATTATTGTAATTCCAATTATAATACTTCCTATTCCTACTTTTTTTCCAAAAGGTTTTATATCTTCTTCCTTTATTC
>JAZUCS010000036.1:0-2336 GCA_045639245.1 Christensenellaceae bacterium
GCTCTTTCTCCAAGTGAATTTGCTAATACTAAATATATCTTCACCGATGCTTCAGCCGTTAAAAAGTACGCAAATTATCCAATGCGCATTAAACTTTCAAGCGATAGACAAGCAAGGTGGGCAGTGGAACTCATTAAAATTCTATGCGATAAAATGGGTATCCTAAAGGAGGGCGAATAATATGAAAGCTCTCCTTAGAATTTTGTTTATTTCAACGTTGCTTTTGTTAATTACTGTTGGTGGTGTATCTGCTTCTTGGTTGTATTATCTTGATCCAACTCCGGCAGGGCAAAGCCAAATGGGAATTACTATGGGTATGTTTGAATATGCACCAGAAGAAGTTTTGCCTGGCGATAAAGAAGCAACAGATCTTCACGAAAATCACTTGAATTTAATAAATAACATCGTTTCACACGTCGATTATGGCTTAAATGCCAACAAAAAACCCCTCGTTCGTAAGCTTTTAGAAGATGGCGCAGGTATAGTTTATTCTAACCAAAACGTATCCGGTGGTAACCTAAAACACATGATGTTAGATTCTTCTGACGTTGAATCGCTAATGTTTGCAGTTGCATACTATTCTGACACCGAATACCACGCATACACCTTCTCGGGTAAACAAGTAGTATATGGTATGGAAGGCACGGTAATTGACGTTTATAAAACCATAATCGTTAAAGAAAACAATAAGTGGTCTGCAAAAACAAGTTTTTTAGGCTCTGCAACCATTTCTGGTGTTGCAACAAGCGATGGGCAATCATTAATTTCAATAGCTGTTAATACTTGGAAATAAAAAATTCTTGCAAAAATGCAGGAATTTTTTTTGTATAAAAATTTTCAATTAGAGAATACTTATAAAACCCTTACATAAGGAGGATTTTATGAGTAAAGTAGTAATCTGTGGTATTGATACAAGTTCGCTTCCTAAAATTAGCGAAAAAGAAAGCAATAGTATGCTTATTGAAATTAAAAATGGTAACGAAGACGTTAGAGAAAAGTTTATCGTTGCAAATATGCGTCTTGTTCTTTCTGTGATAAGGCGTTTTAGATTAAAAAACTCTAACCCCGATGACGTCTTTCAAGCAGGGTGCATAGGTTTAATTAAAGCGATTGATAACTTTGATTTATCAGTTGGTGTTAGATTTTCCACCTATGCTGTGCCAATGATTATAGGGGAAGTTAAAAGATTTATTCGCGACGTTAATTCTATGCGTATTTCAAGGTCCATTAGGGATACTGCCTATAGGGTTTTGCAAACGAGAACGGAGCTTGAAAAGGAAGATGAAGACGTTACTTTTGAAATGATTGCTAAAAAAATGAATACTCCCCTAAAAGAGGTTGTGTTTGCTATGGATGCTATTTCCGACACAATGTCGCTTTTTGATCCTGTATATAGTAAAAATGGCGATGAACTCTTATTAGTAGATCAAATTGGCGATGAAAAAAACACTGAAGAACGTTGGACGGAAAAGGTTGCACTCGATTCTGCTATGAATAGACTTGATGAAAGAGAAAAAAAGATACTCTACCTAAGATATTATGAAGGCAAAACTCAAACGGAAATTTCTACTGAAGTTGGTATTTCACAAGCGCAGGTTAGCCGTTTAGAAAAGAACGCGCTAAAACTTGTAAAAAACTATATATCTTAAAAAATAGGCTTTGTCATAATGGCAAAGCCTTTTGCATACTTATATATCGTATGGAATTAACTTATAAAGAACTTCAAAAAAGGGACGTTATAAATATTGTTGACGGCAAGTGTCTTGGCAGAATCGTCGATATAAAGTTTCGCTTTCCAGAGGGCAGGATAGAGGGGATATTTGTTCCGGGTAGAAAAACTTGTAATCTTTTTCTTATTTTTTCTAAAACAACGTTATATATCCCTGAAAGAAATATAAATAAAATAGGTGGCGACGTTATTTTGGTGGATTTATCTTGTGGGGAAACTTGTGATGAAAACACTGTGGTAGGAAAGAAGGAAAGACCTAAGCCACCTTGTCCGCCACCTTGTAACCCTTGCCCTCCTTGTTCACCAGCATATCCTATAAACTACCCAAGTAATAGTAGGGAAAACGTGGCAAGCGAAATTAACTTTGATGAGTATTAAAACTTTTTTTAAAAACCCCCTTGAAAAATGAGCGTTTGTGTTTTATAATTATTGTAATATATGATTGATGGCAAACGAGGTTTGCAAAAAAATAATCAGGGGGATTATGAAATATGGACAAGATTTTACCAAAAAACATCAGAAACATTGCCATTATAGGGCACAGTGGCGAAGGCAAAACTTCACTTGCTGAAGCGATTCTTTTTAACGGCAAGTCAATTGATAGACT
>JAZUCS010000037.1:0-1754 GCA_045639245.1 Christensenellaceae bacterium
GCAGGAAGACAGTACAGTACCTACTGTCATCAAGCCGAACATCAAGCCGGTTTCGGAAGTGCCGCACAGTTTTACTACTTGAGTACCGATTTTTTGAGCAAGACCGGTGTAGAACATGGAAGCACCTACAACGAACATACCGCCAAAGAGTACTACGGTAGAGTTGGATAAGCCAGTGAATACTTGCTTAGCCGGGATGAAACCTAACAGGCCGCACGCAATAGCGCCGCCCATTGCAGTAATCGCCAAAGGAATAAGTTCGGTTACGAATAAAAGCGCAACTACTGCCAACAGAATTAAACATTTAATAGCCGGGGACATATTTGTTCCTCCTTTTTATAAAATTACAAGTCATTTTCGTAACTTGCAAGCTCATAATAGCAATATAAATTCACCAATTCTGTTGCTTTCGCCACGCAAAAATTTTATGCAAATTACTTAACTTTATTAACACCCGTTCATTTAAATTTAATAAGCATTTTATTTATATATTTTATCTGATAACCAACTACATAAAACAGCTTCCTGCCTAGCTTTAACGCAGTTTATATTATAGTAAAAAATTGGCAAAACGCCACACTTACAAAACAAAGGCTTCTTTCTTTTTAAAATGTTGTTTAAGTAAATTCAAAGCGCAACTATTTAAAATACGAGAAACTCTTTCCCAGACAAAAAAATAAAGACCACAAACGTGGTCTTTATCCTCAATTATTCACCTAACAATTCAAAGGTGTTCTTTTCAAAATCAATTAAACCTTCTTTACGCATTCTGGTAAGTTCTCTAGTAAGAGCACTTCTATCTGCATCAAGATAGTTAGCCAAATCAGTGCGGTTAAAAGGAATGGTAACCTTCTTCTCGGTCAGATACTTGGTTTCATATTCAAGATACGCCAAAATTTTGGAACGCAAGCTTTTCTTGCACAAGATTTCGGTTTTCTCGATAAGTCTGATGTTGTTATCAGCCATGATGGAAACGAAATTGCCGAGCAGCTTTTTATGAGCCGCACCACCTTCAAGATTATCGAAGAATTTTTTGAAGGGCAGCATCAAAATTTCGCAGTCTTCCATGGCAAAGAAGCTTACAATGCTGTGAGCATAGCTACGGCCAAAAAAGGTTTCTGCAAATAAGGAACCGGAGCCGATATTTGCGAGAATAGTTTTATCCCCCAAGATATCCTCTTTTACCATTTGCACGTTACCTTTAATTAAGATGCAAACATGATCCACATAATCGCCTGCTAAAACGATGGAGTCATATTTGAAGAAACGTTTCACAACAACGTTTACTTTGCTAAGAACCTCACCCATTTCTTCAAGGCTCATTCCTTCAAACAGGGGCAGATCCTTTAAATTTTCTAAAGACATTCTTACTTCCACTACACTCACCTATTTTTACAATTTTCGTGTTTATTTGCTACATTATCACCTAAAGAAAATGTCTTGTAAATATTTTGTAATTAAAGTAACCGTTTAGTAACTTTGTTGCTTAAGCAACATTTTTCTTCCTGCTTACTTAACTTTTTTAATTAGTTCTTTGCAAATAATCTTACAGCTTTTCAAAACACCTTTTATGTAAATAATTTGTTGCTTTTTGAAAATAAAATAAAGCAGAGAAAATTCTTTGCTTTGCTTTTGCAACACAAAAAAGCTTTTATATGGCTTACACTATTTTTAATAGCAAACGAGACATTTGCTTGGGGCATTAGACGACCTCTAATGCAAACCTTCTCCGGATATATGAAGTTCAGCATATA
>JAZUCS010000038.1:0-117608 GCA_045639245.1 Christensenellaceae bacterium
TAAAAAATGCTTGCATTCAGTGGGATAGAGGTATATAATGTATACGATAAATAGTTTTCGAGGAGGAAAACAAAATGAAAAAAATTATAGCACTTCTTTTAGCAGTAGTTATGGTTCTCAGCTTTGCTGCATGCGGCAGTAAAGAGGCAACCAAGGTTATCGAGTACGATCTTACCGAAGAGCTTTATGCTTTCGGTGTTGACAAGGATCAGCCCGAACTTCTTGAGCAGGTTAATGCTTTCATCAAGGAAATCAAGGAAGATGGAACCTTTGACGAAATATGCAATAAATATTTCGGTGACGGCAAGCCCACTCCCGTTGAGTCTAAGCCTTACGATGAAACCAAGGATCAGCTTGTTGTAGCAACTAACGCTGCCTTCGAGCCCTTTGAGTACACCGAAGGCGACAAGTATCTCGGTATTGATATGGAGATTGCTTCTCTTCTCGCAAAGAAGCTCGGCAAAGAACTCGTTATCAACAATATGGACTTTGACGCAGTTTGCCTTTCTGTAGGTCAGCATAAGTGCGACATCGCAATGGCAGGCCTCACCGTAAAGGAAGACAGAAAACAGTACGTTAACTTCTCTGATTCTTACTACTCTGCATCTCAGAGAGTAATTGTCAAAGCAGACGACAAGACCTTTGACGAATGCAAATCTGCTGACGATGTTGCAAAGATCCTCAATGAAATGACCAAGGACACCAAGATCGGCTTCCAGAACGGAACTACAGGTCAGTTCTATGTTGAGGGTGATGCAGATTGGGGATTTGACGGACTTAAGGTTACCGGCGTTGGTTACAAGAATGGTTCTCTCGCAGTTCAGGATCTCGTAAACGGAAACATCAATTACGTTATTATCGACTCCGCCCCTGCAGCATGCATAACCGAAGCTATTAACGCTGTTTCGTAATCGAATTTAATTAAAATATTTCGCAAACACCTCATCGTCTGACGATGGGGCGTTTGCTTGCTATAAGGAAAAAGTATATGGGAAACTTCGATAAAAAGATTGATATATTTCTCGAGAGTTTAATAGAACACGGCGCATATAACAAGGTGCTTGAGGGTCTTAGCAATACTCTTATAATTGCGGTAACAGGCCTTCTTATCGGAATTGTGATCGGTACGCTTATCGCAACGGTGCGAGTAATACCTAAATATAAACTGCTACCCAGAGTTCTTAACGGTTTTTGCAGTTTTTACGTAGGATTTTTCAGAGGCACACCGATAGTAGTTCAGTTGTTGCTTTTCTATTATGTTCTGTTTCCGTTGATCGGGGTTAAAATTACGGCAGTTGCCGTTTCAATTCTTGTTTTCGGACTTAACAGCGGTGCATACATATCTGAGGTTATGAGAGGCGGTATTCTTTCTGTTGACAGCGGTCAGATGGAAGGCGGTCGCGCAATGGGACTCAGCTTTTCCACCACCATGCTCAAAATAGTTATTCCGCAAGCGGTTAAAAACATTCTTCCCACAATGGGTAATGAATTTATCGCACTTATTAAAGAAACCTCTATTGTAAGCTTCGTTGGTGCTACGGATCTTTATGTTGCCTTCAACTACATCGGAAGCAACAACTACGAATTTATGGTGCCTTATCTTGCTATGGCAATCATCTACATTGTCTTGGTTCTTGTCATAAGCTTGCTGATAAAAATTATGGAAAGGAGCCTCAGAAAAGGTGATAAAAGTATCTAATCTTTGTAAATCCTTCGGAAATCTCGAGGTTTTGAAAAACGTTGATATCAACATTTCAAAAGGTGAAAAGATTGTTATCATCGGACCTTCGGGCTCCGGAAAAAGCACGCTTCTTCGTTGCCTTAATTGTATGGAGGATCCGACTTCAGGCAGCGTTATCTTCCACGGCGTCGATATTGCTGACCCCAAGGTGGATATAAATATTCATCGTCAGAAGATGGGAATGGTTTTTCAGCACTTTAATCTGTTTAACAATAAAACAGTTATTCAGAACATAATGCTGGCTCCGGTCTACGTTGAGAAGAAGAGAATGCGTAAGCTTCGCAGAAACAACCCTTTAAGCGAAAAAATCAAGTCTGTTTCTGAGATAAAGGCAGAAGCGCAGGAAAATGCTATAAACTTGCTTCGTCGCATAGGCTTGGAGGATAAGGCGAATGAATATCCGTCCCGTCTTTCGGGTGGCCAGAAGCAGCGTGTCGCAATTGTTCGCGCTCTCGCAATGAACCCCGAGGTTATGCTCTTTGACGAACCCACCTCCGCACTCGATCCCGAAATGGTAGGAGAGGTTCTCGAGGTTATGAAGGACCTTGCTAAAGAGGGAATGACCATGGTTGTGGTTACCCACGAAATGGGATTCGCCCGTGAGGTTGCCGACCGTGTTGTATTTATGGCAGACGGTGTTATCGCCGAAGAGGGAACACCCGAACAGATCTTCACAAACCCTCAAAATCCCAGAACACAGCAGTTCCTACAGAAGGTGCTGTAAGCTACAAAACCGTGTCTATCATAAATAGACACGGTTTTACTTTTTATACATTGTATTTTCGCTTTTTTATGTGTATAATGAAAAAAACGAAAAATGAGGTGGGTTAATGCAAATGTTTGAAAAAGGCAGTTTTTATGTTGGCGTAAACTACTGGGCATCTCATGCAGGGATTTATATGTGGCAAAACTGGGATGAGGAAACCGTAAGACGGGATATGAAGCTTTTGACAGATTGCGGAATTAAGGTTTTCCGTATTTTCCCTTTGTGGTCGGATTTTCAGCCCATTAAAATACATTATGACTGCGGAGTACGTATAAAGGACATTCGCCTTGGTGAAAAACCTCTCGACGACTCTCCCGAAGGGGTAGCAGGTGTCGATCCCGTTATGATAGAGCGCTTCGGCAGACTTCTTGACATTGGCGAAGAGTTTGGAATCACCTTTATTGTCGGACTTATTACGGGCTGGATGAGCGGCAGACTTTATGCGCCGCCTGCACTTGAAGGCAGAAAGCCTATCACCGACCCCTTGGCCATAAGGTGGCAGCTTAAGTTTGTCAGATATATGGTTAATAAATTCAAGGATCGCAAGGTCATTTCGGCTTGGGAGCTTGGCAATGAATGTAACTGTATGAGCTGGGTTGAAAACAGCGATGAAGCCTATGTGTGGTCTTCTGCAATTACCAACGCAATTAAAAGCTGTGACAATACCCGTCCCGTTGTTTCGGGAATGCACGGGCTTAATACCTCGGGCGAATGGCTTATAAAAGATCAGGCAGAAGTCCTCGACGTACTTTGCACCCATCCCTATTCGGTTTTTGTGCCCCACTGTGATACCGATGCTTATGACGAAATGAAGACGGTTCTTCATTCAACGGCTGAAACGATTTTCTATCGCGGAGTTGGAGAAAAGCCTGCCTTTATCGAGGAGATTGGAGGACTGGGTACCTGGTTTGCTTCCGAAGAGGTGCAGGCAGACTTTTTCAGAACCTGCCTGTGGTCGGCCTTTGCTCACGGACTTTTAAGCGCAATGTGGTGGTGCGGCTTTGACCAATGTAAAATAGAAAGAACGCCATACGACTGGTCGGGAATTGAGCGCTATCTTGGTATGTTCCGCGCAGACCTCACACCAAAGCCGGTGGTAAAAAATATTAAAGAGTTTACAGATACTGTTGAAGAAATAGGGGAGCTTTCCGATAGAATTGTTGATGCGGTCTGCGTAATCTCACATTCAAGCGGTTGGAAAACTGCCTATGGCTCTTTCCTTTTGGCTAAAAAAGCAGGATTGGATATTGAATTTTCATATATCGACAACACTCTGCCCGAAGCAAAAGCATATCTTCTGCCTTCTCTCAAGGGCTCCCTTTCGGTTTACAAGCATCAGTTCGATAAGCTTATGGAAAAGGTAGAAAAGGGAGCAACCCTTTACGTGTCCATAGACGACGTTATTTTCTGCGAGCCTCTTGAGAACTTTGCAGGACTTCGTGTTGAAAACAGAAGTATGCCGATAGGTGATGAAACCGTCACCGTTGACGGTAAGGTTCTTCCGTTACCTTGCAAGTACCGCACGGTTTATTCGGAAGCGGGCGGAGAAGTGTTGCTTCGCGATAACAAAGGCAATCCTGTTATGAGTTGTGTAAACTACGGCAAAGGAAAGGTATATTATCTTTCCTTCCCGGTTGAAGATGTTTTTGCCACAAAACCGAATATAGTAAGCGGCGAAACCGAGCTGTGCTATGAAAACTTATATAAACTTATGCCCGAGCTCAGAAGCAGTGAAAAGCTGATAACCTCCGATAACCCTTATGTCGGAGTTACCGAGCACATGGAAAAAGATGGCAGAAAGGCAGTTCTTGTAAACTATCGTCCAACCCCTCAAACCGTTACCTTAAACTATTCACAACTTGAATTTGTCAAGGTCATCGGCGATGCAAAGACAGCGGACGGCTTTACATTCACTCTTCCTGCAAACAGCGGAGCAATAGTTTTCTTTAAATAAAATTAAAAATCCTGCGATATTGTCGCAGGATTTTTTGTCGTAAAATACTTGATATGAAAATAATTTTGTGTTAAAATAACCACCGTAAAAAAATGAGGTGTTATTTTGTCGACTTTAAAAGAAAATAAAATGGGTATAATGCCCGTCAACAAACTGCTCATAACAATGTCTCTGCCTATGATGGCCTCCATGCTTGTACAGGCGCTCTATAACATTGTTGACAGTATGTTTGTTGCTCAAATAAACGAAGAAGCGCTAACCGCACTCTCCCTCGCATTTCCCGTTCAAAACCTTATGATAGGTGTTGCAACCGGCACGGGTGTCGGTATGAATGCATTACTTTCTAAATCACTTGGAGAAAAGGACCGCGACCGTGCAGATAAGGCCGCCGCAAACGGTGTTTTGTCGGTGCTTGTTGCATCGCTTGCCTTCATTTTGTTCGGTTTGTTAGGATCTCGTCTGTTTTTCTCTCTTCAAACCGATAATAAACTCATCATTGATTACGGTGTTCAATATCTTACAATAGTAACTGCAGGCTCACCCTTTTTATACATCTCCATAATTACCGAAAGGCTTATGCAGGCAACGGGAAAGACCACTCTGTCAATGTACACTCAGGGAATAGGCGCTATCACCAATATAATACTCGATCCCATTTTTATTTTTGTTTTCGGTTGGGATGTTATAGGTGCGGCATTTGCGACCATAACGGGACAGATCGCTTCTGCGGTGGTTGGAGTGTATTTCAATCAGAAGTTCAATCCCGAAGCTAAACTTAACATACGCAAGCTTCGTTTCCACGGCGAGACGGTTAGACGAATCTATTCTGTCGGAGTACCCTCTATAATAATGATGGCCATAGGTTCTGTTATGAACTTCACGCTGAATAAAATGCTCATAACCTTTTTCAATACACCCGCCGCCGCAGTTCTCGGAATTTACTATAAGATTCAATCCTTTGCATTTATGCCGATATTCGGTATGAATAACGGCGTTGTTCCGATAATTGCTTATAACTATGGGGCAGGTAAAAGAAACAGAATACTAAAATGCATTAAGCTTTCGATCGTATATGCTACGGCGATAATGTTAGTGGCGATTGCTGTTTTTCAGTTCTTGCCGGCACAGTTGCTCACAATGTTCAGTGCTTCCGAAGCAATGCTTGAAATAGGAATTCCCGCATTCAGGATCATCAGTCTTCACTATTTTATAGCAGGTTTTTGCATAGCTATCGGCTCTATCTTTCAGGCCTTCGGTAAAGGTGTGCTTTCAATGATAGTTTCCATTTGCCGTCAGGTTGTTGTTCTTATTCCTGCGGCGTTTATCCTTGCGAAGCTGTTTCCCGACAACATAAATATGTTCTGGTATTGCTTTATAATCGCCGAACTTGTCTCAGGAGCTGTAAGTTTGATTTGTTATGGTCATATCAATAAAACGATTATTAAAAAAATACCAAACAATTCATAATTTTTTTGTGCAAAAAAACATCTAAAAACCACTTATAATTGTTGACATATATGTTTGATTGTGTTATAATCCTTTAAAGGTGCGAAACACTATTTTTAAAAGAATAGGGTATGTCGGCAAGAATTGAAAATTTCATTATGCAGGCGACTTGTCTGCACCGGTTTGAGAAATTTGTGCTTGCCGAAAGGCAAGCATTTTTTTAAGTTGAAAGGAGACTGTTATGAAATATCTGGTTAAATCCGCTAACGTTTATACAGACGGAAGATTTCAATCGGTCGACCTGCTTATCGACGGTGGGATTTTTGTTTCTATCGGACAGGATATTTCAGCTCCCGACGCCATTGTTATCCCCGCAAGCGGGCTTACTGTTTTTCCCGGTTTCACAGATGTTCATGTTCATCTTCGTGAGCCGGGTTTTTCATATAAAGAAACAATAGCGACAGGTACGCTTGCGGCGGCAAGAGGCGGTTACACAAACGTTTGCTCGATGCCTAATCTGTCGCCCTGTCCCGATACGGCCGAGCATTTAAAGCTCCAACTCGATATAATCGAAAAGGATGCAGTCATAAACGTCTATCCCTTCGGTACGATCACCGCAGGGCAGGCGGGAGAGCATCTCGCAGAAATGGAAGAAATGTCGGACGATGTCATAGGATTTTCGGACGACGGCAGGGGAGTGCAAAGTCGTGAGATGATGCTTGCGGCTATGAAAAAGGCAAAGACCCTTGATAAGATAATTTCGGCCCACTGCGAGGACAACAACCTGCTTTTCGGAGGATACATTCACGAAGGTGAGTACGCAAAAGAGCACGATCATGCAGGAATCTGCAGTGAGAGTGAGTGGGGTCCGATTAAGCGCGATATAGAGCTGATAAAAGAAACGGGATGCAAATACCACGTCTGTCACATTTCCGCAAAGGAAAGCGTTGAGCTTATAAGAAAGGCTAAAGCGGAGGGTGTCGATATTACCTGCGAAACAGGTCCTCACTATCTCACGATGAACGATATGATGCTTGAGGAAAACGGAAGATTCAAAATGAATCCTCCCATCAGAAGCGAAGAGGACAGAAAGGCTCTCATTGAAGGCATAAAAGACGGAACGATCGACGTTATTGCTACCGACCACGCTCCTCATAGCGCCGAAGAGAAATCAAGAGGCCTTGATAAGAGTATGATGGGTGTTGTCGGAATTGAAACTGCCTTTGCAGTTTGCTATACGAAGCTTGTTAAAACGGGCATAATAACCCTTGAAAAACTAACCGAGCTTCTTAGTGTAAATGCTAAAAAGCGTTTTGGAATAGGAAGCGAGATCAAGGTTGGCGAAAAGGCAGACCTAACGGTATTCAACCTTGAAGAACCCTTTACTGTCGACCCGAAGGAGTTCTTATCCAAGGGAAAAGCCACTCCCTTCGAAGGTTGGAGGCTTGTCGGACGTTGCAAGCTTACGATGGTCGACGGAAAAATAGTTTATAATGAAGATTTAATATAACGGAGGAAACCTAAAATGGCAAAAAGAACAGATATTAAAAAGGTACTGATTATCGGCTCAGGCCCTATCGTCATCGGTCAGGCTGCAGAGTTTGACTATGCAGGCACACAGGCTTGTCTTGCACTTAAGGAAGAGGGCTACGAGGTCGTCCTCGTAAACTCCAATCCTGCAACCATTATGACCGATACCACTATTGCAGATAAGGTATATATGGAACCTTTAACGCTAGAATATATTGCTAAAATTTTGCGATATGAAAGACCTAATGCAATAATTCCTGGTATAGGTGGACAAACGGGATTAAATCTTGCTATGCAACTTGAAAAGAAGGGAGTTCTTAAAGAATGTCAAGTGGAACTTTTAGGCACAAGTAGTAAGAGCATTGAAGAAGCTGAAGATAGAGAAATGTTTAAAGAACTCTGTCAAAGAATTGGCGAGCCAACTATTCCTTCAGAAATTACCTATAGTTTAGAGGAAGCAAAAGAAGCGGCAAAACGCATTGGCTATCCTGTTGTATTACGTCCTGCATTTACGTTAGGTGGTACGGGTGGTGGCTTTGCCTATAACGAAAATGAACTTGTTGAAATTGGCACAAATGCTTTTAAGCTTTCTCCCGTGCATCAAGTTCTTATAGAAAAAAGTGTCAGAGGCTATAAGGAAATAGAGTTTGAAATGATGAGGGACGGCACAGGCAAGGTTATAACCATATGCGGTATGGAAAATATTGACCCCGTTGGCGTTCATACGGGTGACTCTTTAGTTGTAGCTCCAATTTTAAGTCTTAATGAGCACGACCATAAAATGCTTAATGATAGTGCAATAAAGCTTATTTCCGCCTTAGAAATTGAAGGTGGTTGTAACGTACAATTTGCTCTTTCACCTGATTCTTCAGAATATTATTTAATAGAAGTTAATCCTAGAGTTTCAAGATCATCTGCCCTTGCAAGTAAGGCAAGTGGTTATCCTATAGCAAAAGTTACTGCAAAAATTGCAGTTGGAATGACGTTGGATGAGATTGATATTGCAAATACAAAAGCCTCAACAGCGCCTAGATTAGATTATATCGTTGCAAAACTTCCAAGATTTCCGTTTGATAAATTTACTCAAGCATCTAATGTTTTAGGTACACAAATGAAAGCGACGGGTGAAGTTATGAGTATCGGCTCTAATTTGGAAGAATGTTTACTCAAATCAGTTCGCTCGCTTGAAACAGGCGTTGACCATTTCTATCTTAAAAAGTTTGATAAGTTTACTTTAGAAGAGCTTTATTCTTACGTTGAAGTATTTAAGGACGATAACGTTTTTGCCGTTTGTGAACTTTTAAGAAGGGGTGAATCTATAGAGAACGTTTATAAAGTAACCAAAATCACACCAATCTTCCTTGAATCGTTCAAAAAGATTTGCGACATGGAAAAAACGTTAAAGGAAAGCAATGATGCAGAAACACTAAAAAAAGCTAAGCAAATGGGCTTTGCAGATAAAGTTATTGCCAAGTTATGGGGCGAAAGTGAACTTGAAATATTTAACAAAAGAAAACAATTTGGTATTATTCCAGTTTATCGTATGGCAGATACTTTACATACTGGAGCTTATATACCGTATTTTTATTCATCATATAAAGGCGAAAACAAATCTCAGTTAACTAACAAGCGTAAAATAATAGTATTAGGGGCAGGTCCTATTAGAATTGGACAAGGTGTTGAATTCGATTATTCTACCGTACACGCGGTACAAACGATAAAAAAAGCAGGGTATGAAGCTATTATAATCAATAACAATCCAGAAACAGTGTCTACCGACTATACTACTGCTGATAAGTTATATTTCGAACCATTGACACCTGAGGACGTAATGAATATCATTGAATTTGAAAAACCTGAAGGGGTTGTGGCGTCACTTGGTGGACAAACGGCAATAAATCTTGCAAAACCATTATTTAATAGGGGCGTAAAGATTATTGGTACTGACTGTGAAGCAATTGATAAGGCAGAAGATAGAAAATTATTTGAAAAACTATTAAAATCGTTAAAGATTCCTCAACCTACGGGAGTTGCGGTTACAAATATTGAAGATGGCGTTAACGCTGCAAAATCAATAGGCTATCCGGTACTTGTACGTCCTTCCTTCGTATTGGGTGGTAGAGCAATGCAGATAGTTGCAAATGAAGAACAACTTCGTCATTATTTGAAAACTGCCGTTGAAATTGATGCTGATAAGCCTGTTTTAGTTGATAAATATATCATTGGTAAAGAAGTGGAAATTGACGCTATTTGCGATGGAAAAGACGTGTTTATTCCAGGTATTATGGAACTTGTTGAAAGAACGGGTATTCATAGTGGCGACTCTATAAGCGTATATCCATCATTTAGCATATCTAGTAAGGTAAAAAAATTAATTATTAAATATGCTAAACAGTTAGGTATTGGTATTGGTATAAAGGGTCTTTTCAATATTCAATTTATAGTTGACAAAGATGAAAAAGTATATATAATTGAGGTTAATCCAAGATCTTCAAGAACCGTTCCCTTCCTTTCAAAAGCGACGGGATATAGTCTTGCTGATATTGCTACCGAAGTAATCATGGGTAAAACGCTAAAAGCGCAGGGGATAAAAGTTGTATATCCCAAAGAAAAACAGCGTTGGTACGTTAAAGTTCCCGTATTCTCATTTAGTAAAATTAGAGGGCTAGATGCTTATCTTTCTCCTGAAATGAAATCTACGGGTGAAGCGATTGGTTACGATGACAAGCTTAATAGAGCGCTTTATAAAGCTTTACAAGCATCAGGTATGAAAATTCAAAATTATGGTACTGTGTTCGTAACGGTTTGTGACAAAGATAAAGAAGAAGTTCTTCCATTGGTTAAGAGATTTTATAATTTAGGCTTCAATATCGAAGCGACTAAAGGTACGGCAATCTTCCTTAAGGAGCATGGTATTAAAACTAGAATCTTAAAGAAGATTTCTGAAGATTGTGATGAAATTACTAAGGCTCTTCGTCAAGGGCATATTGCGTACGTTATCAACTCTAGTGATGTTTCTAGTGCAGGAGCTCATCACGATGGCGTTAAAATTAGGGCATTAGCAACGGAAAATAATATCACTATGTTTACTTCTTTTGACACTGTAAAGGTTTTACTTGACGTTTTAGAGGAAACAACTTTGTGTGTTTCCACTATCGACGCATAAGGAATAAAAAATGGAACAAAGATTATTTGAAATTAAATCAAACGTTCGTTTAACGGACACTGTTTTTGAAATGGTGCTATTAGGGGATGCTAAAGCAATAACTCGCTCTGGACAGTTTGTGAATATTAAGATAGACGGTGAGTTTTTGCGTAGACCTATTTCAGTGTGCGACTATTCTGAAACTTCGCTCACTTTAATTTATAAGGTGGTGGGTAGAGGTACTGAAAAATTGAGCAAAATGAGAGAGGGAATTCTTGATATACTCGTAGGTCTTGGCAATGGTTACGATACTTCTAAAAGTGGAAAAAAACCACTTTTAATTGGTGGTGGTGTAGGAATTCCACCTATGTATAATCTTGCAAAAAGGTTAATTAAGGAAGATAAAACTCCTATCGTTATTTTAGGGTTTAACACTAAGGATGAAATTTTTTATAAACAAGAATTTGAAAGTTTGGGTGTAAGGGTAATCGTAACGACTGTTGATGGAAGCTTTGGTATTAAGGGTTACGTTACAGACGCTATGAGGACGCTTGATTATACCTATTTTTATACTTGTGGACCAATGCCTATGTTTAAAGCTATTGAAAAAACGGCTGTAGGTAGTGGTCAGTATAGTTTCGAAGAGAGAATGGGTTGTGGGTTTGGAGCTTGCATGGGGTGTTCTTGTAAAACCAAGTATGGTAATAAGCGTATATGTGTTGACGGGCCTGTTTTAGAAAGGGAGGAGATAATATGGTAGATACAAAAGTTTGCTTATCAGGTCTTACCCTTGATAATCCCGTTATTCCAGCTTCGGGAACATTTGGTTACGGCAAGGAGTTTGCCGAACTTTACGATATAAATATTTTAGGAAGTTTTTCCTTTAAGGGGACTACTTTAGAATCACGTTTTGGCAATCCTACTCCTAGAATTGCTGAATGTACGGCAGGTTTAATAAATTCGGTAGGCTTGCAAAATCCTGGAGTGGAGAGTGTTGTAACACACGAACTTCCTGAAATGAAGAAATACTTCAGTAAAAAAGTTATTGCAAATATTGGTGGATTTTCTATTGATGAATATGTAAAAACAGCACAGATTTTAGATAAAGAAGAACAAGTTGGAATACTTGAAATTAACATAAGCTGTCCTAACGTTCATAATGGTGGCATGGCTTTTGGTACTGATCCAAAAAATGCGGAAGCCGTTACTACTGCAGTAAAAAAGGTTACAACTAAGCCGGTTTATATTAAACTTTCGCCTAATGTTACCGATATAGTTTCAATTGCAAAGGCGGTGGAAAATGGTGGGGCAGATGGTATTTCCATGATAAATACTCTACTTGGCATGAGAATTAATCTTAAAAATCGTAAGCCTGTAATTGCAAATAAAATGGGTGGTTTTTCAGGCAGTGCAATATTTCCCGTTGCAGTTAGAATGGTCTATCAGGTGTATGAAGCTGTTAAAATTCCTATTATTGGAATGGGAGGAATTTCAACGGCAGAGGATGTTGTTGAAATGATGCTTGCTGGTGCAACAGCAGTTCAGGTTGGCGCGGCAAATTTAGTTAATCCTTTTGTTTGTAAGGAGATTATTGAAAATCTTCCTTTAACAATGGAAAAGTATGGTATTAAAGCATTAAAAGAAATTATAGGAGAAGCTCACAATGGCTAAAGACGTTATCGTTGCACTCGATTTTTCGAGTAAGGAACAAGTAATAAATTTTTTAGATAAATTTGAAGACAGGAAGCCTTTTGTTAAGATAGGTATGGAGCTTTTTTACGCTGAAGGTCCTGAGATAGTAAGGGAAATTAAAAAGCGTGGACATAAAATATTTTTAGATTTAAAGCTTCATGATATTCCCAACACCGTTATGAAGGCTATGAGTGTTTTATCATCTCTTGACGTTGATATGACAAATCTTCACGCATCTGGAACAATAAAAATGATGGAAGGGGCAATTAAAGGATTAACTCGCGAAGATGGTAGTAGACCTTTACTTATTGCCGTTACACAGCTTACGTCAACTGATCAAGAAACTATGGAAAAAGATTTACTTATTAATGAGTCTATTGATAAAGTTGTTATGCACTATGCTAAAAATGCTAAGATTGCACGTTTAGATGGCGTAGTTTGTTCACCATTAGAAGCGGGTAAAGTACACGAAGTTTGTGGAGAAAACTTTATTACCGTTACACCTGGAGTGCGTTTTGCAGACGGAGAAAAAGGCGATCAAAAGAGAGTTATGACACCTGAAGAAGCTAGAAAAATAGGCTCAGACTATATTGTAGTTGGTAGACCTATTACTGCAGCAGAAGACCCAGTTAAAGCGTATGAAAGATGTGTTAAGGAGTTTTTAGGTTGTTAAAATACGTTTTTTTCGATCTTGACGGAACGCTTTCAAATTCCTCTAAAGGGATAATGAAAGCCATAAAATACGCTCTAAAAAATTTTGACGTAGAGATTGAGGACGAAAGCTTTCTAAAGCGTTATATCGGTGCTCCGCTGGTGGACTGTTTTATGGAGTTTAATGGTTTTACGCTTGAACAAGCAAACGAAGCCCTAAGATATTATAGAGATTATTATTTAACTGTGGGTAGGTTTGATAACTCACTTTTTGACGGAATAAGAGAATTGCTTAAATCTCTTAATGATAAAGGTGTGAAATGCGTAGTGGCAACTTCAAAGCCTACCGATTTTATGGGCAACGATATAGAGTACTTAGGTTTAAGAAAATATTTATATACAGCTTTTGGCGCGACTTTTGACTCTAGCCGTAGAAAAAAGAAAGATATAATTAAGTACGGATTGGAAAAATTAAACGCAAACGCCTTAGAGTGCGTTATGGTTGGAGACCACCATAACGATATAATAGGGGCAAAGGAAAATGGAATAAAAAGCGTTGCCGTAACTTACGGTTATGGAGTAAAAAGAGAACTTTTGAGCTATCAGCCCGATTATATTGCCAATAGTGTAGAAGAACTTAAAAATTTATTATTCACTTTGATATAAAAAAGGAGAGACGATATGAAAGAAATTCAAAAACTTATTGCAAAAGACCTTTTATCAATAAAGGCGGTATTTTTCCGTCCAGATGAACCTTTTACTTGGGCAAGCGGAATTAAAAGTCCCGTTTACTGCGACAATAGATTGACCTTAACTGCTCCAAAAGTTAGGTGCGACGTTGAGGAAAGTCTTGCAAAGGTTATTGCAAAGGAATATCCCGAAGTAGAAGTTTTAATGGGAACTTCCACTGCAGGTATTGCGCACGCAGCAATTACCGCACACATTATGAATTTACCTATGGGTTACGTTCGTTCTGGCGCAAAGGACCACGGCAGACAAAACCAAATAGAAGGCAAGTTGGAAAAGGGACAAAAAGTAGTTGTAGTAGAAGATCTAATTTCAACTGGTGGAAGTTGTATTGAGGTTGTAAACGTTTTAAGAGAAGCAGGGGCTGAGGTTTTAGGCATAGTAAGTATTTTCACTTATGGTATGAAAAAGGGACTTGATAGACTTAAGGAAGCCAACGTTAAGAACGTAAGTTTAACCGATTTCGACTGCATTGCTGAAATTGCAGCAGAAGAAAATTATATTAAGCAAGAAGACGTAAAAAGACTTATTGCATTTAGAGATAATCCCTCTGACGAGAGTTGGATAGGAGTTAAATAAAATGAGACATCTAATAAATATTTTAGACCTTACAATTGATGAAATAGAAGAACTTATCGATTTGGCCGACGATATTATTGCAAATCCTGAAAAATATAGTGAAGCATGTAAGCACAAAATTCTCGCTACGCTTTTTTTTGAGCCGTCAACGAGAACTAGATTGAGTTTTGAATCGGCAATGCTTTCACTTGGGGGAACTACTTTAGGTTTTTCATCTGCAAGTAGTTCTTCAGCCGCAAAAGGGGAGAGCGTTGCAGATACAGTTGCGGTAGTTTCGGGGTATTCGGATATACTGGTAATGCGTCATCCTAAAGAGGGTGCACCGTTCGTTGCGAGAAAGCATGCTAACGTTCCTATAATAAATGCGGGTGATGGTGGGCATAATCATCCTACGCAAACACTTACCGATATGCTTACAATCAAACACGAGAAGGGCAGGCTAAATAATCTTACTATCGGTCTTTGTGGCGATTTAAAGTATGGTAGAACGGTACATTCACTTATTGAAGCAATGTCTAGGTATTCGGGTATTAAGTTTTGTTTAATTTCTCCTAAGGAGCTTGCTCTTCCTAGTTTTGTAAAAAAGAATTATCTTGAAAATGGCGGAGTAGACTACGAAGAGTTTACCGATCTTGAAGAAGCGATTCCACAGCTCGACATCCTTTATATGACTAGAATTCAGCAAGAACGTTTCTTTGATAAGGACGAATATATTAGGCTTAAAGATTGTTACGTTTTAACAGCGGAAAAAATGAAGCTTGCAAAAGAAGATATGTGTGTATTACATCCACTTCCAAGAGTAAACGAAATTTCCGTTGACGTTGACGAAGATAAGAGAGCTTGCTATTTTAAGCAAACCCGTTACGGAAGATATATGAGAATGGCGCTCATCATTAAACTTCTTACATCTAAAAACGAAAAAGATGTGGAAGATGGTAAAAATATCGTAGAGAGTGATAAAAAGTGTTCTAACCCACACTGTATAACGACTGTGGAACAGGAAATTAAGTCGTACATTTATACAGACTTACATGGAACGCTTCGTTGTGCTTACTGTGATAAGATGATTAAATAATTTAATAAAAATAAAAAGCCGTAGAAATTTCTACGGCTTTTTTGTGCATAAAAACTTAAAAATCCCATTTAGGTATGTAAGTTTCGCTTGCGCTTTTATAAGCTTGATAAAAGGCTTTTTTTATACCTAGTGATATAGCATAGTCTATAACCGAATCGTACTCACGCTTTGTTATTGTTCTTTTTAATTCAGGAAAAGAATCAATTTCTCCAAATGGCGTGTATTGGCTCATTATATTTATAAAAGCTTTATCTTTAAAACTGATAAACCAATCGAGAATTTTTTTACTATCTGAGGTGCAATTGGGGAGAACTAAATGCCTTACAATAGTTCCACTTTTCATTAGCCCGTCTTCGCTTATAAATAAGGGTTTATTTAACATAAACTCAATAGCCTTACTTGCCTTGTCAAAGTAATCTTCCTTTCCGCAATACCTTTTAGATATTAGTGGGGAATAAAACTTTATATCGGGCAAATATATATCGACAAACTTATCTAATTCTTTTATAATATCTAAGTTTTCGTAGCCGTGCGTATTGTAAACAATAGGCACAGAGGGTTTATATGAATCTAATGCTTCAATAATTTTATCGGAGTAGTGGGTTGGGCTAACCAAATTTATATTGTGTGCCCCCATATCTTCAAGCTTTTTAAATATATCTGCAAGTTCTTTTACACTAATTTCTTTGCCACGAAGGCTTCTTGAAAGTTCATAGTTTTGGCAAAAAACACACTTAAGGGAGCATCCGCAAAAAAACACCGTGCCAGATCCTTTACTACCTGAAATTAATGGTTCTTCAAAAGGATGAAGATAATATTTGGCTATACGTATTTTACCATTAGTACCACACAAACCTTTTTCTTTAGTCTTATCAATTTTGCAAAAGTTTGGGCAGAGAGAGCATTGCCTATTCAAGTTCAAACGCTCCTGTGTATAGTTGATAATATTTCCCTTTTTTATTAATAAGTTCTTGGTGTGAGCCACGTTCAATAATTCTTCCTTGATCTAAAACCATAATCACGTCGGAATTTTTTACAGTTGAAAGTCTGTGAGCAATAACAAAAACAGTTCTACCTTCCATAAGTTTATCAGTGCCCTTTGAAACCAGAGCTTCTGTTCTAGTATCGATAGAGGATGTTGCTTCATCTAAAATCATAACGGGGGCATCCTTTACCGCCGCTCTAGCTATAGATAAAAGCTGGCGTTGACCTTGTGATAGATTAGCACCATCAGCTGAGAGCATAGTATTATATCCATCGGGAAGTCGAGTTATAAAATCGTGCGCGTTGGCAAGTTTTGCAGCTTCTATACATTCTTCGTCAGTAGCGTCAAGTTTTCCGTAGCGGATGTTTTCCATAACTGTACCTGTAAATAGGTTAGTATCTTGCAAAACTATGCCGAGAGAACGCCTTAAATCGTCCTTTTTAATTTTATTTATATTTATTCCGTCGTAACGAATTTTTCCGTCGGCGATATCGTAGAAACGATTAATAAGGTTAGTTATCGTTGTTTTTCCTGCGCCTGTAGCTCCAACAAATGCGACTTTTTGACCGGGTTTAGCGTAGAGAGTAACGTTGTGCAAAACAATTTTTTCTGGAACGTATCCAAAGTCAACGTTAGACATCTGTATATCGCCTTTAAGTGGGGTGTAGGTAATTGATCCGTCTGCTTTATGTGGATGTTTCCATGCCCATTTGCCAGTATGCTCTAAAGTTTCTTTAATATTTCCATTCTCATCTATTTCAGCGTTAACAAGTGTAACGTAACCCTCATCAGTTTCGGGCTCTTGGTCTAAAATTTCAAATATTCTACTAGCACCTGCAAGACCCATAACTATTGAATTAATTTGTTGAGAAATTTGATTTACGTTTCCAGTAAACTGCTTACTTCTAGGCAAGAACGCCATAATCGTTGCAAGGAAGGTTAGGCCAACTTTGCCTGATTCAGTTATTGTGTATAAGTCCTCAAATCCAGTTATAGTGAGATTTGGAATGTTAAATACTACGAGTATCCCTCCAATGAAAGCAATTAGAACGTATAAGAAATTGCCTAAATTGTTCATTATTGGCCCTAAAACGTTTGCAAAGGAATGAGCTTTTTCCGCATCGTGGCAAAGGGCGTTATTTCTTTCGATAAAGTCCTTTTTAGCTTGCTCTTCGTGGCAAAAAACTTTTACAACCTTTTGTCCGTGCATCATCTCCTCAATATATCCTTCAAGATTACCTAAAGAATGTTGTTGACTCATAAAGTATTTGGCACTGTTACCGCCCACAAATTTGGTAACCTTAAACATTATAATAACGCCAAGGAAAATTACTAATGTTAACCAAATGCTTGAAGTAAACATTATAATCAATAACGTAAAAAGGCTGATTGAAACGGAAAAAAACTGAGGAATACTTTGTGAAACAAGTTGACGAAGTGCATCGGTATCGTTAGTAAAAGAGCTCATTATATCGCCCGTTTTATTAGTGTCGAAAAATTTGATAGGGTAAGATTGCATCTTGCTAAAAAGATCTGTTCTTAATTGATGCAAAAATCTCTGTGTCAATATTGCCATAAGTCTAGTGTACAAAAAGGATGCTAAAACACCTGCCACGTACACCGATCCCATAGTGATAAATATGGTTAAAAGATTATTCCAAACCGCATCTAATCCTTCTGTGATGCCTAACGTTATTTGTAAGATAAGTTGTTCTAAAAATACAGAAGACGCAACACTAACTATAGCGCTTATAGTAAGGCAAATAAATACCGTAATAAGTAGTTTAGCATTATTCTTAAATAGAAATTTAAGAAGCCTTTTTAAGGTGCCTTTTTTAGCTTTTGGTCTTCCGTGCGCGCCCTTTATACCCGGTCTCATTGCGCCTCTTGGCATAGGTCCTCTACTCATTTTCATCACCTACCTTTTTTTGTGATTTATAAAGCTCTTGATAAATAGGGTTGGTATTTAATAGTTCTTGATGAGTTCCAAAAGCGGCGATTGTTCCGCCGTCCATAATAATGATTTTATCTGCATCTTCAACGGAAGCAACTCTTTGGGCAATAATAATTTTGGTTGTGTTTGGGATGTATTCCTTAAATGCTTTTCTTATAAGTGCGTCTGTTTTTGTGT
Organism: Christensenellaceae bacterium; assembly: GCA_045639245.1. Classification (GTDB taxonomy): domain Bacteria; phylum Bacillota; class Clostridia; order Christensenellales; family Borkfalkiaceae; genus UBA1259. The sequence goes on from JAZUCS010000038.1 coordinate 18,443, forward strand.
CGACAGCAGAAGTAGAATCATCTAAAATTAAAATCTTAGGTTTTTTAAGAAGTGCTCTAGCAATACAAAGACGTTGCTTCTGTCCACCAGAAACGTTAGTTCCGCCTTGTTCTATATAGGTGTCGTATTTGTCTGGAAAGGATTGAATAAATTCGTCTGCTTGAGCAAGTTTGCATGCTTCAATAATTTCTTCGTCTGTTGCATTTTTATTACCCCAACGCATATTTTCTTTTATTGTTCCTGAAAATAAAACGTTCTTTTGAAGAACCATTGCAACCGCATTTCTAAGGGTATCTAAATCGTATTCTTTTACGTTGACGTCTGCTACCTTAACTTCCCCTTCAAAAGTATCGTAAAGACGAGGGATAAGCTGTACTAAAGTAGATTTACTGCTACCTGTACTGCCAAGAATTCCAATAGTTTCACCACTTTTTATATGCAGGTTTACGTTGGATAGTGCGAAACGGTCTGCTTTTGATGAATATTTAAAGCTTACGTTTTCAAAATCAACGCTTCCGTTTTTAACTTCAGCAATTGCATTTTCAGGGGAAATTATAGAGCTTTGTTCGTTTAATACTTCTGCAATGCGTTTTCCAGAAGCAATAGATATGGTTATCATTACCATAATCATTGAAAGCATCATTAAACTCATGAGCATTTGGAAGGAGTAGGTCATAAAGCTTTGAAGTTCAGCAAGTTTTAGAAGTTGCTCTTGCGAGTTTATTATCATCATTGAACCGATAACGTATATACCAATAAGACCTGTGTATATTGCGAAGTTCATAAGAGGGGTGTTAAACGCTACTATCTTTTCAGCCTTAGTAAACTCGTTTTTTATGTTTTCGGATGCGGTGTGAAATTTCTTCCTTTCAAAATCTTCTCGAACGTAAGATTTAACTACGCGCATACCCCTTAAATTTTCTTGAACTGATTCGTTCATTGCATCGTACTTAGGAAAGATTCTATTAAAGAAAGGTATAGCCTTAGTCATTATAATGATTAAGCCTACTGCGAGAATAGGAACGGTGCATAAAAATATAAGTGCCATTCGGCTATTTATTAAAAATGACATAACAAGCGAGAATACGAGCATAAAAGGAGCTCTGATCGCCGTTCTTACAATCATTTGATAAGATATTTCAACGTTTGTAACGTCAGTAGTAAGTCTGGTTACTAAACTTGAAGTTGAAAACTTATCGATATTTGAAAAGGAAAAGCCTTGAATTTTGCTAAAAATGTCTTTTCTCAAGTTTTTTGCAAAACCACTAGAAGCAATTGCACAAAATCTGCCCGCTAATACGCCAAAAGTAAGTGAAATTAGTGCGAGAAAAATTAAAACTAAACCGTATTTTAATATTTCGGGTATTAGTGTGTCGGTAGTTCCAGATTCTGAAATAGTTTTTATTCTACCTAAAAGTAAGGTCATTACAAAGGGAATTAAACATTCGCACACTACTTCAAGAGCGACGAATAAGGGGGAAAGTAAGGATGGCTTTTTATATTCTCTAATTGAGCTGGATAGTGTTTTAATAGAGGATAATATGCCCGTGTTTTTAGATTTTTTCATTTAGTCCGTCTCCTTTTTGAAAATGTCAGTAATAAAATCAACGTTTGGTAAGTTCATTTTTTTTCTTATTTCTTTTGGTGCAATAACGTAACCGAGGGTTGCGCCTTGAATAATGGAATGAAGTAATCTTGCCAATTCTCTAGGTGTTTGTTTTAATGTGAAAACACCTGCTTTTTGACCTCCTTCAAAAATCTCTTCAAAGAGAACAAAAGGGGGTTTTTCTCCGTCATTGTCTTTTGTCATAGTTATTTTCTCATTATCTCTATGGGAAAAACATTGAGATATAAAAAAGAAATAGAAGTAGGCAAAATTCTCGTCATTTTTAAGATTGGAAAAAAGCTTATTTATAACGAATTTAAGCTTTTCACGATAATTGCTTATGGTTTCAATTTTTTTAAAAATATCCTCTTTTGAAGTTTTTCCTCGTAGCTTTATCGCATGGTTAAAAAGATCTTTTTTACTATCAAAATAATGGTAAAAAAGTCCGTGACTACAACAAGCTTTTTTTGTGATGTCATCCACGGTAGCTCCGTCGTAACCTTTTTCACAAAAGACTTTAAGCCCCGCAAGAACTATCTCTTCGCGCTTTTTTAACTTTTTATCTTTGTCCATTTCAGCTCCTAAAATTGACGCTAAAGTCAATTTAAAATATTATATGACCGATTAATTAAAAAGTCAAATGATTAATAGTCGAAAAATAGAAAAAATTGACGCTAAAGTCAATTTTTTAATAATGACTAAAAGCGACAAAAAACGCAATTTAAAAATAGCAAAAAACAAATTATTAAAAGGTAAAGATTATTGACATAAAAAGATAATTAGTGTATAATTATTTGATATAAGGAAAATTGTGTTTTACGGAAGGAAAAGATTATGAAAAACCTTTTTACAAGTGAAAGTGTTACTAGAGGACATCCTGATAAAATTTGTGATTGTGTGGCGGATGCTATATTAGATAGATATTTAGAAGGCGATAAAGAATCAAGAGTGGCATGCGAGGTGTGTGCAAGTTCTAATTTCATGCTTATTATGGGTGAAGTTACTTCTAACGCCAAAGTAAACGTAAAAAAAGTTGCAAAGCAAGTTATAAAAGATATTGGATATATTGAAAAAGGAACGGGTTTTAATGCCGATAAGGTTAAAATTCTAGTTAAACTTAACGGACAAAGTCCTGACATAGCTCTTGGTGTTGATAATTCAGACGAAGTAAAAAATGGTGCAGAAGATAAATTCGATAAGCATGGTGCGGGAGATCAGGGCATAATGTTTGGCTATGCTTGTACGGAAACGGAAGAGTTAATGCCACTTCCCATAATGCTTGCGCATAAAATGTGCGAAAGACTTGAGGAGGTTAGAAAGTCTAACGTTGTTAAGCATCTTCGTCCCGACGGAAAGGGACAAGTTACCGTTGAGTATGATAACGGAAAACCTAAGAGAATTGAAGCAATCGTTTTATCATCACAGCACGATGAGAGTGTTACTACCGATGAGCTTAGAAAGGAATTGAAAGAAAAGGTTATAGATTACGTTATTCCTTCTCAATATATCGATAAAGATACGAAATATTTTATTAATCCAACGGGTAGATTTGAAGTTGGTGGTCCTATGGGGGATTCTGGTCTTACTGGCAGAAAAATAATAGTAGATACGTATGGTGGTAAGGCACCTCACGGTGGCGGATCTTTTTCTGGAAAAGATCCAACTAAAGTTGATAGGTCGGCTACTTATATGGCAAGATACGTGTGTAAAAACGTTGTTGCTTCAGGCATGGCAGATGAATGTCAAATTCAGGTTGCATATGCAATAGGAGTTGCTCGTCCCGTGTCGGTTTTAGTTAATACTTTTGGAACAGGTAAGCTCAGTGATAATGAAATTGCCGATATCGTTGTAAAGGAATTTGATTTAAGACCTTCTGCAATTATTGAAAAGTTAGGGCTAAAAAATCCTATCTATCAAGCTACTTCTGCATACGGACATTTTGGCAAAAAAGAATTTGCTTGGGAAAAGACTGACAAGGCAGAGGATTTGAAAAAGTATTTCTAATGGATGGCAAAGGATTTTTCAAAAGCCTTAGAAATTTTTTTAGAATTCATTTATATAACCCTAAATGGCGTTGTTTAAGTTGTAAGACGGAAATATTTTCAGGTAAATATTTTTGCGAAGAGTGTGAAAGTAAACTACCATTAATCGACACCTATTATTGTGAGCATTGTGGAAGGAAATTGAAGGTGGCTTCTTCTTATTGTCTTTCTTGTAAAAATAAGATGACAAAAATTGATAGAGCGAGAAGTTATTACGATTACCAAAAACCTATTAACACTCTAATTATGCAATTAAAATATTACGGTAACATGTATTTGGCAGATGTGTTTGCTCAAGACTTGGCTAATTTGTATTTTAAGAATTATTTTAATGCAGATTTAATTTGTTGCGTTCCCATGAGCAAAAAGGGAATGAGAAAGAGGGGCTTTAATCAGAGCGAGCTTTTAGCTAGAGCGTTATCTGAAATAGTTGGCGTTCCGGTTGAAGTCGTTTTAATAAAAATTAAGGAAACGGCCAATCAAGCTAAGCTTTCAAGAGAAGAAAGGCTAAAAAACCTTAAAGGTGCTTTTAGAGTAACTTGTAAGGAGAAAATTAAAGATAAAAGAGTTTTAATTGTAGACGACGTTCTGACTACAGGTGCTACGAGTGAAACGATTGCTGAAATGCTTAAAAATAAGGGAGCAAAGCAGGTGTTTTTGCTTACTGTTGCAAGCGTTTCAAATAAAGATGGTTATTAAATAGGGAGATAATATATGGGATTATTTAAATTCTTATTAGGCGGAGAAGCTAGAAGAAACATTAAAAACGTTGGAATCATGGCGGATAAGGTTTTAGCTTTAGAGTCTAAGTACGAACAGTTTTCGGATGAACAACTTAAAAATCAAACGGAGCTTTTTAAGGAAAGACTTAAAAATGGTGAAACTTTAGAAGATATTTTAGTAGAAGCTTTTGCCGTTGTTAGAGAAGCTTCGTGGAGAGTGCTTAAAATGAAGCACTACAAAGTTCAAATTATTGGTGGTATTACTTTACATCAAGGTCGAGTTGCCGAAATGAGAACGGGTGAAGGTAAAACTTTAGTTGCAACACTTCCTGCATATCTTAACGCACTTGCGGGTGAAGGCGTTCATATCGTTACTGTGAACGATTATCTTGCTGCACGTGATGCTGAGTGGATGGGTAAGGTTTACAAGTTTTTAGGTTTAACTGTAGGTGTTGCGATTTCTGGAATGGAAGATGACGAAAAGAGAAAAGCTTACGCTGCAGATATTACTTATGGTACTAATAATGAGATGGGTTTTGATTATTTGCGTGATAACCTTAAAAGTAGGGTGGAGCAAATGGTACAGAGAAAACTTAACTTTGCTATCGTCGATGAAGTTGACTCTATTTTAATTGACGAAGCGAGAACTCCACTTATTATTTCAGGTAAAGGCAAAGAATCAAGCGATAGATACGTAAAGGCTAATAAGTTTGTTAAAACTTTAGTAGTAGAAAAGGACTTTACTATTGATATTAAGGAAAAAACAGTTCAAATTACCGAGTCTGGCGCCGAAAAAGCTGAAAGTTTTTTTGGTTTGTCAAATTTTTCCGATATAGAAAATGCAGATCTTTCGCATAATATTCAACAAGCATTAAAGGCTAACTTTATTTTCAAAAAAGATAACGACTACGTTGTTTCGGATGGCGAAATTATTATCGTTGATGAGTTTACCGGCCGTTTAATGATTGGTAGAAGATATTCTGATGGCTTACATCAAGCAATTGAGGCAAAAGAAGGGGTTAAGGTTAGAAACGAAAACAAAACTTATGCTACTATTACATTCCAAAACTATTTTAGAATTTACTCTAAACTTTCTGGCATGACGGGTACTGCAAAATCTGAAGAAGAGGAGTTTAGAACCATCTACAGTCTTGACGTTATGGAAATTCCCACAAACAAGCCAGTTGCGAGAATTGATTACCCTGATATCATTTTTAAGAGCGTTAAGGGAAAGAATAAGGCTATTATAGATGACATTGAAGAAAAACATAAAAAAGGTCAACCTGTATTAGTTGGTACTGTTACTGTTGAAAAGTCTGAGGAGATTAGTAAACTTTTGATCAAAAAAGGCATTAAGCATAATGTGTTAAATGCGAAGAACCATTCGAGAGAAGCTGATATCGTTGCGCAAGCAGGTAGGCTTGGAGCGGTAACTATTGCAACCAATATGGCGGGGCGTGGTACGGATATCTTGCTCGGTGGTAACCCTGAGTTCTTAGCAAAGAGAAAACTTCGTGAAGAAGGAGTAGAATCGGAAGTTATCGAGCTTGCAACTTCATTTGTTTCAGAGTTGCCAGAAGACGTTCAAAAGGTAAGGGAACACTATAGAGAAGTATATGATGCCTTTAAAAAGGTTACCGATGCCGAAAAGGAAAAGGTGTTACAAGTTGGTGGTCTTCATATTTTAGGTACTGAAAGACATGAATCCCGCCGTATAGATAATCAGCTTAGAGGTCGATCTGGACGTCAGGGAGATCCCGGTTCATCAGTATTTTTTATTTCGCTAGAAGACGATCTTGCTAAACGTTTTGGTGGAGAAAAAATGGAAAGAATTTATGATATGATGGGCATTGACGAATACGAACCATTACAATCAAAAATGCTTTCTAAAAGTATAGAAAATGCTCAAAGAACAATTGAGGGTAGAAACTTCGGTATAAGAAAACACGTTTTAGAATACGATAACGTTATGAACGTTCAGCGTGAAGTAATGTATGCTGAAAGAATGAAGGTTATTAAAGATGAAAACGTTCATGAAGACATTTTAAAACTTATTCCTGATTTTGTAGCTTACACCGTAAATAGCGTAATTAATAATCAAAACAAACCCGATACTTGGGATGTTGAAGCGCTTAATTCTATAATTGAATTAAAACTCTTACCTAAGGATACACAATTTGTTACAAAAGAAAAAATTGAAAATTGGGATTACGAATATTTCCTTTCAAAATTAACAATTGAAACGATTAACGTGTATAACGAAAAAATTGAAAGGTATAAAGAGGAGGGCATTAATTTCTCTGAAGTAGAAAGAATGGTTCTTCTTAAGAATATCGATTCTAAATGGATTGATCATATCGATTCGATGGATCAACTCAAAAAGGGTATAAGTCTTAGAGGTTATGGTAACATAGATCCTGTAGTGGAATATAAGAAAGAAGGCTTTGAGATGTTTGAGGATATGACGGCTGCTATCCAAGACGATACTGTTACTCTTCTTTTAAAGGCGGAACTTAGAAAGATTCCTGCTATGCAGAAAGAAGAGAAAAGAGATTTTGTAACCAATCAAACAGGTGGTGAAAATCTCGTTCGAAAAGCAAAGCAAGAAATCGGCAGAAACGATCCTTGCCCTTGTGGTTCGGGTAAGAAATACAAGAATTGCTGTGGAGCAAAATAATATTTAAAAAATTTTTGTGGGGCGACATGAAAGTTTTACAAAATCTGCATACACACACTAATTTTTGTGATGGCAAAAATTCGTGCATAGAGCAAATTGAAAAGGCGATAGAATTAGGTTTTAATTCTATTGGCTTTTCTGGCCATGGGTATACTCCTTTCACGCTTGATTACTGTATGACGGAAAAGGCAACGGAGGAGTATATTAAAGAGGTAAACAAACTTAAAAAAGAATATAAGGACAAGATAGATGTCTTTTTGGGTATCGAATACGACTTGTTTTCGGAAGGAAGCCTTGCACCGTATGATTACGTTATAGGTTCAGTACATTATGATAAACTAGAATCGGGCGATTGGTTTAATTTAGATATAAAAAGTTCTGAAATGCTTCAATTTACTGTAGATAAGTATTTCAATGGCAATCCAATGGCGCTTGCAAAGCGTTATTTTGAACTAGTTGCTTCACTTCCAGATAAACTCGAAAAGTTGGACGTTGTAGGTCATTTTGACCTTATTACAAAGAGTAATGATGAGCGAAAAATAATTGATACCGAGAGTGAAGAATATCGTTATTATGCAAGCAAAGCTATATCAAAGCTTGTAAAAACCGTTGGTATATTTGAAATCAATACGGGAGCAATTGCAAGAGGAATTAAAAAAGAGCCTTATCCTGATAGATGGCTTTTGAAAGAAATTAAAAAGCAGGGCGGGGAAATAATTATTAGTTCTGATTGTCATTTAAGAGAAAAACTTGATTTTTACTTTAACGAAGCGATAATCTACGCAAAAGAGTGTGGGTTTGATAGAGTTATGTATTTTAATGGAAAACAATTTAATAGTCAAACTATATAATTTGGAGTAAATATGTTTAAGGGCGAAGAATACAAGTTAAGAATTAAAGAATTAAAAGGTATCCTTAGGGAAACGGGACACTCTCTTTGACATCGAAGGTCTAAAAACAGAGTTACAAGAAAAAATAAAATTATCAGAAAAGCCTGAAATTTATACCGATCTAGCAAAATCTCAAGAAATATCTAAGGCAATAGCTTCACTTTCAGCAAAAGTTTCTACTTTTGAGAAAGTAGATAGAGTTTTAGACGATTCTTTGGAGATTATAGAACTTTCCGAACTTGAAAACGATGAAAGTGTTTTAGATGAACTACAAGAAGAGCTTGCGAACGTGAGTAGAAAGGTGGAAGAAATTAGGCTTTCTTCTCTTTTAAAGGGTAAGTACGATCGGTTAAACGCCATATTAACTCTTCACTCGGGTGCAGGTGGCACTGAAGCGTGCGATTGGACGGAAATGCTATATCGAATGTACATTTGTTACGCTGAGAAGAATAATTTTTCTATTACCGAGCTTGATCGTTTAGATGGTGATGAAGCAGGTATAAAAAGCGTCTCTTTTAAGGTGGAGGGGGATTCTGCATATGGATATTTAAAGGCAGAAAAAGGCGTGCATAGACTTGTTAGGATTTCGCCGTTTGATGCAAATAAAAGAAGGCATACTTCATTTACTTCACTTGAAGTTATGCCTGAAATTGAAGATGATAACGAAATTAAAGTTAACCCGGAAGAGTTAAGAATTGATACTTATAGGGCAAGCGGAGCAGGTGGGCAACACGTTAATAAAACTGACTCTGCTATTAGAATAACTCATTTACCCACGGGAATAGTTGTGTCCTGTCAAAACGAGCGTAGTCAAACCCAAAATAGGGAAATGGCTATGAAAATGCTTATAAGCAAGCTTTTAGAAAAGCGTGAGGCGGAAAGGATGGAAAGAGATCAGGACATTAAGGGAGAAATAAAAAAGATTGAGTGGGGTAGCCAAATAAGGAGCTACGTTTTCTGCCCATATACTATGGTAAAGGATCATAGAACTGGTTTTGAAACGGGTGACGTTCAGTCGGTAATGAATGGTAATATTGGGGAATTTATTAACGATTATTTGAGAAAATCACAATGAAATACTTTGATAAAATAAAACAAACGGTTATAAAAAAAGAAGCAATAATTTTAGGTATAGAAACCTCGTGTGATGAAACAGCTGTTGCCGTAATCAAAAATGGAAGAGAAATTTTATCTGACGTTATAATTAGTTCGGCAACTGAACACGTTAAGTTTGGTGGAGTCGTGCCGGAAATTGCTTCTAGAGCGCATACTACTGCAATTTTAACTGCAACGCAAAGGGCTCTTAATGAAGCTGGTATTACTAAAGAGGATATAGATGCTATTGCTGTAACTGAAGGAGCAGGCTTAATGGGTGCGCTACTTGTGGGTGTTTCCTTTGCAAAAGCTTTAGCTTTTGCTTGGCAAAAACCACTTGTGCCAGTAAGTCATATTAGAGGGCACATTGCCGCATCTTATCTAATGGATAAAAATTTGCAACCTCCGTTTATTACTATTTTGGCTAGTGGAGGACATACGGCTATTGTAGAGGTTAAAGATTATTACGATATTAACGTTTTAGGTTCTACTATTGACGATGCTGTTGGCGAAGCATTTGATAAAGTTGCGAGAGTTTTAGGTTTACAATATCCTGGCGGACCTAACGTGGAACGGTTAGCAAAAGAAGGGAAAAACATTGTTAAACTTCCAAAAATGTTATCCAATTATGATGGTGGAGAATACGATTTTTCGTATAGCGGGCTTAAGACGGCAGTAATAAATTACGTACATAACAAAACGGAAAAAGGGGAAGAGATAAATAAGGCAGACGTAGCTAATAGCTTTCAACATTCAGCAATAGACGTGCTTATAGAAAAAGCTTTTAAAGCTATAGCAATAACGGGTTATAATACTTTAACTCTTTCTGGTGGTGTAGCGGCAAATGGCTATTTAAGGGCAGAAGTGGAGAAAAAAGGTATTGAAAAGGCTATAAATGTTGTTATTCCCGAAAAAAGATATTGCACTGATAACGGTGCGATGATAGGGGCAGAAGGATATTTACAATATCAAAAAGGTAATTTTGCAGATTTGTCCCTTAATGCAAAAGCTATAATACCATTTGAGTAAAGTAAGCGCAAAATCTAGCGTTTACATGCGAGTATGGCGGAACTGGCAGACGCGCTAGATTCAGATTCTAGTGGGAGACCGTGCAGGTTCAAATCCTGTTACTCGCACCAAAATTTAATCAAAACGTGCAGATTTTTACATTAAAATCATGCAGTAAAATCATGCAGTATTAAAGAAAATAAAATAATTAAATAAAATCATTAAAAAATTATTGGAGTGTAAGCTATGATTAAAATTTCTACTGATAAAGCCCCTAAGGCTATAGGTCCTTATTCGCAAGGTATTATTGTAAACAATTTAGTATTTACTTCTGGACAAATCCCTTTAGATCCTGTAAATGGCGAGATAATAGGTCATAACATATCAGAACAAGCAGAACAGGTGTTGAAAAATCTTTCCGAGGTGTTAAAAGAAGCTGGATCTTCTTTGGATAATATTATAAAAACAACGTGTTTTTTAAGCGATATGGGGGACTTTGCTTGTTTTAATGAGATATATTCAAAATATATAAAAAATGCCCCAGCAAGATCTTGTGTGGCTGTAAAAACGCTTCCCAAAAACGTTTTATGTGAGGTGGAGGCTATAGCGGAAATTATACAATAAAAAAGGACGAATTTTCGTCCTTTTTTTTGCTTTAGATTATGAATCACGTTAAGCATATATGCTTTGATGCGTTTTATTTTTGTGGGCTTTAAGAGCTTGACAAATGCTTTAAGCTATGATATCATAACAAATGATATATAACATAAGTTATTTAATGGAGAGTATTATGCCCCCAAAAACAAAAATATCTAGAGATGATATAATTAATACAGCAATGTTTCTTTGCAGGAAGTACGGTACAAAAGCTATTAATGCAAGAAATATAGCTAAAGAGCTTAAGAGTTCTACGCAACCCATTTTTTCCAATTTTTCTACAATGGAAGATTTGCAAAACCAATTAAATTTATCAGCATATACGTTATATTTAAATTTCTTAAAAGAGGAAACGAAAAGGGGAGAATATCCACTGTACAAATCATATGGAATGGCATATATTCGTTTTGCTAAAGAAGAAAAAGAATTATTTAAAATGTTATTTATGTGTGATAGGAAAAGTAAAGAACTTACCGAAACGGAAGATTTTGAGGAGTCTGTAAAAATTATAATGGAAGCAAACGGAATTGATGAGAAAACAGCAAGACTTATTCATTTGGAACTTTGGATATGGGTTCACGGTGTTGCGGTAATGATTGCTTCATCCTTTCTTAATTTTGATAGTAAAGATATAAGTGATATGCTTTCCGACGTGTACCATGGAATTAAGCATAGACATCTACAAAAGGAGGATTAACATGTTTGCTATAAAAACGGAGAGTCTTACAAAAAAATACGGTGATTTTTATGCCGTAGATAACTTATCTCTTGCTGTTTTACAAGGAGAATTATTTTCCTTTTTGGGTGTAAACGGTGCTGGTAAAACAACTACTATAAAAATGCTTTCATGTTTGACACAACCAACTAGTGGGGATGCCTTTCTTATGGGGAAAAGCTTGCGTAAAGAAAGTGAGGATATTAAGTCTTTTATAGCTGTTTCACCCCAAGAAACGGCCATTGCTACAGGTCTTTCAGTTGAGGAAAATCTAAAACTTATGTGTGGATTTTACGGTTTTGGTAAAGAAAAAAGAAAACAAAAAATTAACGATTTAATAAAATTGTTTCATTTTGAAGATGTTTTACACAAAAAAGCGGGCAAGCTATCTGGTGGTTGGCAAAGAAGATTAAGTATTGCAATGGCACTTATTTGTCAACCAAAAATATTGTTTCTTGACGAGCCTACTTTAGGGTTAGACGTTATTGCTAGAAGGGAGCAATGGGACATTATTCGCGCACTTAAAGGTAAAGTTACTATCATTTTAACAACTCATTATATGGAGGAGGCTGAAGCGCTTTCAGATCGTGTTGCTATTATGAAGGATGGAAAACTTTTGCTTTGTGATACCGTCGAAAATATTAAAACTGTTACTAACGTAGATGATTTTGAAAAGGCGTTTATAAAAATTGTTAGGGAGGAAAATGTATGAGATTTATAGTTTTTGCTAATAGAAATATAAAAGAAATACTTCGAGACCCTATTAATTTGTTTTTTGGGTTAGGATTTCCAATAGTGTTATTATTACTTTTAAGTGCAATTCAGGCTAGTATTCCCGTTAACCTATTTGAAATACAACATCTCGCGCCAGGAATTACAGTTTTTGGACTTTCGTTCATGACGCTTTTTTCAGCTACGATTATATCCAAGGATAGAGGTACTTCTTTTTTGCAACGTTTATATACTACACCGCTTAAACCTTTGGATTTTATTTTAGGTTACACGTTGCCAATTATTCCAATATCGGTAGCACAAAGTATTATATGTTATATTTTTGCTATAATTTTGGGGCTAAAAGAAGTCGTTAATATATTTTATGCTTTACTTTTTATTTTTCCAATTTCTATATTATTTATCGCTTTGGGGCTTTTATTTGGAAGTATATTAAACGATAAGCAAGTTGGTGGTATTTGTGGAGCTTTATTAACTAATCTTTCCGCATGGTTTTCGGGAATATGGTTTGATCTTAAACTTGTTGGTGGTGTTTTTGAAAAGATTGCTAAGTTTTTACCTTTCTTTCATGCGGTAGAATTAGAAAGATTACTAATTGCAGGGAATTTTTCAAATATTCTTCCACATGTTTTATGGGTATTAGGCTATGCGTTAATATTATTATTTTTAGCAGTTTGTATTTTTTTCCGTCAAATGAAAAAGAGTTAATGAGTTGTCATATTAAACTAAATAAATAGTATAAATTTAATTTATAAGCCTTAATACGTAAACAAAATATATACTTTAAATGTGATTATACGGCGAGTGGAATGCTCGCTTTTTACTTTAAAAAGAATTGAAATTTTTAACTAATTATGATATAATAAAAATTAGAGGATTTAGGTTTGTAGAATGAAAACTACTTTACTTTTAGTACGACACGGAGAGAGTGAGGCTAACTTACAAAAACGTTTTGCAGGGAATTGGGATGTTGCCCTTACCGAAAGAGGGGTACTACAGGCAAAACTTACTGCGAAGTATATTAGCGAAAATTATTCGGTTGATAAAATATTTTCTAGCGATTTAATAAGAGCGTATGCAACGGCTCAAGAGCTTTCAAAAATGACAGGCATAGTGATAACAAAAGAAAAAAGGCTTAGAGAAATTATGGCTGGGGAATGGGAGAAAAGAACTTTTTTAGAACTCATAGAAAAATTTCCTGAAACTTACGTTAACGTTTGGAAAAACAATATAGGTAAAGCCGTGTGCGACGGTGGAGAATCGGTAGAGGCTGTTGGTAAAAGAACCATAGAAGCGATAAAAGAAATAATTATTCAAAACGAAGGAAAAACCGTGGCAATTGTAACTCACGCTACTCCAATTAGAACGGCTCTAAATATTATTCAAGGCGAAACTATTTCTAAAGGAAAAATATTGCCTTGGGTATCAAACGCATCTGTTACCGAAGTTGTGTATGCTAGTGGAAATTGGAAAATAGTTGATTTTAGCCATGATGGACATTTGGAAGAGGCTAAAACGGTCCTTCCACCAAACGTATAAAAATTAAAAAACCAAGGAGAAGATAAATGATTAAAATTCTCGTAGATACTTTAGGTGGCGACAATAGCCCTAAAGCTAATATTGACGGTGCTATAATGGCACTCAATAAAAATAGTGACGTTCATCTTATTTTAGTTGGTGATGAAGATATTATCAAAGAGAGCTTAAATGGTTCTAAAGTTGATATGGAAAGGGTTTCCATTGTGCACGCACCAAACGTTATAGATTGTAACGATAAACCAACAGAAGCTATGAAAATAAAAAAAGAAAGCTCTCTTTATAAGTGCTACGAACTTTTGCGTAGCGAAGAAGATATAGGCGCTATGGTTAGTACCGGTTCGACGGGGGCAATTTTAGTTGGTGCGGTTTTAAAACTTGGTAGAATTAAAGGTGTTAAAAGGCCTGCCTTTTGTCCAATTCTTCCAACAATGAACGGTGGTGTAGTTGGTATAACGGATAGCGGAGCTAACGTAGATTGCGATAGCGAACTTTTAAGACAGTTTGCTGTTATGGGTAGTCTTTACATAGAAAAAGCGTATAACGTAGACAAACCTAGAGTTAAGCTTTTGAACGTGGGTGTTGAAGAAGAGAAGGGAGATCTTTTAAGAAAGGAAGCCTACGAGATATTAAAAGCTGAAAATAATATTAATTTTACCGGAAATATGGAAGCTAGGGATTTACTTAAAGGTTGTTGTGATTTGGTTGTATGCGACGGGTTTTCAGGGAACGTGCTTTTAAAGTCAACGGAGGGAGCTTGCATGGAAGTGATGAAGCTTATGAAAGGAGCATTCTTTAAGAACATAAAAAATAAACTTGCAACGTTGCTTCTAAAAAAAGACGTAACTGAAATCAAAAACCGAATGGACTATAATAACTATGGTGGAGCAGTGCTTTTAGGTGCTAAAAAAACCATTGTTAAAGGGCATGGTTCTAGTAAAGCAAAAAGCGTGTGTGTGTGCATAGAACAAGCCTATAATATGGAAAAAAATAATTTAAGAGAAGCGATTGCCTCTGCTATGTTACTAAATTAATAATTGAATTTAAAACCGTGCAAGAAAGCACGGTTTTTGAATTTAAACATTATATAATTAAATAGGATAGAATAGTGCTAAAAAGCGTGGTTTTTAGCACTATTCTACTAATGGTAGAGAAAATTTTGTTATTCTATTTTTGTGAGAAATAGGGTATCTTAATTTTCAACTTGAGTCCTTTTTTTCGTAGAGATAAAACAGTTGAAAACGTCGTGCATTTTTATTAGAATAATTTTTGTGAAAAGTCAAACTGTTGCGTTGGAGGAAAATTATGATTCAAAATAAAAACACACAGGTAAAAAAAGTTATTCCCATTTTTTACGCTTGCGACGATGCTTTTGTGAAATATACAATAGTTTCTATAAAGTCATTAATGGAAAATGCAGATAAGAATAGGTATTATAAAATATATATATTAAATACCGGTGTTTCTTGCAAAATGAAGGAAGAGGCGGAAGAACTTTCATCTGAAAACTTCGAAGTTATGTTTGTAGACATTAGAGGTCAAGTGGAAAAAACGAGTACACATTTACCATTGCGTGATTATTATTCAAAAACTACTTATTTTCGTTTATATATTGCCGATATTTATCCTGAATACGAAAAGGCAATTTATTTAGATAGTGATACGGTTGTTACAGGTGATATATCACAGCTTTATGATACCGATATTGGAGATAATTACGTTGGTGCGTGTAATGAGCAGGTAATGGTACAAACGGAAGTGTATGGAAATTACGTTGAAAAGGTTATGGGAATTGATAGAAATAACTTTTTTAACGCTGGCGTGCTTTTGATTAACTGTAAACAGTTTAGGGAAAATAGAGTTTTAGAACAGTTTTTAAATTTGTTGAGTATTTATTCTTTTGTTGTTACACAAGATGAAGATTATTTAAATGTTATTTGCAAAGATAAAGTTTATTGGTTATCTCAGGCTTGGAACACTGAAGTATACGGGGATATACCGATAAAAGAAGAAATTAAAATTATTCACTACATTATGGTGGCAAAACCATGGCATTTTTACGATTGTAGATTAAAAGAATATTTTTGGAAATACGCCGAGAAAACCTCTGTTTATAATGAGATTTTAGAGGTTTTGGAAAATTATACGGACGAACAAAGAGAAAAAGATTATGCGAGTGGAGAGCGCCTTGCTGAAATAGCCAGACAAGAAGCATTGAGAATTGATACGTATATTAATCTTAAAAACAGTAAAGCGCCTGAACGGTTAAAGGTTTTAGAAAGGATTAGAAAATACGAAATTGATGGTAAGTTTGACATGGATGTTGAAGATGATCCTGAAAGCATTGTTTTAACTCCTAATAAGGTAGATTATCTTGCTGAAAAGGCGTCTACTAGGTTTTGGACAAAGGTGGCGAATCGCGTTGCAGTAAATTATTATGAAAAGCAAATACGAAAAGGAAATTTTATAATAAAAGAAATTAACGGCATTGAAAATTTTAAGGAGGTAAAAGAGGGGGCGTTTATTACTTGTAACCATTTTAACGCTAACGATAATTACGCTATATGGCGCGCAATTAGAGGAGAATTTAAGAGAGGAAAACGACTTTATAAAGTAATTAGAGAGGGGAATTTTACTAATTTTAAGGGCATGTTTGGATTTATGTTCCGTCATTGTAATACTTTACCTTTATCTAGCAATACCGAAACAATGAAAAAATTTTTAAAGGCTATTGAAACACTTATTGCTCGTGGGGAGAAAATACTTATTTATCCAGAACAAGCAATGTGGTGGAATTATAAAAAGCCTCGTCCGTTAAAAAATGGTGCATTTAAGTTTGCCGCAAAATATTTTGCGCCAATTATTCCTGCTTTTATAACGATGGAAGATTCGGGTAAGGTTGGAACAGATGGTTTTGAAATTCAAGCATATACCATTTGGTTTTTACCTGCAATTTATCCAAAAAAAGATTTTTCAATAAAGGAAAACACTGAATACCTTAAAGAACAAAATTATAAGTTGTGGAAAGAACTTTACGAAAAAGTTTACGGTGTTTCGTTAAAATACGGAGAAGAGTAATGTTTTATTTAATTACTATTTTAGTTTGTATGGTGTTAATCGTTTTGGGAAATTGGTTATGCTTGCCTGAAATTAATGATTTTGCTTTATGGGATTATGCTCTTTGGACAACCGTTTGTACAATTTCTGTTATAGCAATTGATGGAATTTTTGCTACGATTGTTAGAAGGCTTTTGCCGGAAAGGTGGTTTTCAGTTAAATGTGTCGGATATAAGGCAAGCAAAAAAGAGTGCCTTTTTTATGAAAAAATAGGGATAAAAAAGTGGAAGGATAAGGTGATAGAGCTTGGTGTTTTTACTTCTTTTAGAAAGAATAAAATAGCCGACCCAAATAGCGTGGAATATATAGAAAGGTATATAATTGAAGCAAACTTTGGTATCGTTTGTCACATTGCGGGCATTATTTTTGGCGTTCTTGCTGTATTCTGTTGCCCTATGAAACTTTGGTTATCGGTGGGTGTTCCAGTGGTTTTTGTGAATGTTATACTTAGTACTTTGCCAATTTTTATTCTAAGATATAATCTTCCAAAATTGCATGTTGTTTATATGTTTAATCTTAGAAAACAAGAAAAAATAAAAGTAGAAAATATTTGAAAATACAATAGCCACTGTTTTTGCAGTGGCTGTTTATTTTGCAGTTAATACTTATTCCTTTTCTATATTTTACATTATGTTTAAATTAAACCTAACATTTATCGTTACAGCTTGTTCGCCATTTTTAATAAATGCTGCAAGGAATCCTTTTTCTGTTTTTTTAATTCTTAAAGCAAGGCTATCTCCTTCAAAACATTGGCTTTTATAATGCAGTTCCATTTCCTTTATATCCATATTTTCAATTTGTTTTGTGGAGAACGTTGAGAATAATGCACGAATGTAGGCAACGTTATTCATATGATTGCTTAAATCTATATCAGTTGATTTAACTGTGTAAATATACTCTTTATCGAAAGTGGAAAAGTCGTCAACAATTTTTTCCCAAGGTTCATCTAATATTGTTTTATCTGAAAATTTTAATCTGTCAGGGTATACGCCGCTGGTTTTAGAGGGGCGGAAATTATCTTTATTAAGCATTATCCACTCCGTTTTACCTTGTGCAAAAACACCTTGTTCGTCTATAAAAGAGCAAAATCTTAGCGAACGTAAAAGTTCGGGAGTTGTGGGCCAAGTGCGAAGAGTATATTCTTCAAGCATATGGGGGCGACGAAAGAATTTTATCTTACTTCTAGTAACTACCCAAAATAAATTATGTTTGGCAAGGTCGAGTGAGGAAACGCCCATTTCGTTGCCGTGCAGGGTAGCCATGTCCATAAACGCATCAAAAAAAGCAGGGTATGATAGCAAAGACAAATTGTCGCATACGCTCATGTTAACTACGTTTTGTTTCTCGTAAATTTCTGTTTTATTATTCATATTTTTAAATTATACCATAGTTTATGATAATTGCAAGTTAAAAAAGAAAAAGAAAATTAGAATTTTATAAAACTGAGCTATCTTTCATTGACTTATTTTTTCAATAGTGCTACACTAATAAACTGAATGAATAAAGAGGCGAAAAATGTCAACTACAGCATCAATTTTATTAACATTATCAATAGCATTATTAGTAGGTCTTTTACTTACTAGAGTTGCGTCTAAAATCAAACTTCCAGCAGTTACCGCATACCTTGTTGCGGGTATATTAATTGGCCCATTTTTACTAGGTGCATTAGGTATTCCTGGTATAGGAATTACAGAAGAGGATCTTAAAGGGCTCACTATTGTGTCAGACGTTGCGTTGGGTTTTATCGCTTTTTCAATGGGTAACGAATTTAGGCTTGCTCAACTTAAGAAAATTGGTAAACAGGCAACCATTATCGGTGTTGCACAGGGAGTTATCGCAGCAATTGTTGTTGACGTTGTTTTAATTTTTCTTCATTTTATTCTTCAAGATAAATTTCCTTTGCCCGCGGCAATAGTTTTAGGTGCTGCTGCAACGGCAACTGCTCCTGCCGCTACTTTAATGGTAGTAAAACAGTATAAAGCAAAGGGAAAACTCACTGATCTTTTATTACCCGTTGTTGCTATTGACGATGCTGTAGGTTTAGTCGTTTTCGCTATTTCTTTCGGTGTTGCTAAATCGTTAAGCGCAGGTGCGATAGACATTCTTTCCGTAGTATTAGAACCACTTTTAGAAGTGATTCTTTCGTTAGGATTAGGATTTATTATGGGTGTAATTTTTAACTTTGTTGAACAGTTTTTCCACTCTAGGTCAAAACGTATGGCAGTTACGGTAACATTCGTGTTGATGACGGTGGCAATATCTTCTTTAAAGTTTCAAATCGGAAGTATACATATAGGTTTTTCATCGCTCTTAACGTGCATGATGCTCGGCTCGGTATTTTGTAATCTTTGCGATGTTTCAGAAGAGCTTATGAATAGGGCAGATAGGTGGACAGCTCCAATATTAATTTTATTTTTTGTAATCAGTGGTGCGGAACTAGATCTTTCAGTATTTGCGGATATTGCAATCGTGTTAATAGGTGTAGCATATGTTTTATCCAGATCACTAGGTAAATATTACGGTGCGGCGCTAAGTGCCAAGCTCACAGGATGTGAAGAAAATATTGTTAAATATTTGGGAATTACTTTACTTCCTCAAGCAGGAGTTGCTCTCGGTATGGGGCTAAAAGCAATGGAGCTCGGAGCAGATGGAGAAATTGTTAGAAATATTATTTTGTTTGCAGTTCTTATCTATGAACTGGTTGGCCCATTCCTTACTAAAATTGCTCTTACAAAGGCGGGAGATATTGTGCCTGAGCAAAGAGTTAGCGCTCGTGGAGAAAAGGTTCACGGCGGTAGAATTCACCATCACGAGCCAATTAAAAAGGATAATTAGTTTTATTATAGCTTAAATGAAAAACCCACGGATATTCCCCGTGGGTTTTTTAAGTGTGGATTTTTTATATAATAATTAATATAATGGATTATGAATTATGATAGAGAAAAAGCCAGTGCCTATGCTGAAAAATGGGCAAATTTTAGAAATCCAAAATATTATGATTTTTCACTTTTAGGAGGGGATTGCACCAACTTTTGCTCGCAAGCGTTATATGCAGGGGCTCTAGTTATGAATTATAAAAAAGACAT
The DNA here is from genome assembly GCA_045639245.1 of Christensenellaceae bacterium. Classification (GTDB taxonomy): domain Bacteria; phylum Bacillota; class Clostridia; order Christensenellales; family Borkfalkiaceae; genus UBA1259. The sequence continues at coordinate 38,326 of JAZUCS010000038.1, forward strand.
GGGATGGTTTTATATTTCTCCAGACAATCGTGCGCCCGCATGGACGGGTGTAGAGCCTTTTTACTATTTTTTAATAAATAATAAAGGGGTTGGACCTTTTGGAGAAGAGTGTTCGTTTTACGATATTCAAAAGGGAGATTTTATAAGCTTTGGAAATGAATATGGTTTTTACCATATGGTAATTGTAACAGGGTTTAGTGGCGGAGAACCAATAGTTTGTTCACATTCTTTTGATAGGCTTAACGTACCATTAAGCAGTTATCATTACGAAAAAATAAGATTTATTAAAATTCTCGGTGTTAATGATTAAAAATAGGTTTATAAAGCCTTTTTTTGCAAATAATAAATAGGGGATTGACAAAGTAAATAATTATGTTAAAATAAACAAAAAGGAGTAAAAGATGAAAACAAATAATACTAGCAAGGTTTTTAAAATTATAATTTTAGCTTTATCACTTCTTGTGTTTGCTTTTTCTATTTTCTTACTTACATGGGCAAAAATTGATTACGTTAATGCGGGACAAGAGGGATGGACTGGTTTAGGCTTTGCTTTAGTTGTCGCTCTAGTACTTATATATGGCGGGTTAGCTCAGGTTGTTATATTGCTTACGTCTTTAACTTGGTTAATAATTTCAGTCGTTCAAAAAAAGAAGAGAGCAAAACAGATGGAGATTGCAACGCAAGAGGGACAAACACAAATAGAAAAATCAGATACAAAGCATTTTGTTTTATTAACGTTTTTGCCTATAGTAAGCTATGTTGTAACTGTTATAACTGTTCTGTTGATTTCGTAATGTAAAAAATAAAAAACCAAGTTGAAACTTGGTTTTTTTTATTTAATATTGATTTAACTGTTTACTTCAATTCCTGAAGGTGAAAACATGAAAATATTTTTTTCCATTTCATAAACACCGCCACCAATCGCGTAAATTGCACCAGAAAGCATATCTAAAATTCTAATTGCTGTATCCGTTTTAAGTTCGGTAAGGTGCACGATTGCGGTTTTGTTGCTCTTTAAGGCATCAATAATCTTTTCAACGTCTTTATATGACGTAGGGGAATAAACGGCAACAGGTCCTTTATTAGGTGTGCTCGATTCACTTAATCTTTTGTCAAAACGAAAATCTTCTGTTTCTCTTTTTAGTTTAGGTTCTTTACCAAATAAATCAAATACTCCCATTATATTTTCTCCTTATTGTCTTTTTCCGAAAATCACAGAGCCTAGCCGAACAGTGTTAGAGCCGTTTTTAATTGCAATTTTATAATCTCCGCTCATACCCATTGAAAGTATCGTAAGATTTAGCCCCATATCGTTTAAGTTATCATAGATAGACCTTACTTCTTGGCAAAGTGAAGATAATAATTTTTCATCTTCCGATTTAGGAAGCATCGCCATAATGCCCACTAGACTTAATCCATCTATTTTTGATAGGGCAATGGCAGAATCAATAGCGAGCTCCTTAGAAAAACCACTTTTAGAAAGTTCTCCACCTATATTGATTTCCATTAAAATCTTTTGTGTGAGATTTAATGATTTAGCTCTAGAAGCAATAGCTTCTGCAAGATTTACGCTATCAACAGAGTGAATAATATCTACCTTTCCAACTAGATATTTCACTTTATTAGTTTGTAAGTGTCCTATAAAATCTTGTCTAGCAGTTTTATCAATAAATACTGTTTTTTCTCTAAATTCTTGCACTCTATTTTCTGCTACAACTTTTAAACCTAAATTTACAGCTTCGTTGATAATTTCCGGTGTTATAGTTTTAGTTGCACCTACTAGTGTTATTTTTTCGCCTTTATTATTTCCTTTTGACAGTTCTTCTAAAATATTTTTAAGGTTTTCTTTATACATTTTTTAACACGTCGTCCATATTATAGAGCCCATGGTTTTTGCCTTTCATAAAGATAGCTGCTCTAATTGCGCCAGAAGCAAACACGGCTCTATCAGTTGCTTGGTGTGAGATGGTTACCGTTTCACTTTCTCCTGCAAAAATAACGTCGTGTTCACCGACTATTGAACCACCTCTTACTGCGTGAATACCAATTTCTTTTGGATCTCTTTTTCCAACAATGCCCTCTCTACCATAAACGTAGAAATTTTCAGGTAATACTTCCTTAATCGCATCTGCAAGCATTAAAGCAGTGCCACTTGGAGCATCAACCTTGTTGTGGTGGTGTTTTTCAATTATTTCAACATCAAATCCGTAAAGCTTTTTTGCAACTTCCTTAACTGCACCGATTATCGCGTTTACACCAACGGACATATTTGCAGATCTAAAAAGAGCAACGCTACTACTAGTCTTCTTTATTTTCTCAATTTGCTCTTCACTAAAACCTGTAGGACACAATACTACGGGAGTATTAGTTTTAACAGCCCATTCAAGTTCTTTATCTAGTGATGACGGGGAAGAGAAGTCGATTATAACGTCAATTTCTTCTTTTACATTATCAAATAAATTGTATATAGGAAAATCTTTATTTTCTAAATTTTCGATTAAATCTATGCCACAAACTGCTTGTACTTCGGGGTTGGAAAGACAAAGTTCTCTAACCTTTCTTCCCATTCTTCCGTTTGCACCGTTGATTAGTATTTTAACCATACTTTACTCCTTAATTTGAAGCCCAAAACTCACAAGAACCTTCTTTAATTCTTCAACCTGTGGTGGTTCTAATTCAGTGAGTGGCGCTCTTAAAATACCACTGCCAAGGCCGATAAGTTCACTAGCCTTTTTAACGGGGATAGGGTTAACTTCTACAAACATTGCGTCGATAAGTGGTAATAGTTTTTCTTGAAGGACAGTTGCTTCTTCATTTCTGCCTGTAAAATAATATCTTGCAACGTCGCCAACTTCTCTAGGCGCAATATTCGATGCAACGGAAATTAAACCAAGTGAGCCTATAGAAAGCATAGCAAGGTTCAAATTGTCGTCCCCCGAATAGAGAGCGGTTTTTCCACGAATAAGCCTTGCGGTTTCACAAATTTGTTCCATGTTTCCACAAGCTTCCTTGACGCCACCGATATTTTTGTGTTCTGCGATTTCAGCCATGGTTTTCGGTAAAATGTTTACGCCGGTTCTTGCAGGAACGTTATAGCATAATACGGGAATATCTACGTTGTCGCAAATATCGTTATAATATTTAACTAAGCCTTTTTGGGTACATTTGTTGTAGTATGGGGTGACAACTAAAAGACCATCCGCGCCTATTTTTTGCGCAAGTTGGCTTTTTTCTATAGCTTTTTTTGTGCAGTTGCTTCCAGAGCCTAAAATATATTTTACCCTGCCTTCAATTTTATCGTAGGCGAACTTGGCGATAGATTCGTATTCACTATCAGTAATAGTGGGGGCTTCTCCCGTAGTACCTAAAATGCAAAGTGCATCAATACCGTTTTTAATTTGGAACTCTATTTGTTTTCCAAGTGCATCAAAGTCGATCCCATCTTGGGTAAAAGGGGTAATTGCAGCTGTGCAGGTGCCCTTAAAAATAGTTTTATTCATATTTTACTCCAAATAAGAAATTTAGTTTAATTGATTGCGTGCAACACCTAATTCGATAGCTTTTTCAGCAATTTGAACGGCATTAGTTGCAGCGCCTTTTCTAATATTGTCTGCTACAACCCAAAGGTTTACACCACTTTCCACCGTTTCATCAAGCCTAATTCTACCAATAAAAACTTCATTCTTGTTTTCAGCAGTAAGGGGCATGGGGTAAAGAAGTTTTTCACCGTCGTCCTGAAGAACGATGCCTTCTGTTTCGCTTAAAACCTTTTTAACCTCATTAAGAGTACAAGGTTTTTCAAATTCAATATTAATAGATTCGCTATGACCGTAGTACACTGGAACTCGTACGCAGGTTGCAGTAACTTTAATGTTTTGGTCACCAAGAATTTTTTTGGTTTCAAAAATCATCTTGTCTTCTTCCTTAGTGTAGCCGTTGTCAAGAAAGACGTCTATGTGGGGGATACAGTTGCCAAAAATAGGATAGGGGAATTTTTGTGGAGCTTCACCACAAATACCACCTTTTAGATCGTTAAAACCTTTTACTCCTGCTCCAGAAACAGCTTGATAGGTTGAATATATTACTCTTTTTATCTTGAATGCTGCATGTAGTGGTTTTAATGCAACTACGGCTTGAATGGTAGAGCAATTAGGGTTTGCTATAATATTTTTATGCTTTTTAATATCGTTGGGGTTACATTCTGGAACTACCAACGGAACATTTTCATCTCTTCTCCAAGCGCTGGAATTATCGATAACTAAAGTGCCTTGTTTTGCAAAAATAGGAGCATATTCTTTACTAATATCTCCGCCAGCAGAAAATAAAGCTATATCAGCTTTGCAATTTTTTACATTTTCTTCATTAAGTTCGATTATAGTGTGGGGTTTACCCATAAAGTTGATAATCTTACCGGCAGACTTTGCTGAGGCGAATAAAAAATACTCATTAACGGGTAAATTTTTTTCAGATAATACTTCTAAAAATTTATTTCCTACCATGCCGGTTGCGCCTACTACTGCAATATTGTACTTTCTCATGTTACACTTCCTATATATAAAATATAATTAATCTAACAAATAGTCTAACAAATAAAGTTGAAAAAGTAAAGTTTTTTTGTCAAACTAGTGCATTTTATTTGTAAAATTTTGCTTTTTGTTATAAACTATATTAGTAAAAATAATTATTTGTCTTCTTAAAGAAGATTTTTGGAGTATGTTTTGGGCAAGGTAACTACTAAAATAATCAATAAAATGCTCATGGGTTCAGAGAAGTCTGAAGATTTTGCAAGAAATTCGCTCCCTTCAAATAGATGGGAGTTGTTTTGGGATATTTTAAAGGGAAATTTTGGCAAACTTGTTGTTGCTAATCTTCTAATTCTTTTATTTTTTATTCCATTTTTGTTCATGTTTTATTTTAGAAGCAGTGTTTCATCTTCTTATTCAGGGCTGTATCCGTTTTCTCAGGGTTTTGGAGTAGGATATCAAGCACCTGTTTCTATGATGGGGTATACAGAGAGTATAACTTATTCTACCAATTTAATAGCTTACCTTTTAATGCCTTTAACTATGATAGTGGCGGCGGTTGGGCTTTCAGGTGGAGCGTATCTTATTAGAAATATGGTTTGGACGGAAGGTGTTTTCGTAGCTAACGACTTCTGGAAAGGGATTAAACTTAATTATAAGCAAATAGTTTTAATTTCATTGTTGTATTCGTTAGTTTTTTATTTAACCATGGTTACTGCTTCATATTCACGCTATAGTATAGCTATTGAAGTGGATTCTTCTTGGTTGTACGTTATTAGTGAAGCATTGTCTTATCTTATTTTAGGCTATTATACGTTGATGACGCTTTATATGATAACTATTACCGTAACATACGAACTTTCTATATCGAAAATTATAAAAAACTCCTTTTATTTTACATTGGCATTTCTACCACACAGCATACTTTTCGGCGTACTCGCTGCAATTCCGTTCTTGCTCGTGATATTTGGTTCAAATTCAGGAACGCTTTTATTAATAGCTTTACTTATTCTTTTAGTTATCGGATTCTCTTATGCTATTTTATTATGGACAAACTATTCTCAATGGACATTTGATAACTTTATTAACGATAAAATTCCGGGTGCGAAAAAGAACAGGGGTATGTATCAAAAATACCAAAAGTCGGCTGATGAACAAGCTAAGATGCTTCATAAAGCTAGATACGCTGTTAAAAACAGTCTTAATTCTCGTCCCATCAAACCTATTACAGATGAGGAAATTAAGATTGAAGAACTTCCCCAAGTGTTTAATAGAGCGGATATTTTGAAATTAAAAGAAAGCAAGACCAATATGATTGAAGATCATAAAAAGTATGTTGAAGCACATATGAACGACGAGCAATTTATGCCTACGGAAGCGGAGCTTGAAGCGGAAAAGGCGGAAAAGCAACGCTTAAGAAAAATTGAACAGGCTAAAAAGGCTTTGAGGAAATACGAGAAAAAAGATAAAAAATAAATGAAATAACGCCGTGTCCTAAATTTGACACGGCGTTAAAAAGATATAGGTGGTAGTGTGGATAAATTCTACAAAACTTTAGTTTACGATAATCAATTTTCCCTTTCCGTTTTAGACACTACGGAAATGGTTAATCAAGCAATAAAAATACACAATCTTTCGCCAGTAGCAGCCGCAGCGCTTGGTAGAATGCTTACTGTATGTACGTATATGTCATCCGGCTTAAAAAGTGAGAGAGATAAGCTTTCCGTAACTGTTGCGGGAGACGGTCCACTTGTGAAAATGACGGTGTGTGGGAATGGGGAACTTTCAATGAGGGGTTCTGTATATAATCCACAAGTGGAACTTCCATTAAAACCTAATGGTAAGTTAAACGTTGGTGGGGCTGTAGGTAAGGGAAGACTCACCGTTGTTAAAAGTATGGGGCTTAAAGAGCCCTATTCAGGTAGTGCAGAGCTTGTTTCAGGGGAAATCGCAGAAGACTTTGCCGCTTATTATGCTTATAGCGAACAACAGCCTACTGCGATGGCTTTAGGAGTAAAGATTGGACAAGACGGAACTTGTATTGGAGCGGGTGGCGTTATACTAGCAGCACTTCCTTTCGCTAAAGAAGAAAACATAATTAAGGCAGAAAAAGTAATGCAAGAATTTAGTGACGTTTCAACTAAAATTCAAACTGTCGGTATAGAAGAAATAATTATAAGTTTTTTCGGTGAAAACGCGCTTAAAGAGGCAAACGTTTTATATCCTAAATATAACTGTCTTTGTAGTAGAGAATACGTGGAGAAAATTCTTATTTCACTAGGCAAAAAAGAACTAGACGATATTATAGAAAAAGAGGGAAATATTAAGGTTGACTGCGAATTTTGTGATAAAAAATACCTTTTTACTCAAAATGACGTGGATAATCTTTTTAAATAAAGCAGGACATGGACAATAAAGTTTTAACATGCGAAAAAAACGCGTCTTTATATAGACGTTTAGCTGAAACTTACATGAATAATGGGGATTACGAAAGAGCTTTCAGTTTTTTGTTTTCCGCTTTAGCTACAGGCGATAGCATTTATGAAACGTATGGGTGTTTGGGAGATGCTTATTCGGAAATAGGGCAGTTTGAAAAAGCCGTTGAATATTGGTTTAAGTTTTTATTTAAAGCGCCGAGAAATAAACATTCTTTAGCATACGAAAAACTTGCTATAAACTATTTGTATCAGGAAAAAATGTTTGAAGCGGGGTACTATCTTCGTAAAAAAATTAACAATGACGGATTTGTTTCAAAAGAAGCAATTAATGAAGACATATTTGAAGAATTTGCTTCCACGATAAATGGTAAAAACGCTTATCATATAGCATATCCTTTTGAAAGAGCAGATTTTTCACACGAGAAGGAAATAAGTAGAAAAATATTTTCTGCTGGAGATTATTGTGGCGCAAGCGCTTTGCTTGAAAAAATCCCCAAAGAATGTATGGATGAAGAATCTTTTGGAGATAAGGCTATAGCTTATTTTTTTCAAGGTGATAACGAAAAAGCTATTCAAACTTGTAGAGATTCAATTAAACACAATGGGGAAAACCTCACGGCGTTTTGTAATTTAAGTACCTTTTATTCTAATACTGGCCAATTGGAAAAGTCAAAATACTATTACGATAAAGCTTTAATGTGCTACAATGATGATAGCGATAAGGCATACATTTTGGCTTCGTGCGCTATTGAGCAAGAAGATAATGAAAGGGTATATACGTTACTAAAAAAAATTATTTCAGAACGTAAATTTGACCTAATTATTAGAATTTATCTTGGTATTTCGGCTATTAATTTACATAAATTTGACGAAGCGTTAAAGCACTTTTCTTTCGCATTAAAGGTGTATCCGCTAGATAGGGTAACGGAGTATTACTTTAACCTTTCAAAACGGCTTGTGCAGGGTGAAGATAGGGCTATAAGAGAGCTTCCCTTAAATTACTTAAAAGATTATCCACAAACGGAAATTAGACGTTTTAAAAAGTTGATTAAAGATTTTTTACTTTCTAAAAAAGATAGTTTTTCATTTAAGAAAAAAGAAAATCTCAACGCTCTTCTTTGGGGTATAAATTGTGTAGACGACGAGTTGAATAAAGAATGTGCGCTAATTTTATGGTATGCGAAAGGGATTGACGGAAGGAAAATTTTAACTGAACTTTTAATGGATATTGACGTGCGCGCAAGCGTTAAAAGAATTATTATTTATACTCTTTTAGTTTTTGGATATAGGGAAAAATTCGGAGTGATTGCGGGCAATAGGTTTAAAAAGATAAAACGGGCAAAACTTTCTTGTGATAATATAGAGAACGGAGTTTTATTTACAAGTGCATATGCAACTACCCTTGCAAGAATGGCTTTTTGGGAAGTAGAGGCGGATAAAAGAGTTGCAAAAATAATAAATAGACTTTATGATAACCATAGAAACGATATTCTGGCGGGCGAGTATTCGGTAGAAGAAATATCGGTAATTGTGATATGTTCTTGTGGAGTAGAGGGGTTAAATAACGAAGAGGAAATTTCCAATCTTTTTGGAGTAGAAAAAGATAGAGTTGTAAAAATGATAAATGTGTTAAAAGGAGAAGAAAATGCTTAAAGTTATTGATATTGACGCATTATTTGACGAATACGTTTCAGATTATGTTTATAAGAATATTGGCAAGGTGAAGCCAGAGGAAATTGAAAACAATATGCCTAAAATGTATGAAAAATTCGGCAAAGAAAAATTTTCCGTGTTAGACGGATTAACGCCAGAAACGTACTACGTTGATTATTCTGCAAAGGAACTTTTAAGGACGTTAAAAGAGCATATAGATTTAGGGGTTTCTGTTTCCGATTTTTTACCCGAAGCATTAACTCAGAAAAGGGAGGAAATAAACGATTTCATAAGCGCGTTAAACGAAGACGATAATGACGAGTTTATTGCCTACGTTATGAACGTGCTTTCAGATATGGACGTTGTGCCTGTAAAAAAATATATGGAATTTATAACTCTCGATTATCCCGAAAACATAAAAGAACTTGCAACGGAGTTGTTGTGTAAAAGAGCAGACGAAGTTAAAGCTGATATTTATGAAGTGTTTTCTGAATCTGATGAAAACATAAAGGAGATGTTTTCGGAAATTCTTTCTCACTCTTCTAAAGATGATAAAACTTTTGATTTATTAACATTGCAATTTGTAAAAAGACGCGATAAAACACCCCTTTATGCAGGGTATTTGGCAAGATATGGTGATGAAAGAGCTCTTCCCATATTATTCTCTGCGATAGAAGAAGAGAAAATTTCTTATGCAGACTTTGAAGAACTTCGTTTTGCGATAGAAGCGCTTGGGGGAGAATATAATAAGATTAGAGATTTTTCTTCGGATAGAACTTTTAAGAAAATTATTGCAAAAAACACAAAGTAAAAAGTGACTCATTCTTTGCGCTCTATAGTATAAAAAAAGTTAGGTAAGATATAATACCTTTATGGAGGGCAAGCTATGTCAAAGAAAAAGAAGCATAAAGTAAGAAAACTTACAGAAGAGCAGTATAATGAATATTTAATGGCGCTAAAGGATGAAGTCCCGCCGGAGATAATTCGTAAAACGGAAGGCGATAATTAAGGTTTATACGAATTAATTAAAATTGTAAGAACGGAGAATTTCTGTAAAGAATTTTCCGTTTTTTATTGATTATGAAAATAAATTGTAGTATAATCGAAATTAGAAAAAGTTGCTTTTGAGGATTTTATGATTGAGATAAAACAAGTAAAAACTAAGAGGGATATTAGAAAATTTGCTAAATTTCCTATAGATCTATACAAGGGCTGTCCTTATTACGTTCCCACTATAAGATCGGATGAACTTACTACGTTTGATGAAAAAAAGAATTTAAGTTTAGAGGGTAATAAGTGCAAAGGTTTTCTTTGTTACAAAGATAAAAAACTAGTTGGTAGAATTTTAGGAATAATAAACGAAAATGAAAATAGCAAAGCGGAAACTAAGTATATTAGATTTTCTCGTTTAGAATGTATTGACGATATCGAAGTTTTTAAGGCTTTATTGGGTGCTATAGAAAAATACGGTAAGGAAAATGGCGCTACCATGATGCATGGCCCGTGGGGGTTTACGGATCAAGATAGAGAAGGTATGCTAACTTACGGTTTCGATAAACGCAGTACATATGCTACTAACTATTATTACGAATATTTTTATAAAAATCTTGAAAAACTTGGTTTTGAAGATGAATCAAAGTGGGTGGAATTTAAATTTGATATTCCCGACAAGCCATATGAAAGGATAATGAGTTTTGCTGAAAAAGTTAAAAACAAGTATAAGTTTAGGGACTTGGCAGACGAGCTTGACGTTAAGGAAATAATAAAAAGATACGGAGTAAAGATTTTTGCCACTATCGATGAAGCTTACGGACATTTAGACGGTTACGTTCCATTAAGCAAGAGGATGGTGGAAGGTGTTTTAGAGCAGTTTGGTACGATAGTAAATCAAAGATACATAAGCGTTTTGGTTAACGAAGAAGACGAGGTTGTTGCCGTTGGTGTTTGTTTTGCATCCATTTGTGATGCTCTCATTAAGAGTAAAGGTAAACTTTTCCCAACGGGTTTTATAGGGCTTCTTAAGTCAATAAAGAAACCTAAAGAGTTAGAAATGGCCATTATCGGCGTTAAGAAAAAATATAAAAATATTGGACTTAACGCTATATTGATTGCGAGAATTATGAACAATCTTATCGAAGACGGTGTAGAAGCAATTGAGTCTAATCCCATGCTTGAAACTAATTTAGATATTCAGCAACAGTGGAAGTTTGCTTCTTCTGAAATAGTTAAAAAACGCCAAACTTATAAGAAGGAAATAGGCTCTCTAATTGGGTAATTTATAAAAAAATCAACATAAGAACTCTTTTTAGAAAAAGGGTTCTTTTTTTAAGTAAAAATAGAAGAATACTCTTGAAAAAAAAGGGTTGATGTGGTATAATTATTTATAATATATTTTGATTAGATAAAAGACGCTCGGGACGGGGTAAAATGATATTTGATATTGACGGAATTGAAAGTAAAATACGATATTCTTTTAAGAATAAAATGTTGCTTCGAAAATGCTTTACCCATTCTTCATATGCTAATGAGCATGGTGGGGAAGATAATGAACTATTAGAGTTTTTTGGCGATTCGGTTATTCAGTTTATTGTCACTGAATATCTGTTTAATAACGCTTATGGTGACGAGGGGAAACTGACTGAGAAACGAAAAAATATCGTTTCAAAAGAACCATTGATTAAAGCGATAAAAAAGCTTGAAGTATTTGAGTTTATGTTGCTCGGTAGAGGACTAGAAAATCGTGTTGGTAACGACGATAAACTTATTTCCAGTTTGTATGAAGCGATAGTTGCTGGAATTTATATTGACGGCGGAATTAGAGAAGTTAAGAAGTTTATTAAAAACACCATTATAAAAGATTTTGAAGCACTAAGAAAATTGGAAGAAAAGAACAAAATTACTGAAGATTCTAAAAACGCGCTTCAAGAATACGTGCAAAAGCGAAAGTTGGGAACGATATCCTATCAAACGTTAACTAGGTCTGGCCCTGCGCATCTTCCGGAATTTAGAGTGGCAACACTATTGAATGGAGCAAGGCTTGCGGAAGGAAAGGGAAAATCTAAGAAAATTGCTGAGAAAGAAGGCGCTAAAAAGGCGTTAGCGTTATTAAAAAAACAGGAAGGTAAAAGTAAGTGAATTTCCAAAAAGTAGAACTCTATGGATTTAAATCATTTGCCGATAAGGCGGAAATAAAATTCGGAAACGGAATTACGGGTATAGTAGGACCTAACGGTTGCGGTAAGAGTAACGTTTCGGATGCTATCAGATGGGTTTTAGGTGAGCAGTCTGCAAAGAGTTTACGTGGTAGCAATATGCAAGACGTAATTTTTTCAGGTACACAAAATAGAAAATCACTTTCCTATTGTGAAGTATCACTTTTTTTTGATAACTCTACGAGAATGTTTTCTCTTGACTATAACGAGGTTATTATCACGAGAAAGCTTTATAGAAGTGGCGAAAGTGAATATTTTATAAATAAACAACCTGCAAGACTTAAGGATATTGTTGAACTTTTACACGAGTGTGGTATTGGTAAAGAGGGTTATACTATTATCGGGCAGGGTAAAGTTGAAGAAATTATGTCGGCAAAACCTGAAGATAGAAGGCTTATATTTGAAGAAGCTACGGGTATTGCAAAATTTAAAACAAGAAAGAATGAGTCGGAAAGAAAATTAGAACGTACTCACGATAATATTGTTAGATACAGTGATATTTTAAGCGAAATTGAAAATCAATTAGGGCCATTAGAAAAACAAGCTGAAAAGGCTAAAGAGTTTAATGCTCTTTCCGAAGAATTGAAACTTCATGAATTAAACACCTACATATCAAAAGTTGAAGGCGTTGCTTCGGCTAAAGAGAAGGTTGGTAAAAAAATTAAAGCGATTGAAGAAGAAACTGCGCTTCGTCAATCAGAATATGATTTTGCGCAAACTGAATATGATAAAATCTTTTCCGATATTAGCCTAGCAGATGGTAAGCTTAGAGATCTTAACGACAAGCTTATGGACAAGAGAGTTGGTATAGAAAAATCTTTAGGTGCAAGCAAGCTTTTTGCTGAAAAGATTACTTATATGCAAAGCCAAATTGAACGCTCTAAGCTTGAAATTTCTAGTAACCTCAATTTAATTAAAGAGGGTGATCAATCGGTTAATGATAATTTTGAAGAGATTGCAAAGCTAAATAAACAGCTTTCCGAACTTTCTAAGAAAGCAGACGAGTTATCAAAGAGATTTATGACCGTTTCTGAAAAGATATCGGTTGGAGAAGAGCTCGCTAATGTTAACCGTAGAAAAATTATAGAATCAATTGAATCTCTTTCAGACTTCAAGTTGAATAAAGGTGCAAGAAACGTAGAAAGAAACAGCTTAGAGGAAAAACTTGCTGAAATTGATGAAAAAATGCAAAAACTCGCTTTTAATAGAGAGGAGCTTTTTAGAGCGAAGGATAGAAGCGATAAAAAAATAGACGAATTAGATCGTTCGGTATTTGAATTTAAGAATAAAATTTCTGAAAAAGAGGATGAGGTTCGCGCTTCAAATGAAAGTGAAGCCATAATTGAAAATAAAATTTACACGTTAAATTCCGTTATTACTTCTTTGGTGACAAAGGACAATTTCTATAGAGGATTGAAGGAAAATTACGACGGATATTCTAATGCTGTTAGAACATTATTAACTAAAGCAAAAACCGATTTAAGAGTTGGTAGTAAAATTAAAGGTGTTGTTGCCGAGCTTATTAAGAGTGATAAAAAATTCGACGTGGCTTTAGAAACTACACTTGGATCTGCAGCACAAAACGTTGTTACTGCCGATACTGATGATGCGAAATTTTTAATTCAATATCTTAAAGAAAACCGCATGGGAAGGCTAACATTTTTACCATTAACATCGGTTAAACCTAGGGTTCAAAGTGCGGAAATAACTAGTGCCTTAAATGAACAAGGTGCGCTTGGTGTAGCTAACAAGCTAGTAAAATACGACGGACAATTTGAAAACGTTATTTCCAATCTCTTAGGTAACACTTTAATTGTTGACACCATTGAAAATGCAACGAAAATTGCAAATAAATATCGTTTTGCATTTAAGATGGTTACTTTAGATGGCGACGTTTTCTCAACGCAAGGTTCAATGAGTGGCGGTTCAAGAAGGGCAGACGTGGTTGGATTGCTTTCTGCAGATAGAAAGATTGAAGATAATGCGGAAGAACTTAATAAAAAACGTGCCGAAATGGATAAATTAAAGGCTGAAAAGGCTGAAATTAATTCAAAAAGAGACAGAGCGTTAGATGAGCTTGGAATGCTTAATGACGTATATAACGGTAAAAGACAAGAAGTTGTTGTTGAAAGAGAAAAACAAAGTATAGCGGAGAAATCTCTTTCAGACGTAGGCAGAGAAATTGAAGCTACCGAGTCGGTTAGAGCCGATATTGCTCAAAGAATTAAGAAATTAGTTGCTGAAATGGAAAATATTTCAGTAGGTGGTAAAAAACTTGAAGAGGATAAAGCACAAGCAACTTCAAGCGCAGATAAACAACAAGCAGAATACGACGCGTTAAGAAAAGAAAGGGACGAATTAAGTGTTGAACTTACTGACGTTCAGGTTAAGATAACTGAAATAAAAGGAGGAATAACTTCACTTGAAGGTGAAAGCGAGCGTCTTAAAAACATTAGCTTAGAAGCGAAAAAATCTAATGAGGAGCTTAAAAAGAGTATTGACGGTGCAACGCAAATTATAGAGGAGCTTAAACTTCAACAGGAAAAGGTTGCCTTTTCTAAAGAAGAGCAAGAAGAAGTTAACTCCATTAGAGCAGAAATCGATAATATTGAAGTTTATAAAAAGGAACGTCGTGATCTTTTGGAAAAAAATGCTCAAAATAGAGAGTTTCTTGCGGAAGAGCTTTCCAACCTTTCGGAAAAACGCCATATGGAAGAGATTAATCTTACAAAGATTGATTCCGATTTAGAACATATGGGGGAAAGTATCTACGAAAATTATCAAGAAGATTATGAGTCTGCTCAGAAATATCGCGTAGAAAATTACGACGCGAAAGAAGGAGAATCGGAAATCGTTAGAATTAGAAGAAGGCGTTCTTCACTTGGTGCAATTAACGGTGCAGCGATAGACGATTGTATAGTTTTAAGACAACGTTTTGAAGAGATGACAGCGCAAAAAGAAGATCTTGAAAAGGCGGAGAACGACTTAAAAGAAGCAATAGCTAAAATTAAAGGAGAAATGCTTTTACAATTTGATGAAGGATTTAAAAAGATTAACGAAAACTTCCAAAAAATCTTTAAAGAACTTTTTGGTGGTGGTAGAGCGATGCTTCAAATGGATTACACTCAAACGGACGATAAGCTTGAAGCAGGGGTAGAAATTATTGCTGAACCACCGGGAAAGAAGCTTCAAAAATTATCCCTTTTGTCAGGTGGTGAAAAAGCGCCTACAGCTATTGCAATATTGTTTGCAATTTTAAGACTACGCCCTATGCCTTTCTGTGTTTTAGACGAAGTTGAAGCTGCACTTGACGAAGCAAACGTTGATAGATTTGCTAGATACTTGCAAAAATTTAGCAACGAAACGCAATTTATCGTTATTACCCACAAAAAACCCACAATGGAAAGAGCGGATGCTTTATTCGGAGTAACTATGCAGGAAAAAGGTGTTAGTAGACTCGTTTCCGTAAAACTCTCCGATATTGCTGAGATAGGTGACGGAGATATTGCGCTTTAGATATTATCTTAATTTTATAAGGACTACTTATGGGTATATTTGCAAAATTTAAAAACGTTCTTTCGAAAACAAAGGACGGACTAGTTAAAAAATTAAACGATCTTTTTGCTAAAAACAAGCTTGGAGAGGAGTTTTATGAGGAACTTGAAGATGTTTTAATTTCTTCAGACGTATCAGTTTCAACTACCGTGGAAATAGTTGAAGAAATTAGAGAAAGGGCAATTAAAGAAAAGTGTAAAGATAAAGATTATGTTATTAATCTACTAAAAGAAGAGCTTTACGATACTCTTAATTATGCTGATCCGATTGACCTAAAAACTCCTTTAGTGCTTATGATAACAGGAGTAAACGGAGTTGGTAAAACAACAACTATTGGCAAGCTTGCAAGTAAGTTTGTTAAGCAAGGTAAAAGTGTTACGATAGCGGCGGCGGATACTTTTAGAGCTGCTGCAGCCGATCAGCTTTCCGTTTGGGCGGAGAGGGCTAAGGTTAGAATAGTCAAACATTCTGAAGGGGCAGATGCTTCCGCAGTTGTTTACGATGCTATCTCTTCGGTTAAGGCTAAACAAACTGACGTGCTTATTATAGATACTGCGGGCAGACTTCATGTTAAAGTCAATCTTATGGAAGAACTTAAAAAGATTGATAGGGTAATAAAAAGGGAATATCCAGATGCAAACTATAAAAAGCTTATCGTTTTAGATGCAACTACGGGGCAAAACTCTTACAATCAAGTTGAAAGCTTTAACCAAGCAGTGGGTGTTGACGGTATAGTTTTAACCAAACTTGATGGTACGGCAAAGGGTGGTTTTATTATTTCCCTTTCATATGAATTAGAAGTTCCCGTGGTATACGTAGGTGTGGGTGAGAAAATAGATGATATTGAAGATTTTGACGCAAAAGAGTTTATAGAGGCAATGTTTTAATAAAAAAAGTGATTACAAGCTGTAATCACTTTTTTAATAATCTCTTATGCATAGGATATAATCTGCGCTCACGTTAAAAATTTCCGTAAGTTTAACAATCATTTCGGCATCTGGTAAGGTTGCCCCACGTTCCCACTTGCTAACGCAAGATTGTTTTACGTTACAAAGGGTGGCTAATTCATTTTGAGTCATTTTATATTCTATTCTCAAATCTTTAATTTTTTCACTTATTTTCGTCTTCATATAAAAATTATAGTCTTGATAGGAATATTTTAGTATAAATAGTCTTGACAAGACTATTTTTGTTTGATAGAATAATTAAAAAGTCCTAAAAAGACTAATAAGGAGAAAACTTATGAAGAAATTTGTGGCTTTAGTATTAACTTTTGTAGTTTGCATGTGCTGTATAGGTTTAATTGGTTGCTCATCAAAAGTGAATGGAACGTATAAATTTAAGTCTATGTCAGGTGAAGTTGGCGGAGTAAAAATTGATCTTGAAGTCGGTGAAGAATTTATGGGCATGATAACCTTAACGGAAGATTTTATGACCGTTGAATTCAAAGATGATGGTACGTTTGTTTTAACTGCTTCTGAAGAAACTCAGTCAGGAGAGTGGGTTCAAGAAGGTAATCAATTAAAGGTTAAATCTAATGGAGAGGAGGAAGTTTGGACGATAGAGGGCAAAACCATTTTATTAGAAAGTGAAGGATTTAAGGTGATTTTAAGTAAATAAATTTTATATTGTCAAGTAAAAACGCTTGACAGTGATGAAAATTATCTGTATAATATCAAGGTGTAAAGTTGGTTATCTTTACACCTTTTAATTTATTATGGAAAAAGAATTGGAATTTATAGAACTTTATGAAGTTTATAAAGAGCTTTTAACGGAAAAGCAGAGAGAGTTGTTTTATTCGCATTATCTTCTCGATTTATCGCTTGCTGAAATTGCAGAGCAAGACGGGGGGACAAGGCAAAGTGTATACGACCAAATAAAAAAGGTTAAGACAAAACTTCTTGAGTATGAAAAAGCACTTGGGTTAAAAGCAAAGTATGACGAATTAAAATTTGTGGCAAACAAAATTTCAGACAAAGAAATTTATGAAAAAATAATTGAAATAATAGGTAGATAATGGCGTTGTTTTCAGGGCTTTCAGAAAAACTTAATCATATATTTTCTAAGCTAACTAAACATGGAAAGCTTACGGAGCTAGAAATTAAAACTGCTATGCGTGAAGTGCGAATTGCTCTTTTGGAGGCGGACGTAAATATTTCCGTAGTTAAGCAATTTGTTTCTAAAGTTTCAGAAAGAGCCGTTGGACAAGAAATTTTAAAGAGTTTAAGTCCCACTCAACAGGTTATTAAAATTGTTAACGAAGAACTTATAGCATTAATGGGTTCGGCTAACGCAAAGCTTAATTTATCATCAAGTCCAAGCGTTATAATGATGGCTGGTTTACAAGGTGCAGGTAAAACCACTTTAGTTGGAAAACTTGGCATGCTTTTAAAAAAGCAGGGTAAAAAAACACTTCTAGTTGCTTGCGACGTTTATCGTCCCGCAGCGATTAATCAATTAAAGGTTGTTGGAGAAAAGGCGGGCTGTCAGGTTTTTGAAAAAGGACAGGGAAATCCTATTAAAATAGCAAAAGAGGGCGTTGCGTACGCCAAATCATACGGATTTGACACGGTAATTATCGATACTGCAGGTAGACTTCAAATAGACGAAGAACTTATGCAGGAGCTTGAAAAAATTAAAGCAGAGGTTAACCCTTCGGAAATATTGTTAGTTGTTGATAGTATGACTGGTCAAGTTGCTGTAGAAGTTGCAGATACCTTTAATAAACGTTTAGAAGTAACGGGTCTTGTATTGACAAAGCTTGACGGTGATACTAGAGGCGGTGCAACACTCTCAATGAGAGCAGTAACTGGTAAGCCTATTAAATATTGTTCAGTTGGTGAAAAACTCGGTGATATAGAGCCTTTTTATCCTGATAGAATGGCAAATCGTATTCTCGGTATGGGTGACGTATTGACGCTTATTGAAAAGGCGCAAGAAGCTATTACTGAAGAAGACGCTAAAAAAATGGAAAGAAAATTCCGCGAAAATTCTTTCACTTTAGACGATTTTTTAGTGCAATTTGAAACAATGAATAAAATGGGCGGGATAAAAGATATTTTATCTATGCTTCCGGGGATAGGCTCGAAGATAAAGGTTAGAGAAGAAGATATCGACGAGAAAAAAATGATATCTATGAAAGCTGTAATTCAATCGATGACTAAAAGAGAAAGGCTTAATCCCAATATAATCAACTCTTCAAGAAAGCAAAGGATTGCAAAGGGTAGCGGAACAAGTGTTCAAGAGGTTAATAGGGTGCTTAAGCAATTTGAGCAAACCAAGTTAATGATGAAACAAATGAAAAACAATAAAATGTTTAGATTTTAATATATACAAATAAAGGAGAACAAAAAAATGGCAGTAAAAATGAGATTAACCAGAATGGGAGATAAAAAATCACCCTTCTACCGTATCGTAATTATGGACAGCAGAACGGCAAGAGATGGCGCTTATATTGACAAAGTAGGTCACTATAATCCTACCGCTCAACCTGCAGAAATCGTTATCGATGCAGATAAGGCAAAAGATTGGATTGCTAAGGGAGTTCAACCCACCGATACCGTAAGAAATATTTTAGTAAATCAGGGAATTTTACCCAAGCCAACTAAATTATCGCCTGCAAAAACTAAAATCCGTAAATCTAAATAAACAAAGATTTAAGGAGTTTTTGACATGTTAGAGCTTATAAAATTCGTAGTAGGAAGTTTTGCTGAAAAGCCTGAACTTGTTGAATACGATGTTAAAGAGATTGGCAAGGAAGTTACCGTTACCGTTACACTTGAGGCAAGCGATATGGGTAAGGTTATTGGTCGTCAAGGTAAAATTGCCAAGGCGCTAAGAACTCTTGTTCGTGCGGGTTCTCAAAAAGAAAATAAAAAATACGTAATTGAAATTAAGGAGCGTGGGGAAATATAATTTCCCCCTTTTCCTATTTTAAATATGGTGGAAAAACTTAAGGTTGGGCTTATTGTAAAGCCACAGGGTATAAAGGGAGAAGTTAAGGTTCAACCCTTAACGGATAATATCGATCGGTTTAGATCTCTAAAAAAGGTTTATATTGATGGTGAAGAACGCAAGGTTATAAGTGCGAAAATTGCCGGAGGTTTTTGTATTGTTGCACTTTCGGGTGTGGGGGATAGAAATACCGCCGAGCTTTTGCGTGGCAAATTTTTGCAAGTAGACAGAGGCGATGCTGAAGTCCTACCCAAAGGCAGATATTTTATAGTCGATATTATAGGCTGTAAAATAGAATTTGACGATGGTGTTGAACTTGGTGACGTTGTTGATGTTACTAGCGCCAAAACGGATATTTTTACCGTTAAAACAGTTAGCAAAAAAACGGTGAGATTTCCCTTCTTAAATGATTTGGTTGTTTTAGTCGATATTGAAAAAAAGCGTATAATCTTAAACAGAAAACGTTATCTTGAGGTGTGCTGTTATGAAGATTGATATTTTAACGTTATTCCCCGAAATGTTTGTTCCGCTTTCTACTAGTATAATAGGCAGAGCGGTAAATAGTGGAAAACTTGAAATTAACGTGTACGACATAAGAGAATATACCCTTGATAAGCATAAAAAATGTGATGATACACCCTTTGGTGGTGGTGCAGGAATGGTTATGATGCCACAACCAATTGCTTCGGCAATTGATAGTATAGACCCTGAGCATAAGGCTCATAGGGTATTTATGTCGCCTAGGGGAAGAGTTTTTAATCAAAAAACCGTTTTAGAATATGCTGAAAAGGAATATTTGTTGCTTTTATGTGGTCACTACGAAGGCGTTGATCAACGAGTTATAGATTTATACATTGACGAAGAATTATCTGTTGGTGATTACGTTTTAACGGGTGGTGAAATTCCTGCAATGACTGTTACTGATGCCGTTTCTAGATACGTTAGTGGGGTAATTAAAGAACAATCTTTAGAACAGGAAAGTTTTTCTTCGGGACTACTAGAATATCCACAATATACCAGACCACAGGAATTTATGGGTATTAAAGTTCCCGAAGTTTTAACAAGTGGTAATCACGCTGAAGTGGATAGATGGAGAACTCAACAATCGATAGAAATCACAAAAAGAAATAGACCAGATTTATTAGAAAAAAAATAAAAATGCAACATTTACAATGGTTTCCCGGACACATGACGGCGGCTGTTCGCATGATGGAGGAAAACTTAAAAGCAGTTGATGGAGTTATGATGGTTTTAGATGCAAGAGCGCCTAGAGCATCCATTAACGAAAAGCTTTTAAAGCTATTTAACGGGAAGAAAATTTTATACGTTCTTAATAAAAGCGACCTTATTTCTCAAGCAGATGCTATGAGAACGGTTAAGGAATTTGCTAAAGAAGGCAAAACCGCAGTTTCAGTTTCAGCAATGGATAAACGTGCGGTAGATTTGTTATATGCTGAAATATTTAATCTTCTAAAAGAGAAAGTAGAAAGATATAAATCAAAAGGTATTTTTAAGCCTATAAGAATAATGGTTACGGGTATTCCAAATACAGGAAAATCAACCATTATTAACGCGATATGTGGTGGAAAAAAAGCTGTAACAGGTAACAAGGCAGGAGTGACTAAAGGTAAGCAATGGGTTAGAATAAAAGAGCTTGAACTACTTGATACGCCGGGAACTATGCCCCCTGCTTTTGAAAACCAAACGCTTGCTAAACACCTTGCATATATAGGCTGTATGAACGATGCAAACATTGATTTTAGCGACCTTGCATACGAGCTTATTATGGAACTTAAAGAAAAATATCCACAGCTATTAAAAGACAAGTATTCTATTGACGATTTAGATGTTGAAACAATACAAATTTTTGACTCTATATGTATTAGAAGAGGCTTTTTAATGAGGGGTGGAGAGTTTGATTATGAGCGTTGCGCCACGGCAATTATAGATGACCTTAGAAAGGGTAGAATAGGAAAAATTATATTTGATTGATGGATAAGTTTATTTACGAAAGAGAGCTTAAAGCGAAAGGATATTCCGTTATTGCTGGAGTTGATGAAGTGGGTAGAGGACCACTAGCCGGCCCCGTAGTTTGTTGTGCAATAATTATGCCTGAAAACGACGTGATAGAAGGAATTGATGATAGTAAAAAACTATCGGAAAAAAAGAGAGAATTATTAGCTGAAATAATAAAGAAAAAATCAACGGCATATTGTATTGCAGAAATATATCAAGAGGAAATTGATGAAATAAACATTTTACAAGCAGTAAGAAAATGTATGGTTAAAGCTGTTAAAGGCTTAAGCGTTGTGCCAGACGTAACTATTGTCGACGGAGTAGATACGGGGTTGGAAATTAATGCTGAATATATAGTAAAAGGTGATTTAAAAAGCTATACCGTTGGATGCGCTTCGATAGTAGCAAAAGTTCATAGGGACAACCTTATGAAAGATTACGCTGAAGAATTTCCTGAATACGGTTTTGAAAAGCATAAAGGGTATGGTACTAAGTTGCACATTGATAAAATAAAGGAGATAGGGCCTTGCAAATTGCACAGAAAAACTTTTATAAAAAATTTTTGGGCAAACGTGGAGAAATAGCCGCAACGAAATATTTGATTTCTTTAGGATATAAAATATTAGAAAAAAATTACAAGACTTATATTGGCGAAATTGATATTATCGCAAAAGACGAAGATACGTTAGTTTTTATTGAAGTTAAAACGAGAACAAGTGACGATTATGGCGTGCCGTCAGAGGCCGTAACGATAAAAAAACAAGAAAAATACTACAAAGTTGCATGGGAATATCTTATTAAAACTAAAAATTGTGATAGCCCTTGTAGATTTGACGTAGTAGAAATAGAAGATGGAAAAATAAATTTGATAAAAGATGCATTTTCACGTTAAAACAGTTGCTAAATGCATAAAAATATGGTATTATAATAGACGCTTCGGACGTTCCTCTTGCAAAAAGCAACGAACGTTTAGTAATTAGGAGGTATAAAAAATGAGCAATATTATCGATGCAATTAATAAGGAAAATTTAAAAGAATCGATCCCCCAATTCAACGTTGGTGACACCGTTAAAGTAATGGTAAAAGTTATCGAAGGTGAAAGAGAAAGATTACAAGCTTTTGAAGGAATTGTAATCGCAAAAAAACATGGTGGAATTTCTGAAACCTTTACCGTAAGAAGAATGTCTTTCGGTGTTGGCGTAGAAAAAACTTTCCCCATTCACTCGCCTAAGGTTGCCGACATACAGGTAGTTAGAAGAGGTAGAGTACGTCGTGCTAAACTTTACTACTTGAGAGAAAGAACGGGTAAAGCTGCTAGAGTTAAAGAAATCGCTAGATAGTAAAAACAAAGAACTTGCTAAATTAACGGTAAGTTCTTTTTTTATCTAAAATTAGGTTTACTTTTGTTTAAAATTATTATATAATAACTTAATATAGAATAATAATAGGGGAGTTTTATCCTTTATTGTGTTAAAGGAGCGCTAATGATAGCAAAAATCAACAGTTTTGCATTATATGGTCTTGAAGGCAAAACGGTAGAAATTGAGGTTGATATTAATAATGGCTTACCTTCGTTTGAGATAGTCGGTTTAGCTGATACTGCAGTAAAAGAATCGAAGGAAAGAGTTCGTTCTGCTGTTAAAAACAGTGGTAGAAATTTTCCAACGAAAAAAATTACTGCAAATTTTGCACCCGCAGATATAAAAAAGGAAGGCTCCTCTTTTGACCTTCCGCTTGCAGTAGGTTTATTAAAGGCATCAGCTCAGCTTGTTTGTGAAACTAAAGGTATTGTATTTTTAGGTGAGCTATCATTAGATGGGAAATTAAGAAAGATTAACGGAGTTTTACCTATTTTAATTTCGGCAAAGGAAGCAGGATTTAAGACCTTTATTCTTCCGTTTGAAAATGCTAAGGAAGCTTCTTTTGTAGAGGGGATTGAAGTTTTTCCAGCAAAAAGCTTAGAAGAAGTGATAGATCATCTTTCTGGATTAAAGGTTATTATGCCGTTAGAAATAATCAAATACGATGAAATTAACGGTGTGGAAAAATATGATTCCGATATGTCGTTAGTTAAGGGGCAAGCTGTTGCAAAAAGAGCACTTGAGGTTGCTGTATCAGGAGGGCATAATTTACTTTTTGTAGGTGCTCCAGGAACGGGTAAAACAATGCTCGCAAAATGCATTCCTACTATTATGCCTGATATGACTTTTGAAGAAGCTTTGGCAACAACTAAAATTCATTCTGTAGCAGGGGTGCTTAAAGCTTCAGATGGAATAGTATATAAAAGACCTTTCCGTTCGCCACATCACACGGCAACAACTCCTTCTCTTGTTGGTGGTGGCGCACATTCTAAACCGGGTGAAATTAGCCTCGCACATAACGGAGTATTGTTTTTAGATGAAATGCCAGAATATTCTAGAGCAACTTTAGAATCTCTCCGTCAACCATTAGAGGACGGGGTAGTTACGATTTCAAGAGTTATTAGTACGGTTACCTATCCTGCAAACTTTATTCTTTGCGGAAGTATGAATCCTTGTCCATGCGGTAATCTCGGAAGTGAAAATAAGGAATGTGTTTGTACACCTTCACAAATTGCAAAGTATAAAGCAAAAATTTCCGGTCCATTACTAGATCGTATAGATATTCAAGTTACGGTGGATGAGGTTAAGTACAGTGAGTTAACTTCCGATGAAAAAAGCGAAACGAGTGCTCAAATTAAAGAAAGGGTTAATAGAACAAGGTCTATTCAAAAAGCTCGCTTTGCAAAGGACAGTATCTTAACAAATAGTGATATGGGCGAAAAGCATATAGCTAAATATTGTAAATTGTCTAAGGAATGTGAGGAAATGCTGGAAGCTTCTTATAAGAGATTACATCTATCACCAAGAGCACGTAGTAGAATTATAAAAGTTGCTAGAACTATTGCCGATATGGATTTATGTGATGATATAAGAGTAAATCATTTGTTAGAAGCAATAAGTTATAGGCACGGTTAATATGAAATATAATGAAAGAGAACTATGTCTAATTTGGTTAGATAGTTTTATTGGGTTAGAATATAAGCATAAAGCAGAACTCTACGCCAAACTGGAAGAAATTAAAGGTATTAAATCTTTTATACAGAATAACGCTGAGTATATCAAAACTCAAATAGGGGAAAATAATTATTCAACTCTACTAAATTCTGCAAACGGAGAATATCTAAACTACTTATTAGAACGTTTACAAAAGAATGAAATAATCGCAATTACGCTAGACTCAAGTGATTATCCTAGTCAGTTAATAAATACCGATATTCCGCCACTTGTGTTATACGCAAAAGGAAATTTAAATTTATTAAAAGATGAAAAGTTTTCTATTGTGGGTAGTAGAAAAAGTTTACCAATAGCGATAAAAACTGCCGAGCTTTATACTAGGGAGTTAATTAATGCTGGGTTCACCATTGTTACTGGTATTGCTGAAGGTATTGATAAAGCCGTTTTAACAGAAGGTCTTAACACTGGTAAAATAATTTCAGTAATTGCAGGTGGTTTTAATAAAATTTACCCATCAAGTCACGTAGGATTATTTGAGGAAGTGTGTAAAAAGGGGCTAGCCTTGTCTGAATATCCTTTAGACGTTGCTTCACAACCATATTTCTTTCCAATAAGAAATAGAATTATTGCAGGGTTAGGAAAGGGTACGCTTGTAGTTAGTGGCTCTAAAAAGAGTGGGACTAAGTACACCGCAAGCTTTGCTGAGGAATACGGAAGAGATTTATTTGCTATTCCATATAACGTTGACGTGGTTTCTGGTCAAGGTTGTAACGAGCTTATAAAAATGGGCGCTATTTTAACTGATACGCCAGACGATATTCTTGATTTTTATGGACTAAAAAAAGAAGAAGTTGTTATAGAATTTACTAGAGAAGAAAACGAAGTATTAAAAGTACTTGAAGATGGTGGATTACACGTCGAGAAAATAAGTAAAGCAACAGGAAAGAGCACTAGTGACATTATGGTAACACTTTGCTCACTTGAAATTAAGGGCGCTGTTGTTAAAGTTGGGCCTAACGTATATTCTAAGTTATAAAACAGCTGGAGGAATAAATGCAGTTAATTATTGTCGAATCGCCACACAAAGCAAAAACTATTGAGAAGTTTTTAAAGGGCGATTATAAAGTTGATGCTTCTAAAGGGCACGTGAGAGATTTACCCGTTAATCGCATGGGTATTAAAATAGATAAGAATTTTGAACCTTTTTACGAAGTAGCTTCGGAAAAGAAAGCCGAAATAAAAAGGTTAAAAGAGTACGCTAAAAAGGCTGATACTATATATCTCGCAACCGACCCTGATAGAGAGGGAGAAGCTATTTCTTGGCACTTAGCCGAAGTTTTAGAACTCAAGAAAGAAAATATTAAGAGAATAGTTTTTAATGAAATATCTGAAAAAGCGGTTAAACACGCTATTGCAAACCCTAGAGGTATTGATATGGCGCTTGTTGATGCACAGCAAGCTAGAAGAATTTTAGATAGGCTAGTGGGGTACAGTATTTCTCCTGCTGCTAGTTCTAGGCTTAATGAAAATCTTTCTGCAGGCAGAGTTCAATCTGTAGTATTAAAAATGGTTGTTGATAGAGAAAGAGAGATAGCTGCCTTTAAGCCACAAGAATATTGGAACTTAAAAGCTGAAGTTAAACCTGAAGGAAAATCTTCTTTCAAGGTGCTTCTCGTTGAAAAAAATGGAAAAAAATATAAACCGTCTAATGAGACTGAAGCGAAAGCGGTTGAGGAAATTCTTAATTCAACACCATTTTACGTTAGTTCGGTAAAGAAAACGGTTATTAAATCGCACGCGCCTGCACCTTTTATAACGAGCACGTTGCAACAAGATGCTTCTGCAAAGCTTAATATATCTGCACCTAAGGTAATGCAGATTGCGCAAAGGCTTTATGAAGGTGTTGAAACGCCTCAAGGAAACGTTGCACTTATTACCTATATGAGAACAGACTCGGTTAGAATTTCTACCGATGCGCAAAAAGAGGCTTTGGCTTTTATTAAAGCTAATTATGGAGAAGAATACGTTCCATCAAAGCCAAACGTTTATCGCTCTAAAAAGGATGCGCAAGACGCACACGAGGCAATTCGCCCCATCGACGTAAATAAGACGCCTGAAAATGTTAAGAGCATTTTAGATAAAGACCAATATAGACTTTATAAACTTATTTACGATAGATTTATAGCTTCACAAATGTCAGAAGCGAAATACGATAGTATGTCGGTTGACGTTAAAAGTGGTGAGTTTACCTTTAAAACGAGTGGAAAAACGTTATTGTTTAAGGGTTATACAATCGTGTATGACGACACTAAAATTGGTGAAGAAGAGGATGAGTCTAATTCTCTATTGCCTATGTTACAAGAAGGTGAAGCGCTTGCTCTTATTAAATTATTTAAAGAGCAAAAGTTCACAAAACCACCAGTTAGATATACGCAGGCTACCTTAGTAAAAACCATGCAAGACAAGGGTATTGGTAGACCTTCAACTTACGCTACTATAATAGGTAAGTTGACTGATAAAAAGAGAGAATATCTTAGAGAAGAGAAAAAACATCTTATTCCTAATGAAATCAGTTATTCTTTAATAGATTTTCTCGTAAAATATTTTCCAGATATTATGCAAATTTCCTTTACAGCAAAGATGGAAGATGATTTAGATGATATTGGGGAAAACGGGAAGGATTGGCATAAGCTTATAGCAGATTTTTACGCCCCTTTTGAAAAACAATTGCAAAATTCTAAGCTTACCGAAGTGCTTTGTGCTAAGTGCGGTGCGCCCATGTATATAAACAGTGGTAAATACGGAAATTATTACGCTTGTTCTAGATATCCAGAATGCAAGAACATTAAATCTGTAAACGAAAAGGTTGCGATTCCTACTGAGAAAATATGTCCTAAATGTGGTGGGATGATGGTTGAACGTGAAAGTAAATTTGGTAAATTCCTTGCATGCTCTAATTATCCCAAGTGCAAACATACCGTTAGTATGACGGAAAGTGTAGGTACTTGCCCCGAATGTGGTAAACCGACGAAAAAGATGCTTAGTCGATCTGGTAAAGTATTCTATGGGTGTTCAGGATATCCTGTTTGTAATTTTATGAGTTGGGATGAACCAACGGGTGAAAGATGTTCAGTGTGTGGTGCGTTTATTGTGTCTATTGAAGGAAATAAAACGTGCTCAAATAAAAAATGCAAGTCGGTAGAAAATGGAAAAAGTTAAAGTAATAGGTGCAGGGCTTGCAGGTGTTGAGGCCGCGTATTATTTGGCAAGAAAAGGTGTACAGGTTGAATTGTATGACATTAAACCAAACAACTTTACGCCAGCTCATCACTCGGAAAATTTTGCAGAACTTGTTTGTTCTAATTCGCTAAAAAATAACGATGTTTATTCCAATGCAGCGGGATTATTAAAAGAAGAACTTCGCTTAATGGGTTCAATCGTTATGGAGGCGGCGGATAAAACGAGAGTACCCGCAGGTGGTGCACTTGCCGTTAATCGAGAGGAATTTTCTCAATATATCACTGATAAAATTAAATCACTAAAGAATGTAACCATAATCTCTAGAGAAGTTAAAGATATTAATTTTGACGAGTACACAATAATTGCTACAGGGCCTTTAACTACGGATGCTTTATCTAAAAAAATTGCTTCAATAGTAGGCGGAGGGTTGTTTTTCTTCGATGCTTCCGCACCTATAGTGGAATTTTCTAGTATTGATATGAATGAAGCTTTTTTCGGAGATAGATACGGTAAGGGAGATGGCGACCACGTTAATTGTCCTATGAATAAGGAGCAATACGAGCAGTTTATCTCGTTGTTACAAGGCGCAGAGAGGGTGGAGCTTAAAAGCTTTGAAAACTCTGCCGTGTTTGAAGGATGCATGCCTATTGAGGTTATGGCATCTAGAGGAAAAGACACGTTGCGTTTTGGTCCGTTAAAGCCTGTAGGACTTGATGATCCACGAACAGGTAGGTGGGCGTATGCAACTCTTCAGCTTAGAAAGGAAGATAAAGAAGGAAGGCTCTTTAATCTTGTAGGGTTTCAAACAAATCTTAAGTTTGCAGAGCAAAAAAGAGTTTTTTCAGTAATTCCAGCGTTAAAAAATGCAGAATACGTTAGATACGGCGTTATGCATAGAAATACTTATATAAATTCTCCCACGGTTTTAAGTAATGATTATTCTTTAAGATCTCACCCAAAAATTTATTTCGCCGGTCAAATTACTGGTGTTGAGGGCTACGTTGAAAGCGCGGGTAGTGGTTTAGTTGCAGGAATTTATTGTGAACGCAAAATCAAAGGGCAAAAAAGCATACCACTTTCGGAAAAGACTATTTCGGGTGCATTAATAAAATACATAACGACACAAAATAAAGATTTTCAACCAATGAACGCCAATTTTGGCATTCTTCCGCCACCTGAAGTTGTAACGAGAGATAAAGTTTTGAAAAAGAATTTACAAGCTCAAAGAAGCTTAAAAGAAATAAGTCAATTTATAAAGGAGATGGATATATGACCGAATTTAGAGGTACTACCATTTGCGCCGTTAAAAGAAACGGTGAAACAGCGATTGCCGGTGATGGACAAGTTACTATGTCGCAATCGATAATTTTCAAAAATAATGCCGTTAAGGTTAGAAGAATACACGGAGGTAAGGTGCTTTTCGGGTTTGCGGGTTCCGTATCAGATGCGTTTGCTTTGTCTGAAAGATTTGAGGAGATGTTAAATAAATACTCGGGCAATCTTATGAGAAGTGCAGTAGAACTTGCAGAACTTTGGAGAAGTGACAAGATTAGAAAACTTGAGGCTATGATGATTACTGCAGATAAAGATACACTTTTAATCGTATCAGGAACGGGTGAAGTAATTGAGCCTGAAGAAGGCGTTTGTGCTATTGGAAGTGGAGGGAATTACGCTTTAGCGGCAGCAAGGGCTTTGATTAAGGAAACAAATTATTCGGCTGAAGAAATTGCAAAAAAAGCACTTCATATTGCAAGTGAAATTTGTGTTTTTACCAACGACCACATTACTTGCGAAGTTTTATAAGGGGGATTTGGTATGAATTTAACACCAAAACAAATAGTTCAAGAACTTGATAAATATATCATAGGGCAAGAAAACGCTAAAAAAGCTGTTGCAATTGCGCTTCGTAATCGATATAGAAGAAGCATGCTTTCTATTTCCGATATGGAAGAAATTACGCCCAAAAATATTATTATGAAAGGACCTACGGGTGTTGGTAAAACGGAAATAGCAAGAAGACTTGCTAAGCTTGTAGGTGCACCTTTTATTAAAGTAGAAGCAACAAAATATACCGAAGTAGGTTACGTGGGTAGAGACGTTGAATCTATGATCAGAGATTTAGTTGAATGTTCCGTTAGACTTGTAAAAGAAGAAAGATTTAAGAAAGTAACGGAAAAGGCTGGTGCAACTGTCGATAAAAAACTTGCAAAAATCGTTGCTGAAGTAAGAAAAGCTGATCGTGGCGAAACTCCTGAGCCAATTTTTGAACAAAACATCTTAGAAGGTATAAAGAAAGGATACTATGATAACGAGCTTATTGAGATAGACATTGCAGATATTCAAAAGCCTATGGAACTTGTTCCCGGTGGAGCGGAAATTAGTATAGGAAGTATTTTTGGCGATTTAATGCCTAAAAAACGTAAAAGAAGAAAACTTCCACTAAAAGATGCAAGAAAATTGCTCTTAGAAGAAGAGGCAGATAAGCTCATTGATAAAGATTCGGTTAACGAAGAGGCAATAAGAAGAGCAGAACAAGAAGGTATAATTTTTATTGACGAAATTGATAAAATTGGAGCAAAAGGCACTTCTAGTGGTGGGCAAGACGTTTCAAGAGAAGGTGTACAAAGGGATATTTTACCCATTGTTGAAGGTTGTACCGTTATGACTAAGTACGGAGCAATTAAAACGGATTATATACTTTTTATTGCAGCGGGTGCTTTTCACGTTTCAAAAGTTAGCGATTTAATTCCTGAATTGCAGGGAAGATTTCCTATATTAGTTGAGCTTTCAAGCCTAACAAAGAAAGATTTTATAGAAATTTTAACAACTCCACAAAACGCCATTACTCGTCAATATGCAACTCTTCTTGCCGTTGACGGTGTGGAGCTAATTTACACTGAAGATGCTATTGAAGAAATTGCAGGCCTTGCAGAAGATATGAACGCTACAAGCGAAGATATTGGAGCAAGAAGACTTCATACCGTTATGGAGAATTTAATTGAAGATATCTCCTTCAATGCTGGTGGAGAAAAGGCTGAACAAATTGTTATTGATAAAAAATACGTAGAAGATAAGTTTGGCAAAGATATGCAGAAAAAAGATTTTAAGAAATATATTCTTTAAGGAAGGATAAAATGATTAATCTACCAAAAGGAACTAAAGACGTTTTACCTAAAGACGTATATAAGTGGCAATATATTGAACAAACGGCAAGAGAAACGGCTAAAATTTTTGCCGTTTCCGAAATAAGAACACCTACTTTTGAACACACCGAAGTTTTTTTAAGAGGTGTTGGAGAAACTACTGATATTGTAAACAAGGAAATGTATACCTTTTTAGACAAAGGTGGTAGAAGCATAACCTTAAAACCTGAAGGTACAGCAGGAGTAGCAAGAGCTTTTGTTGAAAATGGTTTATATTCTGGCGTGCTTCCTGCAAAAATATTTTACATTACTCCTTGTTTTAGATACGAGCGCCCACAAGCAGGTAGGCTTAGAGAGTTTCACCAATTTGGTGTAGAAATGCTTGGCAGCACTAAGCCTGCAACGGATGCAGAAGCCATTATTTTAGCTAAAACCTTTTTAGATAAACTAGGTATTAAAAACATAACTCTTTACTTAAATAGCATTGGCTGTTCGGAGTGTAGAAAGAAATATGACGAAGCGTTAAGAAAATATTTAAGCGAAAACGTTAGTGGGCTTTGTGAGTTATGTAAAGACAGAATGAACAAAAACCCCATGAGAGTTTTAGACTGCAAAAATCCTGAATGTAAAAAACTTACTGAAAGCGCACCTAAAATTTTGGATTACATTTGCGACGACTGCAAAGAACATTTTGATGCTGTTAAAGAGTTACTAACAATTTCGGGCGTAGAATATAAAATTAATCCTAACATTGTTAGAGGGCTTGATTATTATACTAAAACGGTTTTTGAGTTTGTTTCAGAAAATATCGGTGCTCAAGGCACGGTTTGTGGCGGTGGAAGATACGATAAGTTGGTTAGTGAGTTTGATGGACCTGATACACCGGGTATTGGCTTTGCTATGGGTATTGAAAGATTGCTTTTGCTTTTAGAAAATTCAAAGGTGGAAATTCCCAACGACAATAAGGTTAAAATTTATTTTGCGCCTATGGGAGAAGAGGAATGCAAAAAAGCATTTAAACTTACTGCTTTATTAAGAAATGAAGGAATAATTTGCGAAACAGACCATATGGGTAGAGGTATTAAAGCGCAGTTTAAGTATGCAGATAAAATAGGCGCACAATACGTTGCCGTTATTGGTTCTAATGAACTTTCACTCGGAGAAGTTAAGGTTAAAAATATGGTTGACGGCAAAGAAGAAAGTGTTAAGTTTTCCGATATTTGCAAATACGTTAAGGAAAAGTAATGAAAGAAATTGCTAAAGTAAAAAAAGTAAGTGGAGAAATTGCCACCGTCTATATGGAAAAAAAGACAGAATGTAGCAAATGTGGAATGTGTATTTTTCCTAAAAACGCCAAAGGTGTTGATATAGTAGCAAGAAACTCCTTAAATGCAAAAGAAGGTGACAACGTTATTATAGATATCAAAGAAAGTGGAAAGCTTTTAGGTTTTTTCCTTGTGTTTATAGTTCCGTTGTTACTGATATTGTTAGAATTATTCTTTGGTCAACACTTATATAAAAATCAACTAATAAGCCTTGGCGTAGATATACTAGCAATCGTAATATGGTATAGTATTCTACCATTTATAGATAAAAAATTAAAAACGAGCAATAAGTATGGCACGGAAATAATTTCCATACTGCCACTTAGTAATAAAGAAATTGAAAACAATGATTTACAGGAGAATAAAAATGATTGATTATCAAAACATCAAAACAAGTGACCCAGAAGTTTATGCAAGCATTAAAAAGGAACTTGCAAGACAAAGAAACAACATTGAACTTATTGCGAGTGAAAATTTTGTTTCAGAAAGTGTTTTAGAGGCAGCAGGAAGCGTTCTTACTAACAAATATGCAGAAGGCTATCCTGCACATAGATATTATGGTGGTTGTCACTATGTTGACGAAGTGGAAAACCTTGCTATTGAGAGAGCAAAAAAACTTTTTGGTGCAGAACACGTAAACGTTCAACCACACAGTGGGGCAAACGCAAACTTCGGTGTGTATTTTGCCGTGCTTCAACCAGGTGATACTATTTTAGGTATGAGTCTTGCTCACGGTGGACATTTGACGCACGGAAGCCCTGTTAGTGTTTCAGGTAAATATTTTAATAGCGTAGGCTATGGCGTTTCCAAGGAAACTGGTATGATTGACTATGATGAACTTGAAAAGATTGCATTAGAAGTTAAGCCAAAGATTATCGTTTCAGGTGCATCTGCATATCCAAGAGTTATCGATTTTAAGCGAATTAGAGAAATATGTGACAAAGTTGGTGCATATATGATGGTTGACATTGCTCACGTTGCAGGTTTGGTCGCAACAGGATTACATCCTAGCCCCGTGCCTTATGCTGATTTCGTTACTACTACCACTCACAAAACTTTAAGAGGCCCAAGGGGTGGTATGATTATGTGTAAGGAACAGTATGCTAAACTTATCGATAAAGCAATATTCCCCGGCACTCAAGGAGGCCCTTTAATGCACATTATTGCGGCAAAAGCGGTTGCTTTTGGTGAAGCGTTAAAGCCTGAATTTAAAGAATATCAACAAAGAGTTATCGCTAACGCTAGGGCAATGAGTAATAAATTTGTCGAACTTGGAATTAACCTTGTTTCTGGTGGTACAGATAACCACCTTATGCTTTTAGACCTTTCTAATTTCGACGTAACGGGTAAGGAACTTGAAAACATGCTTGATCAAGTTAATATTACGCTTAATAAAAACGCAGTTCCATTTGATCAAAGAAGTCCTTTTATTACCAGTGGTGTTCGTATTGGAACTCCAAGTATTACTAGCAGAGGATTTAATGAAAAAGATTGTGAGAAGATTGCCGAACTTATCACTATGATTATTAAGGAAAAAGAAACAGCGTTTGATAAAGTTAGGGAAGAAGTTGCAAAACTTATAGAAAAATATCCCCTTTACAAGGGTGAATAATAGAAAATTTAGTGAGAGGATTTTATGGTGGAAGCATTTGATAGGGTTAAACTATTAATTGGAAATGATAAATACGAAAAACTTAAATCCTCTCACGTTGCCGTTTTTGGTGTAGGTGGCGTAGGTGGTTTTACTGCAGAAGCTTTAGTTAGAAGTGGTGTTGGTGAGATTACGCTTTTTGATAGCGATATAATTTCAGAAAGTAATTTAAATAGGCAAATCATTGCTACCGTTGATAATATTGGGGAGTTAAAAACACAAGCCTTTAAGAAAAGATTACTAGCAATTAATCCTGACTTAAAGATTACGATACATAACGTTTTTTATTTACCCGAAAATGCAGATAAATTTGATTTTTCACTATTTGATTGCGTGGTAGATGCTGTAGACACTGTTACTGCGAAGCTTGAAATAATTAGAAGAGCTAAAGAAAAGGGTAAGGAAGTAATAAGCTCTATGGGAACAGCCGGTAAGCTTGAGCCGTCCTTGCTTAAAGTTGCTGATATTAAGCAAACTAACACGTGTCCACTCGCAAGGGTGATTCGCAGAGAATTGAAGAAACGTGGCATAGAAAATCTTAAGGTCGTTTATTCCAACGAAACGCCAAAAGGCACTTTTACAAAAGAAAAAACACCGCCGTCTATGATTTTTGTTCCTGCAACGGCGGGGTTATTAATAGCAAAGGAAATTGTTGAATATTTAACAAGTAGGTAAAAAATATGAAATTTTTAATTGCTTCAGACGTGCATGGATCTGCCTTCTTTACTAAAAAAATCCTTAAAATATTTAAAGAACAAAATGCGCAAATGCTAGTGCTTTTAGGTGATATATATAATCACGGCCCCAGAAATCCTTTCCCTGAAGAATATAATCCAGGCAAAGTTGCAGAGCTTTTAAACGAAATTAATGATAAACTTTTAGTCGTTAAAGGTAATTGTGATAGTGAAGTTGATAAAATGATTTCAGAATTCGATTTTATTGAAAACGCTGTTGTTGTTTCAGCTGGGAAAAGCATATTTTTAACACATGGGCATGTGTACAATAAAGAGTGTTTGCCTAAAACTAAGTATGATGCCGTTATTTATGGGCATTTTCATACTGGATTTATCGATAGAGTAAATGATACCATTGTGGCAAATACAGGTTCAATATCGCTTCCTAAGAATGGAACTCCTAATAGCTGTATTGTTTTAGAGGACGGAGTTATAAGTTTACTCACTTTAGATGGACAATTAATCACAAAAGAAGGAATTTAAATGGAGAAAATACAATGCTTTCAATAAAAAATTTGGTTAAGGTATATAAAACCAAGGGCGGGGTAAACGTTCGTGCTCTTAATGGTATAAATATCGATTTTCCAGAAACGGGTATGATATTTCTTCTAGGCAAAAGTGGTTCTGGTAAATCTACCTTGCTTAACGTTACCGGTGGATTAGACGTTCCGACCGAGGGAGAAATTATCGTTAAAGGTAAAAGTAGTAAGGACTTTGCTCAAGAAGATTGGGATAGTTATAGAAATACTTTTATAGGTTTTATATTTCAAGAATACAATATTCTTGAAGAGTTTACCGTGGGTCAAAATATTGCGCTAGCTTTACAACTTCAAAGCAAGCCTAGCGATGCAGTTGCAGTAAGTAAAATATTGAAAGACGTTGACCTTGAAGGCTATGAAAAGAGAAAGCCCAATACCTTGTCTGGAGGACAGCGTCAAAGAGTAGCTATTGCAAGAGCTTTGATAAAGAACCCTGAAATCATTATGGCAGATGAGCCTACTGG
Organism: Christensenellaceae bacterium; assembly: GCA_045639245.1. Classification (GTDB taxonomy): domain Bacteria; phylum Bacillota; class Clostridia; order Christensenellales; family Borkfalkiaceae; genus UBA1259. The sequence continues at coordinate 73,808 of JAZUCS010000038.1, forward strand.
TGCGCTTGACTCGGAAACGGGTAAACAAATTTTTGAAACACTTAAAAAACTTTCAAAAGAAAGATTGGTTATTGTTGTTTCTCACGATAGAGATTTTGCAGAAAGTTATGCTGATAGAATTATTGAACTTGAAGACGGTAAGGTGATATCGGACATTACCAAGGAAGAGGTGGCTTTCGAACAGGAAAACCTTTCCGTGCATGATGGAGAAACCCTTACCGTTAAAGATTGGAAAAAACTTTCTAAAGCTGATTTAGAAAAAATTGTTTCACTCATGAGTAAAAATGAAGGTGAAACGGTTATAACCAAAAATAAAAATGGACTTTCAGAAATTAAAAAAATTGCTGGGGTTAAAGAGGGCGGTAAAAAGGTGTTTGGTGCTACAAAAAAAGTAGACGCTAAACAATACGATTCTAAAGCGCTTAAGTTTATAAAGTCTAAATTACCGCTTAAAAATGCGTTAAAAATGGCGTTCGGTAGTATTAAGGCAAAGCCGATTAGACTTACTTTCACCATTCTTTTATCATTAATTGCTTTTGTGTTTTTTGGTGTAAGTTCAACTCTTATGTTGTATAATTCAAACTATTCAATTGCGACAGCGATAGAACTTTCCAATTACGATGCGTACGTTTTAAGAAAGTATTATCACACACAAGCAACGGAGTACTATTATGCCAATGAGGGGATGGTAGAGGGTGATACGTTTGCATCAAACAAAAGAGGCGCGTATACAGAACAAGATATTGAGAATTTTAATAACAATGAATTGGGATTAAATTTTATTGGCATATACGATTTTGGAACTTATATGTATTCGCATGACAACGTAGAAGGATATATGGCTAACGATGCACATTATTCATTAAACGAAGTAAGTTATGCAAAAAGAAAGTATTATGGCAATGGCAAGTTTATTGGTGTTTCAGATGCTGGTGAAAGCTTCCTAAAAAACAATGGATTTGAATTGGTTGCAGGCTCTTATCCCACAAAAAGTAACGAAGTTGCTATTTCTAGGTATGTTTACGAACAATTTTTATATTCTACAAGTAATAGCGAGTTTGTGAACGGAGCATACGTTAATAAATACAATACTCCAGAAGAATTTATTGGTGAAAAAATCAATTTTTATAAGAATAGTAGCATATCTCTTACTGTTACTGGTATTTATGATATGGGTAAAATTCCAGAAAAGTACGACGTTTTGCTTGATGAGAACTCTGGGTTGTCGCCCAAGCTCTTATCAGAGATTTCTGAAGAACTTAACGATTATTTGATGAGTTCATTTCATAAAGTTTTGTTCGTAAGTGATGAATTTTATGATGAATATAAAAAGCTTGTTGTGAATATTAACGTGAGATATTGCAGAGGTGTTGATATTACGCATACAGGAAGTTGGCATGGAGTAATTGGTGTAAACGATAGCGTTGGCGTTTATACGAAAAAATCTATTTGGCAATACGATAGTTACGTTGATATTTATGACCTAGATGGTAATATTATCCCATTACGTGACTATAATTTAGAAAAAAATCAAGCTCTTGTAAGTCTTTCTCAACTTGAGAAAGAGGCGATTGAATTAGGTGTTGCAGTTATTCTCAATCCAGAATATGAAGAATTTGTTAATGCCTTAACAAGATATAGTAGTGGCACGTATAGCGTAGATGATATTTCATTAATCATGTCTACAACCATTAAGGATTACGAAAAAATCTTAGGCAAGGAACTTGCGTATTCAAAAAAAATACAAATAAGAAATGCAAGTGGCAAAATGGGATCTATGGATACGGTAGGTTTTTATCTCGTTAAAAATAACCTATCTGGTAGTGATTATTATTTTGTTTCAGATGAATTGTGCGATGAATATGAAGTAATTCATTATGATAACGTAGATGGAAGCTATAACATTAAACATAAAACAGAATATCAAGTAGACGCTATTAATGAAAAATATGGCAAAATTATGTCTATAGGTAATAGAAGTTTTGACCAAACGTATTTTGTTTTAACTGAAGATGGTGTTGTTTATAATACTATTGAAAATCAGGCTTATTCTATTAGTAGCCAAATGGCTTCAATAATTAAAAACGCAAAACCTTTATTTTATATTTTATCCGCATTATTTGGCGTTTTTGCATCGCTTATGATGTTTAATTTTATTACAGTTTCCATTTCATCAAAAACAAAAGAAATCGGTATTTTAAGAGCAGTGGGTGCTCGTGGGTTTGACGTGTTTAAGATATTTATTACCGAAGCATTCATTATAATGGGAATTTGTTTTGTATTTTCTGCAGTACTTTCTAGTTATGCCTGTCAATTAATGAACATGTTCATCATGTACAATGTATTACAGATTTCTATTCTTGACTATAGTATTATCAACATACTTATGTTGTTTGGTGCTTCGAGTTTGGTTTCAATACTTGCAACGGTATTTCCAGTTGTTAAAGCATCTAAGAAATCGCCTGTGGATAGTATTAGGTCGTTATAATTTAATTAAATAAAAACCATCAGAACATTGATGGTTTTTATTTAATATAACGTTTTAGAAAGATTAAATTATGTTAACAAGTTAACGGGGAGAGGAATTAATAAAACTATGAAATATATTTTTTAATTTACTTAACGTATATATAGTATTTGATTTTAATTAAAAAAAATAAAAGACAGGTTAGAACCTGTCTTTATTTATAATTTCTAATTAAATTTCCCAAATACACTTTCTTGGGCATTTTTGAGCGCAAAGTTTACAACCTGTACATTTTTTATAATCAATTACAGGAATATTGTCTACCATTGTAATTGCGCCTACGGGGCAATTTTTAGCACAAATTCCACAAGCAATACAACCTTCTTCACAAGCGCCCATAACTTCTCTTCCTTTGCAGTGAGTAGAGCAAGCTATATAAACTTTGGATGACTTAGGAATAAGTTCTATAATCTTTTTGGGACAAGTTTTAACACAAAGCCCACAAGCTTCACAAAGAGCTTTATTTGCAATTGCAACGTCTTCTTTAACTTCAATTGCGTGATAGGGGCAAACTTCAACACATGAGCCACTACCTAAACAACCGGAGGGGCAAGCTTTTTTACCACCAAGAAATGATGATTGTGCAATGCAACCCCCATTGCCAAAATATTCAAATTTATCCTTACAGTGATCACCACCAGCGCAGTGTACAACGGCGTATGCTTGCTCTTCAGCAGTAAATGGGAGGTCTAGAATTTTAGCAATAATTGCTTTATTTTCGTTGGAAGTAGGTCCACACCCTGAGAGTTCTGCCTTGCCTTCAGAGAGAGCTTTAGCAAAGTCGGCACAGCCCGCATAACCACAGCCACCACAGTTAGCACCTGCAAGATTGTTTGCAATAGCTTCTGCTTTTTCATCCTTTTTCACATAGCACAATTTAGATACTATAACGATTAGTACGGAAAAAACTACCGCGATAATTGCTAGGATTGCTAAAATAATTAAAAGTTTATTAATGTTTATTGAATTAGCTAGTAATAAATTCATAATACACTCCTTAAATAAGTGCAAAAACGTAAAAAGCCATAGCAATAAAGCAAGCTGCAATCATAGCGATTGGAAAGCCTTTTAAATGCTTATTGATGGGAAGTCTTGCAATTTTTTCTCTTAAACCACTCATAAGAACTATAGCAACGGTAAAACCTACGCCTGCAAATAATCCATATAATACTGCATAAGTGAGTCCCATTTGGTCGGGTGAGGAAAGACCTATTAACGATGCAATTTGAGCATGGTCAATAACAAGTTCGGCAACGCCTAAAACGGCGCAGTTTGTCGTTATTAATGGAAGATAAATTCCCATTGCGTTGTATAAAGTAGGGGAGAATTTTTTTAATGCCATTTCTATCATTTGAACGATTGCTGCAATTACAAAGATAAAAATTATAATCTCCAAAAATTCAATTTTTAACGGAACTAGAACTAGTGTATAAAGTGGATAGGTTATTAAACAAGTTATCGTCATAACGAAGGTAACTGCAACTCCCATACCGAAAGCGCTCTTAAAATCCTTACTTACACCTAAGAAGGGACAAATTCCAAGAAACTGTACCACTACGAAGTTATTAATAAAAACTGCTGAAACTATAATCATTATAAATTCAACCATATTAGTTTTCCTCCGTTACTACAGTGCTTAGTTTTTTGCTTTCAACAAGCTCTGCGTATTTTTTTATTTTATTCTTTTTTGAAATTATACCTTCAGCTAAACTGAATAATGCGATAAATAAACCATAGGTAAAGAAGGAGCCTGCGCTAGAAGCGAAAAAGCCGATGGAAAAATCCCAAAGATGAATTCCAAAAATCGCACCACTTCCTAAAAACTCTCTAAATGCACCCATAAAAGTGAGGGCAAAGGTAAAACCTATACCCATAAACAAACCGTCGCAAGCGGAAGCGAAAATACCGTTTTTGCTAGCAAAACTTTCTGCTCTAGCCAAAATAATACAGTTAACAACGATTAGGGGAAGGTATAAACCTAAAACTTCGTATGCATCGGGTAAGAGCTTATCTAACACCAATCTAACGATTGTAACAAAAGTTGCAATTATCAACACGAAAGCTGGTATTCTAACTTCAGATGGTATAACCTTTCTAAGTAATGAAACGAGTACGTTGCTACATATCAGAACGAAAGTAACTGCAAGTCCCATATATATGCCATTCATTGCCATAGTGGTTAATGCAAGGGTAGGGCAAGTGCCGAGTACAAGTTTTAACGTGGGGTTTTGAGTGATAATGCCGTCTGAGACAATTTTTCTAAAATTAGTTTTCATAATTTTCCCCCAAATAAGTTATTACGCAGTTTATCGCATTGTTTGCAGCTGTTGCGGACTTTGTTGCTCCGGATACGGGGTTAGCGTTAGTTTGATTAGCGTCGGTAGTAAAAAATTGATCCATTTCATAAGCTTTTGCAACGTCAACGATATTGAAATTATTATAGAAATCGGAGGTTAGTTTACTCATTAAGGTTTGTTTTTCGTCGCCAGCTAAAATAACTTTTGCTATCGAAAGTATGCCTTCAGAATTTTCCAAAATGCTAACCCATAGAGAAATTGTTCCCCCTTTATATCCTTTATATCCCGTAGCTTTGAAAAGTAAATAAGAGTTTTCTTGACTTACTTGAACTTCGTATATGTTGTCAATTGTGCCAAATTCGTTTTCTATAAGTTCATTAATTGATTTATCGTAAACAACGTTGTAATTTTCTACTACTCCGTAAATTTTTTTAATAGCCCTACCCGTTCTTTCTTCTTCAGAAACATAGAGAAGGTCGTTTAAAACGGAAAGAAGTCCACCCGATATAAGAACTATTATTAGAAGGGTTGAAATACACCTAAACCAAATACTACTGAACAATCTTCGCATTTATTTGCCCTCCTTAACTTTTTTATCTTTCTTAAAGCCGAAAGGCTTATTGATAATAAATTTGTCAATTAAAGGAACGATAAGATTCATAAGTAAGATTGCAAAAGAAACGACTTCAATTTGTGTAGCCATTCTTAATCCTGCCGTAACAAGTCCCAAAGCAACGAAGTATATAACGTTGCCAAGACTAGTGTTAGGTGTAGTCGTATAATCTGTAGCCATAAAGAATGCGCCTAGCATAAGCCCACCAGTTAAAATAGTAGGAAGGAATAAAGTGAAATCAAAACCGTTAAGAATAACGGAAAAAAGACCTGTAACAACTATGTAAATTAGAGGGTAAATAATGTTTATAATTTTAGAAAAAGCAAGATATATGGCACCAATTATAATAGCTAATTTGCAAGTTTCACCAATACATCCGGCAACACCTGTACCTAAAAATAGATCGATTACTGAAAAGGTACATTCACTTGAATTTCCAGAACTAAGTATATTGGTTAAAATTGTTGCACCAGTGGTAAGATCAACAGAGTTTCCACCAAAGATTGCACTTATTGATGGCTGAAGCCAATTTCCCGCCATGACTGCAGTAAAGGACATAAATGCAAAAATTCTACCTGCAATTGCTGGGTTTACGAGATTGTTACCCGTTCCGCCAAAAATCATTTTAACTACGATTATAGCAAAAGCGCTAGCAAAAACTGGAACGTAAAGGGGAGTTTGTGAGCCTATACTTAAACCCACTAGCATACCTGTTACGCAAGAGGTAAAATCAAACTTCTTTATAAATTCGTTAAAAGATTTTCTTTGTATAGCAAGGTAAATGTATTCGCTTATGATAGCTGTAAGTGTTGAAACTAGGAGTATTAACAAAGCTTTAACTCCGAAGAAGATTACACCTGCTATGCAAGTGGGGAGAAGGGCAATGCAAACTCTAGCCATTATACCTTTAGTAGTTCTTGATGATTTAAGATGTGGAGAAGGTGAGTATGTTAGAGACTTATCCATTTTGTTTCATCTCCTTTATTTTTCCTTTTGCGTAAGAAATGCTTTGAACGAGTGACCTTTTAGCAGGACAATTGTAAGAACAAAGTCCACATTCGATACAATTCATAGCGCCGTATTTTTCTGCAGAAGCAAAATCTTTTGCATTAGTAAATGCTTCTATATACATAGGCATTAATCTCATAGGACAGTTTTTAGCACAAAGCCCACAATTAATGCAATTTGTAGAAACGCCCAAATCTGTTTCAGAGGATAATAAGCACAAAAATCCCGAATCAGTTTTTCTCGTATAGTGGTTTAGCGAAATCAATGCTTTACCCATCATAGGGCCACCTGCAATAATTTTACTTATTTGGTCAGATTTCCCACCACAATAGTCAATCAATTCAGTGATTGGAGTGCCTAGTGGAACGTTAAGATTTTTTGGATTTTTAATGCCTTTACCACTAATGGTTAAAACAGTTTCCGTAAGTGGTTTGTTAAGTTCAATAGCTTCATAGCAAGCAATAAGCGTTTTAACGTTTTGAACGCAACAACCTATATCAAAGGGCATTTTGCCTACAGGTACTTTTCTGCCAGTTGTTACGTAAATAAGATGTTTTTCGCTACCCATAGGATATTGTTTTTTAAGAACTACAACGTCGATATCATTGTATTTAGAAAACAATTCGATAGCTTTAGGTTTGTTTGCTTCTATACCAAATACTATCTTTTCCGTTCCAAGAATTTTTGCAACGTATTTAATACCTTTATAAATTTCTTCGGTGCGCTCAACCATCAATCTGTAGTCACAAGTTAAGTATGGCTCACATTCCGCACCGTTAACTACTAAGGTATCAATATGTGTTGTTGGCGAAAGCTTAATAGCGGTAGGGAAGCCTGCGCCACCTAAACCAACGATACCTGCAAGACGAATTCTTTCAACTAATGTAGCTGGTTCATAGTCGTTAAGATTATCCAAAAACATTTCTTCATTAGTAAAATCGTTTTCAATAACAACGTGAGTTAAATTTTGACCTAAACCGTTAACTATATTTTCTATCTCTTTAACCGTACCTGAAACAGAAGAAAACACATTAGCAGAAACAAAGCCGTTAGCTTGTCCAACCAGTTGACCCTTTTTTACTTTATCGCCAACTTGAACAATTGGTTTTGCGGGAGCGCCAATATGTTGTGACATGGATAAATACACCGTTTTAGGTTGAGAAATATTTTCAATAGAGCAATCTTTAGAGAGCTTAGTGCCTCTAATTCTGCTTCCGAATGGGAAGCGCTTTGCTTTTATTAAACTCAATTTAATTCTCCTTTTCTCGATTGAATTTATGTGCATTATATAAAAAACACTATATAATATTTTACTATATTATTGGGATTATGTCAATAGTGTAAATAAATTGATAGTTGTAAAAAAACAAAAAAAGTCGTGTAAAAGTAATTTTACACAACTTTTAATTTGGCTATACGTAATTATTAATCTATTCTTTTCGGGCAAACTCGAATTATTCTGAAAATTGTTATAATAACACAATAAATAGCAATAGCTAGCAAGCAGTAGATTTTCCAATTATATGCCTTGGTTAAAAAGAGTAAACTTGCTAAAACGAGTGAAAAAACTAACGTTGATAGAGTTAAAAAATCAGCAAAGGTAATTTTAATTGCTTTAAGGTTAGATATGGATAAAATTACACTGATAAATACTGTGCCAAAGAATAAAAGATTAACTAGAATACAAGGGAAGAGATTAAATTTAATTAAAAGCTCTCCGTTTTCAAAATTAAAGAAATTAGATATTTTAGCAAATTTATTAATAAGTAAATAAACTGAAATTTCAACGAAGGCAGCGGTTAATATTATTCCTAAGCCATATTTTTGTGACACTTTCTTAAAATAACTAACAAAAGGTTTATTGCCAAAGGATTCAGAAGTATTTTTGCCAATCTTTGAAATATCGAAAAATATATATCTTAGGAGGGTTAGAATTAACACTATGCCCACGATTATAGACCAATATATGAGGTAAACATCTTTTTTCTCGGGAGAAGAAACAAGTAACAAAATTTGTAAAAGTGCAGGCACTATTGTTAAAGTTAAACCTAAAATTGCAGCATCAAGAACGCCTATTTTTTTACTAATGGAATTTATGATTAACAGTGATAAAAACAAACCGGAAACAATAATTGGAGCAACAACGTATGGTGAATTTAGGTTAATTACGTATCCTGAAGAAATAATCATGTGTGAAAGACAGGAAAGACCTAGCGAGAACAATAGAATACCGTAAAAAGAATAGTTTTTTACCAACGTATGATAGTATGCGTTAATTGAGTGTTTAGTGTAATAAACCTTGCCTTTATCATCGTATGGATTAAAATAAACTGTTCTCATGACGGTGGTGAAGCCAGTAATAATTATAAAAGCGCCCACAACTATCAATTTTAAAGGCGAAAAAGTTTTAGCTATTAAAGCAACGTAAAGAATATATGCAATGCAAGTTATTAATATTGCAAAGTTTGCAGAGTCAGCAATGGTGAGTTTTTTTCTTTTGCATTCAGCAAGTGCGTAAATTAAATAAATTACCGAAAAGAAGCCTGCAAAAGAAATAAGATAATACGTAAAATTATCTATAGAAAGTTTATCAAATACGTGATAAACTTCTGCGCCTATAAATATTGTGCATAAAATTCCTGCAATAAATAGTGTAGGAATAAAGTGGAAAGTCTTAAAATATCTTGCCAAATAACCGTTTCTTAAATGGTTCATTTTAACCTCTAATTTACAAAAAAGTTGTTACAAAATAATTATATACGATTTCATGGGTTTTTTCAAGTATTTTTTTAAATAAGGTTATTAAGAAAACAAATGCTTGATTATTATCTATTTTTGTAATATAATTTAAAAAAACAATTTCTATAAAAAATGGCTAAGTGATGATAAAAGTTGATTTTCCAGATAAATTTAATATAACGTTAACGGTGGCTTCGGGTGTTGAAAGCGTTTTAAAAAAAGAGCTTATTCGTCTAGGTTATCCTTCTGCTCCTGCGGTAAACGGGGCTATCACCTTTGAAGGTGATGCGGAGGCTGTTGCAAGATGTAACGTTAATTTGCGCACGGCTGATAGGGTGTATATTAAACTTGCGGAGTTTTGCGCCCTTTCATTTGACGAGCTTTTTGAAGGTGTTAAAAGTATTGCTTGGGAAAGATACGTTGATTTGCACGGCAAAATTTTAGTTAATGGTAAATGCGTTAAAAGTACTCTTTTTTCTGTGGGTGATTGCCAGAAAATTATAAAAAAGGCAATAGTTGTGAAACTTGGGGAAAAACATTCTATCAGTAGGCTCCCAGAGGACGGGTATGATTATCGCGTGGAGTTTTCGGTTTTTAAGGATAACGTTTCAATACTTCTCAATACGAGTGGTGAAGGGCTTCACAAAAGGGGATATAGAGATTTAGTAGGTATTGCGCCTATTAAAGAAACTTTAGCTTCTGCAATGGTTTTGATGAGTGATTACTATTATCAAAAACCCTTTGCTGATCCTTTTTGTGGTTCAGGAACTATTGCTATTGAAACAGCTAGAGTTGCGCTCAATATTGCAGGTGGTATAGGTAGAAAATTTGATTTTATGCTTTGGAAAGGATTTGACAAGTATGCATATAACAATGCCTTTAATGAAGCGAAAGATAAAGAAATAAAAGATAGGAAAGTGGAAATCTTTGCATCGGATATAGACAAAAAAGCAATAATGCTTGCTAAAAGGCATGCTGAAAGAGCAGGGGTTTTGGATAAAATTAATTTTTCCGTTTGCGACGTTAAATATTTTTCTTCAAAATTAAAAAACGGAACTATTGTAACAAATCCACCTTATGGGGAACGAGTTTACGATAAAAAAGAAGCGGAAGAGTGCTATAAGAGTTTGAGAAAAGCGTTTGATTGTCTTGACAATTGGTCGTTATTTTTAATTACATCCGAAAGGAAATTTGAAAAGATTTTTGGTAAAAAATGTGATAGAGATAGAAAGTTGTATAACTCGAATAGAGAGTGTAGACTTTACCACTATTATAAAGAAAATTAGCGCTTAAAAAATAGCGTTGAGATAAAAGGAGAAAAGATGAAAGTATTAGTTACGGGTGGTGCGGGATATATAGGTTCTCATACGTGTGTTGAATTGTTAAACGCAGGACACGACGTTGTTTGTATTGATAATTTTATGAACAGTAAGTTTGAATCTATAAAGCGCGTAGAAAAAATTACTAATAAAAAGGTTACTTTTTATGAAGGCGACATAAGAGATAGAGGCTTTTTAGATAAAATTTTTACTGAAAATAAAATTGATGCTGTTATAAATTTTGCAGGACTTAAAGCTGTTGGTGAATCTTGTGCAAAGCCTTTAGAATATTACGAAAACAACATACAAGGCATGCTTGTTTTGGCTTTTGCCATGCGTGATCATGGAGTGAAAAATCTTGTTTTCTCATCATCCGCAACCGTTTATGGTAAACCAGAAAGCGTGCCTATAAAAGAAGACTTTCCTCTTTCTACTTCTAACCCCTATGGAAGCACCAAATTATTTATAGAATATATTCTAAAAGATCTTTATAAAGCCGACCCAGAGTTTAATATAGTAATTCTTAGATATTTTAACCCAATAGGAGCGCATGAATCGGGGCTTATAGGAGAAGATCCTAAAGGGATTCCAAATAATTTGTGTCCATATATTACGCAAGTTGCAGTTGGTAAAAGAGAGTTTTTAGGGGTTTTTGGTGACGACTATGATACTCCCGACGGAACTGGTGTGAGAGATTATATTCACGTTGTTGATCTTGCTAAAGGGCACGTGCTTGCAGTTAATAAACTTGCTAATAATCCAGGCTTATTAATTGTAAATCTTGGAACGGGGAAAGGGTATTCCGTTTTAGATATGGTTAAAGGTTTTGAAAAAGCAACAGGTAAGCCTATTCCTTATAAGATCATGCCAAGGCGACCTGGTGATATCGACGAGTGTTATGCCGATCCTGCATATGCGCTTGAGATTTTAGGCTTTAAGGCTGAAAAGAATTTAGATGATATGTGCCGAGATGCTATGAATTGGCAAACTAAAAATCCTAACGGATATGACGATTAGAAATTTTAAGTAAAAAAATGCGGTTTTTTGTAAAAAATGACAAAAAACCGTTTTTTTATTTTTAGAAATATTGCAAAAAAATAAAAAAAGGTGTAAAATATATAAAATGAAAAAAGTTGAAAATTATTAAAAACGGAGTTTTTATGAAAAACGGATATTTTAGAATTGGTTCTTTTACACCAGAAATTAGAGTGTGTGACGTTGATTTTAACAAACACAACGTGCTATATGGCATCGATGATGCTTACGAAAAAAACGTTGAAGTATTAGTTTTTCCCGAGTTGTGCTTAACTGGAAGCACTGCTGGAGATTTTACCTTTTCTGAATTAGCTTTAACAAAAAGTAAAAAAGCGTTAAAGGAAATATGCGATTTTACTTTAGGTAAAGAAATTTTAGTTTTTTTGGGTTTACCACTTTCTTTTAATGGTGTTAATTTTAATACGGTTGCTGCTATTTTTAATGGCGAAGTGCTTTGCTTTATTCCAAAAACTAATAACATAAAAATTGAAAGCTCTTTTTACGTTGATTTTTATGACAAAAAAGTTGTTTTAAGTGATAAAGTAATTTTTACTAATAAAAAAGATGAAAATCTTAGAATAGGAGTTGAAATTGGCGATCAAATGTATTTACCTAATTCTCCCCATATTAGGCACGCGCAACAAGGTGCAACTTTAATGGTGAATTGTGCAAGTTTTGCTCATACCATAGAAAATAATGAAAAAGTTAAAAGACTTGTTTCAAACGCTTCTTTAACTTCTATTTCTGCTTATGCACTCTGTAACGCGGGGGAAGGAGAGTCGACGGGCGATCAAGCGTATGCAGGGAATAGATTAATTGCAGAAAACGGCAATATTCTAAGCTGTGGCAATTCATTTACAACAGGTTTAACGTTTGCTGACGTGGATTTTTCAGTTATAGCTAGCGAAAGAAGAAAAATATACAATTTAAGTGATCAGCATAATTATAGTGAAATAGAATTTTCTGTCAATAACGAAAAAGAAACTCAAAGAGTATACGATAAATATCCGTTTATTCCAAAAGAAGTTGATAAAAAGGAAAGCGCAAAGGGTATTATAGAAATTCAAGCAGAAGGGCTAAAAAGAAGGCTTATGCATACCTCATCTGAAAAGCTTATACTTGGTTTATCAGGAGGGCTTGATTCGACTCTTGCCCTTATCGTGGCGGTAGAGGCAGTAAAAAGGGCAGGAAAGGCGAGTAAAGACGTTATTGCCGTTACTATGCCTTGTTTCGGAACAACGTCGAGAACTTATGAAAATTCTATTAAACTTGCAAAAACATTTGGTGTAACGCTTAGAAAAATTGATATTGGTAAAAGTGTAAAAAGACACTTTAAAGATATTGGTCACTCAGGCGAGAAGTTTGATGCTGCATACGAAAACGGTCAAGCAAGAGAGCGCACACAGGTTTTAATGGATATAGCTAATATGGAAAAGGGGCTAGTTGTTGGTACGGGGGATATGTCTGAACTTGCTCTTGGTTGGGCAACGTATAATGGCGACCACATGAGTATGTACGGAGTTAATTGTGGTATTCCTAAAACACTCGTTAAGTTTCTAGTAAGAGTTTTTGCTATTAATTCAAAGCCCAAATTAAAAGGGGTATTGCTTGATGTTTTAGATACGCCGGTAAGTCCAGAACTTATTCCTACAAAAAATGAAAATAGTGATCAAAAGACGGAAGATTTAGTTGGACCTTACGCATTGCATGATTTCTTTTTGTATTACGCAATTTTTAAGGGAGTACCACCTTGTAAAGTATATAAGATGGCTGTTAATACTTTTAATGGTGAGTTTGATGGGGAAACGATAAAAAAATGGTTGGGTGTTTTTCTTAGAAGATTTTTCTCTCAACAATTTAAGCGCTCCTGTTTGCCTGATGGGGTAAAGGTTTTTGATTTTTCACTTTCTCCGAGAAATGGATTTAAGATGCCATCGGATGCAGTTGGTAGAGCATGGATTGACGAGCTTGAAAAAATATAAACTTGCTTGACAAATTATTGTTTTTGAGTATATAATAAATAAAAGGAGAAAAAAATGATTGCTTTATATATTATTCTCAGTTTAATATCCGTAGGTTTATACGTTTGTACCGGTATCGTATGTGGTAGAATTTGTGCTTCTATTATTAAATCTAAAGATGCTGAAATGAACGAAGTTTTATGGTTTTGGTATGGCTTTTTGTGTCAATGGATAGCAGTACTTTCAACAGCTGTAATTAAAAGTAAAAAGTAAAAACGGTCTACTAAAAAGTTGACAATTTAATAAATTAGTGATATAATAAACTAAAGCGTTGATGAAGAGGCGGTTTTTTGTAACCTTTCAGAGAGTCGGCACAAGGTGTGAACCGATAGGTGAAATAAAATCGTGTAGCTTCGGAGCAGGAAGAAAGAAAACCTAATTAGGTGAGTAGAAGTTTCCCGTGTATGCTACGAGAGTGCAAAAGGAATTGATAGATTCCGAAAAAGAGTGGCGGATTTTCGCAATTTGAGTGGTACCGCGGGCAGATTTTACCCGTCTCAAAGTATATCTTTGGGGCGGTTTTTTTATACCATAGGAGATAATTATGGAATTACTTGATTTAAAAATCAAAGAAATGGCGGGGCGTATTAAAGAGCTTCGTGAAATTGAGGGCAAGACGCAAGAAGACATGGCGGTTAATACCGACGTTTCTTTAGAAGAATATATTGCTTGTGAAGAAGGGAAAAAAGACCTTAATTTTGCATTTATTTATCGTTGTGCAACGGCGCTTGGCGTTAATGTTACTGATATTATCGAAGGATTTTCGCCAAAACTTACTTCTTATACCGTTACAAGAAATGGAAAGGGTCAAGAGATTGCTAACGCGCATGGTATGACGTATTATAACTTGGCTTACGCTTTTCAAAATCGTATTGCCGAGCCACTTTACGTTAAAACTGTTTACGACCCTGAGGCAGAAAGGAAGCCTATAGAGTGTACTACTCACGCAGGGCAGGAAATAGACATTGTTGTTTCTGGTAAATTAATGGTTCAAATTGGCAAGCATAGAGAAGTTCTCAATGCTGGCGATAGTATTTATTATGATAGTAGCACGCCTCACGGCATGATTGCAGTTGGTGGGGAAGACTGTATATTCTACGCAATCGTATTAAATCCGTCTGGCGAACCAATTCCCGACCTTGAAAATGCAGGAGTTGTACATAGTAACGTTATTAAAGCTGTTGCTCAAGATAAAACGAATAGAATTTATAAAAAATTTATTGACGTTAAGAAAGATGAAAACGGTTATCCATTAAAAATAAAGTTTAAAAATATCGATAAGTTTAATTTCGCCTTTGACGTTGTTGATGCCATTGCTGAGCGTGAGCCGGAAAAACTTGCTGTTTTACACGTTTCAAAAGACAAAACGGAAAGAAGATTTACTTTTTCCGATATAAAGAAAGAATCTAATAGATGTGCAAATTATTTTAAGTCAATTGGTGTTAAAAAAGGAGATAAAGTTCTTCTTGTATTAAAAAGACATTATCAATTTTGGCCAATTATGATGGGCTTAAATAAACTAGGCGCAATTGCAATTCTTGCTCCAAATCAGCTTCAGGAGCACGATTTTGAATATAGGTTTAAGTCGGCAGAAATTACTACTATCCTTTGTACTGCCGATGGTGATACAGCACGTCAAGCTGAGCTTGCCATGGCAAAATATGGCAAAATGGAGATAAAAATATCAGTTAACGGCAAGATTGATGGTTGGCGTAGCTTTGATGAAGAATATAAAGCGTATAGTACCCATTTCGATAGAACGGAGGATTCTCCTTGCGGGAACGATCCTTTGTTAATGTTCTTTACTTCGGGAACGTCGGGCTATCCCAAAATGGCAATGCACAATCATAAATATCCTTTAGGGCACTTCCACACGGCAAAATACTGGCATTCAGTAGATACGAATGGTCTACACTATACAATTTCAGATACTGGTTGGGCTAAATCAATGTGGGGTAAACTTTACGGTCAGTGGTTAGCAGAGGGAGCTATTTTCGTTTACGATTTTGATAGGTTTGACGCGCAAGATATTCTTCCTATGTTTGCTAAATATAAAATTACTAGTTTTTGTGCTCCACCCACCATGCTTAGGTTGATGATTAAGCAAGATTTATCTCAATACGATTTTTCTTCCGTTAAACATATGACTACGGCAGGGGAAGCTCTTAACCCCGAAGTTTATCGTCAGTTTGAAAAACTTACAGGGCTTCAAATTCACGAAGGTTTTGGTCAAACGGAAAGCACTATGATAATTGGTAATATGATTGGTGCTCCTCATAAAATTGGATCTATGGGAAGACCTGCACCTATTTACGACGTAAGTATTGTGGATGCAGATGGAAATCCCGTTCCAGTTGGTGAAGTTGGAGAAATAGTTGTTAACGTTAAGGATGGTGCCCCTTGTGGTCTATTTACTGGATATTATAATGATAAAGAAAAAACCAACGAAGTTTGGCACGACGGATATTATCATACCGGTGATACCGCTTGGTGTGATGAAGATGGTTTCTATTGGTACGTAGGTAGGGTGGATGACGTTATTAAATCTTCTGGTTATCGTATAGGACCTTTTGAAATAGAAAGCGTAATCATGGAGCTTTCATACGTTTTAGAATGTGGCGTTTCTGCTGCACCCGATGAAGTTAGGGGACAAGTAGTTAAAGCAAGTATTGTTTTGGTAAACGGTGTTGAGCCTACTGAAGAATTAAAAAAGGACATTCAAAAATACGTTAAAGAAAGAACTGCTCCCTATAAATACCCAAGAATTGTTGTATTCAGAAAGGATTTACCTAAAACTACAAGTGGTAAAATTCAAAGAAATAAACTTTAATAACTTAGATACATATAAAAACGTGTCGAAAACATCGCGATTATGGTATGATTTTTTCGACCGTTTTTTATTATAAAAGAAATGAGATTTTTTAGAGTAATAATTAAAAAATGAGAAATTGATTATAACAAGAAAATTTATTTATTTTTCAAAATGTTTAATAAAAAATAGAAGCGAGTTTGCAAACTCGCTTCTATTTTAATTATAAATAAAGAATCTAACTTTCTTTTTGTTCTTCCATTGAGATAACGTTTTTGTTTTGTATTGATTTATGTTTATTTTTCTTTTTAAATCTAATTTCTGCAACTAATATAGAACTCATAACGAATATTTCATTAATTACGCCAGATAGTGAAAAATATACGGAATTATATATAAACCACAATGCAGAAGATGGAAAATTTAAGCATCTTAATTTATGTGGATCTTTTAATCCATAACCAATGGTGGTAAGCGTTTTTGCGATAATGGAGAAAATGCTGAGTGTAACTGCTAGTATTACCATTAAAGTGTAATTATCCGTTTTAGTAGCCATTTTTCCAATTAGCTCATTCCAAGTGAGAACAATAGTTAATATTCCTACGATAATGGTGAAAAAAGCAAATCCAATAATCCAAGGCGTATTATTTCTTTGTTTTTTAACGTTTTTAGCAAAAATAACGTTGCGAATTATACCTATAAAATCTAATACCATACCGGTATATGCGCCGAGAAAGAAGTATTGTATTACAAACATTAGCGTACCTAAAGTTTTAAAAAGCATAATTTTACCGTGTGTGTTAAATTGCACGGATATTGTCATAAAAAGTATGCCTATTAAACCTAACCCTTGAACGAAAACATTCCACCAAAACAAAGTATTTCTCTCCCAAATTTAATCAATTTATTATAAAACAAAGAAAAGTTTTTTGTCAAAGAAAATAGATGTAAAAGATTAAAATTCACGTTCGTAAAAAAAGTTGCCAATGTGTAAAAAAATTTAATAAAAATAATTGACATATATCCGGCTTTTATGTATAATATTTTGCGTTGCAAAAAGTTTAGATTTATTAAACTTTTTGTTAATAATACCTAAACCTTGTTGAAAAACGGATGTCAAAAATGAAAATTGGCGAAAAAATCAAAAACCTAAGGCTATTTTGCGACCTTACCCAGGAGGAGCTTGCCGATAGGTGCGAGCTAACAAAAGGGTATATTTCTCAGCTTGAAAATGAACTTACTAGCCCTTCAATTACAACTTTAATAGATATACTTTCCGCGTTGGGAACAAATTTAAAAGAATTTTTTTCAGACGTTGGTGAAGAGGAAAAAATAAACTTTAGTAAAAACGAGTTTATTGAAAAGCAAACGGATGGGTACGTTATTAATTGGCTGGTTCCAAACGCCCTTAAAAATGCTATGGAACCTATCCTTCTAAAGTTAAAAGCGGGGTGTTCTACCGATGAAGATATTCCGCACGAGGGAGAAGAATTTGGTTTTGTGTTAAAAGGGGAGATAGTCGTCCTTTTAGGCAAGAGAAAGGTTAAAGTAAAAAAGGGTGAAAGCTTTTATTTCACTTCAAAATCGGTGCACAAGATTATAAATACTTCAAGTGCTGACGCTGAGGTTATTTGGGTGTCGTCGCCACCGTCGTTTTAATTAATGTTGAGAGGTATAGATTATGGCAGATTATACTAATGAAAAAATTATAGAACTTGTTGGAGTTAACCGTACTTTTGATGACGGAGTCGTTGCGGTTGATAATTTTAATTTTTACGTTCGTCGCGGTGAGTTTGTAACGTTTTTAGGCCCATCAGGATGTGGTAAAACTACTACGCTTCGTATGATAGCAGGCTTTGATAAGCCTTCAGCGGGGAAAATCTTGTTGAATGGTAAAGATATTACAAATCTTCCTCCTAACCAAAGACCTGTAAATACAGTGTTTCAACGTTATGCATTATTTCCACACTTAAACGTTTATGAAAATATTGCTTTCGGATTAAAACTAAAAAAATATAAAATTACTTATGCAGACGAAAATGGAAAAACCTTTCAAAAAGTCGAAAAACTTTCTAAAAAGGAAATTTCTGCTAAGGTTGAAAAGGTTCTCAAGATGGTTGACCTTGAGGGCTTTGAAAAGAGAAGCGTATCAACTCTTTCAGGTGGACAACAGCAAAGGGTTGCTATTGCTCGTGCGCTAGTAAACGAGCCGGAAATTTTGCTTTTAGATGAACCTTTGGGTGCTCTTGACCTTAAGATGAGAAAGGATATGCAGTTGGAACTTAAAGAAATGCACAAAAAACTTGGCATTACCTTTATTTATGTTACGCATGATCAAGAAGAAGCGCTTACTATGAGTGATACTATTTTGGTTATGAAAGATGGTATTATTCAGCAAATAGGTACTCCTATCGATATATATAATGAGCCTAAAAACACCTTTGTAGCTAACTTTATAGGTGAAAGCAATATTTTCTCAGGAACTATGGTCGGTGAGAAAAAGGTTAGATTTATCGGTACTATTTTTGAATGCGTTGATAATTTTCCAAAGAATGAAAAGGTGGATATTGTCGTTCGTCCTGAAGACGTAGTTATCGTTTCAGAAGGAGAAGGCCAAGTTTCAGGCACAATTATAAGTTCGATTTTTAAAGGCGTTCATTATGAAATGGTTATGAAAGTTGGTAAAAACGAAATTATAATTCAGTCTACCGTGGAAAGAAAGGTGGGAGAAAAAGTTTGTATTCATATTGAGCCTGATAACATTCACATTATGGAAAAGGAATTTTCTTCTAACAAATACGATGGCTATATTACCAAAAAGAATACCGTTGTTTTTGGAGATGGTGAATTTGAGTGTGACGTAACTCAGCTTTATCCCAATTCCAAACTTGATGAAGAAGGTTATCTCATTACTTCCGAAGGAGAAAAAATTGACCTTACCGACGTTGACGTTAACGTTGAAGTTGGATTAAAAGATATTGAAATTTCCGACGATGCTGATGAAGGCGGCGCAATTGGTAATATCGTTTCTATTATCTATAAAGGAGACCATTATCAAGTAATAGTAAGGACTGATGAAGAAGAAGAGGATTACGTTTTAGATACTGAATATACTTGGAATGAAAACGATAGGGTTTCGGTAATTATTCCTAAAGAAAAAATTAAACTTTCCTTAAAACAGGAGATTAAAAGATGAGAAAGGGGAAGGTTGTTGAAAAATTGCCTTTAGAAAAAAAGGTTAAATGGTTTAAGTTAAATTTTTCAAGAAAGCAGTTATGTATTCCTTACGGACTATTTCTTTCTCTGTTTGTAGTAATACCGTTGCTTTTAGTAGTTTATTATGCCTTTACGGGTTCAGATGGTAGTTTTACTTTTTCTAATTTTATAGAATTTTTTGGCGATACGACAAAGCTTTCAACGTTGATTATAAGCGTGCTGGTTGCGTTTTTTGTAACGATAATTTGCATACTCGTTGCTTATCCTGTTGCATTTATTCTTTCAAAAATGACGGGGAAGATTGCGGCTGTATGCTTGTTATTGTTCGTAACGCCCATGTGGATAAACTTCGTTTTAAGAGCTATGGCAATGAAAGAATTATTATCTCTTTTAAACATTCCATTAGGCAATATGGCTAATCTTATTGGACTTACCTATGATTTTTTGCCATTTATGATTTTGCCGTTGTATTCAACTTTAATTAAGATGGATAAAAGCCTAGAAGAAGCAGCTTTAGATCTTGGCGCTAGTAAGGTAAAGGTGTTTACAAGTGTTACTCTCCCTTTATCAATGCCTGGAATTATCAGTGGCTCGATGATGGTTTTCTTGCCTATTATGAGTTGTTACGTTGTTACCGATACATTTAGTGGAAGTACGGGATTTACCGTAATAGGTAAATTAATTGCTTGGTGTTTTTTAGGTGAAGGGGGAACTCTTTCCGACGTTCATGGTGGAGCAACAATTTCACTTGTTATGCTCATTATTTTATTCGTTACTATGTTTGCCACTGGTGGATTTAAGAATGAAAATAATACAAGGGGGACTAATTTATAATGAAGAAATTTCTTTCAGCGTTGTATGTTATTTTAGTTCTCGCGTTCGTTTACGTTCCCATTTTATTATTGGTCTTTTACAGTTTTAGCAGTGGTAAAACGATAGGTAATTTCGAGCAGTTTTCATTTAGATGGTATGAAAAACTTGGAGATATTAAAGAGGTAGTTGTTAATACGGTAGTATTAGCTTTAGTATCTGCAATCGTAGCAACTTTATTAGGTACGCTTGGTGCAATAGGTGTTTTCTATAGTAAAGGCAAGTTAGGTAAAACAGTTAACGGTATGTCACAAATACCGGTTGTAAACTCAGAGGTAGTAACTGCATGCGCACTAGTTATGTTGTTTATGGCTTTGGGTTTTGCGCATAGGTCAATGTTTGGTCTATACGTTGGGCACATTATTTTAACTACTCCTTTTGTTGTTCTATCCGTTATTCCTAAATTGAAACAGATGGATGGAAGCCTTTATGAGGCTGCTTTAGACCTTGGCGCTACGCCAACTCAAGCACTTTTTAAGGTTATTTTGCCTGAAATTTTACCTGGCATTATTTCTGGCTTCATGCTTGCAATAACCCTTTCGCTAGATGATTATATTTTAACGGCAACACTTTCTCCGTTAGATTTTGATACGATAAGTACCGCTGTGTATAAGTCAATTGCGTTGACAACTGACAAAGCTAGTGAAAGAATACCCGTTTACAGAGCGCTAACAACTATTATATTCTTACTAACATTAATTGTAGTAGTGCTTATGAACGTTACATCCAAAAAGAAAAAACAAGAAAAGAGGGGCGCTTAGAATGAAATTTATTAAAAGGTTTATATCGTTAATCGTTTCCTTCTTAATAGTTTGCACTTTTCTTTTTAGCAGTGGATTTACATTAGTGTTTGCGGAGGAAAAGGTAATTACTGTTTTTTCGGTGGAAGATTATATTCATGAAGCTGAAGATGATGGAGAACTTGGCGTTTTAGATATGTTTAAGGAAGAAACAGGTATAACCGTTAATTACCTTACTTTTGCAACAAATGAAGATATGTACAATGAACTATCTAAAAACCCTTACGCTTGTGATCTTTTGTGTCCTTCGGAATACATGATTATGAAGCTTATGTCGGAAGATATGATTCGCTCGTTTGATACGCCTACAAACTTTAAGACTTATGGTTCGCCTTATATTAAGGATGTATTTAAAGGACTCTCTATTGAGAGTGGAGAGCAAATTCACCCTTTTATGAGTGAGGATGAAAACACGTCATACGCAGTTGGATATATGTGGGGTACTGTTGGGCTTATTTATAATATGTATCCGCAAATGGGTGGAGAAATTACTGCTGAAGACCTAAATAGCTGGAGTAATATTTGGGGAAACTTCTCTAAGAGAGTTACTATAAAAGATAGTATTAGGGACTCATATTTTATTTCGCTTGCTTACGTTTATCAAGAAGAACTTTTAACTGCTAAACAAGAATATCTTCAAAATGGTGATAGAGTTGAATACAATAAAAAACTTACCGAAATATTTAACCGTACTGATGCGGAGAGCGTTGTTAAAGTTGGAGATGCGTTATTAAAACTTAAAAACAACCTTTACGGATTTGAGGTTGATGCAGGAAAAAATGATATTTTAACAGGCAAAATAGACGTTAACGTTGCTTGGAGTGGAGATGCGGTGTGTTCAATTGATGAAGCGTTGTTTGATGAAAACGGCGATATGAAAGATAATCCCGTTTATCTAGGTTACGCTGTTCCTGAAGAAGGTTCTAACATTTGGTTTGATGGTTACGTTATGACTAAAAACGCTAATTATGATAACGCAATTAAGTTTTTAGACTTTATTTCACGTCCAGACGTTGCCGTTTTAAATATGGACTACACAGGATATACTAGTTGTGTTGCTGGTGACGAGGTTTTAGAATACGTTGTGGATTCATACCATTGTGAAGAAGGGGTAAAGGAGTACGACCTAAAATACTTCTTTGATCCTTTATGTGAAGATGATAGTTACGTTATAAACGTTGAAGAATTATATATTCCTATGTTTGAAGCGCAATATCCCACCGATGACATTATTGCTCGTTGTGCAGTAATGCAAAACTTTTCTGGAAGCGATTTGGAACGAGTTAACGAAATGTGGAAAAAGGTTAAACTTATAACTCTTTCCGATACCGTTATACTTTTAGTATGCGTTGCGATAGTATTATGCATTTTAGGTTACTTCGCCTATAAGTATAAGGAAGTTATATTTGGGTTTATTGAAAGATTAATGCCAAAAAATAATAAGAAAAAGCAATATACCGTTATAAAGGTAGAAAGAATAAAGTAAAAAAACCCCCGTCGTAATTCGATGGGGGACTTTTATATCTGAAAAGGATAAAACGCCGTAACAAAAGTTACGGCGTTTTAGTTTAATTTATAAAACTAATTAAGCTCTTTCAACTTTACCGCTTTTAAGACATCTAGCGCAAACATATTCTTTGGAGGTGCTTCCGTTTTCGTGTTTAACGGTAACCTTCTGAAGATTCGCTTCATATAATTTTGGTGCCTTACGGTTAGAATGGCTTACGGTGTTGCCGGAGAGTTTACCCTTTCCACAAACGCTACAAACTTTACTCATATCTTTATCCTCCACTAATTTGGAATTACTTATTTATTTGCTTAAAATACTGTATCACATTCTTAAATAAAAAGCAACAATTTTAAGCAGAAAATATAAAAATTTAATGTTAAAAATTTTTTTAAGAACAAAAAAATTAATTAATTTAAGTTAAAAGGTTGCAAAAAAGGAGAATATATTGTAAAATAAGAACAACGATTAATCATGGGGTACTTATGTCTGTTAAAACAAACAACATTTATGGAAAAATAATTATATCTGATAAGACGGTTGAAAAATTCGTTTTTCGCGTAGCTATGGATTGTTACGGAATAGTTGAATTTATCCCCGTTAATTTATTAGATTCAATAATAAGTTTTTTCAGATTCGGTTCAGAAGTAAAGGGCGTTAAAGTTCGTACTTTAGGGGACAGGATTAATATAAACGTGTCTATAATCGTTAAATACGGCGTTTCTATAAAAGCTGTTGTAGAAGCACTTAAGGAATCTATAAAATATAAGGTTGAAAGATTTACTGGTATGATAGTCGATACGATTAACGTTAGTGTTATGGGTGTAAAAAGATAATCTAAAGGTTTAAAAATCTTCTTCTTTTTGGAGTATATTATGCAAAAAACCATTAATGGTGCAACGCTTAAATCAATGATAATAACGGGCGCAAAACTGCTCGATGTAAATAAGGTAAACGTAGACGCTCTTAACGTTTTTCCCGTTCCTGATGGGGACACGGGTACAAACATGTCTTTAACATTGCAATCGGCGGTTAAAGAAGTTGTAGCTTGTAGTAGTAATAAAATTGCAGATATTGCTGAAGCAGCAACAAAAGGTGCGCTTCGTGGAGCGAGAGGAAATTCAGGTGTTATTACTTCTCAGATTATTAGGGGTATGTTCTCCGTATTGAAAAAATCTGAGGAGATTGATGTTAAAACGTTTGCACAAGCTATTGTTACTGGTGCTGAGGTTGCATATGGTGCAGTAACTGCACCTAAAGAAGGTACGATGCTTACCGTAATAAGAATGATGGCTGATCACGCATCTTCATGTTATCGTAAACAAAAAGAGCTTGAAGGTTTTTTCAATGAAATTCTCTCTGCCGGAAACAAGGCTGTTGAATTAACTCCTAGTTTACTGCCTGTTTTAAAGAAAGCGGGTGTAGTAGACGCTGGTGGCAAAGGTCTTATGTTCATCTTTGAAGGCATGTATAAAGCCCTTATTGGTGAATCAGTTTCTGCTGAAAGCGTGATGGGGAACGTTGAGGTTAGTGATTCACTTATGGATCATGCAGACATCATGAGCCTTGGGGATATTGAGTTTGCATATTGTACGGAATTTTTTATTATAAATTTGAAAAAGAAAACAACCACTGCTGATATCGAAAGATTAAAACAGTTTTTAATGACTATTGGCGATTCGGTTATAGTTATAGGTGACCTTGAATTCGTTAAGGTTCACGTTCATACTAATAAGCCGGGTGTTGCGCTTACAAAAGCACTTGAACTTGGCGAGTTAGATAAACTTAAAATTGAAAACATGTTAGAGCAAAACCGTGCGCTCATGCAAAAGTACGAAGAAGAGAAAAAGGAAATGGGCATGCTTGCAATTTCTGCAGGTGAGGGTATTTCAAATATATTTAAAGATATTATGGTAGATGCTGTTATTGAAGGCGGTCAATCTATGAATCCTTCTGCAAGCGATATTGCTGATGCCGTTGCAAGAATTAACGCGGAAAATGTTTTTGTATTCCCAAATAATAAAAATATAATTCTTGCTGCAGAGCAAGCTAAATCATTAGTGGAAAACAAGCTTTTACACGTTATTCCAACAAAAAATATTCCACAAGGTTTTGTCGCAGCTTTAGCGTTTAATCCTGAACTTTCCGTAGATGAAAATAAAGCCAATATGATTCATTCTCTTGATATGGTTACCGTTGGGCAGGTTACTTATGCTGTACGTAACACTTCAGTTAGTGGTTTTGATATAAAGATTGGTGACGTTATTGGTCTTGACAATAAAAAAATAATCGCTTCAGGAAACGACGTTGGTTTAGTTACTATCGACTTGATTGAAAAACTTAGAAGCGACGAGGAAATTATAACTATATACTACGGGCAAGACGTTAAGGAAAAGGATGCAGAAATTATAAAACAAGTTATTGCGGAAAGATATCCCGATTGCGACGTAGAGTTACACTACGGCGGTCAGCCAATTTATTATTACTATATTGCATTAGAATAAACGGAGGGGGAAGAGTAATCTTCCCTTTTTTGTAAATTATGGAACTTACAAAGATTCGCGGAATAAGTGAAAAAAGACAAGAAGAATTAAATAAACTCGGCATATTTGATACGGCGGATATGGTGAGATTTTTTCCGCGTACATATCTTGATTTAAGGAGTGTTCAACCCCTAAGATACGTTTATCATAACGACATAGTCTTAACCGTTGGTAAAGTAATATCTGAGCCGATAAAAAGATTTTTCCGTAGGTTAGATACTGTCAAGGTTTCTTGTGAGCAGGAAGGATTTATATTTAATATAATTTGGTATAATCAATCGTACGTTGCAAGTAAGTTAAAGGTGGGTGAAGAGTATCTTTTTTATGGAAGAATTAGGGTTGAAAATGATATTATTACATTAACGAATCCTTCGTTTGAATGTTGTGAAAAAGCATTTAGATTACAAGGTATTGTTCCACAATATAAAATTAAATCTAGCCTTAATCAAAAAATAGTTAGAGATGCTTGTAGGCTAGCTGTGGATATTGAAAAACCAAGCACTCTAATACCCGATTATTTAGTGAAAAAATATCAACTTTCTAGCTTGTATTGGGCTTTTAGGGAAGTTCATAATCCATCAAGTTTTGAAAATTTAAAAAGGGCTTCGGATAGAATTGCGGTAGAAGAATATTTTGCTTTAATTTCTGCTTTTAAATATATTAAAGGCGGTAGAGAACAAATAAGAATAAATAAATATTCGACAAATGAAAGTCAACTTGATGGCTTTATAAAAAATAATTTTAATTTTGAGTTCACCGAAGGGCAGAAATCTGCTGTTGAAGAAATTTTTAACGACTTAACTAGTGTAAAGGTGATGAATAGGCTTTTGCAAGGGGACGTAGGAAGTGGTAAAACAGCCGTTGCAAATTGTGCTGTGTTTATGGCAATTAGTAGTGGTTATCAAGTGGCAATGCTTGCGCCGACTGAAGTTTTAGCTCAACAAAATTTTAAAATTTTAAAAAAATTATTCCCAAAATACAACATCAGTTTGTTGACAGGCTCTCTTTCTGCTAAGGAAAAAAGAGAGGTTAAAAACGGGTTAAAAGATGGAAGTATAAATGTGGTTTGCGGAACGCATGCGATTTTAGAAAAGGACGTGGAATTTAAAAATCTTTCCCTTTGTATATGTGATGAACAGCACCGTTTTGGTGTTGCGCAAAGAAGCAATTTGTCTGAAAAAGGCTTAGCTTGTGATATTTTAGTTATGAGTGCAACGCCTATTCCTAGAACGCTATCGCTGATTTTCTATGGAGATTTAGATATTACAACCATCAAGGATAAGCCTAAAAATAGAATTCCTGTACAAACGGGGATAGTGCCAAGTGAGAAATATAACGATATGTTAAAGTATATCAAAGAAGAGGCTGAAAAAGGAAGACAAATATATTTCGTAGCGCCTAAGATCGATGGGGATGAGGAGGGTGAACTTATAAGTGTAACCGAACTCTACAACGAGCTATTGGAAAAATTGCCTTCATTAAAAATTGGTTTAATGCATGGAAGAATGAAGGAAAAAGAAAAGATAGCCGTTATGGATTCGTTTAAGGAAGGGCAAATTCATATTCTTGTTTCTACAACAGTAATTGAAGTTGGTGTTGACGTTCCAAATGCATGTATTATGATTATATATAACGCAGAAAGGTTTGGGCTCTCTCAACTTCATCAGTTAAGAGGGCGTGTAGGCAGGGGAGATATTAAAAGTTATTGCTTTTTACTTACGCAAAAAACATCAGGCGAGGCGATTGAAAGACTTAAAGTTCTAAGAGATAATTCAGATGGGTTTAAGATTTCTGAGTATGATTTTAAGTTAAGAGGTTCTGGCGATTTTATGGGAGAAAAGCAAAGTGGAAAATTCATGAGTGAATTAGGAGCTCTTTCTTACGGGACGGAAGCTATTTTCCTTGCAAAAAAGATAAGCGATGAAGCTTTTATTTACGGAATGGAAAGTGGAAAATTTAAGGAAATAGCATTGAGTAAGTATGCTCGCTTAAAAGACGTTGTTTTGAATTAGTAAAAATACGATTAAAAAGAAATTATTATTTATTTTTTAATAAAAAAGTAACTTGAGATAAAGATATTATGCAAAAAATTTCATAAATCGTTGATGAAAAAGTGTATAAAAAAATACTATTATTAGCTAAAAGATAAATATATTATTATGGATGAGTGAAAAAATAAAAAAATCTATTTACATTTTATATCATACATGTTAAAATAAAATATATCCTATTATATAGAGAGGCTTACGATGATTGAATTAAAAAACGTTAGAAAAATTTATACGACAAAAGTTGGTCAAACTGCTGCACTTGACGGCGTTAGTTTGACCTTTCCTGATAAAGGGTTAGTGTTTATTGTCGGAAAGAGCGGAAGTGGTAAAACCACTATGCTTAACGTTATTGGTGGACTTGATGGTTTTGATGAAGGTGAAATTATTATTGACGGAAAGAGTTTTAAGGATCTTTCTGCGAAAGATTATGATAACTACCGTAATACTTTTATTGGTGTAGTTTTCCAGGAGTATAATCTTTTACCTGAATATACAGTTGAAAAAAATATTAAAATTGCTACTGAACTTCAGGGGGTTGATGTTGACGATGCAAAAGTTGATTCTTTGCTTGAACAAGTAGAAATTTTAGAATACAAGAAAAGACTTCCTAGACAGCTTTCTGGTGGGCAAATGCAAAGAGTTGCTATTGCGCGTGCTCTTATTAAAGACCCACATATTATTCTTGCAGACGAACCTACCGGAGCTCTTGACTCTAATACCGGTATTCAAGTTATTGAAACACTTAAGAAGCTTTCTGAAAACAAGCTCGTTATTATCGTTTCACACGATTTAGAGCTTGCAGAAAAATATGCTGATAGAATTATTTCGCTTAAAGACGGTTTAGTTGTTTCAGACGTTACGGCTACTGAGGTTGAGGTTGCTGGTGGTGTATATGATGGAGAAGTGTTCTACGTTAAATCGGGAGCAAAACTTACAAAAGATGAGGGTGAAAAACTCATTAATGCAGTTGCCGAGTCTAGAAAGATTGAAGTAACTGAAACGTTAAAAATTAGGGAAAAGAGGGATACTGGTGTTATTGATAAGAAATTATCTGAAAGGTCAGGTCGTGCTCTTATTTCAAGTAAGATGAAATTTAAGTCTACGGCTTGGCTTGGCTTTAAGTCGTTAACCGTTAAACCCATTAGACTTATTATTACCATATTATTAGCTGTTATTGCTTTTGGTTTATTTGGTGTGTTTGATGCCGTGGCTTCTTATGATAGACAAAAAATAATTTTTTACAATCTTAAAGATTCTGGCTTTAATGGAATAGTTTCATCAGCTAAGTACGTAAATTCATATGGTGATACTTTATCGCTAAAGACTAATGATACAGCTATTGAGAAACTTAATAGAGAAACTGGTTATTCATATAAAGGCGTTCACTATTTAGTTGATAGAAGCGATACGACTAATAACGTTGCAGGTAAACACAACATTAGTCAAATTTCAGCTTATAGTACAACAATTAAACAATCATATTATTATAAGTTCTTAAACGGGCAATTGGAATTTGATTCTACTAAGCTTACTAATATTGAAAATGACGACGGTACCATTACTAGTTACATAACTGAAGGTGGTTTTAACTTTAAGATTTTACACGGGACATATCCTAATGCTCATAATGCTGATGGAAGTATAAACCCTGAAAGAATTAATGACATAGGTATTTCTAGTTATATAGCTGATAGTATTATTCAACATTGTGGACAAAACCTTTATGGAGGTGTAGCAAAACTCAACAGTGTGGCTGATCTCGTTGGGCAAAAGATTAAGATTGATACTGGTTACGAATATACTATAACCTGTATTATCGATTGTGGCTATATTCCAGAAAGATATATTCCATTAAAAACAACAAGCGATGATCCTTCACTTGCTAATGAATTTTTATCTTTCCTTTATTCTGGAGCATACCTTAACATATTTACAGACGTAGGACATTTTGAATATAGAAGGGCACTTAATAATACCATTCAAACGTACTATATGCCACTTGGTAATACTACTATAAATGTTCAAGAATTAGAAAATAAATTTAGTGATTCTAAAAATGAATGGTATTGCATTGATGATATCCCAGAAACGAATATTTTAACTTTCCAAGAAAGCGTTACCACCGCTGAAGATGGAACTAAGATTAAAGGCAATGTTGAGATTGGAGAAAGGGAAGTATTAATTGATATTACAAAAATTACAGCGTTATTTGCGCCCGAATACGAACGTATTGCCGAACTTTCTATTGCGAAAAAATTAAATTCAAACGTTGCAATAATAAAGGATAAAGCGAAAACGTTTGAAGAAAAACGAGCTGCACTTACAGAATTTATTTCTACGATGGAACAATATATTTTACCTAGTCACGTTAGCGGCAGTCTTTTAGGTCAAACAATAACGCATAAGTTCGCAAAAGTTGATCAATTTTTTGATTATTCTAAAACTCAATTAAGCAATAATGTTAAAATTGTTGGCGTTTATTTTGGAATAAATCAAGATATAACTCCTGCGAATTGGATATTGGCAGTAAATCAAACGGATATGCAACATTTTGGTATTTATAGCGAACAGGGAACTTATGCAAGAATGATTTCACCTGTAGAGTTTGCTACTTCGTCAAGAGCTGCTCTTGCTGAGAAAATGTGTAATACGAGTGGTATTATAATAGATTGGTATAACAACACAGTTATCACTTCACTTGAAAAATCACAACAATCTATCGAAGTTTTCTTTAATTTATTTATTTATGTAGATATGTTGGTTGCTTCCTTTGCAATCTTTATGTTAACTAACTATATTTCAACCAGTATTATTCAAAAACGTCAAACTATAGGTATTTTAAGGGCATTAGGCTCTGGCGGAAAAGATATTTTTATGATTTTCATCATAGAAAGTATGATTATTGCAATATTAAATGGAGTCTTTGCAGGCGTGTTTGGTTTTGTTGGATGTCAACTTGTAAACTTCTATATAAGAGAATTTATGTCGATAAACGTAAGCTTTGCAATCTTTGAAATGAGACAGGCGTCAATCATATTCTTTTCGAGTGTGATAACGGCTATCCTAGCTTCGCTTATTCCAATTATTAGAATTTGTAAACGTAAACCAGTTGAACTCATAAGAAAAAGTTATTAATAAAGAAATCCTTGAAGGCATAACACTTTCAAGGATTTTTAACAACCAAAGGCATCACAAAAACATAAACGTAAATTTAAGGAGAGAATATGAAGCAATTTAAGACAGAATCGAAAAGAATTCTTGATTTAATGGTTAACTCGATTTATACCAATAAGGAGATTTTTTTAAGAGAACTTATTTCAAACGCGTCCGATGCAATTGATAAATTAAAGTTTATATCTTTAACCGATACTACCGTTAATTCTGATTTTAAGATAGAAATTTTTACAGATAAAAATTTAAGAACCCTAACAATTGAGGATAACGGAATAGGGATGGATGATAAAACGCTTGAAAAAAATTTAGGTACTATCGCTGAGTCAGGTACTTTTGCGTTTAAGAAGGAAAACGAAGGTAAGGAAAAGGAGCTTATTGGTCAATTTGGCGTTGGTTTTTATTCCGCATTTATGGTTGCAGATAAAATCGAAGTTTACTCTAAAGCCTATGGCGAGAATAAAGCTTATTTATGGGAAAGCGCAGGTGTGCAGGGTTATACTATTACCGAAACTGAAAAAGAAAGTGTTGGTACAAAAATAGTGCTTTATTTGAAAAATGATAGTGAGGATTTTAGATATTCAGACTTTTTAGAACAGTATAAAATTTCTTCTTTAATCAAAAGATATTCCGATTATATAAGATATCCTATTTGTATGGAGATGATTAAATCAAAAGTAAAGGACGGTTCATCTAACGATAATCCAGAATATGAAGAATACACCTCAAAAGAAATTCTAAATAGTATGATACCGCTTTGGAAAAAGAATAAAGGTGAAGTTAGTAAGGAACACTTAGATGAGTTTTACAAGAATGAATTTCACGATTATCTTCCACCACTAAAGGGTGTTTATGCTAAAATTGAAGGAACTGTTACTTACGATACGTTGCTTTATTTCCCTTCAAAAGCGCCAATAGATTATTATTCTAAAGATTATAAAAAGGGTTTGAAGCTTTACTGTAATGGTGTTATGATTATGGATAAGTGCGAAGAGCTTGTGCCCGATTATTTTGGTTTTGTTCGTGGTGTTGTAGATTCAGCAGATTTTAACCTTAATATTTCTAGAGAAATTCTTCAACAGGACAGACAAGTAAAGGCAATTGCAAACAGTATAGAAAAAAAGATTTCTTCGGAACTTAAAAAGCTTTTAGAGGAAGATAGAGAAACTTACGAAAAATTATTTGCTGAGTTTGGTCTTTCAATTAAGTTTGGAGTATATGCCGGCTTTGGCATGAATAAAGACAAACTTAAAGATTTCTTAATGTTCTATTCAAGCAAAAAAGAAAAACTAGTTACGCTTACTGAATACGTTGAAGGCATGGTGGAAGGGCAAACGGAAATTTTCTATGCATCGGGAGAAAGTTATGAAAAGATTGCAAAACTTCCACAGATAGAACAAGCTAAGGAGAAAGGTTACGAAATTCTTTTTTTCAAAGATGGGGTAGACGAGTTTGTTGCAAAGATTCTTAATGATTATAATGGGAAAAAATTCAAATCTGTTGCAGAGGCTGATTTTAGTTTAGATACCGAAGAAGAAAAAGAAGAACTTAATAAAAAAAGCCAAGAGTTAAAAGACTTGTTATTAGCTATTAAAGAAGATTTGAGCGACAACGTTAAAGAAGTAAGACTTACTTCAAAGCTTAAATCGTACCCTGTATGTTTAATTTCTGCTGGAGATCTTACTATTGAGATGGAAAAAGTGTTGAATTCAATGCCAAATGCAGATAAAAAAGTAAAAGCAGATAAAATTCTTGAAATAAGTTCTCAGCATAAAATTTTAGAAAAATTAAAGGACGTTTACTCAAAGGATAGAGAGCTTTTTAAGAAATACTCTATAGTACTTTATGAAGAAGCACGCTTACTCGAGGGACTTAGTATTGATGATACCGAAGGATTTATTGCTTCATTATCAGATATTATCTGTTAATCAACAAAATCCTTGAAAAAGTTCAATCTTTTTCAAGGATTTTTTAAGAATATAATATTAAAATACTCGTATGTTATTTTTATAGGAGAATAAATGTTACGTTTAAAAGAAATTACAAAAAATTATAAAGTTGCCGGCGAAGAAATAAAGGTGTTAAAAGGTCTTAATATCAATTTCCGAAAAAATGAATTCGTATCTATTTTAGGACCTTCAGGTTGTGGTAAAACCACTACGTTAAACATAATTGGTGGCTTAGATAAGTATACCTCGGGTGATTTAATTATTGCAGGTAAAAGCACTAAGAATTTTAATGATAGAGATTGGGACGTTTATCGTAACCATAGAGTTGGATTTATATTTCAAAGCTACAATCTTATTCCACACCAAACTGTTTTAGGCAACGTTGAACTTGCACTTACCATTGCGGGGATTAGCAAAGAAGAACGTACAAAAAGGGCTATAGCAGCGCTTGACAAGGTTGGCTTGGCTGGAGAATATTATAAGCGCCCAAATCAACTTTCTGGTGGTCAATGTCAAAGAGTGGCTATTGCTAGGGCGCTAGTAAACGAACCTGATATTTTACTTGCAGATGAGCCTACAGGGGCTCTTGATACTAAAACAAGTGTTCAAATTATGGATTTAATTAAAGAGATTAGTAACGATAAACTAGTAATAATGGTTACCCATAATGCTGAAATTGCTGAAAAATATTCTACTCGTATAGTAAGGCTTGTTGATGGTGAAATTATAGAAGACACTGCACCTTTTTCCGAACAGGAAGAGCAACATGAAGTAAAATCGCAAGTAAATGATGCTTATAATTCTGAAAAGAAATTAAAAGCAAAAATGAGTTGGTTTACCGCTCTTAAACTATCCGCGAGAAATCTCTTAACTAAAAGGGGAAGAACGGCGTTAACGTCGATAGCGGGGTCTATAGGTATTATAGGTATTTCTGCGGTTTTAGCAGTTTCAACAGGCGTTAGAGCATTTATAACTAATATGCAAGACGATATGCTTTCAGGAAACCCTATAGTTATTGAAGAAACGGGGTATGATTTTTCTTCAATTACAAGCGCTATGGAAATGCAAGATGCTGTTGAAATGATAAAAAAGGAAGGCTACGTTAACGTTGACTCCATGTTAGAATATCTTGCAAAACAGTATGAAACGCTTAATACTTTCATAAATACTAACGAAATTACGCAAGACTATGTTGATTACGTTTCAGCTATGCCTAAAGAGTATGCTACTCTCGGTATTGATTACGGTATAGATATTACTAATAACATATATACAGATTACTTAGTAAATTCCCAAATACAAGATAACTTATCTTTATCTTGTATAAGATCTGTTTATACTAGTATAATGAATAAAACGCAATTTAAGGAGCAATCTTCATTGATTGCGTCGCTTGCTGATACGTTTATGCAGTCAATTCCCGATAGCGATTATATTTTATCTCAGTATGATTTAGTTGATGGTGGAAGAATTGCCACAGCCAAAGACGAAGTTATGATAGTTATCAATAAAAATCAAGCCATAACAGACCTAACTTTAGCTCAACTCGGATATTTTACGCAAGAAGAGTTTATGGATTTAATCTATGCAGTTGATGACAATGAGAATAACGATCCCGAACAGAAAAAGGATAGATTTTCTTTTAAAGAGTTAAAAGAAAAAAAGTTTACTTGGTATTCTAATGACGTAGTATTTAATGAAAATCCATCAAATCCGGGCAATATGCTAACAAATATTCCGTTTACATATAACGATAGCTCTTCGGAATTTACTCTTGCAACCGATGAAAATAGCAAAATTGAACTAAAGGTTGTAGGCGTATTAATGCCAAAAGAGGGGTTAAATTTTGGTTGTTTAGAGGCTGGAATGTATTATACTGAAGAATTGACCAAGCATATTATAAATATCAACTTAAACAGTAAAGTAGTGGAATATATGACGAGAGAAGGAAGTGAAATTGATTCCTTTGGTGGCAGAGTTGTAAACGGCGTTGCTCAAACGGTGTTTGGAAGTCCTATGATAACTTATAATTATATCTACTATTATGAAGATTTTACTACTCCGTTGCAATCGCAAGGTATAGTAGGTTCACTCAACGTTATGTCAGGTTTAATGGCAGGAATGGGGGGATTAGGTGGCATGCCGTCTTCTAGTGGGGATATGTACAGTTTAACGTTAAGAGAATTAGGTGGAAATGAAATTGCTAAATCTATTAAAATTTATCCTATGGATTTTAATTCTAAAGATTTGGTTACAGCTTATCTTGATGAATGGAATAAGGAACAAGACGTTCAAGTAGGAGATAAAACGTTAGCTTATGAGGATAGAACGGAAATAACTTACACGGACACATTGTCATTAGTCATTACAATGATTAATACCATGATTGACGTGGTTACTATAGCACTTATTGCGTTTACTTCGCTTTCACTAGTTGTTTCTTCGGTTATGATATCTATTATAACCTATGTTTCCGTTGTTGAAAGGATTAAGGAGATAGGTGTAATTCGTTCACTTGGTGGTAGAAAGAAGGATGTTTCCAATTTGTTTAATGCTGAAACTCTTATAATAGGATTGGGTTCAGGCCTTTTCGGTGTTGGAATAACCTATTTAATCTCAATCATAGTAAATATTATAGTAAAGGCGGCGGCGGGATTCTCAATAATGATTTTACCCATTAAAACAGCGTTAATTATGCTTTTACTAAGCGTTGGTTTAACTGTTATTTCAGGAATAATTCCATCAAGAAAGGCAGCTCAACAAGATCCGGTAATTGCATTAAGAACGGAATAGTAATAAAAAACAAATATCCATCAATTAAATTGGTGGATATTTTTTTGGTAATTAGCTTTAAATCATTTTAGTTTAAGAAAACTTACGCGTATACGCGCTATAAATAGAGTGTTTTTTTTGTAAATAAAATTATTAAAAACGCACAAACTTTTATTAATGAAAATAAAAAAAAGTCTTACCTTTGTTTTGGTATTTATATCTGTGTTTTTGTTTTATGGTAAAGTTCACCGTTTAGTTGATGCAGAAATGCCTTTTTACGCGTTAAATCCTAAAGAATTAGTTTTAAGAGCACAGTTTTACACTACCTACTCAACTTCTACTGATGAGAGAAAAAGCAACGTAAATTTAGCTTCTAAGGCGTTAAATAATGTTATGGTAGACGTTGGTGGAGAGTTTTCTTTTAATAAAACGGTTGGAGAGAGAACAATAAGGCGTGGATATAAAAATGCAAAGATAATTTTTAACGGTAAATTTATAGAAGGGATTGGCGGAGGAGTGTGTCAAGTTTCCAGCACCTTGTATAACGCTGTATTACTTGCAGGGCTTGAAATTACCGAAGCACATCCACATTCGTTGCCTGTAGGATACGTAGCACCTTCGTTTGATGCTATGGTAAACTCTGGTAGTGCAGATCTTAGATTTATCAATAATACTAATAATCCTATAATTATTAAAAGTTTTGCAGATAATAATAGGTTAAAAATACAAATATATGGCGAACCAATGGCTTTTTCTTTAGAAAGAAAAAGTGTAACGATAGGGGATATTCCTGCGCCTAGTGAAGAAATTTTACTTGATGTGAAGGGAGAGTATCCTGAACTTTATCAAGGAGAGAGACTTGTGGTGAATTATAGTAAAAAAGGTTTGAAAAGTGAGGGATATTTAATAAAAACTAAAGGAAAGAAAGTAGAGTATATTAAAATTAGAGAGGACGTTTATAAACCAGTAAGGGGGCTCATAATTTTAGGTAACGTAAAAAAAGAAGAACCTATTATTCAGGGTTCTTCTTTTAATCTAAATATTAGTTTTATTAATAATATTGTTTAATTTATCTATTGTTTCTTGGGTGGGTGAAGGCAGGTTCTTAAAAGTAAAATCTATGCCTAATTGTTCATATTTAACTTCGCAAATCTTCTTAAAGGGGAGTAGTTCTATTTTCTCAACACAAGAGTATTCTTCTTTAATTTTCGCTAGTTTTTTTGCATTTTCAATATCGTCGTTAATTGTTGGAATAATAACCTGTCTTAAAATAGTAGAAACTTTTAATTGGTTAAGTTTACGTAAAAAGTCTAATACTTTTTGCATCTTGCAACCAACGTATTTTTCATATTTTTCGTTGTCAGTGTACTTAAAATCAAGTAAAACAAGGTCGGTAACTGATAACACTTTTGTAACTTCGTCGTTTAATATACATCCGGACGTATCAAGACAGGTGTTAATATTATGTTCTTTGCAAAGCTTAAAAATCTCGTAAACGAATTGCGCTTGACATAGTGGCTCGCCCCCTGAAATAGTAATTCCTCCATCTTTAACAAAATAGGGCTTAAAGCGAAGTGCTTTCTCAATAATTTCTTGTGCGGAAAAGTCCTTGCCTTCATTAATATTCCACGTGTCAGGATTGTGACAACAGCCACATCTTAAAGGGCATCCTTGTAAAAAGACCACAAATCTAACTCCCGGACCGTCAACAGTTCCTAAACTTTGAAAGGAGTGTATTTTACCTATAATTTCTTGTATCATAAGCTTTCGTGAAAGGTTCTTGATATAACTTCTCTTTGCTGTTCGCGAGAAAGTTTATTAAAGTTTACCGCATACCCCGAAACTCTAATAGTGAGATTTGGGTAATCTTCTGGACTTTCGTATGCTTTTAATAATGTTTCGCGATTTAATACGTTTATGTTAATATGGTGGGCATTTTGGGCAAAATATCCATCTAAAATAGCGCTTAAATTATCAACACGCTCTGTTTTTGTTCTACCTAGAGCTTGTGGAGAAACTGAGAAGGTATTTGATATGCCATCTCTACAGTCATTATAACTAAGTTTTGCAACTGAGTTAAGTGAAGCTAATGCACCGTTTTCTTCACGGTTATGCATCGGATTTGCTCCAGGTGCAAAAGGTTCGCCTGTTTTTCTACCGTCAGGAGTCGCGCCCGTATTTTTCCCATACATAACGTTGCTGGTTATGGTTAATACGGAAAGTGTATGTTCAGCATTGCGATATGTGGGCGTTTTTCTAAGCTCGGTAATAACTTTGTGGGTAATTTCCTTTGCAATAGAATCAACTCTATCGTCATCATTACCGAATTTTGGGAAAGCTCCATCAGTATCAAAGTTATTAATATATCCGTTTTCATCTCTAATTGGTTTTACTGTTGCGTACTTAACGGCAGAAAGAGAATCGGTAACAACGGAAAGACCGGCAATACCAAACGCCATAAATCTATGAACATTTGTATCGTGAAGTGCCATTTGTGTTTTTTCATAGGCGTATTTATCATGCATATAGTGAATTACGTTCATAGTATTAACGTAAAGTTTTGAAAGCCATTCAAGATAAATATCAAATCTACTAACAACTTGGTCGTAATCAAGTTTATCTCCCGTTAACGGGGGCAGTTGTGGACCGATATGAATATCACTAGTGAAATCGTAACCGCCGTTTATAGCAATTAAAAGGAGTTTTGCTAAATTACATCTTGCTCCAAAAAATTGCATTTGTTTTCCAATCTGCATAGCGGAAACACAGCAAGCGATAGCGTAATCATCTCCATATATAGGGCGCATAATATCATCGTTTTCATATTGAATAGAATCGGTATCTATTGATACTTTTGCGCAAAACTTCTTAAAGTTTTCCGGTAGGTCTTTTGACCATAAAACTGTTAAGTTTGGTTCGGGGGAAGCCCCTAGCGTATACAGAGAATTAAGCATTCTATAAGTGTTTTTAGTTACAAGCGTTTTTCCGTTTTCTCCCATACCGCCTAAAGCTTCTGTAATCCACATAGGATCGCCACCAAAGAGTTCGTTATATTCTGGTGTTCTTAAGTGCCTTGCCATGCGTAACTTCATAATGAAATCATCTATAAGTTCTTGCGCTTGGGTTTCATTCAATATACCGTCTTGCAAATCTCTTTCAATATAAATATCAAAAAACGAGCTTACTCTGCCTAAACTCATTGCTGCACCGTTTTGTTCTTTTATTGCGCCAAGATATGCAAAATAAGTCCATTGAACAGCTTCCTTAGCCGTTTTTGCTGGTTGACTTATATCATATCCGTAAGATAGCGCCATATCCTTTAGATATCCTAAAAAGGTAATTTGTTGATAAAGTTCTTCGCTAAGTTTGGTTTGTTCGGCAGTAAAGTCTGTTTTTTCAAGCAATTTTTTATCTTTTTTCTTTTCTTCAATAAGCTTGTCAATTCCATACAAGGCAACACGTCTATAATCGCCAATTATTCTGCCTCTACCATATGCGTCTGGAAGCCCAGTAATTACGTGACATTTTCTTGCAAGGCGCATTTCATCCGTATACGCTCTAAAAACTCCATCGTTATGTGTGGTTCGAAACATAAATTCTTCTTGCACTTTTTTACTTAGAGTGTAACCATAAGCCTCACAAGCTTGTTTTACCATTCTCATGCCACCGAAGGGGTTTACACCTCTTCTTAATGGAGCACCAGTTTGCAATCCTACGATTATTTCTTTTTCTTTATCTAAATAACCAGGTTCATAATTTCTTAAAGATGAAACGGTGTTTACGTCAATTTCGAGCACACCGCCTTTTTCACGTTCCAATTTAAAAAGATTGTTTAGTTTTTTCATTAAGTCTGAAGTTCTTTCCGTTGCACCTTGTAAAAAACTATCGTCGCCCAAGTAGGGAGAATAGTTGTTTTGTATAAAATCTCTTACGTTAATTTCTTCTTTCCAAAGACTTCCCTTAAAACCATTCCAATTAATATGTTCCATAATTCCTCCTTAAGCATTTTGGTAAACAAAAAGGGCAGTTCAACGCGTAAATTGAACTGCCCAGACGGTCGGCTAAAGCTATAGTGCGTTTCCTTGCGGTAAATCCGCCTATCATCCGTCAGTCGCGCACTTGCAAAATTATTATAACATTGTAAATAAAAGTTGTCAATTATTTTTAGCTTCTAAAACCATCTAAATAAAATTGATAAATTAAATTAATTATCAACGTCAAAGCTTTCTAAAACAGAGTTGTTTTTAATGGGCTTGCTGTCACCATGTTTAACTAAAAGCATGGTAACAAAAGCTAAACAAACACAAACACAAGCATAGGGGAAAAGTGGCAACATGCTTTGTGCAATGTCCATTATTGCCCCAGATAAAATTGGTGTGATAACCTGCGCAGACATGCTTGCAGCATAATACCAGCCTGTATATTTACCAACATCGCCTTCTTTGGCGAGTTCTACAACCATAGGAAAACTATTTACGTTAATTGTTGCCCAACCTACGCCTGCTAAAGCAAATAAAACGTACATAATTATTGGGTTACTGTTTGCTGAAATAAATATCGCAAAAAAGAATGCAAGGGCAAGCATTAATACACCTGCAAGTATTGTTTTTTTTCTACCTATTTTTGTGGCTATTATTCCTACTGGTAAATAGGAAATAATTGCAGCACCTTGTGCGATTAAAAGTGTTAAATCGTAGCTTTGATGTAAAACTTTGTCTGCATAAAGAGAGTATTTAGAAGTTATAGCGTTATATCCCATATACCAAAGAGCAACGGAACATAATATAAAAAGTAACGATTTTATTTCAGGTTTAGAAAGTTTTTTGTCATTTCCTTCTTCGCTTAAATTTTCTTCTTCTGGATAATATTTTTCAGTGTCATCACGCATTTGTTGCGCCCATTTATTTTCCTTTACAGTAATTAAAAAAATTATTAATCCTAAAAGAATAACGCCACAAACCATAATATAATAGGCCATAAGATTATTCATGGTTTCTTCACCAACTTTTATAAATAAACCAACACCTAAAACAACAAGTCCGCCTACCGTTCCTACGAGATTAATAATTGCATTACCCTTAGAACGTAAAGGTTTACACGTTACGTCCGGCATAAGTGCTACTGCAGGCGAGCGAAAGGTTGCCATAGCGAGTAACGTTATTAAAAGAATAAAAATAAAAAGCCAAACGTTGCCTATAAGTGGCAAGAAAATAAATGATAAAACAGCTAAAACAGTGCCAAACAAAATAAAAATCGTACGCTTTCCTAATTTTGAATTAGTTTTGTCTGATAGCGCGCCGAAAAGGGGGAGTAAAAATACTGCTAAAACGTTATCAAATGCCATAATTAAACCAGAAAGCGTTTGATTCATTTCAAACTTATAAGTAAGAATTAAGGGAATAGTTTTGTCATATGCTTGCCAAAAAGCTGTTATCAAAAAGAAGGCAAAGCCTACACAAATAATACGTTTATAATTTAGTTTCATCTTAATCTCTCCTTTCTATTATTGTACCACAAATAAGGCAGAAAATCAATTACTAAGGTAAAAAACGTCTTTTTTGCTCTTTTTACTGATTATATATTATGAACGTAGAAATCCCATATAACTTTATATAAAAAAACCTAACATAAAAAAACCTAAACCAAATAATTGGTTTAGGTTTTATGTGGCGGAGAAAATGGGATTTGAACCCATGCTACGCTATAAACGTACTACTCCCTTAGCAGGGGAGCCCCTTGAGCCACTTGGGTATTTCTCCATAATTGCTTAAGTTATAATCTATTTACTTACGATATGTTACCATAAAAATATCTATTTGTCAAACGAATTATTGACAAGTATAACGTAATTTAGTAAAATATTTTAGTAAGTATTATTTACGCTTATCTAATATATTGTATTTAAAATTTGGGTTATTATGCAAAAGAAAAAATTTTACTCTGAACTTGCATACGTTTTTGGGCTTCTCGCCCTTGCAGTTGGCACGGCAATGATGGAACGTGCTAATTTAGGCTTATCTATGATAGTTGCACCTGCATACATTTTACACCTTAAAATTTCACAATATTTACCATTTTTCTCCTTTGGAATGGCGGGATTTATGGTGCAGGGAATTATTCTTATATTTATGAGTTTAATTTTGAAAAAAGCTAAACTATCTTATCTTTTCTCTTTTATTACAGCTATTATTTACGGATTCGTGCTTGACGGCATTATTTACCTTTTTTCTTTTATTAATTACTCTAATACTTTTATAGATATTATACTTTTCCTTTTAGGAATGCCCATAGTAGCTGCAGGGGTTGCACTTTTATTTAATACCTATTTTCCTCCAGAAGCTTACGATTTATTTGTGAAAGAAATTTCCGCTAAATACAACTTTAATCTCACTAAATTCAAAACGGCGTACGACATTTGTAGTTTCATATTGAGTGTGGCTTTATCTTTTATTTTTTTCGGATGGATGCGCTTTGAAGGAATAAATATCGGTACTGTAATTTGTGCAATACTTAACGGATTTTTAATTGGATGCTTTTCTAAATTATATCACAAGTTTTTCCAATTTGAAGATCGTTTTAATTTTAGAAAATATTTTTAGTTTTAAATTATGGATGAATTATTGTTAAAAAAAATAGAACTTATTGATGAGAAAAATTTTGTTGATTATCTTAATGAACTTGTAATTGAAAGTGGTTCACTAAAGGGCGTGGATATTGTTGACGGCTTAAGTCTAGATAAGTTAATACACTATTATCACCAAAAAGAAAAGGTTGAATTTATTTCGTACGAACAGAAAGAATATCCTTTTTATCAATATATTATGGTAAGACTAAGTGATGATAAAATCGTGGGAGCTGTTAATGTTCGACCATTTTTAACTAAAGAATTAGATGAGAATTTTGAGGGTAATATAGGTTACTCTATTCGCCCTTCTGAACGCGGAAAAGGGTATGGAAATAAAGCTTTAGAAC
This sequence comes from Christensenellaceae bacterium, assembly GCA_045639245.1. GTDB lineage: Bacteria > Bacillota > Clostridia > Christensenellales > Borkfalkiaceae > UBA1259. The sequence continues at coordinate 116,027 of JAZUCS010000038.1, forward strand.
TTGCTATTAGGGAGTTTAGAAAGCTTAATTTAAAGGATAAGATTTTTATTTGTTGTTATCGAGAGAATACTCCTTCAAGACGAATAATTGAAAGAAACGGTGGCAAACTTGTTGAAGAGCTTGAGGGAATTTTAACACCTCAAAAGTACTGTATAGAATAAAAACTAATTAATTTTACAACTAAATTTTAGTAAAAATAAAACCCCTTAACGAGCCTTTTTTAAGACTGAATAGGGGTTTTTTAAATGTCAAATCATAAAAGAATGTGTCAACATCGCTCTTAAAAATCATAGTATAAGTATGTGGAGGTATGATTATGACGAAGATTGCAGTATATGCTGGACACGGTGGAAGTGACTTTGGAGCGGTGTCTAACGGGCTATATGAAAAGGACTTTACCTTGGAAGTTTTAACCTATCTTACTGCTGAGTTAAGACGTAGAGGATACGAGGTTATTAACAATAGAACGACTGATGTTGACCGTAATTTAAACGCAGATATAAGGCTTGCAAACACTCAAAACGTAGACGCTGTTGTGGAACTACATCTCAATTCTAACGAGGGTATTCCAGGGTCAGGAACAGAGACTTATTACAGTGTAACGGGGAAGGGGAAAGAGCTTGCTGAAGCTATTAATAACAACCTTGTAGCCCTTGGATTTAGGGATAGAGGGATTAAAACTTTAACTAATTTTTGGGGTACAGATTACCTTGGAATCATACGTTATACCAATGCTCCAGCGGTACTTGTAGAGCTTTTTTTTATCAATAATCCATCAGACGTAGGTAAGTATAATCCCGAAAAAATTGCCGTTGCAATAGCCGATGCAATAGAGAGTTTGTACCCACCTACAGGGCTTTCAGATGATACTATATCCTATATTCAAAGAACGTTAAACGAGCGGTACGGAGCTAATTTAAGTGTAGATGGAATATATGGACCAAGGACAAAAAGAGCCATTATTAAGGGGATGCAAACGGAGCTTAATAAGCAGTTTAATGCCGACTTAGTTGTGGATGGAATATTCGGTCCGAAGACTAAAAATGCCTTAGTAACGGTTAGAAAAGGGGCGAGGGGGAATATAACTTTTTTAATTCAAACAGCGCTATTTATACTCGGTTACGATTTATTTCCAGATGGTATATATGGCTCTATAACGGAAGGAAGAGTACGAGAATTTCAAAGAGATAGAGGGCTTTCAATTGATGGTATAGCCGGTAAAAAAACACAAGAAGCACTCTTCTCATCCATATAAAAATAAAAAAAACAATGCCTTTTTGGCGTTGTTTTTTTATATGAAACATACTAAGCTATGTGCTTAATAAAGGGGAGAAACAAATAAAAAAGCTGTGAACAAGTTCCCGATTTAGTAATTAATATTACGAAGAAAAACAGTCGGAAAACAAAGTAATTAATCAAGTAGAAGAGACATTATGAGGTAAAAATTTTGTGAGTTTAACTAAAAAAATGTATACTTGTATTTATGAAAAGATGCGAAAACAGTAGGTTGATTTAATAAATGCATGTTAAAAATAGAGAAGTTTTTTATAGCCAGTGATTCAAAAAAATACTAAATATAATT
>JAZUCS010000039.1:0-69290 GCA_045639245.1 Christensenellaceae bacterium
CAAAGACAATGGACGGACTTCTATCCCAACTGCGACTTCCCTGAAAGCATATTGAATTCTTCGTTTGACTGGAATGGAAAACGCGAGCCGTATATTTTGGCAACAGAAAACGATACCTTAAATGGAGTTTGCATGATGTTCGGTAAGCTTTTAACTGGTAGAGCACAAATTTTTGCAGACGTAAGAACTTATTGGTCGGGCGATGCCGTTAAAAGAGTAACGGGATATGAAATTGAAGGAAAAGCTAAGATAGCAGACGGTTTTATTCACCTTATTAATTCTGGTGCAGCGTGTGTTGACGCTTGTGGAGAAGTTAAAGACGAAAAAGGTAACGCCATTATGAAAAAATGGTGGGAAATGACAGATGAAGATATCGACGCTTGCATGAAAGCAACCACTTGGCCCTATGCTGACCTTGGATATTTTAGAGGAGGTGGATATTCTTCAAGATTTGTAACTAAAGCCCAAATGCCCGTAACAATGATGAGACTTAACATGGTTAAAGGTTTAGGACCCGTAATGCAACTTGCAGAAGGTTGGACTGTTACCCTACCTGATGAAGTTACTGATAAACTTTGGAAGAGAACAGACTATACTTGGCCATGTACTTGGTTTGCTCCGAGAATAACTGGTGAAGGTGCTTTCAAATCTGCTTACGACGTTATGAATAACTGGGGTGCTAATCACGGCGCAATTTCCTACGGACATATTGGTGCTGACATCATTACCCTTTGTTCAATGCTCCGTATCCCCGTTTGCATGCACAACGTAGCAGAAGAAAATATTTATCGCCCTGCTTGTTGGAATGCTTTTGGCATGGACAAAGAAGGCCAAGATTTTAGAGCGTGCTCTAATTATGGGCCTTTATATAAATAATTTGTAAAAAAAACCTTATCGCTAAAAACGAGCGATAAGGTTTTTAAATTTTTATTTGTTATCTTTTTGGTCAAAAGTTTCTATGCTTGATTGTACGTTTTCACTATTTTCTTGAACACATTTTTGCTTTTTACGTGACCTAAAGAAACACTTTATACTTTTCTTTTCTGAATTACAATATTTATTTCCATATCTTTTCGCATCAATTAAATTAATAAACAAAACAAATATGAGAACTAGACCAAACGGAGAAAATATTGCGAGAATAATACCTACTTTTTTAATGAAAGTTGTTTCATTACCAATTTCAATTATAATAGTTGAATACTCGTAATCTTGATAAGTAGAAGCCCAATTTCTCTCTGCTTGAGCAATTTGCTCTGAAACTTTACCTATTTCTTTTATGATAGACGTTTTTTCAGCAACTGTTAAATTTTCTTGTTCCAAAAGATTTTCATATCTTTGTAAAGTTAACTTTAAATTATCATAACTAGCCTTAGCATACATAACCCTAGACGTTAAATCTTCTGAAGTGGTTTCATTATAAAAAACTTTATAATTTTCCTCAATATACTCCTTTACCTGAAAGAAATGTTCGGTAGGAACTTTTATATATAAATATGAATAATGTGCTCTCGTACCACTATATTTATGTTCGTTTATAGTAACGTAACCACCTTTTTCATTAATTTTTGTTAAAATTGTTTTTTCATAATCTTTAACGTCGAAGGCCTTTAGATGAATTTCAGAAAAATAATAGTTAATTTTTTCGCTATGTTCACCAGCAACGTAATCAATACTACCTTCATATCTTGTATTGACAGAATCAGTATCACTATCTCCACACCCAACTGCAAAAAGCGCCAAAAGAATCATTATAATTATTGTTGTTAGTTTAAAAAGTTTTTTCATAACGTTCCTCCTTTTATCTAAAAATTAATTTAATGATAACACACGCCTTTAGTTCCGTCAACCCATATTTAACAACCCACCGAAATAATCAGTGGGTTGTTAATGTTTTTGTTAGTTGTTAGCTTCTTTTTTAGCATAATACTTTTTAGTGAAATATTTCATACCGAAAAGTGCCGCTACCATAATACCAATGCTTAGTGGAAGCATTATATACCAGTTAGGAATAAATCCGGCAATAATATAGCAAACAAATGATATTATAGCAACGAAAACTGCGTATGGAAGTTGCGTTGAAACGTGATTAATATGCTCACACTCTGCCCCAGCACTGCTCATAATGGTAGTGTCTGAAATGGGTGAACAATGGTCGCCACAAACTGCACCTGCAAGACAAGCTGACATTGAAACTATCATCAATGGATCAGTAGCATCAAACATTGCGGTAACTATAGGAATTAAAATACCAAAAGTACCCCAAGAAGTTCCTGTTGCAAACGCAAGAACACAAGCAACTATAAAGATAATTGCAGGTAAGAAACCAAAAAGTTCTTTAGCCGCACCGTTCATAAGATTACCAACGAAGAAGGCAGCTCCAAGTTCGCTAGTTATGTTTTTAAGAGCAGTTGCAAACGTTAAAATAAATATTGCGGGAACCATTGCAATAAATCCTTGAGGAACACTCTTCATAGCGTCGTTAAAAGAGCAAACTTTTCTAATTATAAAGTAAATCACAGATACAACAAGCGTAACAAGTCCACCCCATGGAAGTGCAATAGTAGCATCGGTGTTACCAAATGCACCTATGAAATCGCCTGCAAAATCTGTTCCACCCCAAGCATCAACTCCAAAATATCCACCAACGTATACAAGTGCAAAAACACTTGAAATAAGAAGAACTATAATTGGTAAAACAAGGTCAAGCACTTTGCCTTTTTCAGAAGGAGCAACTTCTTCCTTCTTAATTTGCTCCCCAGAGAACAAATCTCCATTTTCTGCATTGATTTCGTGCTGACGCATAGGACCAAAGTCAAATTTCATTAAAATTAATGCAATTACGAACACTAAAGTTAATATTGAATAGAAGTTAAAGGGAATAGCTGCAACAAATAAACTTAACCCTTGTCCATCTGCAGCATATTGAGAAACGGCTGCAGCCCAAGAAGAAATGGGGGCAATCATACAAATGGGAGCGGCAGTTGCGTCTATAATAAACGCAAGTTTACTTCTACTTATTTTATGCTTATCCGTAACAGGACGCATAACTGAACCAACGGTTAAACAGTTAAAATAATCGTCAATGAAAATCAAAACGCCTAAAACAAATGTTGCAAGTGCTGCGCCCACCTTTGTTTTAACGTGAGTTTTTGCCCAATCGCCAAATGCTTTAGAGCCACCTGCCCTATTTACGAGCGAAACGAGAATACCAAGTTCTACTAAAAATACAAATATACCTGCAGTACCCTCTACAGCACTAGTAAGCCCAACACCAATAACCGTATCCATAGTAACTAACGGATTCCAATCTCCAACTAAGATTGCGCCAGATAGTATACCAATGAAAAGTGAAGAATAAACTTCTTTGGTAATAAGCGCAAGACCTATTGCGATAATTGGTGGAAGCAATGCCCAAAAAGAACCTACTACAGTCCCTGCGCCTACACACGTTTCGCACGCTTCTCCATCAATAAATCCACCAACACAATCTGGACAAACAAGAACATTATTTACGCCACCTGTTACAACTGCAGTTATAAGCAAGCCAATAATAACGATGGTAGCAATAATTAAAGTAAGTGTTTTTCCTGATAACTTTTTGCTTTCAATTAACATTTACGTTATCTCCTTTTGTAAAATCTTAAATAAAAAAACACGATACTACCAAATATCGTGATAAAAAACATATCTAATACTTAATAGCTCAACACGGATAACTTCCGTGACAGTTGTATGCATATTTTGCATACCCCCAGATAACGGTTCGTTGGGCACTTGCCGTTTCTTCGGCGTTCTCCCTTTTACTACGCTAGCTTAAAGCCCTACTAACGCTTATCGTGAAGAACGCACCTCTATCGGATAATTTTATTTACTCTAAGATATTACAATATTTTAAATGCTTTGTCAATACCTTTTTATTTTTCGCTTATTATATTCATAAATAAAAAAACTGCCCAACCTATTTCGGACAGTTTTCTATATATCTTAGAGATAAATTTATTCACTAATCTCAAAATCTTCTTTGCCTACGCCACATAAAGGGCAAATGTAATCTTCAGGAAGCTCGTTAAAAAGAACTCCCTCTGCTTCTTCATCATAAACGTATCCACAAACTTTACAAGTATATTTCATAAATATCTCCAAACTTATTTATTAAAATATCTTTTAAGCAATCCCTCAAATGCCTTGCCATGTCGAGCTTCATCTCTAGCCATTTCATGAACGGTATCGTGAATAGCATCAAGATTATGCATTTTTGCCATTTTTGCAAGTTCAAACTTGCCCGCAGTTGCACCGTTTTCAGCTTCTACTCTCATTGCAAGGTTCTTTTCAGTAGATGAAGTTACAACTTCACCTAAAAGTTCTGCAAACTTTGCTGCGTGCTCTGCTTCTTCTAACGCAGCTTTTTCCCAATATAAGCCGATTTCAGGATAGCCTTCTCTATGTGCAACTCTTGCCATTGCAAGATACATTCCTACTTCCATACATTCGCCATTGAAGTTTTCTCTAAGCCCTTCAATAATCTCTTGTGGAACACCAGCTTCTTTACCAACTCCAACAACGTGTTCTGCCGCCCAAAATTTTTCTCCGTTTTCCACTACTTCTTCAAACTTTTCAGCTGGCGCCTTACAAAGAGGACATTGCTCGGGCTTGCCTTCTGACTCTACAACTTGACCACATACTAAACACTTCCATTTTTTCATAATATTTTCTCCTTTAATCTAAAATATTTTTATTTTTTATTACACTCGACACAACGGCCGTAGTAAACACATTTTTCACTCTCAACACTTAAACCCATATCTCTTAATTCATTTGGGGTTTTCGCTGGTCGAAACAAATCGATAATCTTACCACATCCACTACACACAAAATGGCTATGTCGAGAAGTATCTCCATCATAATGAATCCTTTTATCTTCCGTTTCTAAAGTAATTATTACTCCCTCATCCGATAAAAGTTTTAAGTTCCTATACACCGTGCCAAGACTAATGTTGGGTTCTAACTCTCTAGCCGATGAATAAATCATATCCGCAGTAGGATGATCACATCTACCCTTTATTATATCCGTTATCAATTCTCTTTGTCTTGAATAACGCATCTTAGCACCTCCTTATCAGTAATGATTACTATTATTATATATGCGTTTAAGCCATTTGTCAACTGTTTTTTATAAAAAAATATAAATATTTTAAAATTCAAAAAACGCCCTTAAATATAAAGGCGTTTTTATTGATTTTAGATAAGTTCTTTTGCCATTTCTTCAAGAGCTTTTTCATTTTGCTCATTTACAGCTGATAAAATAGTGCAGGAGGAAGATAAATATTTAATATCTTTACTCTTTTCAAACATTGAAAGCATGTTCTTTTTAGCAAGTGGCGCCCAAGAACCATTTTCAATAAATCCTATTGTTCGTTTTTGATAATTTCTTTCCACTAAATGCGTTATAAACTCTCTCATGAAAGGAAAAATCTCGCCATTATACGTAGTGGTTGCAAGAACCAATTTGCCATAACGGAATGCATCTTCCACAGCTTCTGCCATATCGCACCGAGCTAAATCGTTAACAACAACCTTTTTGCACCCTTGCTCTTTTAGCTTTCTTTCTAAAATTTCAACGGCTTTTTTTGTATTGCCGTAAACAGAAGTATACGCAATACACACCCCCTCAGATTCCACACCATAAGATGACCAAATATTATATAAATTTAGATAATAGCCCAAATTATTATTAAGAACTGGTCCATGCAATGGGCAAATTGTTTCTATTTGAAAAGCGTTTAATTTTTTTAGTAAATTTTGAACTTGTATGCCGTACTTACCAACTATACCGAAATAATATCTCCTTGCTTCACACGCCCAATCTTCATCAGTATCAAGCGTTCCAAATTTACCAAAAGCATCAGCAGAAAAAAGAACTTTATTGTAGCTATCGTAAGTAACGAAAACCTCTGGCCAATGCACCATTGGAGCAAATGTAAAAAACAATTTATGTTTACCCAAATCCAGCTCCGAACCATCGGTAATTTCCAATTTGTTTTTTACAACGCTTACACCAAAATAATACTCAATCATTTTAAAGGTTTTTGCGTTACCCACAACTGTTGCATTAGGATAAACGTTTAAAAAACTAATAATACTTGCCGAATGGTCTGGCTCCATATGTTGAACAATTAAGTAATTTGGCGTTCTACCTTTTAATGTTTTATCAACATTTAAAAGCCATTCGCTTGTAAAATTTCTATCCACCGTATCTAAAACGGCAATTTTCTCATCAATAATAACGTAGGAATTATATGCCATTCCGTTTGGAACGTCGTAAATTCCTTCAAAAAGATCTATTTTTCTGTCATTTACGCCAATATAAAAAACGTCTTTAAAAATCATCTAGTCCTCCGTAAAAAAGCGAGTATACCCTTAAATATTAATAATTTTCAGCGTGAATTTCAAAATATGCTAAGGGATGCGCGCAAACAGGACAAATCTCTGGAGCTGAATTACCAGTGTGTAAATGTCCGCAATTTCTACATTCCCAAACCTTAACGCCTTCCTTTTTGAATACTTCTGCTGTTTCAACGTTCTTTAAGAGAGCACGATATCTTTCTTCGTGATGTTTTTCAACTTGTGCAACGGCTCTAAATTTAGCGGCAAGTTCGATAAATCCCTCTTTTTCCGCATCTTTTGCAAAGTTTTCATACATATCAGTCCATTCATAATTTTCGCCTTCTGCTGCGGCAACTAGATTTTCTGCAGTGTTTCCAATGCCTTCAAGTTCCTTAAACCATAATTTTGCATGTTCTTTTTCATTGTCTGCAGTTTTTAAAAATATTGCAGAAATTTGCTCGTACCCTTCCTTTTTAGCTTTTGATGCAAAATAGGAATATTTGTTTCTTGCTTCTGATTCGCCAGCAAAAGCAGCCTTTAAATTTTGCTCAGTTTTTGTACCATGGTATTTATTCATTTTTTTTCTCCTAATTGTCTTATTTCAATAAGGATAACACAATCCTCATTTTTTTTCAATATTTTTTACAAATTAAATCATTTTTGCAAACTCTTTTTTTAGTCTTAATATAATCTTCTTCTCAAGCCTTGAAATATAACTTTGCGATATTCCAAGCATATCTGCAACTTCTCTTTGTGTTTTCTCTTCTCCGCCATCAAGCCCATATCTTAACGACATTATTTCTCGCTCTCTTGAGTTGAGTTTTAATAGCGCTTCCTTTAATAAATCGTTTTCTACCCCACTTTCGATTTTTTTATATACCAAGTCACAATCTGTGCCCATTACGTCTGATAATACCAGTTCGTTGCCCTCTCCGTCAATATTAAGTGGTTCGTCAAAAGAAACTTCCGACTTTATTTTAGCCGTTCTTCTTAAAAACATTAAAATCTCGTTTTCAATACAACGAGAAGCAAACGTAGCAAGTTTAACTTTTTTATCTGAAGAAAATGAGCCTACCGCTTTTATAAGCCCTATAGTTCCTACCGAAACTAAATCGTCTAAATCTATGCCGGTATTTTGAAACCGCTTTGCAATATAAACGACTAAACGCAGATTATGTTCTATTAGTTTTTCGGCAACACTTTCGTCCCCCGCTTCCATTTTAAAAATCAACTCGGCTTCCTCTTCGCTTGTAAAGGGAGAAGGCAAAATTTCACCACCATTAACGTAATTTAACACATTTTCTTCAAGTTTAAGAATTTTAAGAAACTTCTTTAACTTTTCTTGAATAATTTTTAACATCGTTCACCTCCAAAAGTGCAGGGTGAAGTATAGCGTCTGCACCAGTTACGTTAACGTCTGCTATAAGCAAACCTACGTTATTAAATATATTCGGCTTGTCTAAGATAAATATCTTAATTTCATCCAAATGTATACAACTCTTACAACTTTCTCCCCCTGCCGTACTAAAATTTAATTTCTTTATCCTTCTTAAGGTTAATGGGTTTTTAAGTAATGGCAAAATAAATTTTTTTGAACTTATAATAACTGGAACGCCACTATCATACAAACCGTTCCCAGTATCTAAAAATCCCCTTCCACAAAGAGTTTGTCCATCAACAGTTATTTGGAAGTCGTAAAGATAACGTTCAATATTTCTTCTTCTAAATAAAAACTGAGTAAGTTTTTTAATTGCAAAAATAATTACATAGATAGGTATAAACGTTATTGCAATAACTAAATCGGAATTTGCTGATATTCCTATTAAATTATATAAACCTGTAATAACTCCCCCTACCGCAAAGGATAAACCATATAAGACGGAAACGTTTATAAACACATCTCTAAAACTTAAATACTTTGCAGATATTAATACCATTATTGCACCAAACAACAACTTAATTGTTGTTGTAATAATTGCATTAATCTTAACTAAAGGAAACAAAAGCGCAAAAAATGCTCCCAAAAGCGCCGTTAAAAGTACTCGAATTCTTTTAACTTTTTTTCCCGTTAACAAATAGGTACATTTCATTAAAAGATAGTCGATAATAAAATTTTCTATGATAACGTATTCAATATATACGGTCATAAAAAAGCCCCCGTGGTGTTTTAGATTACCACAGGGACGTTATCTCTTTTGTGCCTATTTTATATTTTAAATTGTTTTTTTGTAGAATATCAATATTTAATAAAATTCTACTTCATAAACTGCAAAATTATATTATTTTGAACGTATAAAAACTCTTCTTTTATTTTTACGTTTTCCGAAGTAATATCCATAAATTGTTCGTTTCTCTTAAGCGCTTCAGCATAATCAGAAACAAAATCTGCCGAAAACTCATTGTTGAACTTTGCCGTTTCTATTCCTTTTTCCGTTCTTAACGCAAGCATTATGAATTCAAACTTTGCATCATCTTGTTCAATAATATCTGAAGAAATCTCTGGAGTTTTATTGTAGATTACGCAATTTATATATTCATCAATATTAAAAGTATTAGTAAATCTTCTGCCGTTTATAAAAGAAGAAGCAGATACACCCATGCCAATATATTCTCCCCTTTCCCAATAGTTTAGGTTGTGTTTCGATTGATAACCACCTAGTGAAAAGTTTGAAACTTCATACCTATTAAATCCTTTTCCCTTTAGGTACGCACGAGTACTATCATAAATGTCAGCAACTTCATCTTCTGAAGGCAAATCACCATTAAGATAGTCGCTATAAATAGGCGTTCCAACCTCTGGCGTTAACGCATATGCTGAAATATGCTTTACGCCTGCCGCAATAGCTAAATCTATACTCTTTTTTACTTCTTCTGCCGTTTGGTTATGTAGACCGAGTAAAATATCAGCACTGATATTTTCTCCCTTTAAGAGTTTACATGTGAGTAAAAAATCTTTAGCAGTATGTATTCTATTAAGTTTTTTAAGCTGTTCGTCAAACCCCGATTGAAGACCTATCGAAAATCGATTTATCCCTACACTTTTATAAGTTTTAATTTTCTCTTCATCAATCGTGCCGGGATTAAGTTCAATAGTTATTTCAGGATTTTGAGATAAATTAAAAAACTTTCTCACCTGTCTTAATGCTCCCGCTATGTAATTAGCAGGCACTATAGAAGGAGTTCCTCCACCAATATATATTGTGTCGAAAACTTTCGATGACAAATCTCTTCCTCTCGCTTCTATCTCACGGTAAAGACAGGCAAAATAACTTTCCGTTTTACAAATTTCCTTTGGGTAAGAAGCAAAATCACAATAAGTACATTTGCTTTTACAAAAAGGTACGTGAATATATATTCCCGCCATTTTTTCTCCTTAATCTCTATTATCCGTTTTTAAGATAGATATAAATGCTTCGGAAGGAATTTCAACCGTTCCTATAGAACGCATTTTCTTTTTACCTTCCTTTTGTTTTTCTAAAAGTTTTTTCTTTCTCGTAACATCGCCACCGTAACATTTTGCAAGTACGTCTTTTCTAAAAGCTTTAACAGTTTCTCTAGCAATTATTTTACCGCCAACCGCCGCCTGCACGGGAATTTCAAACATTTGTCTTGGTATAATCTCTTTTAACTTTTCAGCAATCTGTCTACCTCTTTCGTAAGCTTTGTCTTTATGGACTATAATAGATAAAGCATCACAAATATCCCCATTTAAAAGCATATCTAACTTTACTAAATCACTTTTTTCATAACCTGCGATATCATAATCAAAAGAAGCGTATCCTTTAGTTCTTGACTTTAAGCTATCAAAAAAGTCATAAATTATTTCGTTTAATGGAAGAGTATATTTAAGCTCTACCCTTGTTTTATCTAAATAAATCATATTTTTATAAACGCCACGCTTAAATTGACACAACTCCATAATTGGACCTACGAATTCAGGCGGAGTTAATATACTTGCGTTTATAACTGGCTCTTCCATATAATCAATTTCCGTAACTGGTGGAAGATGGGTTGGATTTTCAACTATTAACATAGTTCCATCAGTTTTAAAAACCTTATATGAAACAGAAGGAGCGGTGGTAATAATATCAAGGTCGAACTCTCTTTCAATTCGCTCTTGAATAACGTCCATATGAAGCAACCCTAAAAAACCACATCTAAAGCCAAACCCAAGGGCAGCCGAGTTGTCTGGTTCAATAGACAAAGCTGCATCATTTAATTTTAATTTTAAGAGCGCATCTTTTAAATCGTTATATTTACTTCCATCTAACGGAAACACACCGGAAAAAACCATTGGAAGAGCTTTTTTATAACCTGGAAGCGGTTCTTTTGCAAGATTATCAACGCACGTAATAGTATCTCCAACGGCTGTATCTTCTATACTCTTAACACTTGCCGCAATATATCCTACCTCACCTGCCGATAAACTTTCAACGGGATGCATTTTAGGTGCAAACACGCCTACTTCAGTAACGGTAAATTCCTTTTCAGACATAAATGCCTTTATTCTAGTACCCGTTTTTACCGTTCCATCCATAATTCTAACAAAACATATAACGCCCTTAAAATTATCATAATAACTATCGAAAATCAATGCTTTAAGTGGCGCATTCTCATCTCCTTTGGGCGCGGGAATTTTAGTTATTACCTGTTCTAAAACTTCTTCTATATTCAATCCACTTTTAGCAGATATTCTAGGAGCATCTTCAGCATAAACCCCTAAAATATTCTCTAACTCTTCAACAGCCTCATCGGGACGTGCAGATGCTAAATCCATTTTATTTATTACAGGCATTAACTCTAAATCATTATCAATTGCAAGATAAGCATTTGCAAGCGTTTGAGCTTGTACGCCCTGCGTTGCATCGACGATTAATATAGCACCTTCACACGCTTTTAACGACCTTGAAACTTCATATGAAAAATCCACGTGGCCGGGTGTATCGATTAAATTAAAAACGTATTCTTTTCCGTCTTTTGCCTTATAAAACATTCTAACGGGAGTAAGTTTAATAGTAATACCCCTCTCTTTTTCCAACTCCATGGAATCAAGAAGTTGATCTTCCATCTCCCTTTCACTAACCTGCCCCGTTTTTTCTATAAGCCTATCAGCCAATGTGGATTTACCATGATCGATATGGGCAACTATACAAAAATTTCTTATATTTTCTTTGCTTATTGACATACTATCCTTTACAATATATAATTGGTAATATATTAAAGTATATAACAATATAGTTTTTTTTGCAAGCAAAATAAAAAAGGAGAAAAAGATGAGAATAAATTCTTCACATTGGCTAACAACACGCCCTATCGCACATAGAGGGTTATGGAACGAAAACTTTCCAGAAAACTCGTTGTCTGCTTATAAAAACGCAATTGAAAAGGGCTATCCAATTGAAATAGATGTGCATAAAAGTCTTGATGGGGTTTTATTTGTTTTTCACGATGATAACCTTAAAAGACTTACTGGTGAAGATGCTCTTTTGCACCAAAAAACTTTTCAGCAATTAAAAACTCTTAGATTAAATAATACGAGCGAAGAAATTCCTACTCTGAAAGAAGTTTTAGAGTTCGTAAACGGCAGAGTGCCTCTTTTAATTGAAATTAAAAACCAACCCGACTCTAGTGTTGTTGACGACACGGTGCAACTATTAAAAAATTATAATGGGCAATTTGCAGTACAGAGTTTTAATCCTTTTTATATTTTAAAAATAAAAAAGCTTGCCCCACAATTTATCAGAGGCATTTTGGGTTGTATCTACAAAGAAAAAATGGGGTTAATTAAAAAACACGTGGTTAAAAACCTATCTCTAAACTTTATTATTAAACCAGATTTTATAAGTTATAGACTTACCGATTTGCCTCTACGAAAAAAAACAAAATTACCTTTACTTTGTTGGACTATAACTGATAAGAATCAAGAAGCGCTAGCAAAAAGCAAAGCAAATAACATTATATTTGAAAATTTTATACCGAAAAATTAAAAAAAAATTCTTTACAAAAATAAATTTATCGGTTAAAATATATAAAATTAAAATCATGTAGGAGGAATAAACAAAATGAAAAAAATACTTAAATTATTATCACTCACTCTCGCCGTAGCATTATGCTTTTCAATGACAGCGTGTTCATCTTACGGAAAACTTGAAAAAGCTTTTCTCGACAAAGGTTATACGGTAAGTCAAGGTGTTGAAGACGTTGCCACCTCTATAGAAAGCGAACTTGAAAAAGAAGAACTCGTAGTAGAAATGCATGGCTTTAATAAAACTAGTAGCATTCAATCAGACGTTGTAATTGTTTTGGAATTCAATAGCACTGATGATTTAGTTGAAGCTTGCAAAAGCAGTGACACGCTTAGCGGAATAATTTCAGACGTTTCAAATAGTGAAGACGTAAAAGCTTTTTACAACCTTTTAGTTGAAGAAGGTTGGGCTAACGGAAACTGCATAGTTTTTTCAATTAATCCACTTAATAGAACGGAAGTAGTTGAAATTGTTAAAAACGCGTAAATAAAAATAAATCGGGCTGAACAAGCCCGATTTTTTATTTCCCTTTTTTTGAAAAGAACTTTTCTATTTTTTCTGCTGTAATATTACGCTTCTTTTTATTATTACCAATTTTATTAAGATAAGAAAACAAAATTAAAGTAATTTGCATTGGTATTCCAAAAAAGAAAATAGTCCATAAATTTTGATTTAAAAATTGCACGTAAATAGCACCTAAAGTAAACCAGCATGCAAATGAGCGGGTAAGTAAATAAAGTTTTTTATTAAAGTAATTTTTGCTACACCAACCAATTACTAAAGTGGTTATGGGCAGAGCCCAAACTAACGCTTCAAAATAATATCTTCCTATATATTTGTTTAGCGTAAAAAATATTAAAACCGCAACCGTCCAAACAACTAGTATGAGTGAAAACATTATAGAAAGATGTAAATTAAATTTTTGTTCTTCCACCTTAACGTCAGCCTGCTCTAAATGTTCTTCGAAAAAATAACTCACACTAACTTTGTATATTTCGGCTAGTTTTTCTAAAACTTCTATGCTCGGAATTACCTCTCCCTTTTCCCACCTAGAAATAGTTTTGTCAGAATAATTAATTTTTTGAGATAATTCCATCTGTGTTAATCCACACGCTTTTCTCAGTTTAGCTAAATTTTCAATTACTAGTTCTGTTGCTCTTTTCATATGAATATTTTAATAAAAATCATCAAATTTGTCAACGAAAAGCCTCCATTCTCTCTATAATAGAATTATTTCTTATATTTATACACAATAATAGAATTGCAAAATTTTATTCTCTTTTGCTTTTTAATTATTAAGTTTATAATTTAATTATGAAAACTAAAGAAAAAAAATTTAAGCAACAACGCAAATGGTGGTACAACTGCATAAAGTTTATTATGAAATCGAGATATCATAAACCTACGTTTAAGTATCTTAGGAAAAAGCCCACTAACGGCTCAATAATTCTTTCTAACCATGAGGGAACAGACGCTCCTATGAGTTTAGAAATTTATTGCGACTTTCCCATTCGTATGTGGGGAACGGGAGAAATGAACTCAGGTTTAGTTAAACTATATAAATATCAAACCAAAGTTTACTACCATGAGAAAAAACATTGGAATCTTTTTTTAGCAAGATTATTTTGCCTCTTAGCAAGTCCACTTACCTACATATTCTATAAAGGTCTTAATCTTATATCTACGTATAAAGATTTAAGATTGAAAACTACAATTAACGAAAGCGTTAAATCAATAAAACAAGGGGAGAATATTGTAATATTCCCCGAGGATTCAACGGATGGATACCAACCTCAATTAAAGAGTTTTTTTGCAGGATTCGTTTTGCTAGCTATGCAATGTGAAAAAGAAGAAATGGACGTGCCAATTTACGTTTCTTATTTTAAAGTTAAAGAAAAAGAATACGTTTTTGATGAGCCAATTTATTTTAGCCAGTTAAAATCTATTTGCTCATCAAAAGAAGAAATGGCGGATTATTTAGTAAAAAAATGCAATGAATTGGCATTTAAATAAAGAAAAGTTTGTCACGTAGCTGTAAAAAAGTTAAGAATTTTTCCTTCAAACAAAAGCGTAGCCCACGTTGTTTCGCAAAACGCGAAATTACGTGGGCTTTTCTTGTACACAAAGATTAAACAATAATAAATTTTTTATCTTCCAAATTTCTTTAATAAGTAGGCTCTCATTTCCTCGTTTGAAATAGTTGCTTCTCCCCTTTTCTTTTGAGCATCTCTCCTACCCTCTTTTCTCTCCCTATCCGTTTTTTGATTGCCTGTAGCTATCCCGTGAGGAAGATCAGCTGTTTTTAACGTTAAAGAGATTTTTTTCTTTATTGTATCAACACCTAATACTTTAACCTTTACAACGTCACCAACTTTTAATACGTCTGAAGGATGTTTAATATAATTATCAGAAATTTGAGAAATGTGTACCAATCCATCTTGATGCACACCAATATCCACGAACACGCCAAAGTCTATAACATTTCTCACCGTACCTATAATCTCCATTCCTTCTTTAAGGTCTGATAAATCCATAAGGTCTGAACGAAGCACTGGCTTAGGAAGCGTATCACGAATATCTCTACCGGGTTTTAAAAGCTCGTTTACGATATCGCGAAGAGTAGGTTCTCCCACGTCACACTCTTTTGCAACGTTTGCCCAACCCAACTTTTCGATTTTGTCCTTCATATCGCCTATTTTACCTTCGGCAACGTCGTCTAAACTATAACCCACTGCACTTAAAAGTTTTTCGACTGCAGGATATGATTCGGGATGAACACCAGTGTTATCCAAAATATTTCCACCGATTATTCTTAAAAATCCTGCACATTGTTCGTATGCTTTTTCACCAAGTTTTTTAACTTTTAAAAGCTCGCTTCTTGTTTTAAAGGGTTTTTCCTTTCTATATTCCACTATGTTTTTAGCAATACCGCTGTTTAAGCCTGAAACGAAAGAGAGTAAGCTTGCAGATGCCGTATTTAAATCAACTCCAACACTATTAACGCAATCTTCAACAACGCCACCAAGAACTTCTTCTAGCCTTTTTTCCGGCATATCGTGTTGATATTGACCAACGCCTATAGATTTAACGTCTATCTTAATTAGTTCAGCAAGTGGATCTAAAAGCCTTCTAGCAATAGAAACAGCGCTTCGTTGTGCAGGCTCAAAATCGGGAAATTCTTCCGCCCCAAGCTTTGAAGCACTATAAACAGATGCACCAGCTTCGTTTACTACTGCGTATGAAACGGGTTTATCAAGCTTTTTAATCATTTCAGCAACGAAGATTTCCGATTCCTTACTAGCAGTACCATTGCCAATAGAAATAACTTCTACACCGTGTTTTGCTATTAACTTTTTCAAAACCAACTCCGCTTCTTCAATTTTGTTTTGTGGTGGGGTTGGGTAAATTACTGCAGTATCTAAAACGTTACCTTCTGGATTAATTACAGCAATCTTACATCCCGTTCTATAAGCAGGATCTAAGCCCATAATGGTTTTGCCTTTAAGAGGCGGTTGTAAAAGTAATGGGCGTAGATTTACCTCGAACATTTTTATCGCTTGTTCGTTTGCATTATCGGTAAGCTCGCCTCTAATTTCCCTTTCAATAGATGGAAAAATAAGCCTTGAGTAAGCGTCTTCACAAGCTAATGAAACCATCTTACCACATGCATTATCACTGTTAACGTATTCTGATTTAATAATATCAGTCAAAAACTCTTGTGGAATAGTTACAGAAACCTTTAAACAATCCTCCTTTTCTCCTCTATTTACGGCAAGTATTCTATGTGAAGGTATCTTATCTGCTTTTTCAGAATATTCCTTATATCCGTCGTAGGTTTTGGCGTTTTCACCATCTAGAAGTTTACAAGTAATTTCTCCTTTAGAAAATAAGGTCTTTCTAAGGGTTTTTCTAAGTTCAGCATTATCGGAAACACGCTCGGCAATAATATCCGAAGCACCGTTTAACGCATCTTTTAGTTCTAAAACTCCCTTTTCTTCATTAATGTATTTTTCTGCTTCTTGTTCAATATCAACGTCTTGTTGAGCCAATATAACGTCCGCTAGGGGTGTTAACCCCTTTTCTATAGCAACAGACGCTCTAGTCTTTTTCTTTTGTTTATAAGGTCTATAAATATCTTCTACTTCCGTTACCGTGTCTGCCGATGCTAACGAAATTAATATTTCATCCGTCATTTTACCCTGTTCAGTAATAGAATCAACTACCTTTTGCTTTTTTTCATCTAAACTTCTTAAATATTTTAACCTGTCTGCAAAATCTCTCAACACCTGATCGTTGCAAGAGCCCGTTGCTTCCTTACGATATCTAGCTATGAACGGAATGGTATTTCCATCATCGATTAACTGAATTATATTTGCACAGTGTTCGGTTTTTAACGTGAATTCCTTAGCAAGCTTAACTGAATAGTCTGTCATTATTTCTTCCCCTTTCTTTTTCTAATTTCTTTAACAGTCTTTTCGTACCCGATTTCCGACGGAACGTAATAAACTTTATCTTTTAATTGGTCTGGCAAGTACTGTTGCTCAACGTATCCACCGTAGTCGTGAGGGTATTTATAATTACTTGCCTGTTTTTTATCTTCCTCACTTCCATAAACGGCATTTTTAACCCAACCTGGCACGTTGTCGTCTTTAACCTTTATAGCATCCGCCCCCGCCATATGCATAGCCAAATATACCGAGTTGGATTTTTCCGCCTCACAAACGTAAACAATCGCTTGTGAAAGTGGCAACAATCCTTCGGGAAGCCCCATTCTTTCATATGCCAAAAGAGCGTTAGTTGCAACAACCATAGCCATAGGATCAGCCATACCAACGTCCTCAGAAGAATGAGCTATAACGCGCCTTGCAATAAGAACGGGATCGCACCCACCTTTTATTAAGCGTTGCATATAGTAAAGAGCTGCATTGGAATCACTTCCCCTTAAACTTTTACAAAAAGCTGAAAGCATATCGTAATACATTTGTTCGTCAAAGGAAAGTGCCTTTTGTTGAATTGATTCTTCAGCATCTTTTAGTGTTACGTGTATAACGCCTTCTTCGTTAGGCTCGGTTGTTATAGTTGCCATTTCAAGAGCGTTGTAAGCAACTCTTAAATCACCTGCAGAAACCGAAGCTATATGGTTAATCGCTTCATCTTCTATAACCACCGAGTAGTTTCCTAAACCTCTTTCTTTATCGGAAAGCGCATTTTTAAGCGCTTTTTTAATTTGTTCTTCACTAAGCCTTTTTAGCTCAAAAACTCTACATCTTGAAACTATAGCAGGAGTCATCGACGCATAAGGATTTTCCGTTGTTGAACCAATGAATATTATGTCCCCACGCTCAATAGAAGGAAGCAAACTGTCGCTTTGAGTTTTATTAAATCTATGGCACTCATCAAGTAATAAATAGGTTTTCTTACCGTAAAGTCTAAGATTAGATTTTGCTTCATCAACAACTTTTTTTACGTCTGCAACGCCTGAAGATACCGCATTTAATTTAACAAAAAGCCCCGAAGTGCTATTGGCTATAACGTTTGCAAGCGTGGTTTTCCCGCTACCAGGTGGTCCCCAAAAAATGCAACTTCCGAGATTATCCATTTTTATTGCCCTACGCAAAAGCGAATTCTTGTCTACAATATGCTCTTGTCCAAGGTATTCCGCAATATTTCTAGCTCTCATTCTTTCAGCTAAAGGAATATTCTTTTTTTCTCTATTTAAATCAAATAAATCCATAGAAATATTTTAACATATCCCATATTTTTTTTCAAGCGCTAATATAATAAAAGTATGATAAAAGCTATTAAAATAATTAGAGATTTTTTACCCTTTATTTTTATCGTCTGTTTTGCCCTTATGCTTGCATTAAACAAGAGTTTTTCCGGCTTCACGATAGAAGGATTAAAGATGTATTTTGCTTGTATTTTACCCTCTCTTTTTCCATACTGCTTTATTACGGCAATATTGTCTTTTTTAAGTGGCACGGAAAAAATGTCAAAACTTATTTCTCCTTTTTTTGAGAGAGTTTTTAAGGTAAACGGTGCTTGTGGATACGCTTTTTTAATGGGACTTATTTCCGGTTATCCCGTCGGTTCTATTATCGTTGCAGATTTTCGCTCTAAAAATCTAATTAACTCCGCTGAAGCGGAAAGAGCTTCTGTATTATGCTCAACTTCTTCTCCCGCTTTTTTAATTTCGGTAGTCGGTTCTATGGCTTTTAACAATGTGAAGTTTGGGCTTGGATTATATTTTTGCCACATTATATCTGCTATAATCGTTGGCGCTATATTTTCCTATCATAGAAAAAAAGAAAAACCAAAAGAATTTGTTGGATTTACGATAAAAAAGAGCGATGATATAATATCAGAATGCACGTTTTCAGCTATAAATTCAGCCTTGTTAGTTGGAGCGTTGATAACTCTTTTTTATATTTTTACCGAAGTTTTATTCTCGATAGGTATTCTCAATATACCAATCAAAATATTTTCTCTATTAACGGGAAACGAGCAAGTGGGTAAAGGTATAATATTTGGTATATTTGAAACAACCAAAGCAGTTAAAACACTTTCCTTCACCCCTGCAAACAGACTTTCCTTTTGCACTATGGCAACACTTTGTGGTTTTTCAGGCATTTCAGCAATAATGCAAGCCCTTACTTGCTTAAAAAAAGCTAAAATAAAAACCGCTCCCTTTATTTACTCAAAGTTACTTTCAGCGGTTTTAAATTTTATATTTTCTTTTATTGTTTATTCATTGATTTTTTAATTAACTCTTCAACCCCGTTTGGCACGAAAGAGGAAATATCTTTACCTTCTTTTATTAATTGTCTAACAAGTGTTGAGCTTAAATTTTTTAGGTTAGCACTTGCTACAAAATATTCGGTAACTAAATTTGGATAAATAGTTTTAGATAATTGTTCGTTCTTTTTTTCATATTCAAGATCAATTTCATTTCTTATGCCACGCACTAAAACGTTAATATTTTCTTGCTTCATATATTCTACCGTTAAAGTAGTATAGTAATCCACTTTTACAAAGGAACAATTTTCAAATGCTTTTCTTAAAAAATTAAGCCTATCTTCTAGCGAAAAAAATGGTTGCTTTCTATGATTTATCCCTATCGCAACAACTATTTCTTCATATTTTTCATTAAGGCGTAAAACTGTATCGTAATGCCCATTAGTTACAGGATCAAACGTACCTGCAAACAGACACCTTTTCATATATTTTCCCCCTTTGTAAAAAAGGTAAAATGCGCTTTGCCATATTTTCTCAAATCGCATTTAGAAAGCCCTGTAATTTCACCATTGAAAAACCTATCGTCTTCTAAAATTATTAGCCCGCCCTGTTTTATCGCATTAGCAGATAAAAATAGGGCTTTTTCTATTAAATCTGCACCATAAGGTGGATCAAGAAAAATTATATCGTATATGTTTGTTGAATTTTTTAGTTTAGCTAATGCATCACCGCATGTTACCAGCACGTTTTTCGGGTTTCCAATTTTACTCAAATTTTGTTTAATTATCTCTATGCTATCTTTTGATACATCGTTAAAATCCACCCTTATTGCACCACGAGAAAGAGCTTCAATTCCTACTGCACCAGTTCCAGAAAAAGCATCTAAAAACACACAGCCACTCACTCTTGTGCTTAAGATATTAAACAAACTTTCTCTTGACATATCTGAAGTAGGACGCACTTCACACCCCTTAAACTCCACAAGTCTACGCCCTTTGTATATTCCGGAAATTATTCTCACCTGTCTTCTCCATGAAGCTCTTTGTTTAGTTGACGAACCCTTTCTTGTTGTTTTCTTCTACGAGAAGCGCCAAGCATAAAAGGTACTCCGGTTATTAAAGGAAGTGCAACAACAACAAATGCAGAACCTATAAAAAAACCCATTTCATTAGCGTTTTTATAGGTTCTAGCAACAGAAAAAAATACGCCATAAAACATTTCGCAAAAAATTGAAACACTACTAGTTTCGCCACGTGGAGCAAGTAATAAATGAACTACGACCATTATAACGAGTGGAATACAACAAATTAAACCTATAGTAAATCCTTTCCACACACTATATTCTTTTTGTGTATCAAAGTCAACAACCACACCCGTTTCAACCATATGCCTTCTCTGAGTATTGTTTCTAAGCAAAATGTCATATGCGTCATGCCCTTCTTTAATCATAACTATTGCAACGAGAAAGATGTAAAATAAGAGAAAAAAGGCACAAATTATGCATTTCGTCAATTCGTTAAACCCTGAAATGCTGGCTATTCCAACTGTTGAAAATGCAAAACAAAGCAAATATACCATTGGTACTACAATAAGCTTTAATAAGTATTTCATAATATTCTTCCGTTAATAAAATTTTTAATTTATATATATTTTTTCGGCTCTTTTCGTTGAATGAACTAAAATTTCATAACTTATAGTGCCGTAAGTTTTCGCCAATGAGTTGGCATTGTTCATAACTACGTATTTTTTTTCACCAACACGCCCTTTAACCGCGGTAATATCCATACACCTATTGTTAAAAGTAAGGTGGTTTTTCTTGCGTGAAAGTCCGTCTGCATAACCATAGCGCACTAACGTAATTTCGCAATTTTTTTCCGTTCTACATTTGCCATAAAGGGCACTTTCTCCCTTTTTGAGTTTTTTTCTACAAACAACGAAGGAATAAACTTTCATAATTGGCGTAACGGAAATTTTTGAGCATTTATATGGTTTATAACCATAAAGCAATAAACCTATTCGAACCATGTCAAAATAATTTTCTCGTAAAAAACCCCCACTTGCCGATATATGACACACCGCATTTACATTATACCTTTTTACCACTTCAATTGCAAGCAAAAATTTATCCGTTGCCTTTTTTACCGATTTTTTGTTTTCAGGTTGAGCATAATGAGAAAAAATCCCCTCTATCATTACCCCTTTTAGCTTTTTTGAATACTCCAAAAACTCGATTAATTCTTCTATTGTTTTTATGCCTAATCTATTCATGCCCGTATCGTACTTAACGTGAACTTTAGCATTTTTTTTAACATTTATTGCGACATCGTTAATCGATTTTAGCAAACGTATATCTTCACAAGAAATAGTAATATTATACTCTATGGCTTTCTCTATTTCATCTTCTTGTAATGGTATAAGCAACAATATTTCTTTATCTATACCCGAATTGCGCAAACTGATAGCTTCTTCAATTATAGATACGGAATAGCTGTCAACTATAGAGTACAACTCTTGCGCCACTCTCTCTGCCCCATGTCCATACCCATCTGCCTTTACTACAGCGTTTAATTTTACCCCTTTGGGCAATAATTTTTTAACATTTTCAGCGTTCTTTCTTAAAGCACTTAAATTTATATAACATAAGTTTCGCATAGTGATATTGTATGAAAATTCAATTCTTTTGATAACAAACTTATTTGACTCCAATTGAATGTTTTTTTGAATTTTAAATCTTGTCATTTTCACTTTCCTATTATATAATGATTTCAAATAGATAAAGGAGTAGAAAAATAATGCAAGAAAAGCTTTTAACCTATTCAATAATGCCTCTAAATGAAAATTATATTGACAAGTATGTTGAAGATATTAAAGGGCAATATAAATCTGGTATAACCATTATGCCACTTTTTTTGATGCATTTCACCCCTGAAGGAGATAACTCAAAAGATAAGGTTACTCCTCAATGTAATACTTATAAGAAATATAAAGAAAAACTTGATTCTTTGGGCATTCCAAGTGGCGTATTAGTTCAATCAACGATTGGACACGGCTCTCAACTAGCGTTAGGACCTGCGTTCACTCCGCTAACTTCATTTAAGACGGGTGAACCTTCAACTGGTAGTTGCTGTCCGATGGACCCAGATTTCCATCAATATTTTTACAAAGCAATGGCAAAACTTGCTTCTTTCGGCCCAAAAGTTATAATGATTGACGACGATTGGCGCACCGTAGGAAGAGCACAAAAAGGTTGCGCATGCGAAAGACACATGAAGCTTTTTAACGAAACTGCAGGCACTTCCTTTACTAGACAAGAACTTTGGGACGTTTGCACATCAGACTCTCAAGAAGGTAAAAATTATTGGAAAATTTGGCAAGAAATCCAAAAACAAACGCTTATTGAAGCAGTAAAAGTTCTAAGAGCAGGCATCGATAGTGTCGACCCATCTATCCAAGGCATTATTTGTTCCAACACAGAAAATCACGAATGCGCAAAACCTTTTGCTGGCAAAGGAAATCCCTCAATCGCTAGAGGCTCGGGTAGTAGATATGCTCCCTATACAACTAGGTTTTATTCTACCTATTTTTGGCGCTCAGCATTGAGAATTAGCAAGCTTAAAAAACACGTTGATATTCCTATAGCCGAGTCAGATTCTTGTCCACACAATAGATATTCAATGAGTGCGAGTGCTTTTCATATGCACTACGTTGAAAGCCTTTTAGAAGGTTACAAGGGCGCAAAACATTGGTTTACAAGGTCACCAAATGAACTTGAAAGTGGACTTGCTTATAGAAAAAAATTCGCTCATTACAAAAAGTTTGACGACCAAGTTGCAAGAGATTTTGACAATTTATCATACGAAGGTTTTAGAATTCCCTTAATTTCGCACGAACCAGAAAGCCCTATTAAGGACGATGCTGACGTTGATAAACAAAGTATCGGTTGGGTTAATCATTGTCTTGAAAGATTAGGGCTTCCCGTTTTCTTTTCTAACGAGCAAAAGGGTATTTTATGTTTAGAAGGAGATTGCCTTGACGTTTACACCGACGAAGATATTAAAAAAATCTTATCAGGAAACGTTTTCCTTGCTAGTGATACTGCAAAGCTTCTTTGTGAGCGTGGATTTAGCCATTTAATCGGCGTTGGCGTTAGAGATTGGAGTGGATTAAAAGTTACCAGCGAATATTTTGTAAATGAAGATAATATTTCTACTGCGCAATATAAACCTAAAGAACTCATTCCACTATTTGACAATGTTAAAACCTTTTCTTGGGCGATTAACAAAGTTACCGGCTCTGAAATGACTAAACTTTTTCCCGCAGTTACGATGTATACCAACACACTTGGTGGCAATATTGTAACCTTCTGTGGGACCCCCGTTTCGCCATTTACCTTTAGTAATGGTTTTGGTTTCTTAAATCAAACGAGAAAGGCACAACTTATTAACATTGTAAATACAATTAACCCCATGTCAGCATATTTCGTTGGCGATGAGGAAATTTTCTTCAAAGCAGGTTTAATGAAGGACGGCACGATATTTACGGCACTCTTTCCAACTTCTTACGATGATATCGAGGAAATTAAGATTGGCGTTAATAAAAAAATTACTTCAGTTAGATATCTTGCTCCAGATGGAGAAAAGAAAGAAATTCCATTTACTCAAAATGGAAGCGTCATAACTGTTGCACACGGTGCACGCCCACTAAACCCAGAAATTTTATACTTAAAATAAATTATACTTAATCATAAAAGATGAGCCTAAAATTAGGCTCATCTTTTTTCTTTATAAATACGTTTTTATTGCTTTCGCTTTTTTTATATGTTATAATTTCCATAATAAATTATTTTTGGTAGGGTTATATGTTTAAAACAGAACCACACGCACACGTATTAGAAGTTAGTTCTTGTTCTAAAATTAGTGCAAGAGATATGGTTGAACTTTATAAAAATGCAGGATATGACACTCTTTTTATAAGCGACCATCTAAAAGGGCGTGTTTTTGAAAAATATGGCGAGATATCATGGGAAGAAAAGGTTGATAAATTTTTTCTCGGTTATGACCTTGCAAAAAAGCGTGGAGATGAATTGGGACTTACCGTTCTTCCATCTGCCGAACTTCAATTAAATGAAAATGGCAATCACTATCTTTTATACGGTAATATTAAAGATTTTGTAAAAAACAACAAAAATATTTTTTCATTACCTATTAAAGATTTTTACGCACTAGCAAAAAAGAACAACGTCACCATTTTTCAAGCACACCCCCATCGTGACGGCAAAAGTCAACCTACACCTAACGACTACATCGATGGCGTTGAAGTTTACAACTCTAACCAAAGGCATTTAGATTACAGCGAAAAAAATAAAGAATTTGCTAAAAAGCATTCTCTCCCAATTACTGCAGGGTCAGACACTCATAGACTTGAGGATGTGGCAAAAAGTGGCGTTTTAACGGAAAAGAAAATAGAAAGCGCAAAAGACTATATTGATGCTGTATTATCAGGTAAAATTACCATAATTTACGGGGAATAATATGATTTACTTTATTAGCGACGTTCATGGTGGCGAAAAGGTTTTAGGACTTAACGAATATGTTGCTATCGCTAAAGAAGATGACCTTTTAATTATTCTTGGCGATATAGGATTAAAGTTTACAAATAGCGAAGAAAATATCGCTTTCGATAAATCCTTTTTAGAAATTGATAAAAAGATTGCAATAATTGACGGAAACCACGAAAATCATGCTTATTTATCTTCTTTCCCAGAAGAAGATTGGTGTGGTGGAAGGGTTAATAGACTTTCAAGCAATATTGTTAGATTAAAGCGTGGCAACGTTTTTACTATCTTTAATAAAACCTTCTTCGTTATGGGTGGATGCAAAAGTTCTGCCAAATGGAAGGATATAGGTTTATGGTTTGATGGCGAAGAGCCAACAGAAGAAGAATTTTCTTTAGCCTATAAAAACTTAAATACACATAATAATAAAGTTGATTATATCTTAACGCATAAATATCGCCCCGATATGCGTAGCGATGATAAAATGACGTTAGAAGGATTATTTTCCTATATTAATGACAACGTAGCGTTTACACGCTGGTATGCAGGGCATTGGCACAAAATTAAATCTTACGACGACAAGCACTTTATTATATACGATAAATTAACACCACTTAAATAAAAAATAAAACGCTCTCTACTGAGAGCGTTTTTTCTATTTAGAAATTACTTTCTAGGATTTTTAATATTAGCTTGTGCAGCAGCGAGTCTTGCAATCGGTACTCTGAAAGGTGAGCAAGAAACGTAATCTAAGCCAATTGAGTGACAGAACTCGATAGAAGAAGGATCTCCACCATGTTCACCACAAATACCACAGTGCATATCTGCTCTTGCAGCTTTACCCATTTTAACAGCCATATCCATAAGTTTACCAACACCAGTAGCATCAAGTCTTGCAAATGGATCAGACTCATAAATCTTAGCACCATAGTAAGAAGGTAAGAACTTACCTGCATCGTCACGAGAGAACCCAAACGTCATTTGAGTTAAATCATTAGTACCGAAACAGAAGAATTCAGCTTCCTTAGCGATTTCATCAGCAGTTAAAGCTGCTCTTGGAATTTCAATCATAGTACCAACTTCGTACTTGAGGTCAACACCAGCTTCTTTAATAACTGCTTCTGCAGTTTCAACAACCGTCTTTTTAACAAAAGCAAGTTC
Source organism: Christensenellaceae bacterium (assembly GCA_045639245.1). Lineage (GTDB taxonomy): Bacteria > Bacillota > Clostridia > Christensenellales > Borkfalkiaceae > UBA1259. Next base: position 25,864 of record JAZUCS010000039.1, read on the forward strand.
CTTAACTTCGCCAACTAAAGGAATCATAATTTCGGGAACAACGTTCCAATCAGGATGACGTTTAGAAACAGCGATAGCAGCTTTGATAACAGCCTTGGTTTGCATTTCAGCAATTTCAGGATAGGTAACTGCTAAACGACAACCTCTGTGTCCCATCATTGGGTTGGTTTCGTGGAGTGAAGAAATAATAGCCTTAATATCTGCAACGGTTTTACCTTGAGCATCTGCTAAAGCTTTGATTTCTGCTTCTTCAGTAGGAACGAATTCATGTAGAGGTGGATCTAAGAAACGAATAGTTACGGGATATCCTTTGAGAGCTTCCATTAAACCTTCGAAGTCTGCTTGTTGCATTGGTTCGATTTTGTCGAGAGCAACTTTTCTTTCTTCAGCAGTTTCAGAACAAATCATTTCACGGAATTTATCAATTCTTCCAGGTCCGAAGAACATGTGTTCGGTACGGCAAAGACCAATACCTTGAGCGCCAAGTTCAGCAGCTCTTTCAGCATCTTCGGGAGTATCTGCGTTAGTTCTAACGCCAAGTGCTTTATATTTATCAGCAAGTTTCATAATTCTGCCAAAATATCCACTGTTAGGATCTGCAGGAACAGTTTTAATAGCAACATCGTAGATGTTACCAGTAGAACCGTCTAATGAAAGTTCATCACCTTCACGGAAGATTTTGCCAGCAAGTTCAAAGAATTTTTCTTCTTCGTTCATTTTAATGTCGCCACAACCAGATACACAACAAGTACCCATACCACGAGCAACTACTGCTGCGTGAGAAGTTTGTCCACCACGAACAGTTAATATACCTTGAGCATATTTCATACCTTCGATATCTTCTGGAGAAGTTTCTAAACGAACAAGAATAACTTTTTCACCCTTCTTGCCCTTTTCAACAGCATCTTCAGGTGTAAATACGATAGTACCTGCAGCAGCACCAGGTGAAGCAGCAATACCTTTACCAACAACGTTTTCTTTGTCTGCTTTCTTTAATGCGGAAGCATCGAAGGTGGGGTGTAATAACATATCGAGAGTTTTAGCATCGATTTGTAAAAGTGCTTGTTCTTCAGTAATCATACCTTCATCGATAAGATCGCAGGCAATTCTAATAGCAGCAGCTGCAGTTCTCTTACCGTTCCTAGTTTGAAGCATGTAAAGTTTACCTTTTTCAATGGTAAATTCCATATCTTGCATATCTTTATAGTGATTTTCTAAAGTTTCACAAATCTTTAAGAATTCTTTATAAACGTCTGGAAGAACTTCTGCCATCTGAGAAATAGGCATTGGTGTTCTTACACCTGCAACAACGTCTTCACCTTGAGCATTCATTAAGAATTCACCCATAAGACCCTTTTCACCAGTAGCAGGGTTACGAGTAAAAGCAACACCAGTACCACAATCGTCACCCATGTTACCAAAAGCCATCATTTGAACGTTAACAGCAGTACCCCAGCTATAAGGAATGTCGTGATCCATTCTGTAAATGTTAGCTCTGGGGTTATCCCATGAACGGAATACGGCTTTAACTGCACCAAAAAGTTGTTCTTTAGGATCTGATGGGAAATCTGTTCCGAGTTTAGCCTTGTATTCAGCCTTAAATTGTTCAGCTAATTCTTTTAAATCTTCTGCGGAAAGTTCAACGTCTAAAGTAACGCCCTTTTCCTTTTTCATCTTGTCAATGAGTTCTTCAAAGTATTTTTTACCAACTTCCATAACAACGTCGGAATACATTTGAATAAATCTTCTATAACAGTCGTAAGCCCATCTAGCGTTGCCAGACTTTTCAGCAATAGCTTCAACAACTTCTTCGTTTAAGCCAAGGTTTAAGATGGTGTCCATCATACCTGGCACTGAAGCTCTTGCACCAGAACGTACCGATACGAGAAGGGGATTTTCTTTATCACCGAACTTCTTGCCGGTAATTTCTTCCATCTTCTCGATGTTTTCCATAATTTCTGCCTTGATGCTGTCGTTAATTTGCTTACCATCTTCATAATACTTAGTACAAGCTTCGGTACTGATAGTAAAACCTTGAGGAACGGGAAGACCAATTTTAGTCATCTCTGCAAGATTTGCGCCTTTTCCACCTAAGACTTCACGCATCGTTGCGTTGCCTTCGCTGAATAAATAAACGTATTTCATTAATAAACCTCCATAAATTTTCTAAATGAAATATTTTTTTCTTTTAACCTATTTATTTTACAACAATTCTAAATTTTTTTCAACCTTTCTTACTGCTTTTTTCCCTTAATTTATACATTTTTTATCAATTCTTTCAATGAAAGAAGATTTTCTTCCATTTTGTTTGAAATATAATAATCTAAAAGCCTTAACGGTTTAATCGGCTTTTCTTCTAAAGCCCTTCCCTTTACTATATCACAAAGCACCATTAACGTAAAATTATTTATTTCTCTGCCATGCCCATTAAAACATTCTTCACAGAAAAACCCCCCACTTTCATAATCAAAAAAAGTTTTCCCTTTTATACTTTCACCACAACGTGTGCACCCGTCAAAATTTAACCCATATCCCGAATAGGACAAAGCAAAAACAAGAAAACTACAAAGTATATATAGGGGCTCTTTATCGGAATAGCATAAGACTTTAAGTGTTTGAACGGATAACATAAAAAGGTTTTTGCTTACAATGTTTTCTTTAGTGAATTTTTTTAAAAACTCTAAAACCGTGCCACCTGCAAAATATTTAATAACCTCTTCTCGAATGGGGTAAAAACTTTCAAAAAGGCTTGCGCCTGTAACCGTTCTTCTATTCCCCGTTACCGAAAACACAAATTCAGCAAAACAAAAAGGCTCGGATGCGAATTTGAGCTTCGCTCCTGCCTTTTTCACTCCTTTTATTTTAGCGGACACTACCCCCTTTTCTAAGGTGAAAATATTTAAGATTTTATCGCTTTCACCATAGGCAATGCTATTTAAAACTATTCCGCTAAGTTTTTCTTCCATTTTTATTTCTCTTTAAGTTTTTTATAAAGTAGATAGTAGGATATTTCACCCGTTTTTTTAAACAGTTCCCACGCTGAATCTTCAGGTTTTGGACCGTCCGTTCTTCTTCTCATTTTACCTCCGCTTTTGGGTTAGTATGCGGAAATAAAAAATATTTATTCAAGATTAATCTATTAAAATTCCGTTTCCGAATATCCGTGTTGTTTTAACAAGAAAGCGCTATTTCTCCAATCTTCCTCTACCTTAACGTAAGTGGTTAGAAAAACCTTTTTATTTAAAAATTTTTCCATAGCTTCTCTTGCAAATGAAGAAACCTCTCTTATTGCTTTTCCACCTTTGCCAATTAAAATAGCTTTGTGATTTGGTTTTTCACACACAATATCTAAGTTTATATCGTAAATATTTCCATTTTCACGTAAAGAAAATTCGTTTACGATAATGGCTACGCCGTGAGGAATTTCCGCCTGAAACTTAAGAAGAATTTTTTCTCTCATAATTTCTCTAATCATAAATCGTTCAGAGCGATCGGAAATAACGTCGGTCGGATACAATCTTTCTCCTTCCGGCAAAAGGGAAAGTATAACTTTTTTCAATTCCTTTAAGTTTTTCCCTTTTCTTGCTGAAACGGGAACAACATACTCGCATACTTCGCCAAGTTCTTTTATCTCCGAGATAAGCAAGTTCTCTGGCGTAATGTCTGTCTTTGACAATACTATAACGGTAGGCACTGAGAGTGAAGCAAACTTTTCTGCCAATTTCCTATCTTTTTCCCCTAAGCCTGTATGTGCATCTATTACGAACAAAACGGCATCAACGTCTTCAACCGAACTCTCCGCCGCCCTTTGCATATATGAATTAAGCATACTCTCTGCTTTGTATAGTCCAGGAGTATCAATAAATGCAATCTGACAATCCTCTTCATTTAATATGCCTAAAATTCTTTCTCTAGTAGTTTGAGGCTTTGGCGAAACAATGGAAACCTTTTCTCCCACCAAAACGTTTATAAGAGTAGATTTACCTGCATTAGCCCTACCTATTACGGCAACAGAACCACTTATCATTTATTTTTCTCCAACAACGCAAGTATAGCTTTTTCCTTTGCTCTCATTTCCGCCTTATCTTCATCCGTTTCGTGATCGTAACCAAAAAGATGTAACAACCCGTGAATTATAAGATAAGTTCTTTCAACTTCTTCCCCATGCCCAAATTCAATAGCCTGTTCTCTTATCTTTTCTTCACATAAAACTACCGAACCTAGAAAAATAAACTTGCCATCCATTTCGGTAACACAGTTTTCGGATGTTAAAACAACGCCCCTAATTCCATCTAGCGTTGGATATGAAAGAACATCTGTAACCTTATCCACGCCCCTCGTTGAAGCGTTAAGATTATGAATTTCTTCTGCCGTAGCAAAAACAAGCTCTGCTTTAATTTTTGCTTTTTGTCCCAAAACGTTATAAACGGCTTTAGCCACTTTTTTTAATTTTAGTTTTTTTTCTATGCTTTCAATAACAAGTTTTCCCATAAGTAAAATCCTTAGTGTTAATTTTATTCAGCTTCTTCAGCTTTTTTCTCCAAATCAATGCCGTCTAGGCTAACCTTAGGATACTCAATTCGGTTATGATACACACCCGAAAGGGTATTAACTACGGTATTAATGATAATGTTAAGTTCTTTTAAGGTAAGTTCACACTCGTCGAATTGACCAAGTTCCATTCTAGAGTTTACTATTTTCTTAACAGCCTTTTTAACGTTTTCGCGTGAACGATCGGTTAAGGTTCTCGTAACCGCTTCACACCCATCGGCTATCATTATAATTGCGGCAATTTTAGTTTGTGGTTTAGGTCCCGCATAACAGTACTGCGCAATATCAACTTCACCATCAGTAAACTTTTTCGCTTTGTCATAAAAAAATAGAATTGGCATAGTTCCGTGATGCTGACGGCATACGTCTGCAATCTCTTTTGGAAGCCTATTTTTTATAGCAAGCGTATAGCCGTCTTGAGCGTGTGCGCTAATAATGTTTGCTGAAAGTTCAGGAGTTAAATCGTCGTGCGGATTATTGTCGTCCGTTTGATTTTCCTTAAAATATTCAGGTCTGCGAAGCTTACCTATATCGTGATAATAAGCGCAAGTTCGCGCTAAAAGAGCATCTTCACCAATAGCTGTGGCGCAAGCTTCCGCTATATTTGAAACTACTATCGAGTGGTTAAAAGTACCAGGTGCTTTAGCAATAACTTTTCTAACTATTCTCGACTTGTGGTCGGTAAGTTCCGCAAGCTTAAATGTGGAAATTTTGTTAAACACCACTTCAAAGAAGGGAAGTAACATTAAAAACAACGCTACAGCAAGAGGGCCTGAAGCAACTGATGAAATTATATAATTAACAATAAACCCTTCACCAAATTCTACAATAGGAATAACAACACAAACCACTGCCGGAACAGAAATAAAAAAACCTAATAAAATAAGCTTTAATCTCGAATAAACTTCCTTCATAGAATACACGGCTAAAATACCCGAAGAAACACCCATTGCAAGAAAGAAAAGAAAATCAACCCTTTGTGCCTGAACTCCGTCAATATTGATAAACATACCTTGAAAAGTATCGAAAAGCAACACCAAAATACAGAAAACGAAATTTAAAAATACTGCTGTTTTAGTTCCTGTTAAAAATAAAACGAGGATTGCACAAAGAGCAAGTGGTCTAAGATATAAATTAACGTATTGCCCAAAAAGGAAACAAATTATTAAAGAAACTTCCAAAATTAAGAAAATCATCTCGGAGTTTAAGGCGTTTTTCAAAAAATCTCTTTCCTCAAAGAAAAAATACAAAAAAATCAGCACAACTAAAAAGAACAAAAGTATTAAGAAGTTAAAATACTTAATTCCGTTTGCTCCGAACTGCGAAAAATCGTATTCACCATTTACACTCCCCATGTACATATATAGCACGAAAAGTAGACCTATTACCATAAAATTTGCTAGATAGGTTATAATGTTAAAAATATAGTCTTTTTTCTCCCACTTAAGGAGCTTATCCGAAGCCTTTTGCATTTTTCACCCCGTGTATATCACTCGATCTAAGTATATCGATAATTTGTAATAATATTTGCCGTTTAACTTTTCTTTGTTTTCTATAACGACTAAACACCCCTCCTCGCAAAAAGCTTGCGCAAAAGTTAATGCCATCTCGTCGTTATCAATATCGCTAATATAATTTTTTTCCTTTTTAATGGATAGTGTAACTATCGCTAGCGCACCCGTTTCAACCCGTTTATCCTTAACGTCCATATATCCAGAAATTAGTAAATCTCCCGATTTAACTTGATCTCCAACGGAAACTAGCGCTGTACCACGATATACCTTTATATCCTTAACTACACCGTCCGAATCACTATAAAGCTCTTTCGCCCCGTTTTTATTAACAAAGCCTTCGTTCTTAGCAAGAACCATCTCTACCACTAACCGATTGCCCCTTTTTTTACAAGAAACAAAAGAATACCTATCAAATTGCGTTACAATTTCGTCGGCAAGGGTATCTAGTTCGATTGATGAAAATAAAGAAAATTTTTTAATATTTTCACTTTCGAAGTATTTTATTATTTCTTCTTTATAAACACTTCCGTTGCCAGTAAAGGAAAAACTCAAAATTACGTTGGAAAAAAATATACAAATAATTGCAAACGCTATTGAGCCGAAAAGAATTCCCGGAGAACGCAAAAGCCTATAAAACCACACCATACTTCCCCTATTCTTTTCTTTTTTAATATTATAACACAAATCTTTAACAATTGCAAAAAATTTTTGCTCGTCAGTTATTTTTACGCATAATCTAACATTTTTTACGTCTATTTTTTTAACTTCGTATAGTTCAACGCCTGCTCTTTTGAGTTTGTTTAAGATAACTTCAGTATTTACGCTACTCAAAAGATATTCCGAGTATACACCACCTGTATTTAAAACATTACTATACTCTTTATTCTTCCTGTTATTGCAACGTCGCCAATGCAATATTTTTTTATGCAAAGCCCTTCCCCCTCTACCGATATTTCACCTTCTTTTAGCCTTAGCTCAACTTTTTGTTGGGAAAAGCTTTTTAACTCTTTAACGTTTTCAAAATATATAGCTTTATTTCCAAAAAGAGTTGCCTTAAACTTTGAAAAAATTTCTTCACAACCAAAAAAACTGTTTATTTCTTCAATAAATCCCATAATTCACCTTATAAGAATTTATGATTTTTATTGCCTTTTAATTCACTCTAAAATATTTTTCTTGATTTTATTATTGATAAAGGATATAATATAAATATATAAATAGGAGAAATATAAATGAAAATAGCAATAATAACAGGTGCATCCAGTGGTATTGGAAAAACTTTTTGTTTAATGCTCAACGAATATTTCACTTTTGACGAAGTTTGGGTTATTGCGAGAAGAAAAGAAAACCTTGAAAACCTTGAAAAAGAGCTTCCTTATAAAATTAGACCATTGTCGATGGATCTTTCTTCACAAGATAGCTACGTTAAACTTGAAAGTCTTTTACTCGAAGAAAAACCACAGGTTGAACTCTTAATCAACTGTAGCGGGTTTGGTAAATTTGAAAAATCTACGGAAACAGACCTTTCAATAAATCTTAACATGGTAAATTTAAACTGCAAGGGAGTTCTTGCTACTTGTTCGCTCTGTATTCCCTATATGCCGGAGAATGCTAGAATAATTAACATTGCTTCCGTTGCCGCTCTTCAGCCAATTCCCTACATCAACGTTTACGGAGCAACAAAATCATTTGTTTTAAGTTATAGTAGAGCTCTTAATAGAGAGCTTAAAGATAAAAAAATATCAGTTACCGCTGTTTGTCCGTTTTGGACCAAAACAGAGTTTTTTAACCGAGCAGTTCCTGCAGAAAAAGAACCCGTTGTTAAAAAGTACGTTGCCATGTACGAACCAAAGCAAATTGTAAAAAGGGCGTTTAGAGATGCTATTAAAAGAAAAGATACTAGTTTCTTTGGTTTCAAAGCAAGAGCTCAAGCCATGCTCGTTAAAATGCTTCCACACTCTATAGTAATGAACGTTTGGCAAAAACAACAAAAATTAAAATAAATTTTATGAAAACGAAATTTTCCTTTGCATTTAGTCCTCTCTTGTGGCTGATTATTTCTTTAGCCCTTTTAATCACTTTAAGTGGAACGGCTCTAAATATATACTATTTAATAATTCTATCGCCAGACAAAATTGTAATTACTCACACAATTTCAGGCGCGCTATGTTTGCTTTTATCAGTTTTGATTTTAAGCATTGTTACGCACTCCAGATACGTGATTTATAAAAATCAATTCCTTCTTCGTTTTGGTTTTATAAAAATAAAATACGACTTAAAAAAAGCTGTTAACCTCGTTTACAATATTAAACAAAATTTTCTTTTCATTTATTTTAATAATGGAAGTTACGCTAGAATAATTATTAATAATGAAAAATTCATTGCCTTTTGTGAAAGATTAAAACAGGAAAACCCAAATCTTATCTTTTACCAAGCAAATAATGAGAATAAGTTATAGGAGATTTATTATGTCCCAAAAAAAAGAATTTTTTTATGAAAGATTATCTAGTCTTTTTGAAAATCGTATGTTTGTTGAGTTGAAAGAAAAGTTGCTAAACGCTGAGCCTTTTGATATAGCAAACTTTATGCAATACAACTTGGATAACAAACAACAAATTCTTTTTTTTCGATTACTACCTAAAGAACTTGCATCAGATGTTTTTGTTGAGCTTGATTCAAACGTTCAAGAAGATTTAATACACGCTTTTTCAGACATAGAGTTAAAAGCCATAATGTCGGATATGTTTTTTGACGACGCTGTTGATATTATTGAAGAAATGCCGGCAAACGTTGTTAAAAGAATATTAAAAAACTCCGACCCTGAAAGTAGAAAAACCATTAACGAGTTGTTAAATTACCCCAATGATTCAGCGGGCTCTATAATGACCACTGAATACGTTTCATTATCTGAAAACTTGACGCTTGAGCAAGCTTTTGATAGAATTAGAAAAATTGGACCTAATAAAGAAACCATTTACACTTGCTACGTTACCGACGAGAAAAAACGAATAGTCGGCGTAACTACCGTTCGCGATTTGCTGTTAAACGAAAAAAACCTTACAGTTGGCGAGATTATGGATACAAACGTTATTACAGCTTCTACAACGGAAGATAAAGAAGCAGTTGCATTAAAACTTTCTCAATATGATTTTTTGGCGTTACCTGTAATAGATAGAGAAGGTTGTATTGTAGGCATTGTTACCGTTGACGACGCTGTTGACGTTATCCAAGAAGAAGCCACAGAAGATATTCAAAAAATGGCGGCGATTTTGCCTAACGAAAAACCCTATCTTAAACAAAGTGTGTTCAGTTTATGGAAAGCAAGAGCTCCGTGGCTCATTTTGCTTTTACTCGCTTCAACCTTTACCAGTATGATTTTATCTCATTACGAAAAGCGCCTTTCGGTAGTACTAACGGCGTTCGTACCTATGCTAATGGGTGCAGCGGGCAATGCAGGAGGACAGTCTTCAGTAACAGTTATTCGCGCAATAGCTGTTGGCGAAGTAAACTTTAAGGACTCATTTAAGGTACTACTTAAAGAATTTGCAGTTGCAGTTTGCATTGGCTTATCCGTTGCAACCATCTGCTTTTTGAAAATTCTTCTTATAGATAACCTTTATAACTACATTGACATAACAACCAACGTAGTTATTTCGGGCGTATGTGCAATAAGCATAATCGTTGCTAAACTTGTTGGATGCTTTCTCCCAATGTTTGCAAAACAAATAAAGTTAGACCCAGCAGTTGTTGCCAATCCCCTAATGACCACTATAGTAGACGTGTTATCACTTGTTATTTACTGTTCAATTGCAATAGCGATTTTAGGATGAATTATGGACATTATTATTAGAGAAATTGAAGAAAAAGACAAATACGCCGTTATAAATATGATGGAGGAGTTTTACTCTTCTCCCGCTGTTTTTACTAATGGAAGCGAGGAAATTTTTAATTCCGACATAAACGCTTGTTTAAGTGAAAGCCCATATCTCAGTGGCTTTGTGTTTGAGCTGAATAGCAAAATCGTGGGATACGGCATGGTAGCAAAAAGTTTTTCAACTGAGTTTGGAAAGCCCTGCTATTGGATAGAAGATATTTACGTTTTACAACAATATAGAGGCAACAAAATAGGTAAAAAGTTTTTTAATTTCCTTTTTGATAGATATACCGATGGAATTTTTAGATTAGAAGTGGAAAAGGAAAATGAAAAAGCCGTTGCCCTATATGAAAAATGTGGCTTTTCCTACCTTCCTTATCTCGAAATGAAAAAATAATTTATAACGTAAACCCCCGATTGCATAAGCAATCGAGGGTTTATTTACTTATTTTTCTTTATCCAAGCTAGCAAATCTTCATACACCATCTTACCTGACGCTACGTCCACTCCCACTCTAGCAACTTCACTTACGGAAGGCGTAATTTTTGCACCGTTAATCCATAAAAAAACCAACATAACGTACATTCCTATACGTTTATTACCGTCAACAAAAGCGTGATTTGATATTAGAGAGCAACCTAGCCTTGCTCCCTTTTCTTCTATGGTGTGATACAATTCCACCCCTCCAAAGGTTTGAAAGGCAGACTTGAGAGCACTATTTAACAAGCCTTCGTCCCTAATATTAGCATCACCACCCGTTTCTTTAGTTATAATCTGATGTAGACTTTTAACCTTTTCTTCGCTTAACGTAATCATTTTGCAAGTTCCTCAAAGGCAAGTCTATACCTTTCTAAAATTTCTTTAGCAACTGCGTCTATTTTTTCCTCTTCGCTTAAAACGTTATTTTCTTTATCCATTTTAGTTACCTTTACGTTATTATGCAAAAAGGGCGTTTCGCCCTTTTTTTTATTCTTTAACACTCTTTTCTAAAAGTGTTTTAATATCTTTAAGTAAATCTTCAACGGTGGGATTTGCAAGTCGTTCTAATCTAGTTTTCTCTTCTTCTGCCTTCTTTGCTTCCTCTGCAAGTTTTTCCTCTTCCGCCTTCTTCTCTGCAAAATATTGATTTACAGCTTCTTTATCATAAAGCTTAATGCCCTTTGCCTTCAAATTTTTTCTATCCTCTTTAGAAATTACTAACTTCTTAAGAGAATCTTTTAACTCGTTGTTTTCTTCACGCAACTTGTTCATAATTTTAACAATAGAGAAAAGCACTATAGCAATAAGCAAGAAATTGATTATAGCACTGATAAATGCACCCCAGTCTATATAGATTGAGTTTGCAAGATCAATAACGCCGTCAACTTCCACTTTTGAAAGATAAGTAATAGCCCCACTTAAACCTTCTTTGCCTAAAAGTAAAGCAATAAGCCAATTGATGATAGGCTTTAAAATAAAGTTTGAAAGCCCGTTTACTATGCCTGTGAAAGCACCGCCGACAATAACACCGACAGCCATATCAAGCACGTTACCTCTCGTGATGAACTTCTTGAATTCGCTGAAAAACTTTTTCATATGTTTATCCTCTCTTTATATTTTTTCCTAATATATAAAAATTTATTATTTTACTGCCGTTATAAAAGTTGCAATTGATATAAACACGAGATATAAAGAAAACCATTTGTAATTTGCCTTCTTGATAACCTTAAGCATAAAACTAATTGCAATATAACCTGTAACTATTGCCGTTATCACTCCAAAAAGAAGAGGAGCTAACGTAACTCTCTCAAACCCTTCCTCCGCAAACCCTTTAACCACTTGTATTAATAGGGCGGCGAGAATAATTGGAATACTCATTAAAAAGGTAAAGCTTGCGTTTTCCTCGCTTTTAACTTTTGCTATAGTTCCAGCTGTAACAGTACTTCCACTTCTAGATACGCCAGGTAAAACTCCAACAGCTTGCCCAAGCCCCATAATTAAGCTTGATTTTGCGTTAATTTTACCCTTTGATCCCTTTTTTTTTGCAAATAATTGACAAAAAAGCAATTCTACCGCTGTCAATAAAAAGCTTACGCCTAAAAGCCAAACGTTATTTGAAAAAAGCTGATCAAGATCAAAAATAATGGAAAAGATTAACCCTATCACGCCGGCAGGAATAGTTGCGATAATTAAATTTAATAGTTTTTTATAGGGTTTTTTGAATAGCCCTAAAATTTCCTTCCATAAAACGATTACAACAGGAACGAGTGTTCCGAAATGAAGAACTATGCTAAAAAACAATGCGTCTTCTTTTAATCCAAACCAATGCTGAATTAAAATCAAATGCCCACTACTAGATACAGGCAAAAATTCTGTTAACCCTTGAATAGCTCCTAAAACTATTGCTTGCCATATTTGCATAACGCGCCTCCGCAAATTTCGCCCTAATTTGTCAAAATTAGAGTTTAGAGTTATAATATAAAATTTATAGCTCATTAAGGCTTTATATGCAGATTTTATTTACTTTCCAACACAAAAACGAGAAAAAATATCGTTTATAATTTCCTCCGTTGCGGTTTTTCCGGAAATTTCACCCAAAGCATCCCAACCGTCTTTTATATCAATAGAAACCATATCTAACGGAACACTATCTACCATTGACAAAGCAAATTCAAACTTCTCTTTTGCTCTTTTAAGCGCCTCGTAATGTCGCTCCTCCGACAAAAAATCGCCATTATAGTCAACTCCGTTTCCTACGGTTTTTTCAAAAATAAGCTTCTTTAATTCTTCTATATTGTCGCCCTTTAACGCTGAAGTTTTTATTTCCGCTCTTTCATCAAAAAACTCGCCCTTATCGAGCTTATTTAACACTGTTAAAACGTTCTTCTCTTTTACAAGCTCAAAAATCTCCTCGTCCTCTTCACCAACGTCACTTCCGTCAAGCACTAGCAATACTAAATCGGCACTGTCTAACAACTTTTTAGAACGTTTTACGCCAATTTCTTCAATTTTATCGTCACTTTCTCTTATTCCAGCAGTATCGTAGAAATTAAATCTAACCCCCTCGATATCAAGACTGCCTTCAACAACGTCTCTCGTTGTTCCCGCAATATCTGAAACAATTGCCTTATCGGCATTAAGAAGGGCGTTTAATATTGAGCTTTTCCCGGTATTAGGCTTTCCACAAATAGCAACGTTTACACCATTTTTTAGCACTCTACCCGTCTTGAAAGTTGATAGAAGTTGTGTAATTTCTTGGTTAACGCTTGTAAGATTTTCTATAAGAGTGTTTTGGGATAATTTATCTAAATTTTCTTCAGGATAATCCATATCAACGTCAATACTCGATAAAACTTGTGTAATTTTATCTTGCAACTCACAGATTTTGCAAGTTAACTTCTCTCTATAAAGTGAAAATCCCGCTTTAACTCCGCTTAAACTTTCGGCATTTATCATATCAATAAGCCCCTCTGCAGAAGAAAGTGAAAGCTTCCCATTAATAAAAGCTCGTCTTGTAAATTCTCCGTTATCAGCAAGGCGAGCACCATTTTTAAGTATTTCTTGTAAAATCCCCTTAGTTATTGCAACGCCACCGTGACAATGAAATTCAACCGTGTCTTCTCCCGTAAATGACTTTGGCGATTTAAAAAATACACACATGCCATAATCTGAAAATTTTTCCGTCTTGATTTCACCAACGTACATTTTGTTTGGAATAAAATCACGAACGAAAATTCTTTCTAACGGACAAAATATTTTTTCAGCAATTTCTAAGGGCGCTTTTCCGCTTATTCTAATAACTGCAACACCCGCTGCCCCTAATGCTGTAGATATTGCGGCAATATTGTCGTTATTCTTCATTATTTTTTCTCTTCTTCAAACCCAAAAGGGTCCTCTCCCTTTTCGCTCTTTGTGTTCTCAAATTCCTCAAATGGGTCTAAAGGCTCTTTCCCCATTTTTTGATTTTGCCTATTTACAGGGGACTCCCCACCCATTCGCATATCTACCCCACCTACACCACCGTAAGGATTGTGTGCGTGTCCATAATAACGAGAACGAATATAATCGTCAAAATTAATGGCTTTATGATTTCTTATAATAAAAATCATTATTGGGAAAACCCCTAAAATAGATAGTACCGTTGCAAGAATGTAACGCTGAGGCCAGAATTTTCTAAATATTCCCATGTAAACAAACACGGTAAGAAAGGTACTAAACAACGATAAAAGCGCGTTAACACGTTGTAATATTGCTACTATTAAGCCCACTAGTGCATAATTGGAATACGGATATAATATTCCCCTTACAAATACCGAGGTAGGCATAAAGTAATATTTTTCAAACCCCATTGGTTGAAGCACTTCGTTAAATGAAGTAGTATTTGCAAAATATATTTCTCCGCCTTGTAAATAATATCCTACAAGTGGAAAATAAACTAAAAAGTTTATTGTAAAATTAATTGTAACGGAAATGGAAAATACAATGGTAACCAAAAGAGGAAAGTTCTTAAGCGGTTTACCAGATAAAACGAGAGTACCAAACAACTTAGATGCAACGTAAATCCAAATAAAAGGTATAAACGCCATCCAAGCATTTTTTATCTTTTGCCTTTTTGTAAGCTGATATAACCCCACTGAACGCAACACGTAAAGTGCTATAACTACTAAAGTATAAATTATAGCATACGTTAATACCTCCTGAAAGGAAATCTCCATATTTTCGATACCCGTATCGAAAACCCATACTATATTTTTCATATTTTCTCCAAATTTTTATTCTCTTTAAATATAATTCTATCTCAACTGGGTTTTAGTAATTCATGTGTTTGAAACGCTATCTTCAAAAAGCCACACGCTTACTGCAATTTAAGCAACCTTGTATAGAGTACAATTACCCATTATATTAATTATTATAACGTATTTTTATTAAAACATGTACTATAGTACAATGTCAAGTTTTTTTATTATAATTTACATAAAAACACTTGAAAAAGGCTTGAAAATAAAGCATTCTTGCTATATAATATAAGCATAATATTTTGAAGGCAAAGATTTAATCTTTTCCTTTACGGAGGTTTTTCAATATGGACAACGTAAAACAACTTACCATCAATTCGATAAGAGTTTTATCCGCTGAAGCAATTCAAAAAGCAAATTCTGGTCACCCAGGCATGCCATTAGGTTCTGCTCCAATTGGATATTCAATCTTTACCAATATGACTTTTAATCCAAAAGATACGAAATTTGACAACAGAGATAGATTCGTACTATCCGCAGGTCACGCCTCAATGCTTGACTATTCGTTATATTACCTTTTCGGTTTTGGTCTTACTAAGGAAGACATTATGAACTTCCGTCAACTCGGCAGTCGTACTGCAGGTCACCCTGAATATGGTGTTTGCCCTGGGGTAGAAACTTCTACTGGTCCTTTAGGGCAAGGTATTGCCAATGCCGTTGGTATGGCTATTGCTGAAAACTATCTTGCTAATAAATTTAACAAAGAGGGATTCCCTGTTGTTGACCATTACACTTATGCTCTTTGTGGCGATGGATGTATGCAAGAAGGTATCGAAAACGAAGCCGCTTCTTTAGCTGGAGCTCTTAAACTAGGCAAACTTATCGTATTCTATGACGATAATGATATCACCATTGAAGGTAGCACAGACATCACCTTTACTGAAGACGTTGGTAAACGCCACGAAGCACTAGGTTGGCAAGTTATAAAAGTTAAAGATGCAAACGATGTTATGGCTCTTAATAGAGCTATTAAGAAAGCTAAAGCTGAAACAGAAAAGCCTTCACTTATTATTGTTAAATCTGAAATCGGCTTCGGTTCACATTTACAAGGTAACGCAGGTTGTCACGGTGCACCTTTAGGTGAAGAAGGTGTTGCAACCTTAAAGAAAAATCTTGGTTGGACAAATGCTCCATTTGAAGTTCCTGAAGAAGTGTTTAAGCATTGTAAAAAGTTCGGTTCAAAAGGCAAAAAAGCTCAAAACGCTTGGAAGGCAATGTTCAAAGCTTATACCGAAAAATATCCTGAGCTTGCTCAAGAATATCTTGATTGGAAAAACAGAAAACTTCCAGACCTTAAATCAATTGAAGAACTTTGGCAATATGAAAAAGACGACGCTTCAAGAGGTTATGGCAATACCGTTTTAAATAAACTTGCTAAATACGTTCCAAATCTTGTAGGTGGTAGTGCAGACTTAGCACCCGCAAACAAATCAAACATTAAAGCAAGAGGCGGATATTCTGCTGTTGATAAAAGTGGTTCAAACATGGCTTTTGGTATTAGAGAACATGCAATGGCAGCAATATGTAACGGCATGTATTTACATGGTGGACTTATCCCCTATTGCGCAACCTTTGCAGTTTTCTCCGACTATATGAAAAACGCAATGAGAATGTCTGCTATTATGGAAATCCCCGTAATTTACATATTAACACACGATTCAATCGGCGTTGGTGAAGACGGACCTACCCATCAACCCATCGAGCACCTTGCAGGACTAAGAGCAATGCCAAACCTTCGCGTTTATAGACCTGCCGACGGAAAGGAAACGACTGCAGCTTGGATTAGCGCACTCACTGGAAAAAATCCTTCTTGCTTATTCTTATCAAGACAAACGCTTCCTCGCTTAGAAAATTCTGGCGAACAAGCATTCAAAGGTGGATATATTCTCTCTGATAGCGAAAGTAAAACTCCCGATGCAATTATTATAGCAACTGGTAGTGAAGTTTCACTCGCTGTAAGCGCTAAAGCAGAATTAAAACTAGAAGGAATTGACGTAAGAATAGTTTCTATGCCCTGTATGGAAGACTTTGAAGCACAGAGCGCAAAGTATAAAGAAAGCGTTCTCCCATCTAACGTTCGTGCAAGAGTTGCTGTTGAAGCAGGTGCAAGCATGAGCTGGTATAAGTACGTTGGCTTAGATGGAAAGGTAGTTGGTATCGACACCTTCGGTGCTTCTGCTCCTGCTAAGAAGTTGTTTGAAAAATTCGGCTTTACTACTGACGCAGTTGTAAATGCTGTTAAAGAAGTTATTGCTAAAAACTAAACAATTAAAAGAGAATATCTTTTTACGTATCACTTTTACAGGATTAAATTAAATAGTTTATAAAGCTCGACTTATTAAAAGTCGAGCTTTTTTTCACTAATAAAAACAACTTGAATTATGAATATAATTTTGATATTATTAACTTAACAACGCATCAATAAATTTGGGATGAATTAAATATGATTAAAAAATTATATGAAAAGAGTGAAATTTCGTTTGCTATAGTTTGGATTATTGCTTACGTTATTCTTGCATCTATAGGAGATAATTTATCCACAACAGTAGGAATATCAAAAATTTTTACCTTACCTATATTAATTGCTCTATCTATTGTATTAATTTACTTTGTCAAAAAAAATGCTTTAACTAAACAATACGGGCTATGTAAACCCCAAATATCTGCATCAATGATGCTTTTTTATCTACCGTTAATTGTTCTACTAACGGCAAATTTATGGTATGGAGTTGCAATAAATGCTTCTCTTATAGAAACAATATTGTATATTTTTTCAATGTTTTGCGTTGGTTTTCTTGAAGAGATGATATTCCGTGGCTTTTTGTTTAAGGCAATGGCTAAAAATGGAGTAAAATCCGCCATTATCGTTTCAAGCGTTACGTTTGGATTGGGACACATTGTCAATCTTATAAATGGTTCTGGAGCAGAATTACTGCCAAATCTTTTACAAGTAATATACGCCTTAGCTATTGGGTTTACCTTTGTGATAATTTATTACAAGACTAATAGCCTAATCCCTTGCTTTTTAACACATAGTATTTTTAATGGATTAAGCGCATTTGCTAATGAATACGCCTTAACTCTACAAAGACAAATTGTTTCGAGCCTTTTAATTACAGTTATTGCAATTTCCTATGCAATTTATATAGCTTTAGCCGTTAAAGAAAAAAGCGTAGATAGTGTTTAAGCAAAATAATATAATTTCTTGAGTAAAATCAAAAGACTAACGAGAATTTTCGTTAGTCTTTTAAATTGCTTAAAAATCTTATGGTAAAACGCAGTAGACTATGCTTTGCTTATTATTGCGTTTTAGGCAAGCTCTTCCGTTGCTGTTTTTTGGTTTGCATCGTTTAAACATTTTAATTGATAAAATTTACCTTGCGCTTGCATGAGCTCGTCATAAGTGCCCATTTCCACTATCCTACCCTCGTCCATAACCACAATCCTATCTGCATTTCTAATAGTGGAAAGCCTATGCGCAACGATAAAGGTCGTTCTTCCCTTTATCGAAGACGCTATTGCTTTTTGAACATGATATTCTGAAATATTATCAAGCGCCGAAGTCGCTTCATCTAAAATTAAAATTCTCGGATTTCTAATTAAAGCTCTTGCAATAGTGATTCTCTGCCTTTGCCCACCGGAAAGTTTACCGCCATGCTCACCTATTATTGTATTTATGCCGTCTGGCAATTCTTCGATAAACTCTTTCAGGTTTGCCATTTCTATTACGGCATCTAACTCTTTTTTAGAATATTTTGATAAGCCATAGGTTATATTTTGCTTTATAGTGCCGTTAAATAAAATACTGTTTTGAGGAACAACTGAAATATGGTGGCGATATTCGGATAAATTAATGTCTTTTATCGATTCCCCATCAATTTTAATATCTCCATCGTTTGGCATCATAAAACCTATTATTAAGTTCATTATAGTGGTTTTTCCTGAACCAGAGCCACCTACTACTGCCACACACTCACCTTCTTTTACAGACAAGGTAAAGTCGTTGATAGTATAATCTTCATTATCTGGATAACGGTAAAACACCTTTTCAAACTCAACTTTTCCTTTAATATCGGGAACTTTAATTTTCCCAATATTTATCTCAACGTCTTTTGCGTGCATTATTTCGGAAATTGAATTTATAGATTCGCTTCCCTTTGCAATTAATGGCAAGGAGTTTACTAGTGAAGTTATATATCCACTAAGCGACATAAATATAGATTGAAATAAAACTATTTCACCTGGTCCAATATAGCCGTATAAAGCTAAAAATGAACAAAAAATCAAGCATATTGCAGACATGGCGTGTGGTACAACATACATCCAAGCACCAAAATTCGCCGTGTTTTTATCCACCTCAATACCTGCCCCAGCAACCTCTTTTATACTGTTTTCAATAGAATAAATTTCCGTTTGCTCTAATCCGTGCGATTTTGTAACAGGTATCATTTCTAGCATGGTATTAAGCCGTGCGCTCATAACTTCTGCATTTACCCTATATTCGTGGTTGCTCTTTTTTATTTTATTTCTAAAGCTCATTCCTACAATAACGTTAATAGGAACAAGTAAAAGGAAAAACAAAGATATTATGCCATTTTTGTATATGGAAATTATTATATAGACTATCGTACTAATTATGTTAGGTAAAAAGTGTGTTAGAAGCTGTGATAAGTAAGTGTCCACCTCTTCTGTATCTTTTATAAATTTAGCTTGTACTTTACCCGTTTCAATATCCTTATGAAAAGTTATTGAAAGACTTTGCAATCTCCTTACAACTGATGCTTTTATCCCAGCACTTGTTCGCCTAAGCATATTGCTTACAATTTTTAATCGAAGCCTCGTTGTAGGAACGTTTTGAATCAAACATACAAGAATAATTATCGCACATATTGCTATTGTGTTTATTATTTCGTTTGATACTTCTCCTGCCGCAACGGCTATCGTTACTGCGTTTATTATTTCCGCCGTAGCGAGTGGTGTAACGTAAACAGGTAAACACTGCACAACGTAAAGAAAAAGAGAAAGAATAATCGGCAAACGGTTCATCCTAATAATATTTCGCAAAAACCCCGACTTTTTCTTTCCCTTAACACTATTCAATTCTGAAAACAACCCTTCGTAATTAGGAATTTCTCTAATTGACCATTTTTGTTGTTGCTCTTCTGCCCCGCCCGCTTTTTTCATTACGGCACCTCGCAAAAAATATTAAAGGATTTAACTCTTAAGTTAAATCCTTTTATAAATTTAGTATAACATCATAAAAATAAGTTGTCAACTGCTAAAAGCTCTTTCCAATAAGAAATTAGATTAATTATTTTAGACAAAGCATCAAACAATTTACAACCACTATACAAGAAAATCGTTTTTGATATCTAATTTTATAAATGAAAACATTGCCTTATACTCGATAAATTATTTATTTTAGCTCTTTTTGTCGATTATATTGTAAGAATAATATTATGCTTGCATTTTATGTTATTACATGATATACTAATATCGCCAAATCAATTTTATATGTGAAATCTAGGTGTATTTTTCTATTATAAGAGAAAGGTATACTATTTTACGCTTACATCGAATTTGATAAAAATGCAAATTCTAATTATGTAGGCGTATATACACCTTTTCACATAATATTGGTTTGGCGACTAACGGAGTTTGCGTTTTTTATGCGTTTACTTCGGTAGGCGCATTTTTTATTTTAAGGAGTACCCAACTACTATGAAGAGACTTTTATCGGCATTAATGATTATTTTTATGTTGATGCCTACAACATTGTTTTTTACGTCATGTTTCGATACTTCAGCAAGTAGCGACACAGAAATTTTGAAAAAACATGATGAAAAAATTTGCAACCTAGAAGAACAAGCCGAAGACCACGAAGAAAGAATTAAAGACATTGAAGAGGGCTATAAATTAGAGTCAAATAATCAAATGGTGGATGCGTGGTTGTCAGCATCGGGTAATCAAGTCGAATCTCCATATTCGAAGATAAACGGGTTGTCTCCTACAATAACTTTCATAGATGATGATACAACTAGTTATAACGCAGTTAAACGCTATCACGATGTTTTTGTTAATTTTTGCAAAAATAAAAACCTTTACAATATGTCAGCAAATACAGATGGTTATAGACTTAGTAATAATGGTATAGGAGTAGTGGATGATAGTTATTCTATTTCAGAATATATTTCTGTAGATGCAAACACTACATATACATTTTCAAGAAATGGAATAATAGTGCCTAGCTGGATGCTCACTAGAATGGCATTCTACAATAGTAATAAAATATTCATATCTGACATTAAAAACCCTACATCTTTTACAACTCCCGATAATACAGCTTATTTAAGATTTACAACAAGCACTGTAAGAATGGAGGGTTCGGAAGGAAAAATTCAACTTGAAAAAGGCTCGTCTGCTTCTCCATATGAAGAATTTGGCGCACCGTTAAAAGGGTTAAGAGGATGCTACGCTGTTGTAACAGACTATCTCACCCATGCACTTCAAGATGACGGTACATTTATAAGGGATCAAAAAGGCGACTGGGTACTTGATTCAAACAGTAAACTCAAAAACACTTTGCTGAGTTATGAAGAAGAGGGTTTTGGGATGCTTTTTCATGCCAAATGGCAAGACACTTTCTATATGACAGGAAACAATAGAGACATAGAAAAAGCAGAAAGGGACTATTGTAAGGGCATTCGAACAATGCGAGAAATTGGATTTATTGACTATGATTATTGGGTTTCTCCTTATGGTGTAATGGATGAAGAAATTGCAGCTATGTGTAAACGACATGGAGCAAAATGCCTCTTGTCTACTTATAATAATACTTTTATCGGAAGCAATGGATTAGACGGAAACAATATGTCTGTAGACAGGTATGCAATTCCTCGTTGTAGCTTCGGCAACACCGCTTCACAATACCCTAACTTTACGCTTGAAAAACTTAAAATAGAAATAGACAAATGTGTTCAAAATAACGGATGGTTGATTATTACTTCGCATGCTGCACAATGGGGCGAAAAATACGACGATACACAAACACCTGAAGAGGCCCTTTCAAGCATTATAGAATACGCGCTAGACAGCGGTTGCGACATAAAAACTTTTTCAGAAGCGTACGCAGAGCGCAATATTATTTTAATGCTTAATGATATTTGTTAATTAAACAGCAAACTAGTTTTATTTTTTAGGAAATTTTTTCATATCTTAAAAAACACAATAACCATAATAGTTTCAATAATATACGCTTCTTTTTAGAATAAGTGCTTTATAATAAGATCTTCCGATTAATCATATCAGACTTGTGAATTTTTAAAATTACTGATGCTTTTTTATTATTGCAGTTTTGAAAAGATATAGCAAAAAAGAACTTTGGTACAAACCTAAGTTCTTTTTTTGTTAAATTTTTTCTCCCCTTATACTTAAACTTAAAAGTATAAACTACTTTACTTTTGATAATTAAATTTGATTTCTACACGTTTAGCACACAAATAAATGAAAATAATCCACGACAAAAAATGTATACATTTACAACAACTTTTCCCTAAAAAATTTTATTAAAGAATCTACACCCCTATCAATATCTTCCTCAACTTTTTCGAAACCTCCGTAATAATAAGGATCGGCAACATCTCCTCCGTTTTTAGTAAAGTCTAAAAGTTTAAAAACTTTGCCATCTTTATCTCCGCCGAAAATTCTTAACGCGTTTCGCTTATTCATCTCTTCCATACAAAAAAAGTAGTCGAAATTATCATAATCTTTCGCAATTAATTTTTGAGCACGTTTCCCCGCACAAGAAATACCCTTTCTCGTTAAAATACTTTTCACTGGTGGGTAAACAGGATTATAAAGCTCTTCCCCACTCGTACCGAAAGATTCAACGTAAAATTCATCAGCAATTTTAAGCTTTTCTATTTTATCCTTAAATAAAAATTCCGCTAAAGGACTACGGCAAATGTTACCGTGGCAAACGAAAGCTACTCTAATCATTTCTTTCTCCAAAACTTTTTTATTATTTTAGCATCAAAACAGTGGAAGAACAAGTGTTTTAAATGTTTTTTACAAAATAATTTTTATATCAATTTTTCTTTGAGTTGCTAATTTATAAATAAATCTTGACAAAAATATACCAAATACTTAAAATGAAAGCATGAAACACAATCTTGGTGACAACATAACAAAACTCCGCAAACAATACAATATGACGCAAGTTGACCTTGCAAACAAGCTCAATTTTACCTACCAAACCATCTCAAGTTGGGAAAGGGGTGTTTCTTCCCCAGATATAGATTCGATTACTAAACTTTGTGCTATCTTTAACGTTTCTATGGATGAGCTTTGTGGAGTACAAAAAAGCGTAATGGCTACCCCCACACCCAACACGCAGGAAAAAGTTGGGTTATTTTCTAACACACCCAGAAATAAAATAATAAAAATTGAACGTGTTTCAAAAGCCACTGATGTTTTTAGCAAATCATTAATTTTTACAATAATATTTTGGGTAGTACATCTTCTGTTTTCCATTCCAAGAAGATTATCACCGTTTTTCAATATAATTCTCTTTTTTGTTGCATTAGCATATCTGGCATCATATATTACTTGTTTTATTTCGTTATTTTATGCCAAAAAACAAACAGATAAAATTTGGATTAAAGTTGTTTTTTATATTTTAGCAGGTATACACCTAGTAGTAGTGCCACTTTCTGCAGTGATAACGGCTTTATCAACACAAAACGAAAAACTTATTTCAACCTTTAGTTTTATTTCTATTGTAACATATTTCCCTATCTACGTCTTTTTTGACTTAATGTTTAAAGATGAAAGCCCCGACTTTTGCCCAAAAATATTTAATCATAAAGCGATTTATTACCTCTCCTTAGCATTAATGTTGCTTTCTATGCATGCACTTAAAACTTCTATTGAAATAATAAACTTACTTGCACTTTTCTTTTTATTTAAGCATAAGCAAGATAAAACATATATAACGTACGGTTATGCCTGGCAAGGAAAACCCATAGATGAAAACAATACGCCAAGAAAAGCAAATTTAGAAAAATTTTCTTATACTAGATTTTTAGAAAAAAACACAATTAAATGTCTTTTTCACATCTTATTTTTCGCATACCTACCGTTATTTTTAATGCACGGGGTTTACATGCCTGAACCAGATTCGGTCTATATCGCTTTTATTATCGTTTACCCCTCTATATCTTTTTTATTGGCAGTTTTCTCCGACAGAAAAAGACGAATTTTTCCTTTAATATTAAGCGTTTTATTTCTTGTTGCAAGTATAGTTCTGCATTACGTTTGTTTTTTAGGAATAAGAGCCGATCTCCCCTACGTTTTATGCGCAATTTTTCTTTTGTTGACATCCGTTTCCTACACTTTAAGTTTTTATAAAAAATTCAACGTTTATACAATAATCTTTTTAATAGTTTTCCTAATAGCTGGAACGACACTAGGCATAAGGTTGTTGTTCGTTAAAAAATTCTACAACATTCTAGTTGCGTTAATACACGCACTAGGACATTCGTGCTATATCTACGTTTTAACGATTATCCCAAGAAAAAAAGATTAACGTAAAACCCCGAAAAAATCGGGGTTTTCTTTTACTTAAATTTTCCTACTCTCTACCAAAGGTAACGTTGTCAGACTTTCTATCTCTTAATGCAGGAATGGGGTTTGCCTTTTCTTCGTAACGATAATCTTGCCCACAGCATTTTATATGTTTGTCGATTACCTCGTGGCTAGCGGTTGCGCTTTCAGGTGTGTTAATTTTGCCATTATAATTAAAGAACGGGGCATTTTTATCCAGCTTACTAAGTTTAACGTAGCCTTCTAACGCTGCAGTATAATCTGCGCTGTCTTTAATAACCTTTCTAACATATTCTTTATTTTCACCAAAAACCAAGGGTTCAGGGAAATTTGCATCACCCTTAAACATGTCTTCCCAAGTTCTATTCTCGTATTTTTGTAAAAGTTTTGCACTTTTTTGAAGATGGGCGCATTCTTCCAAATAAAACTGTTCCCAAATAGATTTTATTCTTTCGTCGCTTTCGTCGAGCGCACAAGAATAATAAAGATAAGATTCCGTATATTCATGCATAACCAAACATTCAAGCCATGAAGTTGTAGTGTCTAATAAACTGCCATACTGAGTAACATGCTGTTCTTCAATCATTGCAATTTCTGCAAATAATCTTCTACCTAAATCGTTAGGATAAAAATTTGCTTGATTCATATAAAAATTCATAGTTTGTTGTTCTGCCGCGGTAATAATATGAGTAGTAAGTTTTGTAAATAAATC
Source organism: Christensenellaceae bacterium (assembly GCA_045639245.1). GTDB lineage: Bacteria > Bacillota > Clostridia > Christensenellales > Borkfalkiaceae > UBA1259. Next base: position 50,893 of record JAZUCS010000039.1, read on the forward strand.
GGCTTTGTCAGAATTAATATACCTTTTAATTTCATCAGTAGGATAACGATGCTCTGCAATAGTTGGTCTACCAGGCATAATTTCCGTATAGTATCCAAGAAGCGTTTCAGCCTTGATACCTTCATCCATTTCTAAAAGATTAGCGAAACGGAAAACGTGGTCGAAATCTTCTAGTAGAGCAAAATCAAGTGCCTTTTTAACCTCCGAATCCTTAACGTGTTTAGCAAGAATCGCAGTTAGTTCTACTGCAAGTTGCTCATAGCCCATAGTATGTTGAAGCACTGTTTCAGAAATGGGCTTTAATGAAGCAATCTTTTTCTGTTGCTGTTGTTCCCTTCTTCTTATTAAGGCAAGTTCTCTTCTTAAATCATTGTCGGGACAATGCCTAGAAAATTGATGCGAATACCAGTTGGCCTCAAACTCTGTGCCGTTCATTAAGATAATACGCACCTTTGTGAAAGGTGAAGTCGTTTTTGAATCGTATGGCTTGACAGCTAGTTTTTTCCAACTTTCATAGCTTTTTTCAATGGATTTTGTTTTTTCTAAAAATGGGTTAACTTTTTGCATATATTTTCTCCTTTTTTGACTATTATTTCCCAAAAAGGTAAAAGTAAACCGCAAAAAAGAAAAGCACCGAAAAATCGGTGCTGAATTTTAAATTCATTTAAATAATGGTGTGGAAAAATATCTTTCCGCCGTATCTGGAAGCACTGTTACAACAGTTTTGCCTTTACCAAGCATTTTTGCAAGTTTAATTGCCGCCGCCACGTTAGTTCCACTACTTATTCCACATAAAATACCCTCTTTTAGTGCCAAATCCTTAGACGTTTTAATTGCTTCCTCATCTTTAACGATACAAACGCCATCATAAATTTCAGTATTTAGAATCGCTGGAATAAGTCCATCTCCAATACCCATTTGAACGTGAGTTCCTATTGAACCACCTGATAAAATTGCGGCATTCTCCGGCTCAACAGCCCAAATAACCATATCTGGATTTTTAGCCCTTAAGGTTTCGCCAATGCCAGTAATAGTTCCTCCAGTACCTATACCGGAGCAAAAACCGTGTATGGGTTTATTTACCTGTTCTAAAATTTCCTTTCCCGTAGCAAGCCTTTGAATCTCCGGGTTAGCAGGATTTTCAAATTGTTGCGGAACAAAAACGTTTTTATCTTCCTTTTTCATTTTAAGGGCAAGGTTTAAACATTCTTCAATGCATTTCCCAATGTTACCGTCGTCATGAACGAGAATAACTTCTGCCCCATAATGTTCAACTAAAAGTCTCCTTTCTTCACTAACTGAATCAGGCATTATAATTTTTACTTTGTATCCCTTAACCGCACCAACAAGCGCAAGACCAATACCTTGATTTCCACTAGTTGGCTCAACGATTATTGAGTCTTTATGAAGAAGCCCTTTTGCCTCTGCATCTTCAATCATATTAAGTGCCGTTCTCGTTTTTATAGAACCACCTACGTTGAGTCCCTCAAACTTAACCAAAATTTCGGCACTATCTTCATCAGTCATTCGGTTAAGCCTAATAACAGGTGTGTTTCCTATTGCCTTCAATATATTTTCACAAATCATTATAATTATTTTCCCTTTTATCCAACAATAATATAGCCCGTAAGCTTATCAAGATATTTTAGATATCCCCACGTTCCATCTATGCTATCTCCACCATCCCAAAGCGCTCTTTCTATAATATCTAAGTCCAAGCCCTCGTGTACACCAAGTATTGGCGTTATCCCATTAAGCGAACTATTAGCAACTAAAATTTTCCCTTCTTTATTGAACCCTACGAGTAACACGTAATGATCACCCTTAGAAAAAGGATTTTCGGGAAAATCCTCGCAAGGGTGCGACGCAATAATAACTAGCTTTTTATCCATTAAAGCTTGTTTAATATGTTCTGCGCACTCTTTTCTTTTACCCTTTGGCACAGAATAATTTTTAGATTCTACGTTATAACTTTTAAGAATTTTCGTTATACCGCTTGGAGTAATAAAATTGTATTGTCTATCCCCGTTTTCATCTGGATTTTTCGGAGCTCCCCAAAGTTCTCTACAACGTAGAAATTCCTTATAAGGAGTAATATCTTCAACACCTAAAAGCCTTAACGCCATGGCGGTGCAACTGTGTCCACAACCACTTTGTTTAATCGCCGTGGAAAACTTAGCTTCAGGAGTTCTTTGCTGTATCCATACAGGCGTTTCTCTACCCCTAATACTTACGTAAGCAGGTATGAAATCACCTTCTACTATTCTAAAAGTCGCTATATCCATTATACACTCCTTTTTATCCAACGATTACGTATCCTGCCTTTTCTCTAGCAGGAATTAATTGTCCCCAAGTTAAATCTCCCACCCTGCAATCATCAATTTGAGCTTTAACTAAAACCTCTTTATCTACTAAATGAATTCCTGGAAAATCGGGTTTCCCTTTAGAACCACTATTTGCAACTAATATTTTACCTTCTTTAGTTATTCCACATAAAAGTACGTAGTGTGCCCCCGTGGAAAAGGGATTATCGGGAAATTCTTCCGTCGGAACACTATCAAAAACTACAAGCTTTCCATGTTTTAACGATTCAACCATATGGTCAACGGCTTTTTCCACCCCGTTTTTTTCCACACCGTATGCCTGTGCCGGAACTCCATAACTTTTAATAGATTTTTCCACTCCTGAAACGGATATAAATGAATATTGATTTGTTTTTTCATCTCCCGTTTTTTTAGGTGTACCCCAAATCTCAATACAATGAAGGTATTCATTATGAGGATCAACGTCGCTAACGCCCATAAGCCTTAACGCCATAGCAACACAGCAGTGCCCACAACCACTTCCGTTTATTACTTTATACTTTTCTCCTTCCGTCCACTCGCTTTGACTCCAAACGGGTGTACTTCTATTGCCCACGGTTACTATGGCAGGAATTTTTTTATCTCCTGTATTAACAAATGTCGCAAAATCCATTGTATTCTCCTAAAAAAATAAATGTGATTAATACTGTTTAGTTACTTCGTTAACCGTTTCTATAGCTATTTTTCTTTCTTCATCACTAACAGGGGCATCAAAATTGTCAAAACTATTATTTGTAACGTCCCCACCACATAAAATCTTAAACCAAGTAAGCGCAAGCATGTATCTTCCTATACCTAAGGCAGCGTGCGAACCATCGCGATGAACTTTTTCAACACCTTTCTGCGAAGCCTTCCACATAACTTCTCCACTCGGAATAATACCATCCGCCTTAATTGTTTTAACTGCTTTTTTATAACATTTAACAAGGCTATCGTACATATGTTCGGGAGATTCATATCCTCTCTTTTTTATTGCTTCGAGATCGGAATATACCCATGTTTGATGTATATAGATTTTTGCATGGGGACAGAATTTCTTAACGTAATCATTAATTTCTGTTAGATAGGGATAATAGGAATTTTCAAACCCGCTTAAGTGGCTTGCTTGTTGAAGAGTTACTATATCCCAATCATCTGATGAAAGCGCTTCAGAAATAGAAACCTTAAGCCCCGTTTCTTCCCCCTTGAAAGCGAAAGAGTATGCCTTTTTATCATTAAGCATATTAATATAGTGGGTTCTTAACGTACAACCACCAATATACAAGTTAACGTTTTTAACTTCAACCCCTTCTTTTTTTGCAATTGCATTTAAATATCTTTGAGCATCTTGTGAAAAACTGTTACCAATTGACAAAATTTTAATCATAACATTTCTCCTATAATCCTATAATTTCTCCAACGTCTCTTAATACATATTTCGGTCGGTAAGTAAATTTCTCTAAATCTTCTCTAGAAGTAACGCCTGTAAGCACAAGCGCCGTATCAAGTTCACTTTCTAATCCGGATAATATATCGGTATCCATCCTATCACCTATCATAACTGCATCTTTTCTACTACAATCAAGTTTTTTAAGTGCATGACGCATCATAAGTGGGTTAGGTTTACCTACAAAATAAGCATTCTTTCCTGTGGTTAATTCAATGGGCGCTATAAGCGACTTACATGCAGGAATTATACCAAATTCACCTGGAGATGTGATATCGGGGTTTGTACCAATTAGTTTTGCTCCCTTAAATATAAGATTCACAGCTTTTTCAATTTTTTCATAACTTAACGACCTTGTTTCACCAAACACAACGTAATCTGGATTAACGTCGTTCATAGAAAAGCCTGCTTCATAAAGAGCGTTTACAAGACCAGGCTCGCCAATAACGTACACCGAACCATTGGGACACTGTGTTTGAAGAAAGGAGGCTGTTGCTAATGCCGAAGTATAAAAATGCTCTTCACTAACGTTTAACCCCAATCTTTTAAGCTTTTCTGCAAGTTCACGTGGAGAACGTTCTGACGAATTTGTTAAAAATAAATAATTTTTACCAGAATCTTCAAGCCATTCAACAAATTCTTTAACATGTGGAATTAATTTATTTCCGTGATAAATCACGCCGTCCATATCACATATGAAATTGCCTTTTTTTACTAATTCGTGAAGCTCTTTTGCCATATTTCTCCTTATCCCACTTGCAAAAAATAATATATAAGCGAGTACTTTTTAATTATACCCGCTTTTATTTATTTTGTCAATTTTATTACATTTAGAATAAATGTTTTTTCATTAGAGCAAGATCACGCGATTTGAACTCATGATCTTTATAAAGCTTTTGAAGTTTATTCATCTCCTTTTCTGCCCAAGAAAGGTTAACTTCTCTTGGCTTTTCACCGAACTCTTTTATCGCATTATCATAAAAAATCTTTCGGCAGATTTTTTTGTCTATATTTAAGCCGTTATAATTTTTACCTGCAAGATCAAAATTCTTACCATCCGTTAAAAGAACGTTTCTTGGCACTTTAGGTCTAAACTGAATATCCCATTCCCAATCATCATAATCATATGGAGCGGAATTATGAGTATCACTTCCATATAATATTTTATCTTGGTACTTTTCAATAAAGGGAATAAAGTAGTCGGGCGATTGGCTCCAATTATACGTAGCTCCCGTTGCAGAAACGTCAATCTTGGTATTTTCAAAATCCATAAATTTTTCAAACATTGGTCTATCAACTTCGTTATTTAGAAACCCTCCGTGTGCAAGACATAGTTTTAACTTTGGAAATTTTTTCATTAAATCCAATATGTCGTCACGACACTCATCAAAAGAAGGATAACTCCCATCCCCGTAAAATCTTCCATGTTTTAACGCGTATGGAGAGGCCTTGTTTATATCCCAACCGCTTCTTGGATCTGCATTATGAATTGTGAGTGGTACACCGTTTTCCTCGAGCACGGCAAACATTTTTTCCCACCTTTTGCCTGCGAGAGGTCCAAAAAACTTTCTCTGCGAAGGGTGCCCCTCTAAAAATTTCATTCCGTCAAAGCCTGCCTCGATATACTCTTCTGCCTGTCTTGCATAATCGTTTGAAGCATCCTCTTCACTCATACCAGGAGTATGATTTATGCATGCAGAAGCATAAACTTTGCCGTTAAAAATCTTTTTTAACGTGGCACACTTTAAATTTTGATCATAATCTAGCCTTTCAAAACCATGGAATCCTATACTTAAAAGAAGAATTTTCTCCAAACCTATAAGATCCATTTCCTTGTTTATAATATTCACCGTTTCATCAACGTCGTGCGGTCTACCACAATGAAAATGAACGTCGAAAGTAGGCTCATTGAATATTGATTTTTCGATTATTTTTTCCATACACACTCCAAAATTTCATTATATTTATATTTTAGCATACATTATAAAATTTACAATAACTTTTTCTTGATTTTAATAACTTTTTACATAAATATTATCTCTTACTAAAAATTTTGCTTAATGGGTTTTACCTTGACAAAAGTTGTAAATTATTTTATACTTTTTTTATGATTTGGTTTTGGATATTAATTAGTGTAATCGCTTTAATATTACTTTTCTTTTGTGCAACGTTTATATGTTTCGTAATCGCTTTCTACTCTAAACCTCGTAAAAAATGCAAGGATGGAAAATACCCATTACCTAGAGGTAAAATATATAAACCCCTCTACCCACAACTAATAGCGTGGATAAAATCGGCACGCTCTCTAAAGAGCGAGAAATTGGAAATTACTTCTTTCGATGGGCTAAAACTGCGGGGAAAATATTATGAATACAAGAAAGGCGCACCAATAGAAATTCTTTTTCACGGTTATCGTGGCAATGGCGAAAGAGATTTAAGCGCAGGAATAGAACGTTGTTTTTTATTAGAACGAAACGTTTTAATAGTAGACCAAAGAGCATGCGGAGCAAGTGAGGGACGTTTTATAACATTTGGTATTAAAGAAAGATACGATTGTATTAAATGGGCTGAATTTGTTGCTGAAAAGTTTAATAATGAAGTTCCCATCATTATTTCGGGTGTGTCAATGGGCGCGGCAACGGTGTTAATGTGTTGTAATCAACAGCTTCCATCTTCTGTTAAATGCATTCTTGCAGATTGTGGATTTACTTCTCCTAAGGAAATAATTAAAAAGGTAATAAAAGATTTAAAATTACCTGTCAAAATATTTTATCCGTTAATAAAATTAGGAGCAAAGCTTTTCGGTAGATTTGACATAGAAAACTGTTCGCCACTTGAATGTGTAAAACAATCTAAACTACCTATAATTTATATTCACGGCAAAACAGATGCTTTTGTGCCTGCAGAAATGAGCTTAACTCTTTATGAAAACACTGCTAGTAAAAAAAGCCTCCTTTTGATTGATAATGCGGGACACGGGTTGGCTTTCCCTATTGACAAAAAGTCTTATCTTTCTGCTATTAAAGATTTTGAAAAGGAATGGAAATAACCATAATATAAACGCAAAACCCACCGTATTTGGTGGGTTTTTACTTTAATTAAAATGGAATTTCTGTTTTACTTAGCGCTTCTGGAACAGTTATCTTACCCTCTTTAATTTGTTCGTCTAAAGCAAGTAATAGTTCCTTTTTTAATTCAACAAACTTAGATAAAGTCTTTTGGCTCATTAACTGCTGAAAATAAGCTAACGGGTCTTGTGCATCTACCCAGTTAGCTATTATTTTACTTTTTTCCTCTAATAAATCTAATTTTTCAACGTAAACTTCAATAGCTTTATTTATTCTTTTTTCATAACAAGCATCACTACGTTTTAAATCTGCCTTATCATTAAGAAAATCTAAATAAACCTCTATATCTATTTCTCTCAATACTTTTAAGAAGAAAAAAGGGAAAACATAAAAATAATTAACTTTTTCGCTCAAAACATCCACTGTCAAATCAAAAGCCTTACCAAAATTATCCATTTTAAATCCTTTTAATAACAAATTTCAAAAATTTCTTTAATTTCCTTTTCCCCTAACGAAACATAGCTTTTAATAGTTCTCGTGTAGTTAAATGTACAAAGTTTAACCAATTTATCAATGCTTTCAAAGGGAATATCAAACTCTCTTAATTTAACAGGCATATCGAGCGAAGCAAAATATTGACTCATTTTTTCTATACCGAGTATGCTTGCCTTATCGTCATTTTCCTCTTTAACGTCCCAAACACGGCGTGCAAATTGCGCAAATCTATAAGTGTTGTGCTTGTAAATCCATTTTGCCCAAGCAGGAAAAAGAACTGCCAACCCCGCTCCGTGCGCAACGTGGTCAAATTCTCCGCTCAAAGCGTGCTCTAATTGGTGTACGCACAAATAATTTTCCCTTCCACAACCAGTAAGGTTATTATGCGATAATGAAGAAGCCCACGCCATATCTGCTCTTGCATTATAATCGCAAGGATTTTCTTTGAGAATTTTTCCTGCCCTTATAACAGATTTTAACAAACTCTCAGCAATGCGATCGGTTAAGTCAGTTGGCTCTGCAATGGAAAAATAACGCTCCATAGTATGCGCCATAATATCAACCACTCCACACGCCGTTTGATAGGAGCTTACCGTATACATAAGTTCGGGGTTAATAATAGCAAATTTGCACCTATTAAAATCTCCCGTACAGCCCTTTTTCATGTTTAATTCTTGATTAGTTATAACGGCAGACTCACTCATCTCACTACCTGCCGCCGCAATAGTTAAAATACAACCTACGGGAAGCGCACTTTTGGGCTTACTCCTACCCATTGAAAACTCCCAAACGTCAACGTCGTTTACAGCTGAAAGCGCCGTCATTTTACAAGAATCGATAACACTACCACCACCAACGGCAAGAAGCATTTCTACTTGTTCTTGCCTTGCAATTTCACCTGCTTTTTTTACAAATTCAAGCTTGGGGTTCGGCTCAACGCCTTCACACTCTATCACTTCTATATTGTATGACCTAAGCGAACTCATAACGATATCGTAAATACCATTTTTCTTAATACTACCTTTACCGTATTGCATCATTATTTTTTTATATCCTAAATCGGAAATAATCTTTCCAACTTCCTTTTCACTATTCTTTCCAAAATAAACCTTTGTTGGCGCATAATAAATAAAATCTTTCATCTTTTCTCCTTTTTATGCATATTGGGTTATTAGTATTATATCACACCAAAATTTTAAAAGCAATATTAGAATTTTATCAAAAAAAGCATCTAAATCGATGCTTTTTTATAACTATTTTTGGTTTGATTCTTGTTTTTTATTAAAATGTTCCTTTGTCAAATTAACGACAACTTTTGAAAGCGAAATTAACGCTATAAGATTAGGCAACGCCATTAAAACGTTGAATATATCTGCAACAAGCCACACTACGTCAAGACTTGCAACCGCACCGACAAAGGTAAACGCAACGTAAACAAATCTATAAATTGCAATGGCGAATTCCCTTTTTTTACTAAACACGTATCCAACACAAATTTCCCCATAATACGCCCATCCTAAAATGGTTGACAATGAAAAGAATATGGTTGCTAATGAAACACCAATGCTTCCAACGTAAGGAATTGCTTCATTAAACGCACCGCTACTTAATGCCGCACCGTTTAGTGCAAAATCCTTGTTAGCAAAACCTAACATATACACGTCTGAACTTAAAATCACAAGCGCCGTCATCGTACATATAACGATAGTGGTTATAAATACTTCAAACACTCCCCAAAGCCCTTGCTTAACAGGGTTAGTTTCACTAGACGCCGCATGTGCGATAGGCGCACTACCTAAACCTGCTTCGTTAGTAAACACACCTCTACCAACACCATAGCGCATAGCTGAGAAAATTCCAAAACCGGCAACTCCACCAAACACCGACTTAAAGTTAAAAGCCTCTGTAAAAATAAGGCCTAATGCCGACGGTACGTTTGTAATGTTACACCCTAAAGCAATAATGGAAATTAGTATAAAGAAAATCGCCATAAAAGGCACAAGTTTTTCATTAATTGCGGCAATACGTTTTACTCCACCCAAAATAACTAGTGCAACTACTACGGTTAACACACCACCAGTAACATAAGGAGAAATGGAAAGAGAATTTTCCAAAACACCTGAAATTGCGTTAGACTGTGTTGCATTACCCGTACCAATACAAGCAATCATTGCAAATATAGCAAAAACTAAAGCAAGCCACTTTATATTTAAGCCGTTTTTAATGTAATACATTGGACCACCAATAAACGATCCGTATTTAGTAGTTTCACGATACTTTAATGAAAGTACGATTTCGGAATATTTAGTAATCATACCAAAAAGTGCACTGATCCACATCCAAAAAATAGCACCGGGACCACCTGCTACCAACGCTGTTGCGACACCGGCAATACTACCAGTACCAATTGTTCCTGCGAGCGCAGTAGTTACCGCTTGAAATGGACTTACAGACTTTCTATCTTTTACATGTTGGCTAGAATCAAACAAACTGCCAACGGTGTTTTTCATTGTATAACCAAACTTTCTAAATTGAAAGAATTTAGTTTTTATCGTTAAAAAAACTCCCGTTATTATGAGTAAAACTAACATTAATATGCTTAATACATTGTCGTAAACGATCTGTATAATTTCCATTTTTTCTCCGAAACAACTTTCAATTTTTTAAAAAATTAGCGTTGCGAAAATCTTAATCATAAAAATTTCCACAACGCTAAAAATTTAACATAATGTGCATTTACTTGTCAACTTTTTTATACACAAAAAGCTTGAAAAAACAAAAATTTTAACAAAGTATTTTTTACAACGTAAAGCTTAATAAAAAAAAGTTTTTTAACTGCCAAGTTTATCTTTTATACGATAAATCGCAGAAGGACTTGCAACACCAACTTCATTTTTCGCAACGATTTTGTTTGCCTTTTCAAGTTCATCAACACTAAGAATCATAATTGCCTTTCCAATTTCGTGTGAAATACAAGCGTACATATATTTAACGGAAATTCCATTATCCGTAATTTGTTTTAAGGCTTTAGAAAAACCACCAGGTGTATCTTCAATAGCAACAGCCAAAACGTCTGTAACTTTACCAATTACACCGTGTTTTAGAAGTACTTCCTTTGCCTTATGTGGATCACTTACTATCATACGCAAAACACCGTATTCTTCGGTGTCCGCAAGCGACAATGCGGAAATATCAATATTGTTTTGAGCAAGCACGTCGGCTATTTCAGAAAGCCTACCTTCTTTATTTTCAATAAAAACAGAAATTTGTTCTACTATCATACTTTTTCTCCTTACAATTTACGCATATCAATTACACGTTTTGCTTTTCCTTCACTTCTAGCTATACTCTTGGGGTTTACTAGGTGAACCTTAACGCCAAGCCCTAATGCGGAACGTAATTTTTCGGAAATTTCCTTCTCAATAATAGCAATACTTTTTAAATCGTCGGCAAAAAGTTGTTCACTCATCTCTACGTCTAAATCAAAAGTATCGTTGTTATTTACTCTATCAATTCTTATCAAATAATTTGGAGTAATATTATTATTGTGAATATTAAGCAATACTTCTTCTATTTGTGATGGGAACACGTTTACACCACGAATTATAAGCATATCGTCACTTCTACCACTAGGCTTATTCATTCTCACATGCGTTCTACCGCATTTGCATTTTTCATAAATTAAAGAACAAATATCTCTCGTTCTATATCTAATTACAGGGAATCCTTCTTTTGTTATGGTTGTAAACACCAATTCACCTGTACTACCCACAGGCAAAACTTCAAGAGTAACGGGATCTATAATTTCGACTATAAAATTATCTTCCCAAACGTGCATTCCGCATTGATACTCACATTCGCACGAAACTCCTGGTCCTAAAATTTCAGATAGTCCATAAATATCATAAGCCCTTATTCCGAGCTTATTTTCAATTTCCTTTCTCATCGATTCGCTCCAAGGCTCAGCGCCAAAAACACCTACTCTTAAAGAAAGTTGATCTTTTACTCCCATTTTCTCTATTTCTTCAGCTAAATACATAGCGTATGAAGGAGTACAACAAATTGCTGTCGCCTTAAAATCAATCATCGTTTGAATTTGAAGTGCCGTATTGCCTGATGATATAGGAATAACCGTTGCTCCAATTTTTTCTATACCTGCATGAAGCCCAAATCCACCAGTAAAGAATCCGTACCCAAAAGCGACTTGGAAAATATCGTCTTTAGTAATACCTATTCCTTGCAACATTCTTGCAACGCACTCGGACCACATTTCTAAATCATTATCCGTGTATCCTACAACTATTCTTTTTCCTGTAGTACCACTTGAAGCATGTACTCTTTTAATATTTGATAAAGGTTCTGCAAATAAACCATAAGGATAATAATCTCTTAAATCTTTTTTATATGCAAAGGGAAGTTTATGTAAATCTTCAATTCCTTTAACATCTTCTGGTTTTAAACCCTTTTCATCCATGCGGTTTTTAAAGCATTCTACCCTTTCATACATTCTTTTTACTTGCCAAACCAACCTTTCGCTTTGAAGTTTTTCAAGTTCCTCTCTAGGCATAGTTTCAATATTTTTATCTCTGAATGCCATATTATTCACCTTCTTTATTTTTTTTCTTTCTATTTCCTAAACTTAAAATTATACCGAGAGCAACGGATAAGCCCGCCGCCATCATCACCTGATATTCTGAAGGCAATAAAAAAGTCACGGTATGCGCCGGTATCCAAAATAATGGAACAGTTTTGAGCAACGTAAAATTAAAAAATCCACACCAATCAATATTTTTTACTATTGAAGTAAGCCCCGCTTTTTCGCCTTTCGACTTAAGTTCAAGCATTTTATCCGTACATTTATGTATCGCCATAAACGTTGGGCCGAAGGTAGTGTTCATTATAACGCTAGTATAAAAAGCCTTTAAAAACTTGCTTTCTCCACCTAGCAATCCGCCGTTTGCCATAAGAAAAGCTACAGCCGTGGAAAAAACTTTCATCATGAAAGTTATCCATACACCTATAAATCCCCAAATTATAAAACGCCAAAAGATTTTAACAGGACTTATAAATTGGCCATTAATTATTGCTGAAGCAATTAATTCCCCCGCCGTCGCCAATAGGGCAAACTTTACAAATCCCATAACGTAAGGGTTATCTGAAGAAAGCTTCTTAAATATTTCCCTAAAAGATGGAACTGCAAGAAGTGTTATAAAAACGGAAATTGATAGTATTATGTAGGTTAAAATGACTGCGCTTCTTACCTTTTTACTCATTTTTTAACCTCTACAACTATATCCTATCTCAAATGCTTTAAGGTTAAGTTCTAAAAATTTTTGTGGAACGGTTTCTTTAATAACTTCAATCCAAACATTTTTATCAATATTCATGCTTTTTGCAAGTACACCGATAAGCACCACGTTTACTGCTTTTGGAGAACCTGCTTGCACACTTAAATCAAGAGCATTAATAGCCGTCACGTTAGCTAAAGCGGATAATTTCTCAACTATCCCATCAGGATAAACTTGTGCCCCCGTTATAACGGGCATAGGCTCAATCGCTCTGTCGTTTAATATCATTTTTCCTTCCTTTTTAAGATAAGGAAGTGCTCTAATAGCTTCTAGTCTTTCAAATGCTAATATAATGTCAGCTTCGCCACAATCTATTATGGGTGAACTCACCTTGTTGCCGTACTTAACGTACGTTACAACACTACCACCACGCTGACTCATCCCGTGTACTTCTGAAACTTTAACGTCGTATCCACACTTAATGGCAACGCCACCTAAAATTCTACTAGCAAGAAGGGTCCCCTGTCCGCCAACACCAACAATCATAATATTAGTAGTCATTATTCCGCCTCCTTTTCTATTGCCTTAAAAGGACAAACATTAACACATAATCCACATCCATTACATTGTGTTGCGTCTATTTTTGCCTTTCCATCCTTAAAAGTAATTGCAGGACAACCTAACTTCATACACATTTTACACGACTTGCATTTACCTTCGTTTACAGCACACTTGCTCCCGTAATTTACTCCTTTTAATAACGCGCAAGGACGGCGAGCAATAATTACCGATGGCTCATCTGCAGAAAGCTCTTCTTTAACAGCAAGTTCAAAACCTTTAATATCAAACGGATCTTCCACTCTGACTCTATCAACGCCAATGGCCTTACAAAGAGCAACCAAATCAACCTGCTTAGTTTTTTCATTTCTAATAGTTAGACCTGTTGTAGGATTTTCTTGATGTCCTGTCATACCAGTAATTGAGTTATCTAAAATAATAACGGTGTTATTGCCTTTATTGTAAACTATGTTTATAAGTCCGGTTATTCCTGAATGAATAAATGTTGAATCTCCAATAACTGCAACTAGCTTTTTAGAAAACTCTTTACCTCTTGCCTTAACCATACCGTGTGCAGCACTTACTGAAGCACCCATACAAATTGTTGTATCAACACTTGAAAGGGGCGCAACTGCACCTAAAGTATAACAACCAATATCACCCGAAACAGTAACACCAAGTTTATTTAAAACGTAAAACGTTCCTCTATGCGGACACCCTGCACACATAACTGGGGGACGCTTTGGAATAGCTATTTCACTGTTTAACGTTTCCACCATCTGCTCTAAAATGACTTTTTTAATAAGATTTTGACTATATTCTCCCAAAAGACTAAAAAGCTCTTTACCTTTAACTTTTATACCAATTGATTTAACGTAATCTTCAATAAATGCATCGAGTTCTTCTATAACGTAAACTTGGTCTAACCCTTTAGTAAAATCTTTAATAAGCTTTTTAGGTAATGGATAAACCATACCAAGCTTGAGATAATTTACTTTTTCACCTAAAGCATCTTTTGCGTATTCATAAGTTACACCAGAAGTAATAACTCCAATGTTAGAACCGTTATTTTCAATCTTATTAATCTTAGTATTTTCAGCAAACTCTCTTAATAATAATTCTCTTTTTTCTACAAAAACGTGTCTTTGAATTGCGTTAGCGGGCATCATAACGTTTTTAGCAATATTTTTTTCATAAGGCTTTAACTCGATTTCTTCTCTATCGCAAAGTTCCACTAACCCTTGAGAGTGCGCAACTCTAGTTGATAACCTAACGAAAACAGGCACGTCGTATTTTTCGCTCAACTCAAAAGCAAGTTTGGTAAAGTCTTTACATTCTTGTGAATTAGATGGTTCTAACATAGGTATTTTAGAAGCCCTTGCGTAATGTCTTGAATCCTGTTCGTTTTGAGAAGAGTGCATGCCTGGATCATCTGCCACACATAATACTAATCCACCGTTAGAACCTATATAGCTAACCGTAAACACAGGGTCAGCCATAACGTTTAATCCAACGTGCTTCATACAAGTCAAAGCTCTTGCACCAGATATTGATGCACCTATAGCCGTTTCGCAAGCTACCTTTTCATTTGGCGCCCACTCAACGTAAACATCTTCATACTGCACCATACTTTCCGTTATTTCAGTACTTGGAGTGCCTGGGTATGATGATACAACCCTTACCCCCGCTTCATATGCTCCTCTTGCAACAGCAGCATTTCCTATTAAAAGTTTTTTCATACGTTTCTCCATAAATTATAATTCGTTTTGATTAGCAACAAGAGCGTCGCTTCCGTATTGCTTTCTAAGTTTAGGCTTTTCAATCTTGCCTGTTGGATTTCTCGGAACAGTTGCAAAAACAATCTGTTTAGGCCTTTTATATCTTGGTAGTTCAAGACAAAGCTCGTTGAGTTCTTCCACCGTAAGACTTTCGCCCTCCTTTAATTGAACTATGGCTAACGATGCTTCCCCCAATCTCTTATCTGGAACGCCGATAACAGCCACGTCACTAACTGCCTCATGTTTTCTTATAAAATCTTCAATCTGTACGGGATAAATATTTTCACCACCCGAAATAATAACGTCCTTTTTTCTATCAACAAGGTATATAAAACCTTCGTCATCTTCCATAGCCATATCTCCAGTAAATAGCCAGCCGTCTTTTAATATCTCGTTAGTAGCTTCTTCATCCTTATAATAACAAATCATAACGCCGTCGCCCTTAACAGCAAGCTCTCCAACTTCATTTTTGCCAACTGGATTACGGTTTTCATCCACAATCATAGTTTGCCAACCATATCCCGCTTTACCTATAGCACCAACTTTATGTACGTTTTCCATACCCAAATGAACACATCCAGGTCCAATTGATTCGCTCAATCCATAATTCGTATCGTACTTATGGTTAGGGAATATCTTAAGCCAACGACGAATTAAACTAGGTGGAACAGGTTGTGCACCAACGTGCATTAATCTCCATTGTGAAAGCTCGTATTGAGAAAGGTCAATTTCCCCCCTATCAATAGCATCTAGAATATCTTGCGCCCAAGGAACTAAAAGCCAAACGATAGAACATTTTTCTTCTGAAACGGCTTTAATAATCCATTTAGGTTCAGTACCTTTAAGCAAAACGGCCTTTGAACCAACAACCAAGCTACCAAACCAATGCATTTTTGCGCCTGTATGATAAAGAGGTGGAATACATAAGAAGGTATCTTCCTTTTTTTGTCCGTGATGGTTTTGCTCCACTATTGCAGCGTGCATTAAACTCTTATGCGAATGTAAAATAGCTTTGGGAAAACCCGTAGTACCCGATGAAAAATATATTGCCCCGTCATCTTCATCTGAAACTTGCACATCGGGTAATTTTGAGCTACAAAAAGTTATAAGTTTGTCGTAACTTTCCGCAAAAACCGGACATCCTTCACCAACGTATAACCAAGTTTTAATCTTTTTTATTTTATGACAAATACTTTCAATTCTACCAACGAATTCCGGTCCAAAAAGAATATGCTCTGCATCTGCTTTATCAATACAGTATGCAATTTCGTCACTAGTATATCTAAAGTTTAGTGGTACGGCAATTGCACCCGCTTTTAAAATACCGAAATATATAGGAAGCCATTCTAAACAGTTCATTAATAAAATAGCAACCTTTTCCCCCTTTTTAACGCCTCTTGAAAGCAAAAGATTAGCAAAGCGGTTAGAACTTTTATGAAATTCTTCCCAAGTAATTTCCCTACGAAAGGACTGAGTTGAAGTTGATTGCATAAGTGAAAACTCACGCCAAGTCATAAGCTTACCGTCTTCTAATTTAGGATTAATTTCTACTAAGCAAACGTCCTTAGGAAAAAACGCAGCGTTTTTAGTTAAAAAATCTGTTATAGGCATTTAATTTCTCCTGTAATGTAATATAAAGCCCTCTTGCATAAATGCAAGAGGGCGACAATTTCGCGGTACCACCTCTATTCGCTATAAAATAGCCTTACGAGTGAAAACACTTCGAGCTGTAACGCGCCCAAACGGCTTTCCCTACTCTAGTTCAGGAAGCAACTCGTGGAAGGTAATTCACAATTGCAATCTTATTGCCTTGCACCGAACGGCAACTCTCTGAAAAAAACTTTGCAACGCTACTAATTTCCACTCAAACGTTTTTTATTATTTTTTTTATTATACTATATTTTAACGCCCTTAGCAAGTATTTTGAACTAAAATAGTATTTCTCTAAGTCGTTAAAATTTTTTATTTTATTTGTTAAAGAAATTTTTAAATTCTTCTATTTCTCCAATATCCCACAAAAGTCTTGAAAGTATATATTTATCTCTTATATCTTTGGTAGCACAAAAGGTGGTAAAAAGATCGGTATCGTTACCGATATCTTTCGCCCTTTTAGGTAAATCTAGTTTTTCAAAAAGTTTACTTACATCAACTAAAGACGGAATTTCTTCTCTAACGATATCGCAAATAATATTCCACTTATCTAATATAATTTTTAAGCGTTTTGTATGCTTGTTGACTTGATATTTACCTTCTTTCCGTTCAATTTCAATCATTTTCTCTGCGCCTTTTCCGAGAAAACTCCTTAACTTATCACTCCAATTTTTATAACTAAATTCTTTTGCATATCTTTCCGCCTTTTCCTTATTTGGAGTTATTTTTAACGTTTCACTGTATAATTGCACAGAAACATACGTTCCAACAGCACATTGTAAACCGTGCAAATCAACATTTTTTCCAAACTCAAGTCCGCGCATATCCCAAACGTGTGAAAAATAGTGTTCCATACCACTTGCAGGACGAGAACAGCCCGCTAAAGCCATCGCTATACCACCTATAATTAGCCCTTCAAACACAGCTTTAACAGCTTCTTCATTACGAGCTAAAAGTCCGTTTGCATTATCTACACAACGAGCAACTGCATTGCGTATTAAACTTGCAATAGCTTCACAATAATATTCACCTACTATTTCGTGCGCAATTCTCCATTCGGCTATACTTATATATTTAGCAAGCATATCTCCAATGCCAGCTTTAAGCATACGCATCGGCGCATCTTTTAAGATACTTAAGTCTCCAATAATAACGTCGGCACATTTACTAGGTAAAGAAATTTTTAATCCATCCATTGACATAGATGAGGTTGCCGAAGCATAACCATCCATAGAAGGAGCAGTGCCAACTATAAAATATGGCTTGTTGGCGATAGCAGATAAAATCTTACCAATGTCATTTATTACACCAGACCCAACTGCGACAACTAAATCACATGAATGATCGTAGTGCATAACCGCACTGCCAACAGCCTTTTCATCTGGTTCAAGTGCTTTATCATTAAAAATGTAACTGCTATACGCTATTTTTTTACTATCTAAAAGATTACACAACTGCTTTGCGCACACTTCAAAAGTGTTCACGTCTGCCAAAATGAAAACTTTTTTTGATTTATATTCTGCAATTAGTTTAGGGAGTTCATTAATCACTCCTTTTCCCACCACTATTTTTGGAAAAACCATTTCGTGAATTTTTCCGCAAGGACAATCTTTATTAACGAAATTCTTTATAATGTTTTCTATTTCCACTATACCACTCCCTCGTTTTGATTAAATAATATTATAAAATTATTGATAATTTTTGTCAATATTTTTATTGTTATCAAACTATAATTGTGCTAATTCTATAGTATTATTTAAGTTGACAAATTT
>JAZUCS010000040.1:0-1712 GCA_045639245.1 Christensenellaceae bacterium
ACCATGGGGAAATTTTCTATATTTTTCATTAACAAAGAAAAAATTAGAGCAAAGGTAGAATTTTTTATTGTTTGACTTTTTAAGAGTATCATAGTATAATAATTTAAATAAGAATAATAATTAAAAAACACCAACCAATAATTATACGGTTATAATTAAATTAAAGGAGTAAATTCATGAAATTAAGTGATGGCAACAAGGTGATACTAGGTAAAACGCTAACCGATTGGATAAAGGAAACGCCTATAATAGAAAGTATTGTAGAAAGACAAGAAACCATTTGGATAAATGATCAAAAAAAATGTTTTGAAGAAGCGATTAAACATTCAGAATTAACCGAAGATCATATAAAAGACGCTTCTGATAGATTAAAGAGATTTTCAAGTTACTTCAAGAAAGTGTTTCCTGAAACGGCAGAAAATGGCGGTATGATAGAATCGCCTCTTCAAGTTATTCCCGCGATGAAAGAGGTTTTGGAAAAAAAATATGGCGAAAAAATCAATGGAGAATTGTTAATTAAACTTGATAGTCATTTAGCGGTTTCGGGGTCTATAAAAGCTCGTGGAGGTATTTACGAGGTTTTATGTGTTGCTGAAAAAATTGCTATTGAAGAGGGTGGTTTGAAACTTACTGACGATTATTCCGTTCTCGATGATGAAAAGTACAAAAAATTGTTTTCAAAATATTCAATAGCTGTAGGTTCAACAGGAAATCTTGGTTTGTCGATAGGTTTAATGAGTTCGAAGTTTGGATTTAACGTAACCGTTCATATGTCTGCAGACGCAAGACAGTGGAAAAAAGATTTGTTGAGAGCAAGAGGGGTAATTGTTAAGGAGTATGAAAACGATTATAGCGTAGCTGTGGAAAAAGGAAGAAAAGAGGCGGAAAAGGATAAGTTTTGTCATTTCGTAGACGATGAGAATTCAAGAACCTTGTTTTTAGGATACTCCGTTGCGGCAGAAAGGTTAAAAAAACAGTTTGACGAACAAGGAATTAACATAACCAAAGAGAATCCATTATATGTATATCTACCTTGTGGCGTAGGTGGAGGTCCTGGTGGAGTTGCTTTTGGATTAAAAATGCAATTTGGTGATAATGTTCATTGTTTTTTTGCAGAGCCAACTGAGTCGTGTTGCATGATGTTGGGTATGGCAACGGGTTTACATAATAAACTTTCGGTAAATGATTTTGGGGTGGAAAATCGCACTATTGCTGACGGGCTTGCTGTGGGAAGAGCATCAGGTTTTGTGGGTAAACAAATGCAACCCTTTATGGACGGTTGTTATTCGGTTGCAGACGAGAGAATGAGCGCTTTATTAAAAATGCTAGTAGACGAGGAAAATATTAAACTTGAGCCTAGTGCGCTAGCGGGAATGTTTGGGCCTGTTATTCTATCAAAGAAATTAGGTGAATTGCCTCATGGGTGCCATCTTGTATGGGCGACCGGAGGGAGCATGGTTCCCCCAGCGGAACAAGAAAAATATTATCAGCAAGGAGTTTTAGTTTGCGATAAGTTTTAAAAAGATGATAAACATAAAAAAGACGGGATTTATTTTAATCTCGTCTTTTTTATTAACGCTATAAGAGTATTTAAGAAATAATTTTTTAATTAATAGCGCAAATATACAGATTGCAAATTTTACCCATTATAAAAAATTATAGGATATGAAATTACAATCTTGGTTTATATGTAAAAAGTTTCTTATAGAAAG
>JAZUCS010000041.1:0-72142 GCA_045639245.1 Christensenellaceae bacterium
ATAAACAAATTGAAAGATGAAAAAGACGTAATATACTAAAATTAAGAAAGCCCGAGAGAATAAAATTCTTTCGGGCTTTTGAATTGTAAAGGTGTCGTAGGGACAATCACTATGCCCGAAACAAGATATAATCAATATGAAGTTGTATTTAGTGATAAAGATGGTAGAGATTATGCTATGATAGAAATTTTCGTAGGCGATTTGGAAACGGTAAAAAGCCTATTAGTACAAGTCTTAATTTTGAGCTATTTTGATGAAAAAAAACTCTAAAATAGAAGCTAAAAAAATTTTAAAAATTATTTTTAAAAAGATATTGACAGCGCTTTTTAATATGAGTAAAATGATTTTCACAAAGGGTGAGTGGATTTTAATTATCGCCTAAAAGGAGAAAGTATGAACGTAACGTTTTTAATAGGCAACGGCTTTGATTTAAATTTAGGTCTTAAAACAAAATACGCCGATTTTATTAAACAGTATTTAAAGAACGATAGACTAGATACTGAAATAATAGAAACGTTTAAAATGGATTTAGCACAAGACAGAAACAAGGCAAATTTATGGGCAAATGCTGAACTTGCAATGGGGCAATATTCTATAAAAGTTGCTGAAAGGTATGGAAGTAAAGCGGCAGAAGTTTATTGTGACTTGCATGATGATTTTTGCGCAAAACTTGCCAGTTATCTAAAAAAGGAACAAGCCAAAATAAAAATCAACGAAATAAAAGATTCGTTTATTAAATGTTTTGCAAACATAACTAAAGGTTTTACTGCTGGACAAACAAACCAGTTAATTCCGCTACTTAAGAAAAATGAATCGGTCAATTACAATTTTATCGTTTATAACTATACTACTATTATTGATGAACTTATTGAAAACAACAAAAAAGTAGGTGAGCATACTTTTAAGTTTGCAGGCGGAAATACTGGAACATATAAAGACGTAATTAAAGATATTGTACACGCGCACGGAACGACTACTTATTCAATGACCTTTGGCGTAAACGATATTACGCAAATTGGCGAGCCTACGATTTTTGATGGGCAACCGGACGAATATAAAAGTACCTTTATAAAAAAAGACTTTAACGAAATGGCTGAAGAGGGTGCGTTCGAAAAAGCACAAGCCATGTTGGAAAGTAGCGGGCTAATATATGTTTACGGGATGTCGCTGGGGGAAACGGACAAAGCGTGGTGGCAACAAATTTACAAACTATTAACTAAAAAACAAGATTTGCATGTTATTATTCACACTATTAATATGCCAGAAGATAATTTATTGCTTAGAAAAAAGGTTACCTTTATAAAATCTTTGAAAAGGAAATTTATTAACTATTCCTTAGATGAAAATGAAATGGTAGACCCACAAATTTTAAATAGAGTACATATTACGGGCGAAAACATTTTTGCTGCAATTAAAAACGTAGCGAAAGAATTACCTACACCAACAGCTGTGCCCAATTTTATAAACCCAACCACGATAAATAACGTTTCAAGTTAAAAGGCGAAAATTCTTGCTTTTTATAATTATAAACTCAAAATCACGCCGACTGACCTTTTATAAGAAAAAATTCAATTAAATAGCGTATGCGTAATCACAAACAAGCTAATTTAACTACGTGTTTCCATCGGGCGTTTTTATCTATTGACAATACATATTTGCTATGATAAAATTAAATTAAGGAAACTGGTTTTTATTATTTGCAAACTCGTTACTACGACCCAGAAATTAGGCGCTTTGTAAATGCAGATAATTACGAATTAATCCCAACTCTAGCAGGCACAGTAGGGCAATTAAACGTGTTTGCCTATGCAAACAACAACCCAATAATGTATACCGATGAAACTGGTGAGTTTGCAATCTCTATAAGTGTTTATGTTGGAATAACTATATGCTTTTTATTATTAGAAATTGTATATTTAGAAACAACGACACATTGTATTAGCTCTACCTTAAATTTTATTATAGATCAAATAAGTAATGGAATTAATACACTTGGCGACCATTTGATTGTTGAAAGTAAAAGGAAAAAAGAAAAAAAGAACAACAGAGATCCAGACCCTCATGCTAGACCTGGACAAAAAAAGCAAGGGAGAGAACTCAAAAGCAAGTCAAGATTGAATCCAAACTTTAAACAAAGAAATGGAAGAAGGCGTGGTCCTCAGCCACCTAAACATCATACACCAGGTAGAGATCATAGAAAATTTTTATTACTTTTACTTTTAGGTAATGATACAATTTTTAATATTTGGTTTGATAGGTGATTTTGTTATGTGGATAAAAAAAGAAGATGAAAAATATTACACAGATTGTAGTAAATTAAAAGGGTTACGTGTTACATTTGATAGAAGAATATCGGGGGATAGAATAAAAGAGATAAAAAAATTTGCAATTTGGTTGCGAAAAAAATATTATTTTCCTATAAGATGCAATGTCCATATTTCCTTTTGTAGTTATTTTAAAAAAATAAATTCTATGGATGTCGATAGTGTGATTGATTTTTATTATCAAGATGATACTATTCCTTCTATTAAGATTGCAGGGTATCCCAATAGAAAAAACAAGGATAAAAATTATTACATTCAAATACAAGCGCGAATGGTCTATGCGCTAACATTCTATTATCAATGGTTTTTTTATGAATTTGATAAACGCTCAGACAGAAGCTTAAAGATCGAAGCAACAAAATGGCAAAATTATATAATGGATGATTACTTGAGAGTTAACGAATAAGCTTGCAAGTGGTACGCTAAATGGTAACGAATTTGCATATAAATATGATATGAACGGCATGCGTTACCAAAAAACAATAAACGGCAACGTAACGGAATATTATCTTGACGGTTCAACAATAATAGCAGAAAACCGTAGAGTAGGCACAACAGATAATCTAATATATTATATTTACGACGTAATGGGGCTATCCGGTATGGTATATAACGGACAAACGTATTACTATGAGAAAAATACGCTGGGAGACGTTATTGCTTTAAGAGATAGTGCAGGTTATAGGGTAGCAACTTACTCTTACGATGCTTGGGGTAATATATTATCAAAGTCAGGCACGATGGCAGACGTAAACCCATTTAGATATCGTGGTTATTATTACGATACGGAAACTGGTTTTTATTATCTGCAAACAAGATATTACGACCCAGAGATACGTAGATTTATAAATGCAGATAACTATGAGCTAATCCCAACCCTAGCAGGCACAGTAGGTCAACTAAACGTATTTGCTTATGCAAACAATAACCCCATAATGTTCACCGATGAAACTGGTGAGAGTTTTATTCTTACGGCGATTATTATAGGTTCGATTGTAGGAGCAGTAATTGGAGCCACTGTTTCAGGTGTGAGCGCCGCAAATGACGGAGCAACAGGATGGGAATTAGCAGGTGCAATCGCTGTGGGAGCTCTTGCAGGTGGAGTGATAGGAGCGTTGGGAGGAGCTGCAGTAGGAGTTGCGGCTGGCCCAACAACCGGAGCACTTGCGGGTTTATCTCTTTCTGGTGGTGCGGCAGCTATAAGCACAACAGGTGCTGTTGCTGTTGCGGTAGACGTGATTACTACCGCAGTAGGCGTTGGTGTTCTTGCGGGGGCAGCAACCACTGCAGTAGGCGTTGGTGTTGGGATTATTTTGACTCAATGGACACCTGGTTCATGGCCTGGAGATGACCCGACAAAGGCACCTGGTGACGATTTCTTATGGCGTGGGCCAGGGGAAGTAGGGTCTGAGTTTGGTGAATGGTACAATCCGATCACAGGAGATCAATTACATCCAGACTTAAATCATCCTTTCCCTAAAGGTCCACATTGGGGATGGAGAAATAAACTTCTTAAGATATTTATGGATATATTTAAATAAGGAGACATCATGAAAGATTGGCGAGTAATTGAAAATCTAGAAAATTTCTATAAGAATTTGGAGTTAATAGAAGTAAACTTTCCTACCTTTTGGAAAGAATCTTTTTGTAAAAAAAATGATTTCTATCGTATGGTGGAGGAGGACGCTGTTAGTTTTGTAAATAAATATAATAGGGGAAGAGAGTATTTAGAACGAGATAGCCTTCAAGATTTTTGGCATGAACACTGTATATTTTGTACAAAAAAAATATCTACAAGACAGAAAATGGTGTGTTATTGCACAAAAGATTTTAATATATGGATTTGTCAGGAGTGTTATAATGATTTTCGTAATAAATTTAACTTTTATCTTCTTGATAAAATATAGTATGATTTAGAACAATGATAATCTATTTTTTCTTTTATGAGAGTGATGGATAATAATTTGCATATTTTTAGCATAACAGATTTTTGGCTTGACGAAGATGTGACATCTATCGGCAAATTTATTGAAGAAAAACTAGTTGGATTACGAATAGAAAGTATTAAGTTTAATTACATAGGGGATTGCGTTCTTTACCTATCTAATCGAAAAAAAATACAGATTTTTATTGATGGAACAGTGGGAGAGCCAGATTATATGAGATTGGATACCAAAACTGAATATTTCAGCCTATGCAAAATTGATAAAGAGCTATCAATAATTGTTGGGGAAGTATAAAAATTAAATATATTTTATTCTCCAAAGCATGATGAAGTTTTAATTCTAAAAGATTAAATTAAAAAAAACAGGAAGAAATTAGGTTTTCTTCTTGTTTTTATAATGATGTATTTACAAAAGGTGAAACTTGTGATATTATTGATATAAGAGATAGTAGTGGCACGACCGTTGCGACATATACCTATGATGCTTGGGGCAATATCTTGTCAAAGTCAGGCACAATGGCAGATATAAACCCATTTAGATATCGTGGATATTACTACGATACGGAAACTGGTTTTTACTATTTGCAAACAAGATACTATGACCCAGAAATTAGGCGTTTCATCAATGCAGATAACTATGAATTGTTGCCTATATTATCTCAAACGATAGGTCAACTTAATCTCTACGCTTATGCAAACAATAACCCAATAATGTTTACCGATGAAACTGGTGAGAGTATAACACTTGCTGCAGTATTAACTTTTTTCGCAGTTGTAGGAATATCTGCTATTGACGGTGCAGTTAGTGCTCATTTGAGTGGAGAGAATTGGTTAATAGGTGCGGGGGCGGGAGCTTTAGGTGGTGCTGTTGGATACTTTGTTGGTATTCTAAATCCAGTTTTAGGTCGTGCAGCAAGTTCATTAATATATGATGTAGCTAATCCCTTATTTCAACATGGTCAATTAGGAGAATCAGACATTGTTAATATGGTTATCGATATATTCTTGGATGTGGTTACATCTAGTTTATACTCTACTTCACTGTCAAAAGGAAAATACAAGTATTTATTTAATATATTAATTACTGATATAGATGCTGTGGTAGACATAGCACAAACAGAGTATATATTTAAACCTATTTCAAAACAATTTAATCAAACAAATCTAGTGGCTAATATGGATATTATTAAACTATATTTGGTAGGAGTATAATATGAGTATAAAATTTTTACCTGGATTATTATCGTATTTTCATGTTTTGGAGTTTTTTACTTATTGTTTGATAGGTGCATTATGTTTTATACCAAATATATTTTTAGTCGGAATTTTTGTTGCGGTATTATTTTGTGTGGTAATATTTAGAATTTACTACTTTATTGAGCAAAATGGAAGCGAACTATTTATAAAAATAAACAAGCAAAAAATGTATGTTTTTAGGGATTTGTTTTTTTATAAAAGTTGCTTACTGAATGAAAATACTATAATTTATAAAACCAAAGTAATAGGAATTGAACACGGTTTTAACATTTCAAGAGTAAAACCAGGAAAACCAACTAGTGATAAGGACGGTTTATCTAGACAAGACGCATTTATAATATTTACGGATGGTAATTTAGGTGATTATAATTTTCAATTTAAATATGATAGCAAAGGAAGACTGATTAGTTGTAAAGAAAATTTTCACATCACGTACAAGCTTTTAAAAAGTAAAAAATTAATAATGCTTTCTGGCAATAAAAGTAATTACAATTTTTTACGACAATATGTAAAAGAAGAACAGTTTTGCGGATTAACAGAAATAGACAATATATATTTAAATGAATTAGAACAATTGTTCAAAGTTAAACTTAATAGAAAAGTTAAATGAAAAAGCCACACCCGACGGCAACCTTGCCGTCGGGTGGTTTTTACATATTGACAATATATATTTGCTATGATAAAATTAATATATGAACAAATTAATTAGTGATGCTTGGGGTAATATTTTGTCAAAGTCTGGCACGATGGCAGATATAAACCCATTTAGATACCGTGGCTATTATTACGATACTGAAACTGGTTTCTACTATTTGCAAACTCGTTACTACGACCCAGAAATACGTAGATTCATCAATGCAGATAACTATGAGCTAATCCCAACCCTAGCAGGTACTGTAGGTCAACTAAATATGTTTGCCTATGCAAACAACAACCCAATAATGTATACCGATCCAACAGGTGAGTTTGGAATTACTGCGACAATCTTGCTTTCCGTGTTAGGTGGCGCGGCTTTTTTTGCAGGCGCGGAATTTGTAAAACAAGCTTATAATAATGGTGCTTGGAATTGGGATATTGAAAGCTATGACTGGAGAAGCATTGGTATTGAAGCGTTAAAGGGTGCAATAAATGGTTTAGCTATTGGCTTAGGGGCTGTTTCTGGAGGAATGTTTCTTGGATCATTTGCGCCAATTGGGAATTTGACTATAGGACAGTCTATAGGGCTCTTGTATGGGATATCATCTGTTGTTAGCTTCTCAGGAGGTGTTCTGATCTATTCGTTAGAAGAGAAGGAGAATGGTAATTTTTTGAATGCGATAATGAGTGGTGTTGGATATGCTGCTAAAGCGAGTCTATCTTTTATTTTTTCTGGAATGATGGTTGCTTCGAGAATTTGGAATGTGGGGATAGGTGCAGTAAATAATTATAGTTTTATTTCTCGTGCGCTTGCTAGATACGTAGCTACATTTGTTCCGAACTTTTTCTTTGATAATGCATTTAAATAATTATATGAGAAAAATAAAACTTGATTTGTTGGAAAAACTAATTATAGGGACCTTGTTGCCATTTTATGGCGGGCTTATAGCTTTTATTATGCTGATAATAACGCTCGTGGGTAAGGAATATAAAAATCTAAAAATTATACTTGTTTTATTTGTGTTATCAATATTCCTACTTTTAATATCGTTTGGTATTATTGTTTTATTTGAAAAACATAATAAAAATCAAATAGAACTATATGATGATCACATGATTATAAAATTTAGGGGGAACTGTGAAAAGTATTCTTATAATGACATCAAGGTAAATTATTATAGTTGTAAATGGTATATGATTCCCTTGGTTCCGATTATTAAAAAAGGGAATGCTGGTATTATTGAAATCAGAAATTTACAAGGTAAATTGTTTAGAGCTAGAATATTATATCATGATTTTAGGAAATTGAGGGAAATGATAGACAATAGAAACATTAGCTTACTAAAAGATTAAGTGAAGAAATACAAGGTAGAAAGCTAGCAAGTGGTACGCTAAATAATAACAATTTTGCATATAAATATGATATGAACGGCATGCGTTATCAAAAAACAGTAAACGGCAACGTAACGGATTACTATCTAGACGGCTCAACAATAATAGCAGAAAACCGTAGAGTAGGTACAACAAATAATCTAATATATTATATTTACGACGTAATGGGTCTATCAGGCATGGTATATAACGGACAAACGTATTACTATGAGAAAAATACGCTGGGAGACGTTATTGCATTAAGAGATAGTGCAGGCTATAGGGTAGCAACTTACTCTTACGACGCATGGGGTAATATTTTGTCAAAGTCTGGCATAATGGCGGATATAAACCCATTTAGATACCGTGGTTATTATAAGGAGGCAATATAGCAATGTTAACATATGTAATCTCGGTTATATTATTTATTATTGGCACTATTTCATTAACACATTCTATAATTATAGCGACATCATCAATAATAGCTAGAGTAGAGGATTATTATTCTCTTATGTGGCTAATGGTTTCATTGATAGCTTTCTTGGTGGGAACTTTATTGTTTTATCATAAGACAGGCAATTTTCCATTAAATGATAAATCAGAATACCATGAAAAAGAATTTAAAGAATTGCTAACTAAAAACCTGGAGTATTATACAATTCATTTTGTAAAAGTTGAAAAGTTTTGGGTTTGTGAAAACAATCAGAAAATTGTTAAACTTGATTTATCGGGTTATCCTTTTCAGAAAGCATATTTGATATCGTATGTTGTTCGTAATTTAAGGTATAACAAAATTAGTTTGAAATTGCCTTTGAAATTTTTGTTTAAGAATACCTTTCCTTTAGGGAAAAATATCAATATTAAATTGATAATAACCGATAGGGACAAAACATTTGAAAAAACGATTGTAAAAAATGGTATTTCTAGATATGGGTTTCTTGCAAGAATAATAACAAGGGCACCATATGCACTTACTTATTGGACTAACGAAAGCCATAGAATTCTTCTAAGAGAGAAATCTTATATAGACGAAAGAAAATACGAACATTTTTAATGGTTTGAGGCAATTGATAACGATAGAACAAGCACTTACGATGGAAATGGGTATATAACGGCAGTAAACTATGGTGGTACAACGTATAACTACACTTACGATAGTGCAGGTTATAGGGTAGCAACTTATTCTTACGACGCTTGGGGCAATATATTATCTCAGTCAGGAAGTATGGCAGAGGTAAACCCATTTAGATATCGTGGGTATTATTACGATACTGAAACAGGTTTTTACTATTTGCAAACCCGTTATTACGACCCAGAGATACGTAGATTTATAAACGCAGATAACTATGAGCTAATCCCAACTCTAGCAGGCACAATCGGTCAACTAAACGTGTTTGCCTATGCAAACAACGACCCCATAATGTATACCGATGAAACTGGAACGGAAGCATTTGCTTTAGCTGATATTCTTTCAAATGAAAGCCGTGTGTTTTTATAAAGTAAAACGAAAAGACTAACGAAAAAATTTTTCGTTAGTCTTTTATTTTGTTTTATAATCCCTATGGGAAACGCCCGTTAGTTGTTTCTTTTGTTTTTTTTATTATTACGTTGTCTTTATAACAATATAAAAAAGCCCCAAACAAGTGATAATAATATTGATGCTACAACAGGAATAATACACGACGTTACGCAAATATCCCAATACGATTCCTTATGCGAGCAGTTTGAGACGGAAAGCAAGGTTAAAACTGCACCGTTATGTGGAAGCGTATCAAGTCCACCTGAAGCAAGCGATGCGATTCTATGTAAATATTCTGGGTTTAAATTTATTGCTTCTGCTTTTGCCATAAAGTTTTCAGCAAGAGCTTCCAAAGCTATAGTCATACCGCCTGATGCCGAACCTGTTGCTCCGGCTAATACATTGATAGCTATTGCCTCTGCAAACAAGATAGAACCCGACATGTTTAGCATAGCAGTCACTAACAAATCAAAACCTGGCACGGCTTTTACAACTGAGCCAAAACCAACGGCTGCCGCCGTGTTCATAATTGCTATAAGAGAACTGTTTGCACCGTCGTTTATTGAGGGCATAATAACTTTTGCTCTCTTTATATTCATTAAACAAACAACAACTATTCCTGCAAAAAGTGCTATAACGATTGAATGAGTTGATTTGAGTTCAAAATTTAGTAAACTTTGTAGAATAGGTGGTAAAGCGTTTAACGCTACTACAACTACTATTAGTGGAAGTAATCCGCTTAACCAATGCCAAGAGGGGATTTTATCTTTATCGCCGATATCAGGTTCTTTGAATTTTGGATCTTCAACAAAAACTAAACCTTTTGCTTTGGCTTTTCTAACGCGCCAACTTAAATATATATAACCTGGAACGGCAATCAATATAACCGCTATTAAACTCATAAAAGGTGCAGCCATTGCTGTTGTTCCATAATAAGTGGTTGGAATAAGGTTTTGGATTTGTGGCGAACCTGGAATAGCCGTCATCGTAATACCAAATGCACCGTAAGCAATAACGCCCGGAAGTAAGTTTCTTGGAAGATTTGCTTGCTTAAAAATTTCGTAACCCATTGGGTAAATAACGAAAACTACAACGAATAAAGAAATTCCACCGTAAGTCATTAAAAGGCAAGGAATTATAACTGCAAGCAAAGCAAATCTAGGGCCTATTAACGAAACTATTTTATTCGCCAAAGAACGAGCAGAACCCGTTGCATCCATAAGCTTTCCAAAAACTGCGCTTAAAAAGAAGGCGGGAAACCATGAGAGAACAAATCCTGACATTCCCGACATATAATCGCTTAGATATAAATCTAAAACGTTTTTCCCACTCATTAACGCTACTAATAAAGCACAAGCGGGTGCTACCCAAATTATAGAATGGCCCTTAAAAGCTAAGTAAATAAGTAAAGCCAATCCTAAAACAATGCCTATTAAAGATAAAACTTCCATATTTTAGTCCTTGCATTTGTAATTTCGTAATCATTTTAACAATTAAACTCACGCTACATCAATTTACCAATAAGTGAGCCGTTTATAATAGGTAAAATGATTAGTCTAAATATACCATAGGGGAATATTTATTGTCAAGGCTACTGAATTAAAAGTTGTTTCAAAAAATATTTTCATATCATATGGGAAAGGTAATAAAAAGTAAACTTGTTTGATTTAATTGTAAAAAACTTGTGATATCTTGATTAGAATATAAATATTTCAAATTGTATATTAGTTGTAATTATATGGCAAAATATAAAGCCGTTCTAGCAGGTTTCAACGTGGGCAATAGTACGAATGATAATAGTATTACCTACAAAAGTACTCATATAAATGGCTGAGCGATATTAGTGCAGAAAGACATCATAGATTATACATAATAAAAGCTGGTTAAAACGGTAATGGATGTAGTTATAATCGTTATAATGGATAATTCTATTTTTGTTGGAAATAATTAACTAAGTAATGTAAAAAAACGTGTTGTATATTTTATATAACGCATTTTATATTAGAGTTACAATTTCAAACTTTGGATTTTTATATAAATTTTTATCATGGTGGAAAAAGAAATAGTTACGCATGATTTTAAGAAAAAACGATTTTTTCAAAAAATAGTGTGGATAATTAGGCGCGTTGTAGTCGAGCACGTAGTAAATAAATCCTTAAAAAAGGGGAAAATTAAAAATGTTCCCTTAAAACCGTGAGCAATAACGACTTTGTTTTTGCTATAATTATAGATAAATTAAAAGATGGTTTTTTCAAAACTTGACGAAAAATTAGCAAAAAGTATAATTTTTGCAACATTTTTGAACAAGTTATTGTTAATGCCTACTAACAAGTTGAAAAAGCGTTGACTTTTGTGTGTTTTGTATGATAAAATAACTCCGTAAAGAGTTTTTACAAAAATATATAAAAAAGGAAGATTGAAAAATGAAAAAAATTATCACAATTTTACTTTGCTTATGTACCGTTTTAGGTCTTACAGCTTGTGGTGAAACCCCTGCAACTGCAAAAGACTATAAGCTCGGCATGGGTATTGTTGTTGATCTTAACGAATCTGCAACTGGCAATGCACAAGTTGATGCTACCGTTGCTGCAGTAGTTTTGGATGCTGATGGCAAAATCGTTACTTGTCGTATTGACGCTGTTCAAAACAAAATGGCAATCGCTGACGGTGCAGTTGATACCGCTGCAACCTTCCAAACCAAAATGGAAAAGGGTGACGACTATGGTATGGCTGCTGCTCTCGGTTATGGTATGGATTGGAACGGAGACGGTGTAGTTAAAGAATGGTATGATCAAGCTAAAGCTTTTGAAGCATACGTTGTTGGAAAGACTGCTACTCAAGTAGAAGCAATCGAAACCAAAGAAGTTGAAGGCAAAGGTTACATCATTGCTAAAGACGACGCACTTCTTTCAGCAGGATGCACCATCCAGATTACTGATTTCATCGCTGCAGTTGCAAAGGCTTGTAAAGATGAACAAGGTATGGCATTCAAAACTGATAAGACTTTTACCGTAGGTGTTGCTGCTAACTCTTTTGTTGATAGCGCTACCGTAGCTGCAAGTGCTGAAGCAAACGGTGTTGTTGCTATGTATTCTGATTTTGCTTGTGCAGTTGTTGCAGAAGGTAAAGTTATTGCAACTCTTAACGATGCAATCCAACCCAAAATTTCTATCACCACAGCTGGTGAAATTGCAGAAAAGACTTTCCAAGCTACCAAGCGTGAACTTAAAGGTGAATACGGTATGGCTGCTGCTCTCGGTTATGGTATGGACTGGAACGGAGATGGAAAGGTTGAAGAATGGTACGTTCAATCTAAGACTTTCTCTAACTACGTTGTAGGAAAGACTGCTAGTCAAATTGCTGATATGGCAACTAAGGAAGTAGAAGGCAAAGGATACGTTATTTCTGCTGATGATGCACTTCTTTCTGCAGGATGTACTATTCAAATTAGCGAAATCAAAGCAGTTGTAGCTAAATCTGCTAACAACGCTAGATAATTTAATTAAATATTTTAGGAGACGGAAATTTGAAAAAATTCAAATCTCTATCTTGGATGTGTTTATTTTTGGGGCTACTCGTTTTATTAACGGGTTGCCCCGAAAGTCCATTTACGGATAAAAATAAAAGTCCAAAAGGAATGATGTACTTTTCTTTTTTTGATACTGTGTCGTACGTTTATAGCTATGCGGGCGATTCACAGAAAGAGTTTGAAGAAAAATGCGAAAGTGTTTCAGTTATTCTAGAAGAGTACCATCGACTTTTTGATATTTACTACGAATATTCAGGGATTACAAATTTACGCACCATTAACCTTAATGCAGGTGGAGAGCCGTTAATTGTTGATGATAAACTGATAGAATTCTTGCTTTACGTGAAAGACATTTATCAAAAAACCAACGGCGAAACAAACGTTATGATGGGGGCGGTGCTAAAACTTTGGCACGATTGTCGCGAACAAGCAGCACATAATCCATCACAAGCGTCAATTCCTACAGAGCAAGAGCTTATTGGGGCTTACGCTCATACGGATATTTCCTTTTTGGAAATAGACGAGCAAAATAAAACTGTACGTATTTCAGACCCTAATGCTTCTATAGACGTTGGGGCGATAGGTAAAGGTTATGCAACTGAAAAGGCTGCTCAATACCTTTATTCCATCAATGCTACGAGTTACGTTTTAAATATTGGTGGCAATATTAGAATAATTGGACACAAGCCTGACAATACAGGGTGGAAAACGGGGGTTAAAAATCCCTTTAATACAAGTGATTATTCGATATATCTAAATATTGCTGATACTTCATGTGTAACGTCTGGCGACTATGAAAGATATTTTACAGTTGGTAACGAAAGATATCATCACATTATAGATAAAGATACGTTAATGCCTTCGAACTACTTTAGTTTGGTTACGGTAATTACTAAAGATAGTGGTTTGGCAGATGCGTTGTCAACAGCATTATTTACGATGAGCTATGAAGATGGGCTTGCACTCGTTAATAGCATAGGTGAAGTTGAAGTTTTTTGGGTTGCTAAAGATGGCACTCATTATAAAACGGAAGGGCTTTCTAAGCTTATCGTTGAATAAAAAATATTTAAATTAGAAAATAATATAAGTTAAACATATAAAAATATATAAATAAAAACAAAAATTCACCAAGGGGGAAACGGAATTGAAAAAGGATATTTCATCTTTGCATGTGCCTCATAATAAGCATACTGCGGCTTGTGTTCCCGTGCGTATAGAAACGCCAAAGGAAGTTGTGTTGCCCATGAATATGCATTCAGGACATGATGCAGAGCCTATAGTAAGTGTTGGCGACTATGTAAAAGTAGGTCAGCTTATCGCAAGAGAAGAAGGAAGATTTTCT
The DNA here is from genome assembly GCA_045639245.1 of Christensenellaceae bacterium. Taxonomy (GTDB): domain Bacteria; phylum Bacillota; class Clostridia; order Christensenellales; family Borkfalkiaceae; genus UBA1259. Next base: position 13,924 of record JAZUCS010000041.1, read on the forward strand.
TCTCCAGTTCACGCGACAGTATCAGGTAAAGTTGTTGAAATTGCACCAATGTCTATTTCAAGCGGTGGTCAAACTTTAGCTATTCGCATTGAAAGCGACGGAAAAATGGAAGTTGCCGAAAGTGTTAAAGCACCAGAATTAACTGATTGTGATAGTTTTTTACAAGCTGTAAGAGAAGGTGGCATAGTAGGTCTTGGTGGAGCAGCGTTCCCTACTTGGGCAAAATTTAACGAAGCTACTAATCCTGATTATAAGGTAGATACGGTTTTAGTTAACGCTGCTGAGTGCGAACCATATATCACTAGTGACCATAGAATGATGCTCGATCATCCTGAGCTTATTGCAGACGGTATCGAATATCTTCGCAAATATATGAGCCAATATCTTGGAAATGCCATTTTTAAGATCTGTATTGAGAAAAATAAGGCAGATGCAATAGAAGTTCTTAAAAAGGTTTTCGAAGGCAAAGATTACGTGGTAATTCACCAATTAAAAACCATTTATCCTCAAGGCGCAAAGCAAGTTATGCTTTATAACGCAACGGGTAGAGTGGCTGTTGCGGGTAGAAGATTTCCTTCTTTTGGTGCTCTTATTATCAACGTTTCTTCACTTGCTAAAATGGCAGAATATTTGAACACAGGCATGCCTTTAGTTGAAAGAATTGTAACTGTGGACGGACCTGCAATCGAAAAGCCAATGAACCTTATTGCTCCTATAGGTACGCGTATTAGTGAGTTGCTTAAAATTACCGGCTTAAAGGCAGAACCAGGCAAAGTTGTAGTTGGTGGACCTATGAACGGAACGGCTATCTGTTCGGTTGACGATCCTATAGTTAAAGTTTCTAACGCTGTTCTTGTGTTTGATGAAAAAAGCGCCCTTTTACCTGAACCTTCTGCATGTATCAACTGCGGACGCTGTATGGAAAAATGCCCAGTAGGTATTAGCGTTGCAGAGGTAGATCGCGCAATGAAAGTTAAAAGCGAGGATCAAAGGGCAAAACTTTTAATTGAATCAGGCGTTCGTCAATGTGTGGATTGCGCTTGTTGTTCTTATGTATGCCCAGCAAATCGTCCTTTACTTCAAATAAATTGGGACGCTAAGTCGTTTCTTAAAAAATATGCCACTGCGCAAAAAGAGAAGGAGGGTAAATAATCGTGGGTAAACTTCATATTTCATCAACTCCTCATATTCATCAAAAGGGATCTTCTACCAGCAACATTATGTTGGACGTTGCTATCGCTTTGATTCCCGCAACGCTCGTAGGTATAGTTATTTTTGGGCTAAAGGCTCTTTTGACAGTTGTTACTTGTGTAGGCAGTGCTATTTTGGCGGAATATGTATTTAATCTATGTTGTCATAAGAAACAAACGATTAAAGATTTTTCCGCATTAGTAACTGGTTTACTTCTTGCACTTAATCTCAGTATTAACGTACCCGTTTGGCAGTGTGTTGTCGGAAGTGTTTTTGCTATTGTAGTTGTTAAATGCTTCTTTGGTGGTCTTGGTAAAAACATCGTTAATCCTGCTATTACGGCAAGAGTATTTATGCTTCTTACCTTTGGTGCTGTTGGTGCTGTTGTTAAAATTAATCCATTATTCAATCTCGGATTTTTAGGTAACGCTGTTCCTGAACTCGTTGCCGAATCAACTCCACTCGCAACGCTTAATCAAGGCGTAGCTATGGTTGACAGTGCTCCCACCCTTTTACAACTTTTTATGGGAGTTTACGGTGGAACGATAGGTGAAACTTGTGCGTGGGCGCTTCTTCTTGGTTTTGGATACTTAGTATATCGCAAAGTTATTAAGTGGTACGTTCCCGCATCTTACATATTAACAGTATTTGCTTGTTATTTCCTTTTTGGAGGGTTTAACTTTGTATTTGCGCTTAAACACGTTTTAGCAGGAGGCTTGTTACTCGGTGCTATATTTATGGCAACTGACTACGTTACCACTCCGAACACTGGAAAGGGTAGAGTTATTTTCTGTATTGGTGCTGGTCTTTTAACTTTCGCTATAAGAAGTTTCGGTATGTATCCAGAAGGTGTTTCAATTGCAATTCTTACCATGAATCTTCTCACTCCCTTTATTTCAGATTTCACTAAGAAAAAGACTTTGGGAGGTGTTAAGTAATGAAAATATTAAAAGCCATATTAATACAACTCATAATTATAGTAGTGTTTGCGGGTTCAATGTTTGCTCTTAATTTTCTAACTGGTCCAATCATTGAAGCGAATAACGCAGGCGCAGAATTTGCGCCCTTGCTTGCAGTAATGCCAGAGGGTGCTACTTTTGATGGCGAAGCACTTATTTACAGTTCGGATAATGCTTCAACTTCCAATTTGGTTGAAGTTCCTGCAAGTGTTAAATCAATTTACAAAGAAAAGAACGGTTTAGGTTATGCTATTCGTTGTACAGCTGAATCAGATTATTCTACCGCACCTATGGAAATAACTATTGGTATTTCAGCCGACGGCAAGATTTGTGGTGTTGAAATTAATAGTTATAATGATACTGAAGCATTTGATTTTAGAAAGAAAGATCCCAATTATTTATCTTCTTATATCGGTAAAGACTCTGCTTTAGCAGATATTGGCACGGTAACAGGCGCAACTTATTCTTCAGAAGCGTTCAAAAATTCCGTTTCAGAAGCAATGGGCGTTCTTATTGCCAACGAAATGATTGAAGAGGGCAAGAAGTCGGATGAGCAAATTCTTACCGAACTTATTCCTACCGTAGCTCCCGGCATTGTTAAAACGGAAGAGGTTTCCGTTTCTGGTAACATTGTTAAAGCGTTAAAAGCAGGAAACGATGCAGGTTTTGCATACGTTATTGCAGAAGGCGAAACAAAATATCTTGCAATAGTAAACGCAATGGGCGCATGTAAAGTTTATAACGTTGAAGGTGCTGAAGTAACTGTTGATAAAACTGCAATCGTTAACGAAGCTAAAACACATGCATCAACAAATCAAAAAGATTATTTACAAGCATTTACAACAACTATTGGGCAAATGATGTCTGGGGCAGAGAATGTTACGGCAGTACAAGCTGAAATCTTTAATACCATTGTAGCTACTGTTAAGTTCAACTTAAATGGAGTTGAATATTACGGCTTCTATTCAAGAAGTATTGGCTTCCATCAAATGGATGTTTACGTTATAATAGATTCAAATGGTGCGATAGCAAAGGTTAGTGCAAAGCAATTAATTTTTGAAGAACAATATTTCTTTGGTTTTGCAGGTGTTCCTAACGGATACTTTGGTGGATTTAACGGTCTTACCGAAGAAACTTGGGGGGATGGTGAAAAGGCAATTATTGCTACTGCTACTATGACCTCAAATGCAATGAAACAAGCGGTTAACGATGCTTTTGGCTTCTTTAATAGTATTGACAAGGGGGGGAATCAATAATGAAAAAGAATTATCCCATTTATCTTTTAAGAGGAACTCCGTCTGCATTGCTCGTAATCGGTGCGGGGTTTGTTATGGCTTCAAGTGCAGACGTTCGTGCGGCACTTGGTATGGGAGCAGCGGTGCTTCTCTCAATGCTTTTAAGTTCAATCGTTGTTTCTGCAATACATAAAATTATTCCGAATTATGCAAAAATACCTGCATATCTTTTGATTATAACAGGTTTTGTCTCCATTATTTCAATGCTTATGCAAGCTTTTTTTCCAGTAGTAGTTGACATGTTGGGCGTTCATCTTGCAGCACTTTCCGTAAGTGCGGTAATATATCGTGATGCTGAAGAAGTTGCAGATCATAACAACGAAACAACATCAATAAAAACGGCAATAGTAACAGGCGTGTTCTTTACCATAGTAATGGTTGTTTGTGCTGTTATTAGAGAAGTGCTTGGAAACGCAAGTTTCTTTGGTAAGCCTATTGTCTTTTTACAAGATTATAAAATTTCTGCTCTTGCAGGGGCTTTTGGTGCATATTTAGTATTGGCTATTGTGCTTGCTGTTATCAATAAGTTGACAGGACTTCATAAGGAAGAAATTGTTGACGATACCTTATTAAAGGAGGATAAATAATTATGGATATTAAAATAATTTTAGCAATTCTTCTTGCAGGTATTCTTTCTAACAATTATGCGTTAACTTCTTTTTTAGGAACGGGCGCTCTTCTTGAAAACGAACGCCCAACTAAAAAATCGCTTTTACTTGGGGTTGGAACAACTCTAGTTATGTTGATCTGCGTAGCGATTACGTGGCCTATAAATAAATATCTTCTTGCAAAGGTGCAATATCTTCAAACGATGGCATTTGTTGTAGTTGTTATAGTTGTGGTAGAAATTATTCACTTGATAGGTAAAAACACGTTTGATAATTATTGTCGTGCAGATTTTGTTAAGTTTGCAATTAATGGTGCTGTTCTTGGCCTTTGTATTCACAATACGGAGCTCCTCTTTTTACAGGCGTTAATCACTGCTTTGGCTGTGGGTATTGGTTTTACTCTTTCAATAACTCTATTTGCAAAATTAAAAGATGTTCCTGTTGATGAAGATGCAATTCCTGCATCATTCCGTGGGCTTCCCATTGCTTTATTAACTGCGGGTATGATAGTACTTGCAATTTTGGCGCTTCAATTTAAGTTTTAATGAAGAAAAAAGATTTTATTTTTATCGGAGTAATATTAACCGTTATTTTAGCACTATTTTTAGTGTTTACCTTAATTAAGCAAGAAGGGGCGTACGTTATTGTGCGAGTTAACGGTGAACAAGTTGCGAGATATTCTTTGTTAGAAGATGGAGAACACGAACTTAATGGTGGAACTAACGTTCTCCGCATTGAAAAGGGTAAAGCCTATCTCGTATCGGCAGATTGCCCAGACCATCTTTGCGTTAAACAGGGTAAGATTGACCAAAGTGGCGAAACTATAACTTGCTTGCCTTATGCGTTAACCATTACCGTATATGGTGCGGATAAGGACGTTGATTTGGTAAGTTAAAACACAAAGGAAGATAAATTTATATGAAAACGAAAAAGATTACCTTTATTGGTTTATCTATTACGCTAGCAATGATTCTTTCTTATATTGAAAGTAAAATACCTGTTATGATAGCTATTCCCGGTATTAAAGTTGGGCTTCCTAATATAATTATCGTGTTTACGTTATATAAAGTTGGTTGGAAGGAAACTGTTGCCGTTAGTGTTTTACGTATATTTTTAGTTTCACTTTTATTTGGTAACGTGCAGTCAATGGCTTTTAGTTTTGCGGGAGCGACGCTCAGCCTTTTAGGAATGATACTGTTAAAAAAGTTCAATTGGTTTTCATGTATAACTGTTAGTATCGTGGGGGGAATACTTCACAACGTTGGGCAAATTGTGGCAGCATGCTTTTGGACTGAAACTTTGCAAATCGTATATTATTTACCCGTGTTGTTAATTACTGGCACGGTTGCTGGGTTTGTAATCGGATTAGTAGCGGGGATGCTAGTAAAACGCTTAGAAAAATGGCAAATATAAATAGGCAAAAGCAACCATCTTATTGATGGTGCTTTTATATTTTTATGGGAAAAAGGTCGGTTATACTAAAAAACACTTGACAAGTTTTTTTTTAAGTGTTAAAATTCAACTATCGTGAATATAAAAGCTATGACGAAGACGGATTCTATCGTGCGTTTTTTCAGAGAGTCGGGGATGGTGTAATCCTGATAAAAACTAATAGAAATCTTATCACTTCTGAGCTGAAAGCCCCAAAGCAAAATGCAAGTAGGCGTTTTCCGTGTTTGCTACGTTAGTGCATAGGAGTTGCTAGACTCTGAAGGTGGTAGAAAAACCTTTCTACAATTTGAGTGGTACCGCGAGTATGTAATACCCGTCTCAAAGCTAAAGCTTGAGATGGGTTTTTTTGTTTGTTATAAACTTCGCAATACTGCGTTTCTGCTTTGTGTTTTGACTTCGATAACCAAAAAGGTTAATCTCACCCAAAAACACTTCGCGAGCCTTGTCTTGCTCGTTTCTAACAACCAAAAACAATAAATATAAAAAATAAATTTTAAAGGAGGTTTTAAGCCATGAACACAACCAACACTTTAAATCAGTTATCGGAAGTTGCAACAAGAATTAAGGAGTGGCGTGAAATTATTGGTTTCTCCGTTAAGGAAATGACTGAAAGAACAGACGTAAACGAACAAACGTATCTTTCTTACGAAAGTGGAAAGGTAGATATTCCTTTTTCCTTTATTCACAAATGCGCATTGGCGTTTGGCGTTGATATGACAGACCTCCTAGAAGGTAGTTCTGCCAAACTTTCCACATACACTGTTACAAGAAAAGGCAAGGGAAAAGAAACTGCAAAAGAAGACGGTATAGATATTTCTAATCTTGCACCAAAATTCAAGGATAAGCTTGCAGAACCTTACTATGTAACTTATGAGTATTCTCAAAGTCAGCAAAATAAACCCATTCATTTAACCACACATAGCGGTCAAGAATTTGACTACGTATTAAGCGGTAAACTAAAGGTTCAAGTAGGCGATCACGTTGAAGTACTTAGTGAAGGGGATAGTATTTATTACAACTCTTCTTTGCCACATGGAATGATTGCTGTTGATGGAAAAAGTTGTACCTTTGTTGCCGTAGTTATGAGTGGCGATAATTCCGCAGAAACGGTAGTTAGAAAAAGCGTTATGAACGCCAAAGCAAGCGAAAATCTTGTTTGTGAAAAATTTGTTGAAACAGTTGAGGATGAGAATGGCAGACTAGAGTCAATCAAATTCAAAAACACCGATACATTTAACTTTGGTTTTGATATCGTTGACGGAATTGCAGAAAGATATCCTGAAAAGCTTGCAATGCTTCACCTTGATAAAAACAAATTTGAACGCAAGTTTACTTTTAAGGATATAAAGAAGGCTTCAAACCAAGTGGCAAACTATTTTACCTCTCTCGGAATTAAACGTGGAGACAAGGTAATGCTCGTGTTAAAGCGCCATTATCAATTCTGGTTCTGCATGGTTGCACTTCATAAACTTGGTGCAGTGGCAATACCTGCAACTAACCAACTTAAAGAGCACGATTTTGAATATAGATACAATTCGGCAGGTGTTAAGGCGATTGTTTGCACTGTTGATGGCGACACTTACACTTATGCGGAAAGCGCGGCAAAAAAATGCGCGAGCGTAGAAAAGCTTATTATGGTTGGAGGGGCAAAAGAAGGGTGGCTTGATTTCGATAAAGAATATAAACTTTTCTCAAGCAAATTTGAACGTCCTGAAAACTCTTCGCAAGGGGATGAATCGGCGCTTATGTTCTTTACTTCGGGAACTACGGGTAATCCCAAAATGGCATCACATAAACACACTTACGCATTAGGTCATTACGTAACGGCAAAATATTGGCATTGTTGCGAAAGAGATGGTTTACATCTAACTATTTCCGATACCGGTTGGGGAAAATCACTTTGGGGAAAGTTATACGGTCAATGGCTTTGCGAGGGCGCAGTTTTCGTTTATGATTTTGATAAATTTGACGAAAATGACCTTCTTCCTATGTTTGCTAAATACAATATCACCACTTTCTGTGCTCCACCTACTATGCTTAGAATGTTAATTCGTGGCGATCTTTCTAAATATAATTTATCGTCTATCCACCACATGACTACTGCCGGCGAAGCGCTTAATCCAGAAGTGTTTAACAAATTTAAAGAAGCAACAGGATTAGAAATAATGGAAGGGTTTGGTCAAACGGAAACCACTCTCGCTATTGCAAACCTTTATGGTACGTCGCCTAAGATTGGCGCTATGGGTAAAGCAAATCCACAGTACGACGTTGATATTGTTGATGGTGATGGAAATTCTCTTCCTGCAGGTGAAGTTGGAGAAATCGTTATCCACACCTCAAAAGAAGTTCCTTGTGGCTTGTTTAGAGAATATTATCGCGACACTGAAAAAACAAACGACGCTTGGCATGACGGGTTATATCATACGGGAGACACCGCTTGGCGTGATGAGGATGGATATTTCTGGTACGTTGGTCGTGTTGATGACGTTATTAAGTCAAGTGGTTATCGCATTGGACCATTTGAAATTGAAAGCGTAATAATGGAACTTCCTTACGTTTTAGAATGTGGCGTTTCAGCTGTTCCTGATGAAGTTCGTGGTCAAGTAGTTAAAGCAAGCATCGTTTTAACTAAAGGCACTGAACCTAGCGAAGAGTTAAAGAAGGAAATTCAAAAATACGTTAAAGATCATACTGCGCCATATAAATATCCTAGAGTCGTTGTGTTCCGCGATGAGTTGCCTAAGACGATTAGTGGAAAAATTCAAAGGAATAAATTGTAAAAAATGCGTGTAGAAAGCAATTTAATTTATGGAAATATCAAAGAAATTCAAACGGTTGATTTGTATCTACCAAAGGAGATTAAAGCTACCTTTATTTATTTTCACGGTGGTGGTTTAGATAGGGGTAATAAGACGGGTGCAGAAAAATTTGCGCCTTACCTTGTTGAAAGGGGAATAGCAGTAGCTTCGGCAAACTATCGATTATACGCTAACCCTAAATATCCAGATAGACTATATGCTCCAGCAAAATATCCTGATTTTATTCGTGACGTTGCTAAAGCAGTTGCCTTCGTTAAAGAATATATGCAAAAAAACTTGGGGTGTGATAGAATTTTCGTTGGTGGAAGTTCTGCAGGAGCTTACCTTTCAATGATGCTTTGTTTTGATAATCGTTGGTTGGATGAAGTTGGGCTTTCAAATTTAGACATTGCTGGTTATTTTCATGATGCTGGGCAACCCACAGCGCATTTTAAGGTGCTAACGGAAAGTGGGGTGGACCCTCGTCGAATTATTGTAGATGAAACTGCACCTTTATATCATATTGGTTTACAAGAAAAGTATCCGCCAATGCGCTTTATAGTATCAAGCAACGATATGGAAAATAGAATGGAGCAAACAACGTTGGTTTTGTCCACTCTCTCTCATTTTGGATATACAGGTTTTGATTGTGTTATTAAGCAAGGAAAACACGTTGAATACGTTAAAAAGCTTGATGAAAATGGAGAAAGCGTGTTTGGCAAAATGATTTATAATTTTATATTTAAGGTAGATAACAAAGAAGAGGCTTGAAAGATTAACTTTCAAGCCTTTTTATCAGTATAATTATTTTTGCTTAAAATAGACATTATTTTAAGGCGTGGAGATAAAAACATAAAAACTGCTAGTATTTTACTGATTTTTTTTAATTATTTTTAGAGCGAAAAAAATTTTCTAAGAAAAAACGCTTTGTAGGAATATGTTAAAGATGAACAGTAAAGAAAAAATAGTCTTGATTTTTTTATATTTAAAGTATATAATATATATTATATATTTACGATAAGGTGGAAAAGTGTGTATTTTTAACAATTTTTACCTTTACATAAATTTATTAGCGCTTTGATAAAAACGTTAATTTAGGTGGAAAAACTATGGAGAAATTTAAAAATAAAGTTTGGCTTTCAACTCCAACAATGCATGGGGAAGAAAAGAAATATATGCTCGAAGCCTACGATACCAATTGGATGAGTACGATAGGTGAAAATATAAACGAAATAGAAAAAATTATAGCTCAAAAAATTGGATGCAAGCATGCCGTTGCCCTATCGTGTGGGACAGCGGCGCTTCACCTTGCAATTAAACTTGCTGGAGTTAAAGAAGGCGATAACGTTTTTTGCACCGATATGACTTTTGCTGCAACAGTTAATCCTGTGTATTATGAAAAAGCAAATCCAATTTTTATAGATTCTGAATACGATACTTGGAACATGGATCCAGTTGCGCTTGAAAAAGCCTTTGAATTATATCCCGAAACCAAAGTGGTAGTCGTTGTAAATCTCTATGGAGTTCCAGCAAAGCTTGACGAAATTACAAGCATTTGTAAAAAGCATGGTGCAATTCTTGTAGAAGATGCCGCGGAATCTTTTGGTGCAACCTTCAAGGGAAAGCAAACTGGTTCTTTTGGAACGTTTAACGCCATTTCTTTCAATGGAAATAAAATTATTACAGGTTCATCGGGAGGAATGCTTTTAACTGACGATGAAGAGAGTGCTAAAAAAGCTCGCAAATGGTCAACGCAAAGTCGTGAGAATGCGCCTTGGTATCAACACGAAGATTTGGGGTATAACTATCGTATGAGTAACGTTATAGCCGGTGTAGTTAGAGGGCAAATTCCATATCTCGAACAACATGTTGCCGACAAAAAGAGAATTTACGAGCGCTATAAAGAAGGCTTTAAAGATTTACCCGTGCAAATGAACCCCTTTGATGAGTTAAACTCACAACCAAATTATTGGCTTTCTTGTATGATTATTGATAAAAATGCTATGTGTGAACAAACGAGAAGCGACAAAGTGGCGCAATTTAAGAGTGAAAAAGGCAAAACGTGCCCCACGGAGATTTTGGAAAAGCTTGCTGAATATAACGCTGAGGGTAGACCTATTTGGAAGCCCATGCATATGCAACCTATTTATTCTAACTGTGTTTTTGTTACTAAAGAAGGAGTTGTGGGTGATAGACAAGAGAATAGCGTTGGGGCAGATATTTTCGAGAGAGGTCTTTGTTTGCCGAGCGACAATAAGATGACCAACGAAGAGCAAGATAAGGTTATTGAAATTATAAAAAGTTGCTTTAATTAAAGGCTAAAGAGGAACGTGTAATGTACGCAAAGTTTATTAAGAGATTTCTTGATTTCTTTTTATCGGTTATTGCGCTAGTTGTGTTGTCACCAATTTTGATTGTTTTGTCTATAGTAGGTGCAATAGCTATGAAAGGCAATCCCTTTTTTCTTCAGTTAAGACCTGGTAAGAAGAAGCGTAATGGACAGGAAAGGATTTTTAGGTTAATTAAATTTCGCACCATGAGTAATGCTAAAGATAAAGATGGTAATTTACTTCCCGACGAACAAAGACTTGGCGGTTATGGGAAATGGCTTCGTAGCACTTCGTTAGATGAACTTCCAGAACTGATAAATATCATGTTAGGACATCTTGCAGTATGTGGACCTAGACCTTTCTTAGTTAGGGACTGCGTGTTTATGACGGAAGAACAACGCCGTCGTCATGATGTTCGACCTGGTTTAACGGGGCTTGCACAAGTGAATGGGCGAAACAACATTACTTGGGAGCAAAAAATAGAGTATGATTTACAGTATATAGACGGTAAAATTACTTTTTTTAAGGATTTAAAAATAATTTTTCAAACGATTGGTAAAGTTTTGAGAAAGAGTGATACCGTTCGAGAGGGAACGGTTTCAGATATTGACCTTGGAGATTGGCTTTTGATGAATAAAGTGATTGACAAGACTGAATATGATGAAAAGATGCGAGAAGCAAAAGAATTAATAGAGGGAAAGTTGTGAGTGTAAAATTTTCGGTTGCAATATCGGTATATAAAAAGGACAATGCAGTTTACTTTGATAGAGCGTTGGAAAGTATTACTTCTTTACAAACGAGGCTTCCAGATGAAATAGTACTAGTAGTAGATGGTCCGGTGGGCGAAGAGCTTAATGGCGTTATTGCGAAGTATGAAGCGGAGTATAGCATATTTAACGTTATACGCTTGTCTGAAAATGGTGGATTAGGTAATGCTTTGAAATTAGCTGTTGAATGCTCTACTAATGAACTTATTGCCCGAATGGATAGCGACGATATAGCGTTGCCAAATAGATTTGAAGAACAGTTGAAGTTTTTTGAAGAAGATGCTGATTTAGACGTCGTAGGTGGAGATATTTCTGAGTTTATTGATAATGAAGATAATATCGTAGCATATAGAAGAGTTCCAAAAAAGGATTCCGAGATAAAAGAATATCTTAAGACAAGATGTCCTTTGAACCACGTGACAGTTATGTACAAAAAGAGTTCCGTAATAAAAGCTGGAGGATATTTGGATTTATTTTGGAATGAGGACTATTATTTGTGGATTCGCATGTGCGAGCAAAAGTGTAAAATGTCCAATACAGGAACCGTGTTGGTGAATGTTCGGACAGGCAGAGATATGTATAAAAGACGTGGTGGAATTAAATATTATAGAAGCGAAAAATTTTTACAAAATTATATGCTGAAAAGAAAAATGGTATCTTTTATGACATATATTTCAAACCTTATAAAAAGGTTTATAGTGCAAGTGTGTATGCCTCCCAAGATTAGGGGCTGGGTGTTTAGAAAATTTGCGAGGAAGAAATAATGTCAGAATATGTTAAGGGGCTTGTCAGCGTTATAATTCCAACGTATAGGCGAAGCGACATGTTGGATAGGGCAATTAAGAGCGTTTTAAACCAAAGTTATGAAAATTTAGAGTTGTTATTGATTAATGATAATATTCCTAATGACGAATACTCTCAAGCACTTATTCAACGAGTAAAGGAGTTCGAAAAGGATAACCGTTTTCGGTTGATTCTACAAGAAGAACATATAAATGGGGCAGTAGCAAGAAACGAAGGTATTAAACAAGCTAAAGGGGAATATATAGCCTTTTTAGATGACGACGACTGGTGGGAGCCGGAAAAAATCAAAATACAAGTTGAGTCGCTGAGCCAATTGCCCGAAGAATGGGGTGGAGTATCGTGTAAATATTCCTTTATAAATAGAGATGGAAAAGTTATAGGAAAATCTTTTGATTACAAGGATGGACATGTATATTTAGATATTTTAAATCTTATTACAGACGTTACGACATGTTCGCTTTTACTCAGGCATTCTGCTTTAGATGAGACTGGCTATTTTGATGAAAAGCTTTTAAGACATCAAGATTTTCAGTTGTTGGTAAATTTTACAGTTCGATATAAATTAAAGTTGGTGCGAGAATATTTGCTAAATATTGACGTTAGTGATGAACAAAATCGTCCCGACGGTAAAAAACTAGTGGAGCATAAAAAAAGGTTTTTTGAATCAGTTTCACCAGTTTTATCACAACTTTCCAAACGAGAAAGAAGGTGTATACGTTGTATGCATAATTTTGAAGTTGGTTACGTGTTCTTAAAAAATAAAGATGTTAAAAACGGTATTAAGTATTTATTATCCGTTCTGACGTCGCCGAAAGCTTTTTTATTATCGTGTAAAAAAGTGTTTAAAAAAATGAAGGAAAAAACCGCCAGATAAAACAAGGAGGGGCTTTATGAATATTTTGATATTTACCGCAATATATCCTGCCCCTGAGGAGTATGGCATTTCTAGAGATACCAAAGTAGTACATTATTATGCAAAACAGTGGGAGAAGGCGGGGCATAACGTACAAGTAGTTTATTTGCACTTGATCCCTGTGAAAAAAATTAATTTTTCTAATTTTAAAAAACGCAAGGGATTCGAGTCGGATTATGAATATGACGGAATTAAGGTTCACTTGCTAGAATACCAGCTGTTATTTCCGAAATCCAATTATTTGTCTAAATTTCAGGCGAAAGTTGCGGAAAAACAGTTAGCGAAATTCATTAAACAATCGTTTATTTCTGATAAAGTATTTGTTCATTTTCCTTGCTCTTTTAAGGGTATAAAATGTGTTTCAGATTTTTCATGTCCTACAATGGCTGTTTTACACAATATAGACGTTAAAATTTTGAAAAAACACAAGAAATTATTTTCTGAAATTGATAAATATTCAAACCTTGGGGGAAGAAATAAAAAAATTTGCGATACTATTTCTAGCATATTATCAAGAGATAGCTCTCTAGTTTTATCGGGAATAGACGAAGTGTTAATACCTTCGTTTGAGCAGATTGAAAAAAAGTTGATTGAGCCATCAAGTTTTGTCAAGATAGTTTATGCTGGTAATTTAATAAAACTTAAAAAAGTTGACATAATTATAAAAGCACTAGAGTTAGTTAATTTTGATTACCAATTAGAAATTATTGGTGATGGTCCAGAGAAAGATAAATTAAAATCTTTAGCAAAAGATAATCCTAAAATAATTTTTAGAGGAAGGATGAGCAGGGAAGATACCATTGAAAAAATGCGACAAGCGGACGTTTTTGTTATGGTTAGCAGTCCAGAAACCTTTGGCTTAGTGTATTTAGAGGCTATGGCGCAAGGGTGTATAACTGTTGGAAGCAAAAACGAAGGAATCGACGGCGTAATTATTGATGGACAGAACGGTTTTTTAGTGCCTGCTGGAAACGTTGGTGAACTTGCAAAATGTTTTAATAAAATAAATTCAATGAATTTTGAACAAAAACAAAAGCTTGTTTGCCGTGCATATAAAGACGCTATTGATATGACAGACTTTAATATGGCAACTAAGTATTTAGATTTAAACAAATAACGAGAAGCGCTTTACAATTTACTTTGTTTTAGCTAAATAACAAAGCTCTATTATAGGAGGAATTATTGTTGACTAAGAATAATTATACATTTACAACTAAAGCGAGACATTCATTTATTGATGTATGGTCAATGTTCTATTTGATTATGGTATATTCATTAACTTTGATCTTTGACCAAACAAATGTAATTATTTTTGCTATATATTTTATTTGTGCACTGCCCTTTTTGCAATACGTTGATAAGTTTGCGAGTGTTTGTTTTATATTATCAACAATGTCGTATTATTTCGTAGGCGCAGACGAAGGGCTTTGGAGTATATATACGATTCTTGCTATAATAGTGTTATTGCGTGCTTTTAAGGTAAGAAAAAGTGGTTTGTCATTAATAAGATTTTTATTTTTATTGTGGATGATATTAGCAGTGCTTTTGTCTTATTACAATTCTATATTTAATTATACTAAGGGAATGTTTGCAATCATCTACAATGTTGTAGTAGCTATATTGATAGCAACAATTTTAAAAATTAATAAAGATACAATTGTAAATTTTCTTCCCAAGATAGCAAGTTTTCAACTTATAGTTTACGTAATATTGCTCTTAATAAATGGTAGCTACGACGGATATGGGTACAGCATATCAGCAGACATCAACCATAATACTTTTGGCTCTTCGGTGGTAATTTTAGGTATTATTATTTTTATTAAAATAATGTTTTTTGAGGGAAATACTTTAGCGTATAAGTTTGCTTGGGTTGCTTCTTTTGTATTAACTTTTGTATGTGGCTCAAGAAATGCTCTTTTGGCAATGGTGTTGACTTCCGTTATAATATATATTGCACGCCAAAGACTCAAAGGAAAAATGCTTATGGGTGTATTCAAGTTTATTTTGGCTAGTTCGGCAATCGTTTTTGTTGGTCTATTAGTAGTGCCGGTATTAGGCGTGGATTTATCTAGATACGATTACATTGAACTGCTTAACAGTGGAGGCTCAAATAGAGTAATTATTTGGGAAACGTTATCGCCCGTAATTTGGGAGGATTATAGATGGTTCGGATATGGACCAAGCCATTTTTGTTCTGAGCAAATGATTAAATTAGTAATGAATTTAAAATATAAGCATACACACAATACATTTTTTGAGGCTTGGGGAGAACTAGGTTTTTTTGGTGTTGTTCCTTTCTTGTTGTTGCTGATAGGTGCTCTTAAGGAAGGTTATCGTTATATAAAGAAAGAAAATGATTATTTAATGATGGGTTTTATTCTCATTGCATTTTTGTTGCTTAGCATAGGAGAATCTTTCTTTGCCAATGTTGAAATATGGATTATAATAGGCATTTTAATAGGCAGTAAAAATGCAACTAGAGAGATAGAAAAAAAAGAAGTTGCTTTGCAGAGGGAATAGGATGATAAAAAAGTCATTAAAAAAATGGTTTCCTAACTTATACGAGTGGTATATGCACTTGAAGCGAAAACGTTGTATTAAAGATATTAAAAGACGTAAAAAGCTTAATAAAAATGAATATGAGTTAGAGATATCTAAGCAATACAAACAACGCATAGGTCACGAAATTAATTGGAATAACTTAGAAACTTATACCGAGAAAATGCAGTGGGCTAAACTATATGATAACGATCCTAAAAAAAGTGAGCTAACTGATAAATTCAAAGTGCGAGAATGGGTTGCAGAAAAAATAGGACAAGAATATTTGATAGGCTTGTTGGGGGTTTGGAATAATTTTGACGAAATAGATTTTTCTAAACTTCCAGATAGGTTTGTATTAAAAACAAATCATGGAAGTGGAACCAACGTTATCGTAAAAGATAAGCGTTTATTAAATAACAAGATTACAAAACGAAAATTTAAAGATTGGCTTGAAACTGATTTTGGATACAAGTCTTTTGAACTGCATTATTCAAAAATAGCTCCTAAAATAATTGCCGAAGAGTATATAGAATCGGAGTTTGGCGAATTGCAAGATTATAAATTCTTGTGCTTTAACGGACAACCTTATTTTTGCTGGGTGGATATGGGTAGGTTTTCTAACCACACAAGAAACGTTTATAATTTAGATTGGGAACTTCAACCATGGAATCAAGAAACGTTTTCCATTTATGAAAAACCCATAGATAAGCCGAAAAACTTTGAAAAAATGGTTGAAATAGTAAAAAAGCTCGCGCAAGGCTTTGCCCACGTTCGAGTTGATTTATATAACGTTGATGGTAAAATTTATTTCGGGGAAATGACTTTTACCAACGGCGGAGGATTTGATAGAATTATTCCTTCTAGGTACGACAAAATGCTTGGCGACCTATGGACTCTACCTGAAATGAAATAAAAATTTTGTTAAATTATTTCATTGCTTAAAAAGGAGAAACAGTTTTGGCATCGATAAAAAAGAATTTTTTATTTACAGCTTCATATCAACTAGTAAACGTATTGTTAGTGTTGATTACTGCGCCATATGTTTCTAGAATTTTGGGACCACAAAAACTTGGAATGTATACTTATACTTTCACGTTTGCTGGGTATTTTTTACTGTTTGCTGGGCTAGGTTTTGCATTGCAAGGTAAGCGTACGATTGCTGCCGCAAGGGATAATCGCGCAGGTGTTTCGCAAGCTTTTATAGAAGTTTTTATATTCCAAATTATTGTTGCAATAAGTGTAACAATATGTTATGTGCTTTATACAATTTTATTTGCAGATGAATCTTTGCGTATATTGTTTTTGGTGCAAGCGATTTACGTAGTATCAGGTGTTGTAGATATTAGTTGGTTATTTTTCGGGATGGAAAAATTTCAAACCACATCAATTAGAAACTTTGTTGTAAAAATTCTTACTGTAGTAGCTATACTTCTTTTTGTTAAAACTCAAGATGACGTGGTTGTTTACGCGTTAATTATGGCAGTTGGAACGCTTTTTTCTCAGCTTGTTTTGTGGGCAGGAGTTCCTAAGTTAGTAGATTTTAAGAAAGAATATTGGAAATTTAACTTTATTCATCTTAAACGTAGTCTTGTTTTGTTTATACCTGTAATTGCCATTAGCTTGTATACCTCAATGGATAAACTAATGTTAGGTATAATAATAGACATGGAAGAATTGGCGTTTTATGAAAACGCATATAAAGTGATAACTATCCCAATTAGCCTTATCACAGCATTTGAAATGGTTATGCTGCCTAGAATGGTTAATTTAACTGCTAAGGCGGAAACAAACAACGTTAATAAAATGGTGCGAAGTTCTTTTTCTATTGTATCTATGCTGGGCGCACCAATGACGTGTGGTTTGGCGGCAATATCACAATTGTTAACTATCATTATGTTTGGTTCGGAATTTGAAAAAACGGGACCTATTATGATGATAATGTCTTCCATAATTTTTATTGCTTCTTGGGCGGGAGTTATTCGTCAAGAAATATTAGTGCCGAGATATAAGGATAAGGAATATATAATTTCCGTTTTTTGTGGAGCTATTGCAAATCTAGGTCTTAATTTGTTGTTGATACCACGTTTTGGTGCAACAGGCGCAGCATTTGCAACGATTGCGGCAGAGTTAAGCGTTTGCGTTTATCAAATAGTTGCAACAAGAAAGTTACAACCATATGGGAAGTTTCTGAAGGAAAATTTACCATTTATAGTTGCTTCCATTATAATGGGAGCTATCGTATATATGCTTAGCAAAAGGCTTCCTAGCACGTTCCTTTCGTTGATAGCGTTAATATTATTGGGTGTTGCTATTTATGCAATTTTTTTCATAATAATAATCAAGGTTACGGGAAAAACGTTAAGTCGAAGGTTGTCTTTAAAGGAAAAGGAGAGTGTTAATGAAAAGAATTCTTGAAAAGTTAAAAAGAAACTATGGGGAATTCATGCAATGCGCAAAAAACAACAATGTTAAGCTTGGAAAATTGCGTTACATACAGTTCGCTTATTATTATAAAAAATATTCAGTAAGTTTGAACGATTACTTTTCAAATAAATTATACGACAAATCAATATCGCATAAAGGGTTTTGGAATGGCAATCATAGGATTATACATAAGTGGAAGAACGTAATAAAAAATTTTAAGCCAGATGCGTCGTTTGGGTGGAGAATAATTCATTTATTGGATTATAGAGTTTCAAAAATTTTATATCCAGGTTTAGACGCTATGGATTATTTTAGATATGAGTTTTACAATTTTAGGCATAAAAAAAGAAAAACGTTTATTACTGAAGGTTCTTTACGTCGAATAAATAATTTCTTTAACAAGGAGAGAAAAAACTTAACTGAGTTTCGTATTTTACAAGACAAGGCAAAGTTCAACGAGTTTTTTTTCGACGTTGTTACGCGTAAATGGATTAAGACAGAAGGAATGGACAGAAAGGATTTTGATTCGTTTTGTCAAGGTCTAGAGCGAGTAATTGCTAAGCCAGAGGATGGAAGTCAAGGGAAGGGCATCTATATCACTTCTGTTCAACTTGAAGAAGAGAGAAACAATCTTTTTAACGAGTTAAAAACACAAAAATATCTTTTAGAAGAACTCATTGTTCAGTGTGAAGAGATTGCAAAGCTTAATCCACGAGCTGTAAACTCAATTAGGGTAAATAGTGTATTAAAAGATGACGAGGTGGTTATTACTAGTGCAACCCTTCGTTTGGGAAACGGAAAATCGGATACGGATAACTATAGTGCGGGAGGTCTTGCTGCTTCAATTGACGTTGAAACAGGTGTAGTAATAAGTCGAGCAGTTTCTCAGTATGGAAAAAGTACTTTTATACATCCACTAAGCGGACAAGTTATTATCGGAACGCAAGTTCCACATTGGGGAAAAGTTTTAGAAACGGTGCAAAGTTCTCATAAAAAGATTCCAAAATTAAGATATATTGGTTGGGACGTTGTTGTTTGCGCAGATGGTACGGTTACCTTTTTGGAAGCAAATACGTTTGCTGGAGTGGAGTTGCAGCAACATCCTTTGTTAGAAGGAAAGAAACCACTATATAAAAGTTTAATGAAGAAAAATGTTAATAAGAAGTAAGTATTATAATAAAAATTAGGAAAGGGGAGGAAACAAAATGGAAATGTTTGAAAAAATTATAAAAAAAGAGGAAAAAGTTGCTCTAGTTGGTTTAGGGTACGTTGGCATGCCTATTGCAGTTGCGTTTGCAAACAAGGGTGTTGAAGTTATAGGGTTCGATCTTAATAAGGCAAAAATTGAGCTTTATAAAGCTGGAGTTGATCCCACAAAAGAAGTAGGCGATGAGGCTATAAAAAATAGCACGGTATATTTTACTTCTGATGAAAAAGATTTACAAAAAGCTAAATTTCATATTGTTGCAGTTCCAACCCCGGTAAATACCGACCACACTCCTGATCTTACGCCTGTAATCGGTGCTTCTGAAATAGTAGGTAGAAATCTTACGAAAGGCTCTTACGTTGTATTTGAATCTACAGTTTACCCTGGTTGCACGGAAGACGTATGCGTTCCAATATTGGAGCGTGAATCTGGTTTAAAATGCGGTTTAGATTTCAAAGTGGGGTATTCTCCCGAGAGAATTAACCCTGGAGATAAAGTACATAGACTTGAAAATATTACTAAAATCGTATCTGGTTGTGATGAAGAGGCGCTAAAAACCATTAAAGCAGTGTACGATATAGTTATAGAAGTTGGCACTTATCCTGTTAGCAATCTTAGAACAGCTGAGGCGGTTAAGGTTGTTGAAAATAGTCAGAGAGATATCAATATTGCATTTATGAATGAACTTGCAATGGCTTTTGACAAAATGGATATTGACACAAACGAAGTTGTTGATGGTATGAACACAAAATGGAATGCTCTTGGTTTCCGTCCTGGACTTGTTGGAGGGCATTGTATTGGTGTTGATCCTTATTATTTTACCTATCAAGCAGAAAAATTGGGTTATCATAGTCAAATTATTTTAAATGGTAGAATAGTAAATGACAGTATGGGCAAGTTTGTTGCCGATGCTGCAATTAAAAAGATGATTGCTGTGGGACAAGCTCCCAAAAAGTCAAAAGTTGTTATTCTTGGCTTAACCTTTAAGGAAAATTGTCCTGATACAAGAAATTCCAAGGTTGATGATATCATTAAGCGTTTGGCAGAATATGAAATAATGCCAATAGTAGTAGATCCTTGGGCAAGCGAGAGAGATGCAATGCACGAATACGGCGTAACTCTCACTAAATTAGAGGACGTAAAGGATGCCGATTGCGTGATTGTTGCCGTAGCTCATAACGAGTTTAGAGCTTTAAGCCTTGAAGATATTAAAAAGCTTTTCAAAATCTCTCCAGATGATGAAAAAGTGTTAATTGACGTAAAAGGACTTTACAAAATTTCCGATTTGAAAAATAGCGGTCTTACTTATTGGAGATTATAAAAATAAAAAGATAGGGGATAGATATGGAGTTGTTTAGTATATTGCGTTCTTCAATCAGTGGGGAAAAGATTTCTAAAGAGAAACTAGAAAGTTACTCGTCAGAACAACTTCATAATTTATTTAAGTTGGCAAGTGGGCATGACTTAGCGCATCTTTTAGCCTATGGCTTAAAAATCAACGGTTTAATTTCTTCTGAAGATAAAGATGTTGAAAAATATATTTTTAAGGCAGTATATAGACATGAAAGGACTTTGTTTGAGTACAAAAACCTATGTGATGCGCTTGAAAATGCCAAAATTTCCTTTCTCCCATTAAAAGGTTCGGTTATAAGGCAATATTATCCTCAACCGTGGATGAGAACTAGCTGTGACATTGATATTCTAGTTCAGGAAAAAGATATTGAAAAAGCTACTTCAATATTGGTTAAGGAACATAGTTATATCTATAAAGGTAAAAGCTCGCACGACGTTTCACTATTTACGCCGAGCAACGTGCACGTAGAGCTTCACTACAATCTGATAGAAGAGGGAAGAGTTAATTACAGTGCCAAAATTTTAAATTCCGTTTGGGAAAGGTGTAAATTAAAAGAAGGGTTTTCCTGTTGGTATGAGATGTCTGATGAAATGTTTTATTTCTACCACGTTAGCCATATGGCAAAACATTTTGAAGAAGGTGGATGTGGTATTAGACCTTTTATAGATCTTTGGATTTTAGATAATATACCAAGCGCAGAAAAAGAAAAACGCAATCAAATTTTAAATAAAGGCAACCTTTTAAAGTTTGCAGATTCCGTTAGGAAATTGAGTTGCGTATGGTTTGAAGATGAAGAGCATAACGATTTTTCTTTACAAATGGAAAATTATATTTTGCGTGGTGGTGTTTACGGAAGTAGTGAAAATCGCGTTGTTGTTCAACAACAAAAAAAGGGTGGAAGGGTTAAATATGCTTTGTCAAAAATCTTTCTTCCGTATGATATTATTAAATTTCACTATCCTATTTTACAAAAACACAAATGGCTTACGCCTATAATGGAAATTCGAAGGTGGTTCAAATTGCTTTTTTGTGGCCACGCTAAGCGTTCGTTTGAGGAGCTGAAATATAATAAAGACGTTACGACGGAAACCGCTAAGGCAACAAAGAAATTCTTAGAAGAAATTGGGTTATAAATAAAAAAGTACGAATGAGAAAAAATGTTTAAGGTTTTTATTTAGTTAAAAACATATAAAACAAATCGTTAAAATATTTAAAAAATAAAAAGCCGTGAATTAAATTCACGGCTTTATTGCTTACACCATAATTTTTAAAATGTTTTAAGAAATGGTAAAACTTATTCTTGATCAGAAGTTTCTAATTTTGGTGTTTCGTCGATGAGGTCAAGGTAAAATTCCGTTCTTGCTGCTGTTTGATAGGGGGTTAGCCAAAGAGTGCCGATGCCAAAGGTGAACGCAGCTAATATTGCCCAGCCTAGAAATGAAAGATCAAGCATAAAAAGTTTCCATTTATTTCCATGCATTATTTTTCTGCTTTCGTCAATGGCTTGAGTTGCCGAATATTCGGGGTGGTCACACTTTATATAAAAAGCCATTGAATAAGAATATGCTTTTACGATTCCGGGGATTACGAAGAGTAAGCTCCAAAGAAAAGTGAAAACATTTACGAGTAAACCTAAAACTAAGTTTCCCATGGGGTCAGTTTTAAGTCCTTCTGCTAACGGGTAAATATTGTCGTATTTTGAAATATTTCTTGAAATACCTAGATAATATTTGCATAAACCTATTGTTAAAATACCTGTAATCAATAACCCGATAAGGAGCGCGCTTGTTATTCCTGCAATTGTATTAATTATAAGTGAGGCGACAAGTGCATACATCCATTGTGAAGAAAAAATATTTTTACCCAAAGTTTGTTTTGCTCTAGAGCGAAGCTCTTTGTTTGATACCATCATCGTTTCTCCTTAAAACTCTTTCTATTAAGTTATATTACAGAAAAGAGAGAAGTTTGTCAATAAAATTAAAAGCCGTGAAATAAATTCACGGCTTTTTATTTAGTGATTATTTTTTAAGGTTGGCTTTTAATTCTTTAAGTTCATCATAAAGCTCTTGGGGAACTCTTGTTAATTCTGAATAGAACTCTTCAATACCAACAGTTTCTTTTAACCAACCTTCTTTATCAACTTCGAGAAGTTGTTGAATGGTTTCAATTGAAACATCCTCAAGACCTTCTAGGTTAATATCTTGGGCGTTGGGGAGGAAGCCTATTGCTGTTTTTTTGGCATCAACGTTATTTTCACAACGAGCTAAAATCCATTCTAATACGCGCATGTTGTCACCGTAGCCTGGCCACATAAAGTTGCCTTCATCATCCGTTCTAAACCAGTTTACGTTAAATATTTGGGGTTGGTTTTTAATGTTCTTGCCCATTTCTATCCAATGAGCAAAGTAATCTCCCATATTGTAGCCAACGAAAGGACGCATTGCCATGGGGTCACGACGAACTACGCCAATTTCGCCTGTTGCTGCAGCTGTTGTTTCACTTGCCATAATTGAACCTACGAATACGCCGTTGTTCCAATTCTTGCTCTGATAAACGAGGGGAGCAGTTTTTGCTCTTCTGCCACCAAACACAATTGCAGAAATAGGAACGCCGTTAGGAGATTCAAACTGATCAGATAAACAAGGGCAGTTTGCTATAGGTGCTGTAAATCTTGAGTTGGGGTGTGCGCCACAAGTTGATTTATCTTTTTTATCATACTTTGTGTAATCCCACTTTTCGCCTTTCCAGTTGATGGCGTTCTTTGGAGGATTATTGTCTAAACCTTCCCACCAAACCGTACCATCGTCAAGATTTTCAACAACGTTGGTAAAGATTGTGTTTTTCATTGTAGAAAGTAATGCGTTGGGATTTGATTTCATATTAGTGCCTGGAGCAACGCCAAAGAAGCCGTTTTCGGGGTTAACTGCCCAAAGTCTTCCATCATCGCCAACTCTGAGCCAAGCAATATCGTCGCCCACGCACCAAACTTTATATCCGTTTTTCTGATATTCTTCAGGTGGTATAAGCATTGCAAGGTTGGTTTTACCGCAAGCAGATGGGAAAGCTGCTGCAATATACTTAGGCTCTTCATCTCCCTTTTGAATTCCGAGAATCAACATGTGTTCTGCCATCCAACCTTCCATCTTTCCAAGATAGGAAGCAATACGAAGGGCGAAACATTTTTTACCTAAAAGCACGTTTCCACCATAATTTGAGTTGATGGACATAATAAGATTTTCTTCTGGGAAGTGGCAAATATATCTTTTTTCTTCAGACAATTCTGCATAAGAGTGTAAGCCCTTAACGAAATCTCCATCTTCTAAAGCATCGATAACTTTTTTACCTATTCTAGTCATGATCGCCATATTTAATACAACATAAATAGAATCGGTAAGTTCTATGCCGATTTTGGAGAATTTGCTACCAACAGCTCCCATTGAATAGGGGATAACGTACATGGTTCTACCTTTCATACAGCCTTTATAAAGACCTTCTAAAAGAGATAGAGCTTCGCTAGTTTCCATCCAGTTGTTGATAGGGGAAGAGTTTTCTTTTTTCTTGGAGCATATAAAGGTTCTTCCTTCAACCCTTGCCACGTCGTTAATCGTTGTGCGGTGAAGATAACATCCTGGAAGTTTTTCTTGGTTGAGTTTAATTAAAATCTTTTCTTCAACAGCTTGTGTTCTAAAAGCGTCAAGTTGTTGCTCAGACCCGTCTACCCAAACGATATTGTCTGGTTGGCAAAGGTCTTTTGCATACTGGATAAAATCCAACACTTTCTTGTTTTTGGTCATCATGCATCTCCTTTTATAAAAGTATTTGTATTTCCCATGATATTAATTTACCCAATCTCTGTGCTCCGAGGTTCAATGTAAATCATGTTTAATAACGATTATATTTTGATCTATTAAACAACCATTAGGTTGAGATAAATATTGTCAAAATAGTGGTGGAAATAGTGTTTTCCAAAAAAAACCTCTTTCTCCGTCATTATACATTATAGCAAAAAAAAATTAAAAAGTAAACGAGTTTTAATATTAATATTAAACGAAATAAAAATTTTTCGTCAAAAAATGATAATAAGCTACAAAAAAACTTCTTATTTAATATTAAAAATCATATATATTAAAAAAGAAAAATTACGGCGAAAAAAATGAATTTTTATAAAAAAGTACTTATATTAAAAGAGCAAACGAAAGGATATTCGGTAAATGGTAAAGAATTAAGTGGAGTTGTTAGAGTGGAGCATGAAGATGCAACCACCTCCCTTTCATTGTCTTTAATAAATTTTTGTTCAATAGGAGAATCTTATTATTGTTCAGTGCTGTTTGAAAATAACGAACAATGCTTTTTTGAACTCGGAAAAAAACCTACGGGGCACATTAAAATTTTTCATTGTTTAAGAAGTTTTAACGAGTTTTCAGTTGTTGTTTTTATTTGCGATAATTTGAGAAAGGAAATAATTCCAGTAGCCTTCAGCACAACAGAAGGTGGCGTTAGCGTGGAAACTTTAATACAAATGTGTAAAGCGCATTATTTTTTTTCGACGAATAATGAGCAATATGATGACGAAGCCGTAGCAACTGAAGATTACTATTCTCTAGAAGAAGGAATTAATCAAAAGATTGAAATTATAAACGGGTGGAAGGATGAGCATAAAGGAAATGATTTTGCTAAAGAATATAAGTATTGCCAAAAAGAGAAGGAAAAAGGGGATGATGGCGATAACTTCCTACAAGATGAAGAAGAGTTTATCCAAAGCCCAATTTATACGAGAGAGCACCCGTATTATCTCACGGCAAAGCGTGAATTAGATGAATTATTCGATAAATTTCCTAAAGATCATTCGCTATCTTCCATTTTACCTACGGGAACTTTTTGTAAAATTCCATATTCGGAAGATAGATATTATATTGTAGGTACGGTAAAAGAACAAAACGAAATGAAATATATTTGCTATGGAGTTCCAGGCGAATATTCCAAAAATCCACCGGAAAAATTGAAAGGGCGTTGCACTTTTGTTCCGCGAAGTATTTTTGATTTGCAGGGAGAAGGGTTTTGGATGATGTTTCAAGACGCTATATCTGGTGAATGTATTAAGGAAGATAAAAACAAACGTTAAATTTAACTTTTTTATAATAAAACTTTGTAAAAAGTGCTTGCAAAAATTTCTGCGAGCACTTTTTATTTATTAATACTTTTATTTTTTTGTTAAACTACATTAAGAGTTTACCCTCGGTTGATTCAATAACCTTAAACATCTCTACTTGTCTGCCGTTTATGGCGTCAATATAAACGTAATAGGTTGAATTATTGTATTCGCCTTCAAATTCATAGCACAATTTTTCAGAGTTGTTGCCTATAGGAATAAGCACTAATCTACTGTTAAGCGTTTGAATGTCATCTGAAACGTAGGTTTTAGCCTTTTTTTCCGTTAAGGTGGGTGCGCCGATAAACCTTTCGGTGTGATTAGTATAGTAGGTAGAAGCTTCTAAACCTATAACCATGTTTGTTTGTGCACAAACTCTAACTTTTACAAGATCAGAGTATATTATAACACCATTTTGCTCGTATGCAAAGTTAAAGGTATACACGTTATTTGAAAGATTACACCACACTGGTTTCATTTCTACTAAACCTAACTGGGTTATAAATTCTACTGCCTTTTCTCTCGCTTCTTCCTCAAGATATTTTACCTCTTCACAGCTACCTTGGAAAGCGAACATAATTAATTTACCACCTCTTTTTGAAAACTGCGCATAAAGGTTTTCGCCATTTACTTCAGCAGAAAAGTTTAAGCATTCAATCTGTCCCTGAGTTAATCCTTCAGATTTTACGTCTGTTAAACCATAATCGCCAAATATTTTTATAAACTCATCTTTTGCATAAGCTTCGTTTACTTCGCTAATGGGAAGTCCTTTAATTTCACGATTTTTAAGACCGTCTGAGAAAGGTCCGTCGTAAATAAGTTCAGGGTATTCTACGGAAAGATATTCAAGCTCGTTCATGTTGAGGATAAAAGCGTTATCTTCTTCGTCATTCATTGAAGAAAAGGAAAAGTTTTCATCCATATTAGAATAAGATTTATAAAGAGTATCTTTTAATGAAGCGTTTGCAGAATACAACCTAGTTAAATTTTGTTTGTCTTCAGAAGAAAGCGATTCTCCTTCAGCTAGTTTTTTACTCAGATATTTGGCGTAATCGCCAATTTGGTTTATTAACTTTGACGTGTAGTATTTATTTTGGTCTTGCAACGGCAATTGTTGAATATTATTTTCTGCAAGTTCACTATTTACGGTAAGATCTAATAAGTAACCTTGAATGGTTGACCTATCCTTTGAAACTATAAGTTTAGAAAGATTAAGGTCTATATTGCTAACCTGTTCAACGGTATCGTAAAAAGATTTTTGATAACTTGCTTCAAGAGTGTTGTCGTTTTCCGTGGGCATTAGAAAGGTGAAAGTAAGAACTGAAGACAACACGAGTGTTGCGATACCTAAAGAAATAATTGCCGCAACGTAACCTCCGCGTCCTCTATTTTTTTCGCGTTCTTTTCTTCTTTCTGCATCATTGCGTTCCCTTCTTTCCTTTTGTGCGTTAAGTTTTTGCTGTTTAAGCATGTGATCACGCTTTTCCCGTTCGCTTTTTTCAATTAAAGCACGTTCTCTTCTTCTTGTTTTTTCTCTAAGGCGTATAGCGCTTAACTTTGCCCTTTCAATTTTTCTTCTTTCTCGAAGAGCTAAAACGTTTTCGTTTGAAGACGTTATTGTTTCGGTTGTTTGATTATCCATAGTTGTTTGGTTGTTATCAATGGCGTTTTCCACTTTTTCTACTGCGTTATTTTTCTTTTCTTCCATAATTTCTCCTTATATTGCAAAAACGTGTCTGCCAATAGTAACGGTCGTTTGTCTTGAGAATATCCAAGAACTTGTTGCCGTGGCAGGATTATAGTAATAGATTGCGCCATATGATGGGTCCCAACCATTCATTGCATCTCTAGCCGCTCGCTTTGCCGTTTCATTAGGTGTTAAGTTGATTTGCCCATCCGCAACACAGGTGAATGCATATTTTTGGTATATTACACCTGACATTGTGTTAGGAAAGGAAGCGCTCTTAATTCTATTCATAACAACAGCGCCTACTGCAACTTGTCCCGTATAGCTTTCCCCTCTAGCTTCGCCGTATATGAGCCTTGCCAAGAGTGCCACGTCTGCATCTGAATAGTTAGAAGTTACAGAACTAGAAGAACCGCTTATTCCTAGAGCGGATAAAGTTTTATTTCCTACAATACCATCAGCCGAAAGTCCGTTTTTGCGTTGGAAAAATTTCACTGCCTCTTTAGTTTTGCTACCAAATATTCCGTCAACCGAGCCCTTGTAATATCCCCAATTTTTAAGTTTTTTTTGAATAGTTTTAACTGTTGAACCTGTACTTCCTTGCTTATACGTTGCTGCGTAAACGGTTTGTGTATTGTTTATGTTTGCAATTGCAGTTGCGCCTAAACACAAGCAAAGCGCTAAGGAAGTTAACAATATTGCTCTTAGTATTTTTTTCATGTTTTTCTCCTTAAATTGTAAAAGTCGTTTATAATTTCCAAGAGTTTACTCTTATAAACGTATTCGGTACTCGTGCTGACAAAACAGAGAGGTGGATAAACCACACACCACCAATTATCTCCTTTGGCTGTGCCGAGCTCTATAATCAAAGCGTCGTAATATCCACTATCTAACGTTAACGTGCCGTAAGTTCTTGTGGGAAACATTTCTTCTCTTAGCAAGACATTACCTTGGTAGTTAAACCCTTGCTTTTTGAGAAGGCTATTTGTAATTTCGTTTAAATTACAAAGTTCACGCTTTAAGCAACAAATAGCATCTTGTTTAGTTTCGCATTGCGTGAGTAAGGGCGTTAAATAGTTAACCAATTCTTCTTTAATTAAATATTTCACGGCTTGGTCAGTTTGTTCGTTTGAGTTTGCCCGAATATGTATTCTCAAGTATTCCGTTTGAGTGGTTGTATTTGGTATGGAAATTCCTATAAGCGACAAAATTATTATGGCGCAAGTTAAAAAAGTTATGCAAATTGTTTTCATATTTTCTCTCCTATAATTAATGTGCATATAGTTTATGAACAAATTGTTTAACTTTTATACAAAAAACTCTCAGCTAAGTTGCCGAGAGTTTTTGTTTTTTATTATATGATTGTTTGAGCTTTAATTAAATTTAGTTGGGTTTTAAGTTTTTTATACCAATAATTTCTTTCCTTTTTGCTTGTAAAAACGGAATAGGTAACAGAACCACTCCCCGTCATAAAAGCATTTCCACAAATGGATAACGTTTTAAGGTTATCATGAATTTTAGGTACTAGAGTGGTGGAAGCGCAGGACAAGTCGTTTTTCATGGTGGAAAGCATTGCGGGAAAATTTTCGTTAAGTAGATAACTTACCGTTTGATCGGTGCAGGGGGGATAATATATTGCCTGCCTATCAAATTCCGTATAACTTTCTAGTGCGGAAACGCTCTTATCACACGTTGCAAGTAATAGGTATAGAGTGGTGAAGCAATTTACTTTTTTTAATTCTTCGCCTTTACCACTCATTAGTGCGTACCCACCGAAGAGCATATAGTAAACGTCGCTACCAAGTTTAGAAGAAATGTTTTTTAAATCGCTATCTACCTTAAATAATTTTTTCATAAGCAAAAGTACGCCGGCAACGTCGGCAGAAGAACCGCCGAGCCCACCGCCAATTGGTATGTTTTTAATTATAGTTACGTCAACGCCACTGGTAGAAAACTCTTCCATAAAAAGTTTGCATGCACGAAAAGCATTGTTTTTTTCATCAGTAGGCAAATCAGCGCCAACAATATTCAAACAAATTTGCTTATCTTTTCGTTTTTTTACGATAATTTCGTCGCAAAGGTCAAGTTCGGCTACGAGCGATTTAAGCTGATGGTAGCCGTTTTTTTGACCTAAAACGTCAAGTGTTAAATTAAGTTTTGCACCTATTTTTCTTTTGAGTTTCATAATTTATTTTTGCCTATAAATAACTATTCTTTCCTCTCCCGATAGAGGGAATTGTAAATCTTTATTAGTTAAAACAAGTTCTGATGGATTAACGTTAAGTCTTTTTGATAGTGGGAAAAGCGCTTCTCCCGCTTGGGGAATATACACGCTTATTGCCGAAAGGCAAGGCGTTTTTTGCGTAGTTTTTTTAATTTCAGTAATGAGTGAAATTTCACAATTACTAAATTCTGAAAGGGTAAAATATACTTCTGCAAAAAATTCTCCACTACTAAGTGATAAGATTCTGTGATCAATATTTTTTATGCAGGCATTCAGATTAAACTTGCAATTATCATTAACGGGAATAGCAATTCTCGTTTCAAAAGGCGTTTCTGTTTTTCTTGTAAAACAGTTGCCTTCACCGTCCTTAAACACGGAAAGGAAACTTATAATACCAGTAACGAGTACACCGTTATCGGCGGGGGTAGAAGATACAATTTCCACCTTTTCATTAGTGCAAAAGGTTAGAGTTGAGCCTACTTCAAGTTCATCAAACTCAGTTCTGCCTGAAATTTTTTCTAAAACGCAAACTTGTGTTTTGGGTTCTTCAAAGCAGGTGGATTGTTTTACAAGTTCAACTTCCGAATCTAAACAAAACGCGTCTACTATTGGATAAATTTCATTTGGGGCAAATGCTTCTCCTGTAAGATTAACTAATATACTTGCAGTAACTCTACTTTTATTTTGTTCCTCATCTACCGTTAAATCAGTTTTTATGGATTTTTCGCTTAATCTTGCCGTTGCAACGTAAGAAGGCATAGCTTCGTCGTATTCGATCTCTGCACGGAAAGGAACAACCTTCGTTTCTTTTATTATATCCTTTTTATCTCCTGATTGCAAGAGTATTTGCGTTATATTAACTTCTCCGTCAACGATAATCGTGCCAACTCCACATTGACAAGAGGTGATAATGCCACTAGCTTTTTGTGACAAAACCTCTGTAACGGCGTAAGGCAATTCGAATTCTTCTTCAACGGGATAGGCGGTAGAGCGTTCGCCTAAACCTTTTAAATATGTGAGTTGTGATTGGTCGCAAAAAACACCTTTACCACCTGTAACGAAGGGCAATTCCTTTTTTTCTTTTAACGATACACTAGCTTCTAGCATTGCTGAAAGGGTTAAATACATGCCTGAAACGTCTGTATCCTGCTTTTCTTGTTTAATTTCCACATCTGCTCGACAGCGACCTTCATTAACGCCTGTTTTAATTATGCCGTTATACTCGCTAATGCATTCGTGTTTTTTAATTTCGCCACTTTGTGTTTCGTAGCAAACAAAAAAACCAATTTTTCCGGCAAATTTCACCTCGCCGTCCTCACATTCCGAGTTGGAAAGAAAAGGGTGGGAGGATAGGAAAATAATCTTCTTAACATCCTCAGTGGAAACGTTCGTTTTGCACTCCACTTTTATTTTTTCAGTATAAGTCCCAATTTTTTCATTTAGTGTAAAATTTTCGAAAACAGGTTCAAACGACATAAAATCCTCCTTTGCCGTGAATAACTTTCAATAAAGTATATAATGTCAAAAATGAAATTATGCTTAAATTTTTTCGATTAAGAATAAAAGCGTTAAAAATGGGAAAAACAAAAAAAAGGAGGTTCAAATATGGAAGATAATAAAAACATGCCCACAACTAAAGAAGTTATGCTTATAGGAGATATATTAAGAACGGAAGAACTTTTATGTAAAAAGGCTAAAATTTATTCTAAAATAACCATGAACGACAAATTGAAAGCTGATTTAGAACAACTTTTTAACCACCATAAACAAAGATTTTTATCACTTTATTCATTATTATAAGGAGAAAATATGAGAGATTATAAAGCAGATATTACGCTAAATGAAGAAGATTCAATAAATGATTTACTAGCTCTAGAAAAGAGTTTAGTAAAATTATATGCAACTATGATTACTGAAAGCGTTTCAAAAGGTGTTAGAAATATGATTAAAGCACATCTTAAAGAAGCCATAGAAGACCAAATTGCCGTATTTTTTCTTCTAACAGAGTTAGATTATGAAAGGGTGGAGGCATGCAAAGAAGAAGAGCGAATTTCAAAAAAAGTTGCTTTTTCTAACGTGAAAAAAGCATTAGAAGGATAAACATACTAAAATTACTTGATTTTTTTTAGTTCATGTTGTAAAATATCCGTAAATAATGAAGGTTTTCGGAAAACACTTCTAAAACAACCGAGAAAAAGTAATAAACAAGTCTTCTTTTTTTCGGTAAAAGGAGGCTTTTTTTATGCAAAAGAAAACTAAATCGCTTGCGCGTTCCGGTATTATTGCCGGTTTATACGTTGTTTTATCCGTATTGGTTTTACCACTTGCGTCAGGCGCAATACAAATAAGATTTGGAGAGGCTATGACCTTGTTGCCACTTCTTTTCTTTGAGGCAGTTCCAGCGTTGTTTGTTGGCTGTATTATAGTAAACGTAATTTCTGCATGCTCTATCATAGAAGTTTTTACGGGTGCTTTTATTACGCTCGTGGCCGCTGTTTTAACTTATTTTGTTGGAAAAACGATTAAAAACAACGCAATTAAAGTTATTATTGGTGGAATTTTTCCCATTGCGTTAAACGCTTTATTGTTGCCACTCGTTTGGTATTGGTGTTACGGAAAACTTGAATACGTTTATATAATTCAGTCGCTTTTAATACTAATGGGGCAAGCGATTGCTGTGTATGGAGTTGGCTCTTTAATATATTTTTCCATGAAAAAGATTATGGTAAAAGTAGTTAAAAAAAATAAATAAAAATAATAAAAAATCTTCGGTTTTTACCGAAGATTTTTTTATTTTAGTCAATTGTTCTAAAAGGACGATATAAAATCCAATAGAAAATCAGCCAAAGTCCAGCAATACCTACGAGTGTGTAGATAATGCGGGAAACGATTGCGCTCATTCCGCTTCCGAAAACGAATGCAACAAGGTTGAAGTCGAAGATGCCGACCATAAACCAAACGAGCGCACCGACAATTACGAGTAAAAATGATATCGTTGTAGTAATTCTCATATTCCCCTCCTATGTGCTATTGTGGGGAATAGTTGAATTTTTATACCTTTTTACTATAATAGAGCATTTTCAAGAATGAGTTTATCAAATTCTACACTTTCAACAAAGTCGTCTTTCTTAAATTTTACGTTATTATATTTTGCGTAATTGAAGATATGCGTTTTTATTAAAATAGGGGTAGGACAATCTAAAAGCTCACAAATTTCCCTTAAGTAACTGCCGAATTCAGAATAATCTATCGGAGATAGCTTTTCGTAAACGCATTGTTTTATTATTTTACCTTCTTTTAATACTTTTGCCCAAATTCTAACCATATGTAAATTATATCACCAAACGCAAATAAAATCAAGTCGAGTGGTTGACAAAAAAAAATGATAGGAGTATAATATCTTTGTTTTTAAGAGGATAAAAAAGATTTAGGAACTTCACTAGGGTATCATCAATGACTTCAATAAAAAATACACCCTTCTATTTAAATGTGCAAAAGGCGATTGAATCATTTAATTTTTCAGTAGTGCTTCTTGCTGTGGGTTTTTTGTGTTGGATTTTAAACTTGACGGCAGTTCTCGTTTCGCTATTCGTTGCGGGATTTGTTGCCGTCTTAATTTTTTGTAAGGACGTTAAGAATATTTTCGCCCCATTATTTTACGTTTCATTTTTTATTCCCGATATAAAGGTGATGACCGATTATGCCGTTTATATTATTGTTGTTGGCATTGCCGTGATTTCCCTTCTTGCTTTTTTTATAGTTAAACTCATTAAAGAAAGAAAAAAAGTGAAATTTGGTAAACTTGCCTATGGTATACTTGCTTTTGCCGTTGCGTGTTTATTAGGTGGAGCAATAGGGCGTTTTAATATAGTTAAATTTTTAGAAATTTTAGGTTTCTTCGTTGCTATATACATATTATATTTTATTGCTGTAAACTATACGAGAAATATTAAAAGTTATTTAGAAAAAATATTCATTGTGGGGGCGGTGTTGCTTTCCTATCAAGTTGCGCAAACAAATTTTGGTTCGGAAATCGTAATCTTTTTCAGTGCGCAAGGTGTTAATACCGCCGCATTATTCATTACGCTTGGTATAATAGCTTGTTTTACTATCGCGTTAAAAAGTGAAAAAGATTATTTATTCTTTCTTTTGATTATACTTTTAACAGCTGGCGTAATTTCTTCAAGATGTCGTATGGGCATGTTGTTAACGGCTATAATCGACGTGTTTTTCACTATAATATTAATAAAAAAATCACCAAAAAGAAGATACATTATTTACATCCTTTTAGGCATATTTTTCTGTATAGGCATAGCAATACTTGCAAGTGAACAGGTTAAAGAACTTATTAAAAAGTTGATGTTCTCTAAAATAGGCTTGTCTGGAAGAGAAGGACTTTGGTCATGGTGTTTTGATAGGTTCTTAGAACATCCATTGCTGGGCTACGGTTTCTTTGCAGATGGCAACATACCACACCTTCGTGAAGGGATTAGACTAATTTTGACACACAATACCTTATTACAGTGGCTTGTTTGCACAGGCGTAGTAGGGGTGATAATTATATCTGTATTTTACGTTTCCAAATGGTATGTTTTATTAAAGGGAGCTTCTTGGAAAAGGATTTTTCCACTAACTTGTGTTATAATGTTATCGCTAAGTGGAATGCTTGATCAAGCTGCTAATATGGACGTGTTTGTTACCATAATCATTTTAGTTTTGGTTGTTTGTGTGGAAAAGGAAAACGATGCAAAGATATTCAATAATTAAAGAAAACTTGTTTTAAAGTATGGGTTTATAAATATTTATTAAAATTAAAAGACTAACGAAATTTTTGGTTAGTCTTTTTAATTTAGAAAAGTTAATTTTATTAAGGATTTAATTCTACGTTAGCCACGTTAAGAGCGCTTTCAATTACCTTATCCATATCGTAATATTTATAAGCACCAAGTCTACCACCGAAAATTACGTTGGGCACAGTCTTTGCAAGTTCTTGATATTTGGCTGAAAGTTCATTATTTCTTTGGTCATTGATGGGGTAATATGGTTCTAATCCGTCTTTCCATTCAACGGGAAATTCTTTAGATATTACCGTTTTGGGCGCTTTTGAGAATTCAAAATGTTTGTGTTCGATAATTCTTGTATAAGGAATTTCTTTTTCAGTATAGTTAACCACTGCGTTGCCTTGGTAGTTTTCAGTGTTTAAGATTTCCGTTTGGAATTCAACAGTGCGGTATTCAAGTTTACCGTAGGTGAAATCAAAAAACTCATCAATCATACCGGTGTAAACTATTTTTACAAATTCATCTGAAGTTTGTTTAACAAAGTCTTTGTATTCAGTGTTGGTTAAAACTGGAATGCCGTCTAGCATTTTTTCTATTATTTTGGTATATCCACCAATTGGAATGCCTTGATAACGATCGTTAAAATAGTTGTTATCGTAAATAAAACGTAGGGGAAGGCGTTTGATTATGAAAGCAGGTAAATCTTTGCAATCTCTACCCCATTGTTTTTCAGTATAACCCTTAACTAATTTTACGTAAACGTCTTTACCAACAAGCGATAAGGCTTGTTCTTCAAGGTTCTTAGGCTCGGTGATATTAAGTTCTGATATTTGTTCTTGAATTTTAGCTTTAGCTTCATCTGGCGTTTTTACACCCCACATTTTAGAAAATGTGTTCATGTTAAAAGGCAAGTTATATAGCTCGTCTTTATAAATAGCAACAGGGGAATTAACGTAATTGTTGAAGTCTGCAAATTGGTTAATAAAATCCCAAACAGGCTTAATAGATGTGTGGAAAATATGTGCGCCATACTTATGAACGTTAATATCTTCTACGTTTTCCGTATATATGTTTCCTGCTATATGGTTTCTTTTATCAATAACAAGGCATTTCTTTCCAGCTTTTTTAGCTTGAAACGCAAATGTTGCGCCAAAAAGACCTGCTCCAACTATTAAATAATCGTATTTCACTGTTTGTTCCTCCTATTTTCATTAATTTTGATAGCTTTTGTAAATATAAAACCAATTATAATGAATGAGTAAAAGCTTAAAAATCTCCAAGTCATCAAGGCGGGGAATGCTACGTTACCTATTGTTGCTAAGCCCGATTCAAACAGGAGATAGAAAGATAAATCTGCCGCGCCCGAGTTGCCGGGTGTAGGGATAAAAGAGATTGCGGAGTATAAAAGCATACAAACTACACAAACTTGCGTCCATTCTATTATACCGTCAACCCCAGCAAGATGGTAGCCAAAAAACTTGAGCGAAAAATAAGCAATAGAGCAAAGAGCAAGGTTTTCACCCAAGCTAACTAAAAGTGAAACTATTAAAACGAAAGGATTTTTTACGAATGACTTTAAGCTTTTTGAGTTTTGTAAAATGCTTTTTGTCATTTTGTAATTTAACGTTTTTCTGTCCTTAACAAGGCCTATTTTAGAACCTAGCCAAATAACGAAATATACAACTTTATAACTAATTTTTGGTAGTATACAGAATAGAACAACCAAAAATGGAACGGTAAAGCAACATACTATTCCTATTATTGCCAAAACCGTAAGCCCTGCTGGAAAAAACCTAAGCATTTGTGGGGCGTTAAGCGCGTTGGTATTATATAAAACCAAGCTTGCTATCGCCAAAAGAACGAAGGCAAACTGTTGCAAGAAAAAGCTGGCGATAGGTAGTGAAGCTGCAACGCCTCCACGAACACCATTTTTGGAAAGATGGTAAATTTCAAAAGGTTGCCCACCAACTGCTAGTGGGGTAATATAGTTATAGTAATGTCCGATAATTGCTGTACCAAAGCAAGTTTTAAAATGCCATTTGCCTGTTTCACGCTTGCAAAAAAACGATAGTTTATACGCCTTAAGAAAAAAGCATACGAAAAGGGCAAGTAAGGCGAAAATTAAAAAGATTATATTGTCGCCTAAAACACCTACAAGCTGTGAAAAAGAAGGAAGTTCTTTTTTACCTGAAAAAAAGTCGTTATATGCGGTAACGCCTAAAACAATTCCCACGAACAAAACAAAAAACCAAGATGATATTTTCTTAAACATCGCTTGTTTTTTATTAACAGATTCGTTATGTTTATCATCTTCTAAACCAAACAGTTTGTTCATTATAAGTTGTTTTCCCACGCTTTCGTCTGGTGGAGAAGGTATAACTTCTTTATTTTCCGAGAAGTTTTCTTTAACTTTTTTTATTGGCACTTCTATTATAGAAGGTTCGGCGGTTTTTGCGTCGATTTCTATTTTTTCATAAACATAAATTTCTTTCTTATCTTTTTTCATATAAACTAAATTATACTCCAAAAAAAATACTATGTCAACACATTAAAAAAACACTCCGAATTTTCTTTGTGGAATGTTTTTGTTTTATTGTTGTTTTTTGATTTAGTTAATAATATTTACGTTGATTTTTGCCGTTTCTTCAGGTGAGATTTTAATTGTAACAGGATAATTACCTGCTGTTTTAATGTTGGATTGTAAAATTATTTTCTTTTTATCAACGTTAAAGCCTAATTCAGAAAGTTTATCTGCAACTTCCTTATTTGTAACGCTTCCAAAGAATTTGCCTTGATTTCCACTTTTCACTTGAATGGTTACTTGTTTGCCTTCAAGAGCTTCTTTTAGTGCCTTGTTGGCTTTTAAGGTTTCTTGTCTATGAAAATTTTCCGCTTCTTTTTTCTGTTTGTTTTCATTGATTGCGGAATTATCTGCAATTTTTGCCAACCCTTTTTTGATTAAAAAGTTTTGTGCGAAACCATCCTTAGCTTCAATAATATCGCCAGCTTTACCTGAACCTTTAACGTCTTTTAATAATACTACTTTCATATTCGCACCTCTAATATTTGATTCTATGGTACATTTTAACTCAAAAAATAAAAAAAGTCAATGGCGAGCAAGTATACTTTTTTCGTTATTGAGAATAATAAATTAAAAAGGAGAAATTATGAACAAAAATTATTGTATCAAGTGCGACGTTGATAGTTGCAAACACAATGCAGAAGGATGTTGTTGCCAATTAAACAGCATTACAGTAACTCATGGATGTGGAGAACAATGTACTTGTTGCCACGATTATTGCGAGAGATAATTTAGTGTTTAAACGCAAGACGGTTGCACCATTGGTGCAACCGTCTTTCATATATTACTCTGGAAAACACAAAAAACTTTTTCCTATAATCCCTTTCTTTATATGTATTATTTTACCACAAATTGGAAGTTTGTCAATAAGATTTTGAAAAATTTTTTCACTTTTTGATAAAAAATTTAATTATAAAAAGCAATTAATCAAAAAAAGGAGGAAAAATAGAGGTAAAATTGGCGGAAAAATGGCAGTTGCATTGACAAAAATGTCTTAAGTATTTATAATTTAAAAAAAGTAGGGTAAACCCAAAAAATTGGAGGAATAAAAAATGGCTGATGAAGTAATTCTTACAAAAGAAGGAAAAGAAGAGTTAGAGAAAAAATTAGAATATCTTAAGGTTGTAAAAAGAGCGGAAATTACCGAAAGAATAAAAACTGCGAGAGAATTTGGCGACCTTTCGGAAAACGCAGAATACGACGCTGCTAAAAACGAACAGGCAATGATTGAGGGGGAAATTCTTGAAATTGAAACCAAGTTAAAGCATGCCGTAATTATAAAAGAATCTGACAAAAAGGATTCCGTATCATTAGGGAGTAAAGTGGATTTTGTTGTTGATGATGGTGAAGAATATTCTTACGAAATCGTTGGCACTACCGAAGCAGACGTAGAGCTTGGTAGAATATCTAACGAATCTCCTATCGGTAACGCGCTTTTAGGAAGAAAAGCAGGGGAGCAAGTAACGGTTAAAGCTCCTATGGGCGTTTATACCATTACGGTTAAAAAAGTATATTAAAGGTGAGTAACAATGCAAGAAAATATTAATATTAACGCTGTTGAAGAACAGGACTTAAGCGAAATTTTAAGAATTCGCAGAGAAAAATTAAAGAATTTACAAAACGCGGGTAAGAATCCTTACGAAATAGTTAAATATGATAGGACGGCTTTTTCGCTCGACGTAAAGGAAAATTACGCTGAATACGAAGGTAAAACAGTAGGTATTGCAGGAAGACTTATCTCTAAAAGAGTAATGGGTAAAGCCTCTTTTGCCGTAATTTTAGATGGTAAGGGAACTATTCAAAGCTATCTTTCCGTAAACGACCTTGGCGATTCATATCTTGCCTTTAAAGAATATGATATCGGCGATATTATCGGAATTCAAGGAAGGGTTTTTACCACAAGAACGGGCGAGATTTCCATTCACGCAGAAAGTGTTGAATTATTGTCTAAATCCCTTTTACCTCTTCCTGAAAAATATCACGGATTAAAGGATGAAGATACTAGATATCGTCAGAGAGAGGTTGACCTTATTGCTAATCCTGAAGTGAAAAAGACTTTTGTAAT
Organism: Christensenellaceae bacterium; assembly: GCA_045639245.1. Taxonomy (GTDB): domain Bacteria; phylum Bacillota; class Clostridia; order Christensenellales; family Borkfalkiaceae; genus UBA1259. The sequence goes on from JAZUCS010000041.1 coordinate 53,054, forward strand.
GCGTTCTAAAATTCTCACAGCAATTAGAGAGCATTTAGACAGCGTGGGTTATTTAGAAGTTGATACCCCCGTTCTTAATCCGTTGGAAATCGGCGCGGCAGCAAGACCTTTCAAAACTCACCATAATGCGCTTGATATCGATATGTTTTTGCGCATTGAAACGGAACTTTACTTAAAAAGATTAATAGTTGGCGGTTTTGATAGAGTTTACGAAGTGGGCAGAATCTTCCGTAATGAAGGTATGGATCGTTCGCATAATCCTGAATTTACTACGGTAGAAATGTATCAAGCATATAGCGATTATTTCGATATGATGGATTTAATCGAGAATATGTATAGAGAAATAACCTTAAAGGTGTGTGGAACGGATAAAATCACCTATCAAGGCGTAGAAATCGACATGGGCAAGAAGTGGGAACGTCTTACGATGGCAGAAGCCGTTAAAAAGTACGCCGGAGTTGATTATAACGATTGGAAGAGTGATGAAGAAGCAAGAGCCGTTGCAAAAGTTAAGGGTGTAGTGGTGGAAGAAGGAGATGAGGCTACTAAAGGACATGTTTTAATTGCTTTCTTCGACGCCTTTGTTGAAGAAAACCTTATTCAACCCACTATAATTTACGATTATCCTGTAGAGAACTCTCCTCTTGCAAAGAGAAAGAAAGATAACCCTGCGTTTACCGAAAGGTTTGAATACTTTATTTATGCAAGAGAAATGGGCAACGCCTTTTCTGAACTTAACGACCCTATTGATCAAAGAGCACGTTTTGAAAAGCAAGTTGCGGCAAAAAGAGCAAAGGGTGGAAACGATGCACAAGTGGATGAAGATTTCGTAACGGCATTGGAATATGGCATGCCTCCAACGGGTGGTCTTGGTTTCGGCGTTGACAGATTGGTAATGCTTCTCACTGACAGCGCTTCTATAAGGGACGTAATATTATTCCCAACAATGAAGCCGATTAAGAAATAGAACCTTAAGCTTAGGGGGAAAATTTTTTTGGATAACAAAATAACAAGGTCAAGATTTTTCAATCTTATGTCGTACGACTGGGTATTAATGATAGTACTCTTGTTTGCTTTCATTTTTATGTTTGAAATTATGTATTCTATCATGGGAGTAAGACTAACCGTAGGGCAAAGCTTTAAATATTATTACGACGTAAATATTTCTACCGATAATGAAAACGCTTTTTTAGAAATGCTTTTTGTAGATAATAATACCTTTTCTTATGACACTCTGTTAATAAATGGAGAACTTGTTAGTAAAGAAAACAATATATTAAAAGCAAACCTTAAAATTCAAGAAGGGGATGTTATTATCACGGATATAAAAGCTTCTAAAGATAATGACGTAAGGGCAAATAGTTTTATAGATTCACCTATGGATTACCCCATATATAACTTCAATGAATTGCTTGAAGACGGGAAGTCATATTTAAGAGAGTTTTTAAAAGATGAATTTCTAAGCTTGACCGAAAGTGAACAAAACGAAAAAATAAAGAACAAGGACAACTTCTCTACCGAGAAAATTGATAAAGCTTTTAGAACCCGTATGAAAGGGGATAATAGGTTTAGAAAAGAGGAACAAATAGCGGAAGGCTTAAAATACGAAAGAGAAAGAATTTACGATTTAGCTAAAGAAGTTGACGATTTCGAGTATCTTTTACAGGTGGGCGACGATTACGGAGTTTTCTATAGATATACGCGTTTTACGCAAATTCACACTTTAACCCAAAAAGAGTATTATAAAGGAATGCTTGAACAGGAAAAAGAACAGGGGCGCGAAAATGCAATTTATGGATTAAAGGTGGAAAACCTTAAAAATGGCAAACATGATCCTTCGGAATTTTTTAAGCTTTTGGCACAAGATGAAGTTACCGCAAAAGACGTGATAGTAATGGTTTTTGATTTTTTTGAATATCAGAAGGAACATCAACTTGAAACTGTTGCGTTTATAAACTCAATAGTTCGTTCGTGTAGCGATATTTATAGTAATAGATAATAATTATGAAAGGTAAATTTATAACGTTTGAAGGTTGCGAGGGGGTAGGAAAATCCCGTCAACTTAAATATCTTGAGGAATATCTTTTAAAAAATGGTGTCGACCACTATTTTACAAGAGAACCTGGTGGAGACCCCGTTTCGGAAAAGATTCGCAACTTAATACTTGATAAAGATAACACTACCATGACTTCGGAATGCGAAGCACTTCTTTACGCAGCTTCAAGAGTGCAACTTTTAAAAAGGCAAATTGCACCAAGGCTTGAAAAGGGAACGCTAGTTATTTGCGATCGTTATTTCGATTCTTCTTTTGCGTATCAAGCGTATGCAAGGGGATTGGGGATAGATTTTATTAGCAAAATAAATGAATATGCAATAGCAAATTTCACACCAGATTACACTATTTTTCTAAATCTTTCGCCCGAACAGGCGTTTAAGAGGAAGGGTGGAGTGGATGCTTCAGATAGAGTAGAGCTCTTAGGGATGGAGTTTCATAATAAAGTATATCAGGGATATCTTGAACTTGCTAAATCTAACCCAGATCGTTTTATAGTTATAGATGCTAGTGGCGAAAAATGGGAAACGAGAGATAAAATCTTTTCGGCTCTTAAAGAAAAAGGAATTTTATGATAGACTTTTACACGCTGGTTAAGAATAAAGAAGCTTTCAAAACCGTTAAAAGAGATAAGATAAACGGTAATCTTTCGCATGCATATCTTCTTTTAATGCCCGATGAAGAAAATTTAGATAAAGTTTTAAAAGTATTGGTAAAACTCGTCTTATGTAATGAATCGGAAATTTGTGGCAAGTGTAGAGCGTGTAGACTTATTGATGACAATGCGTATAGTGACGTGTTGGTTTTTCCCGAAAAGAAAGGGGCGGTGCTTTCTTCCGACGTGAATAAACTTATTGAAGAAAGCTATTTTAAGCCAATTGAGGCTGAAAGAAAAATATTCGTAGTATCTTGTGCGCATACCATGAATATACAAGCTCAAAACAAACTGTTAAAAACGTTAGAAGAGCCACCTGAAAACGTGCATATATTTTTGGGGGCAACGTCTGAGTTTGCTTTACTGCCAACGGTAAAATCTCGGGTTAAAAAGCTAGAGATAGCAAGTTTTACAAACGAAGAGCTTATAAACGCATTGTCTAGTGAATGTTTAGATAAAGACAGACTTATAAAAGCCGTTAGGTGTGGCGACGGAACGGTTGCAAGAGCTTTGGCGTTATATGAAAATGAAAAGTTGAACGCACTATCAGCGCTAGTATTAGACGTTCTTGAAAACATGAGAACAAGTAGAGAAGTCTTAAAATATTCTGTAAAAATTTCCGAGTCTAGTAAAGATTTAAGCGACTTTTTTTCTGTTCTTGAACTTTTTCTAAGAGATATGTTATTGCATTTTAGTGGCAAAAAAGAGCTTGTTGTCAATACCGAAATATTAAGTTCACAGGTATTAAACGCAGGGTACAACGCTTCTTCTTGCGTTTATGCGCTTAACAAAATTGAAGAAGCAAAAGAAAGAAAAAAATTCAACGCTAACTCCACTATGCTTTTAGAGTGGCTGTTGTTTCAAATTTTAGAGGGGAAACATAAATGGCAAAAGTTATAGGAATTAAATTTAAAAACACTGCAAAAACGTACTATTTTGCTCCAGAAAATGAAGATGAGGTATATGTAGAAGGTTCTGGGGTTATCGTTGAAACTGCTAAAGGCGTAGAATACGGCACGGTAGTATTTGGCGCAAAAGAAGTGCGTGATGAAGATATAACGCATCCCTTAAAGCCAATTTTAAGGAAAGCTACAGAGAAGGATATTCAGAAAGTAAAAAACAACGAAGCGAAAATTCCCGAGGCAATGGATTTTGCTTTCACGAAAATTCAAGAAATGGGTCTTGAAATGAAGCTTGTAGGTTGCGAATATTCATTTGAAGGCAATAAATTAACCTTCTATTTTTCTGCTGATGATAGAATTGACTTTAGAGAACTTGTAAAAGTTCTTGCGGCAAAATTTAAGGTTAGAATAGAATTAAGGCAGATTGGAATAAGAGACGAAACAAAAATTCTTGGGGGCATAGCGCCTTGTGGTAGAGCTTGTTGTTGTTCAAGTTGCTTGCCAGAGTTTTCAAAGGTATCAATAAAGATGGCTAAAAATCAAGGATTGCATTTAAATCCTTCAAAAATTAGCGGGCTTTGTGGTAGGTTGATGTGTTGCTTGGAGTTTGAAAACGACTATTATGCCGAGGTATATAAAAAGATGCCTAAGTTGGGTGGAACTGTTAAAACACCTGAAGGGGAGGGAGTTGTTATCAATAACGACATGCTAAAGCTTATTTGCAAGGTGAAAATTACCAATTCCGATGGAAGTGAAGTGTATAAAGACTTTCCCGTTGATAGATTAACCTTCAAAAAAGGTGGTAACAACAATAAAAAAGATGAAAATGATGAGCAAGAAATTTTCGAATAGTATTTACAAACGGAATTTTTTGTGATAAAATAAAAAAAGAAAAACTAGGAGGAGTTCTTATGGCATTCAAAATTAGTGACGCATGTATTTCTTGTGGTGCTTGTGCAGATACCTGTCCTGTAAGTGCAATCAGTGCGGGTGATACTCAGTACAATATCGATGCAGATGTTTGCATTAGCTGCGGAGCTTGTGCAGCGGGTTGTCCCGTAGAGGCTATTGCTGAAGAATAATTAGGCAAAAACTTTAAGGCACGAGTTATTCGTGCCTTAATTTTTTTATAAATTTATGGAAATAATTGAAGATTTAAATTTAAACGGCTTAAAAATATTTCAAAACGATGAATATTATAAGTTTACGTCTGATGCTGTTTTGCTTTCTAAATTTGCCGTTGTAAAAAAAAATGACGTAGTTGCCGATTTTTGTTCGGGCAGTGGAATAGTTGGGTTGCATCTTTATGGTTTGAATATAAATTCGATAAAGAGCGTTACCCTATTTGAAATGCAAAAACCTCTTTATGAAATGAGTAAAAAAACTATTGAATTAAATGGGCTTAACAACGTTTTTTCTATTATTAATACGAAAATACAGGATATTAGTAAGGATTATAACGAAAAATTTTCGTTAATCGTTTGCAATCCTCCTTATTTGCCTAAAAATAGTGGAGTAATGCAGGAAAAAGAAACTATTGCAATGTGTAGAAGAGAACTTTATTTGCCTTTAGAAGAACTAATATATAGTGTTTCTAGATGTTTAAAGTTTGGTGGAAGAGTTAATCTTTGTTATCGTGCAGATAGGCTTAGTGATTTGATTTTTGCCATGAAAAAAAATAATATAGAGCCAAAAAAACTTCAAACTGTTTCTGCCAAATCAAAAGAACCTTATTTAGTGTTATTAGAGGGTGTTAAGGGCGGAAAGAGTGGTATTAAAATTTACAAAAATCTTGAAAACTAGGGGGGCTAATGTTATATTTTGTAGCAACGCCAATAGGCAACTTAAAAGATATTACCTACCGTGCTATCGAAGTGTTAAACACTGTTGACGAAATTGCATGTGAGGACACTCGCCATTCATTAACTCTCTTAAATCATTATGGTATTAAAAAACCACTATTTTCATATCATAAATTTAACGAAAAAGAGAGAATTGATAGGATAATTGCAACGTTGCAAAGTGGAAAGGATGTTGCGGTAATCTCAGATGCTGGAATGCCAGTTATTTCAGATCCCGGTAATATTTTGGCGCGTAGGCTTAGAGAAGAAAATATTGAATATACGGTTGTTCCTGGTGCAAACGCAGCGCTTTCAGCTTTAGTTTTATCCGGTTTTGATGCTACAAGATTTTGTTTTTTGGGTTTCCTCCCTGAAAAAAAGACGGATAGAGAAAAATTGCTTAATGATTATATAGATACGGAGGCCACGCTTATATTTTATTCCGCTCCACACGACGTGAAAAAGGATATATCTACATTGTTTAGTGTTCTAGGAGATAGAAAGGTGGCGGCGGTAAAGGAGATAAGTAAACTTCACGAACACGTTGAAGAGTTTTATCTATCAAAAGGGGTTGCTTTTGAGCCAAAGGGAGAGTACGTTTTAATTGTTGAAGGGGCAACAAAAAACAAGGAAAATGAAAATCTTTCTTGCGAAGAGCTTATAGAAAAGTATATAAAAGAGGGAATTGACAAAAAGGATGCTATAAAGAAAGTAGCTAAAGAAAGAAAGGTATCCAAGTCGGAACTTTATAAATTCACAATAGGAAAATAAGAAAATGTTAAAAAGATTTTTATCTTACTACAAGCCACATAAAACGGCACTTGCATTAGATATGCTTGCGGCATTTATTTTGTCGGTTAGTGGAATGTTTTATCCCGTATTAACCAGAACGATGTTAAATGAGTTTATACCACAAAAAAATTATCAAATGATAATTATTTTCGGTATGGCTTTACTTGTGGTGTACTTGATTAGGCTGGGGCTAAACTATTTTATACAGTATCAAGGTCATATGATAGGTGTTAAAATGCAGGCAAGAATGCGTAGCGATATGTTTAATCATTTGCAAACTCTTCCTTATAAATTTTATGACAATAATGAAACGGGGAAAATAATGTCTAGGATGACTAACGATTTGCAAGATATTTCAGAACTTGCTCACCACGGTCCAGAAAACGTTATAATCTCATCGATAAGCATTATTGCGGCTTTTGTATATTTGCTTACCATAAACGTTATTTTAACATGCATAATCTTTTTTTGCGTGCCATTTCTAATCGTTATATCTTTTTCCGTTCGTAAAAAAATGCGTTCTGCGTTTATGGAGAGTAGAAAGGCTATCGCTCAAATTAACGCTTCTTTAGAAGGCAGTGTTTCAGGAATTAGAGTTACCAAGGCTTTTACTAATGCTAAAACGGAAAAAAAGAAGTTTGAAAGAGGCAATGAACAATTTGTAGAAGCAAGGCGTAAAGGATATAAGGCAATGGGAGCTTTCCATTCAACGTCCACTTTCGTTACCGAGGTCTTCAACGTTGTGGTTATGATTGCCGGAGGACTTTTTATGTATGCAGGTAAAATTGAACTTGGCGATTATACTACTTTTATAGTTTCAATTAACATTTTCCTATCGCCGGTAAGACAGCTTATAATGTTTATGGAACAATATCAAAATGGTGCTACTGGTTTTAAACGTTTTATTGATATAATGGACACCCCGTGTGAAAAAGATAAGGAATCTGCAGTTGATAAGAAACAGTTTGAAGGTGAAATTGAGTTTGAAAACGTAACCTTCGATTATGGCGAAAAGGACGTTTTACTTAATCTTAATATACATATCAAAAAGGGCGAAATATTTGCGCTAGTAGGACCTTCTGGTGGTGGAAAAACTACAATTTGTCACTTGTTGCCGAGATTTTATGAGCTTCAAAAGGGTGTAATTAAGGTAGACGGAATGGATATTACCGATATAACGGCACATTCTCTTAGAAAGAATATCGGTATTGTTCAGCAAGACGTATATTTGTTTAACGCCAGCATTAAGGATAATATTTTGTACGGAAATCCTGCAGCTTCCGACGAAGAAGTGTATGAAGCTGCAAAACGAGCAAATATTCACGAGTTTGTTTTAGGGCTTGAAAAGGGTTACGACACGATAATTGGAGAAAGAGGAGTACGTCTTTCGGGTGGACAAAAGCAACGTTTATCAATTGCAAGAGTATTTTTAAAAAATCCTCCGATACTTATTTTAGATGAAGCAACTTCTGCTCTTGACAACGCAACGGAAGTTCTTATTCAAGAATCGTTAGATGAGTTGTGTAAGGGAAGAACGACCATTGTCGTTGCGCACAGACTTTCTACAGTTAAAAACGCCAACAGAATAGCGGTTGTTTCTGACGGAAAAGTCGTTGAAGAAGGCTCTCACGACGAACTTATGCAATTAAATGGGCAATACGCTAATCTATATAATTTTTCATTGCAAAGATAAAAATAAAAGTTTCCAATCGGAGGTAAAAAATGGAAAAACTTAAACGAAACATCTTGAACTACTTAACTGAAAATGGTAAATATACCGTACCTGAACTTGCCTCAATGACAGGCGAGCCACAAGAAAAGGTCGCCACAGCGATTAAGGAACTTGAAGAAAGCAAAACTATCTTAAAATATTCTGCAGTAGTGGATTGGGATAAGGTTGATGGCGAAAATGTAGGTGCGATTATAACGGTTAAAGTTAAACCTCAAAAATTAAAGGGGTTTGATGCGTTTGCAGATGAATTAAGTGCTTTTAAGGAAGTGCAATCTTTATATTTGATTAGTGGAGGATTTGACCTTGCAGTAGTGGTTAAAGCAAATAGTTTGGGAGAAGTTGCCCGTTTTGTATCGGAAAGCCTCTCTGCTGTAGATGGTATTGTCGCTTGCGATACGCATTTTATATTAAAAAAGTATAAAGTAGAAGGTCAATCTACTTGTGAAAAAAGTGGGAACGAGCGTTTAATCGTATTATGAGAAACTTTGTTTCTAAGAAATTAGACAAGGTTAAACCAAGTGGAATAAGAAAGTTTTTCGACCTTTGCCAAGGAACAAAGGGAGTTATTTCGCTTGGCGTGGGAGAACCTGATTTTATAACGCCTTGGCAGATTAGAGAAGCAGGCATAAGGTCGTTAAAATCTGGTAAAACGCAATACACTTCCAACAAAGGATTGGTGGAGTTGAGAGAAGAAATTTCTTCTTATCTTAAAGAGCGTTTTTCTGCCAATTACGATAAGGAAGAAATAATCATCACTGTCGGAGCAAGTGAGGCTATCGATATTGCTTTGCGTTCCGTTATTGACTACGGTGATGAGGTTTTAATACCAGAACCTTGTTACGTTGCTTATGAACCTATCGTATCTATATGTGGTGGCGTTCCAGTACCAGTTAAATGTTCAAAGGAAAGTGATTTTAAACTTTTACCTTGTGAACTTGAAAAAAAGATTACTAATAAAACTAAAATACTAATATTTCCATACCCCAATAATCCAACAGGTTCTATAATGGAAAAGGATGATTTAGATAGGATAGTACCCCTTCTTCTGAAGCACGATATATTAGTTATATCAGATGAGATTTACGCTGAACTTACCTATGAAAAAAAACATTATTCCATTTGCTCTTATCCAGAGATGAGAGATAACGTAATATTAGTTAGTGGTTTTTCAAAAGCGTTTGCAATGACGGGGTGGAGAATAGGGTATGTGTGTGCACACTCTCCCATTTTAGAAGCAATGCTTAAAATTCACCAATATGTTATAATGTGCGCTCCGTCCATTTCGCAATACGCCGTACTTGAAGGGCTTAGATATTGCATTGAAGAAGACTTTTCTATCGTAAACGATATGAAAAACGAATATGATAGGCGAAGAAAGTTTATGATTTCAACTTTTAATGATATGGGGCTAGAGTGTTTTACAGCAAAGGGTGCGTTTTACGTTTTTCCTTGCGTTAAAAGCACGGGGCTTGACGGGGAAGAGTTTGCTAAAAGACTACTAAATGAAAAGAAAGTTGCCGTCGTTCCTGGTAGTGCGTTTGGAGAATCGGGTAAGGATTTTATTCGCTGTTCTTACGCTTATTCTATGGAAGATTTGATTTTGGCAACCGATAAAATTAGGGAGTTTATAAAGGAATTGAAATAATAAAAAAACACCGACCGATAAAATTGGTCGGTGTTTTAATATTCAAATTATTTTTCTTCTAAAAGAGCTTTAATTCTATCAACGTATTTAAGGCCACTGTGATATCCTTGCCCGTATGCAAAGGAAATTTTCTCCACTTTATATTGGCTCATGTCTCCAAGGTTGGGTTTAATTAAAATGTCTGGCTTATGCTCTTTTAGATATTGTTTTGTATTATTTGCATCGGTTAAATCAATAACTCTAAGGGCTTGTTCTATAATGTTTTTAGAAACTTCATGTGGGCGATATTCCCCCAAAACGTCAACGGCAACAACAACGTCTGCCCCAAAGTGTTTTGCGTTTTCTACAGGAACACGCCTTAAAACTGCGCCGTCTACAAGTTCCATGTCGTCAATGATAACGGGCCGAAATACTACAGGGATTGCCGAGCTTGCCCTAACGGCTAATTCAACCAATCCTTGATTTAGAGTTACTGCATTGCCTCGGTGCATATCAACTGCAACACATTCAAACGGAATTTTCAAGTCCTTAAACTCAGTATTTCCCAAAATGGTTTTAATTTTTTTCTGCATTTTAACTGAGCTTAGCAAGCTTTTTTTACTAAAAAGCGCAGGGGATACGTCTATAATATCTTTGGAACGTAGGCTTTCTGCAATTTCTCGCATTTCTTTTGGGGAAAGTCCTGAAGCATAAGCAGATCCCACAACTGCGCCCATAGAACATCCAACTATAGCGTCTGGTTTAATGCCATTTTCTTCCATAGCTTGTAAGAAACCTATATGGGCAATGCCTCTAGCACCGCCAGCTCCTAGCACGAAACATAATTTTTTCATAATATCACCACTTTAAAAATAAATCTAGTTTTTGTCTGTGCTTCCAAACCCTCCGTGACGTAAGGCTTCACAATCATCGTCAATAGTTATGCCGTATTCTACGAATACGCCTTGCGCAAAGGCTTTGCCTTGTTCGATTAAAAGTGGTTTGTCGCCACAATTAGTCATCTTAATAAAAATATGCCCTTCATTATCTGCATAATAATAATCGGAATCTATAATTCCAACCGTATTATTTAATGATAAACGATATTTAAAGCCTAAACTACTGCGAGGATATATTTTTAACACCCAACCTTCTTCTATTTGAACCCTTATTCCGGTTGGAATTTTTACCGTTTCATTGGGGGCAATAGATATTACGGTATGAGCAAAAAAATCGTAACCTGCACTACCCGCTGTTGCACGTTTTGGCAACATAATGCGGGAATATTGTTCGGAACTACCTTCTTTAATAAATTCTTTTTCGCTTACTTTTAAAAAACGTGCAATTCTTTTCATATAAATATTATACTATCTAAACAAAAAGTAATCAAGTAAAATTTAAAATTTCTAAAAAACAAGAAAAAAGCTTTTAAAAACAATGTTGACAACTTACACAAAAAAATATAAAATATACGTATACTGATTAGTAATCGCAAGGAGGATGTTATGAATATATGTATTTTTGGCTCAGCTAGTGACGCCATTGATGAAAAAATAATAAAAGCAGGTGAGCATCTTGGCAAAACGCTTGCAGAAAGAGGGCACAATCTTGTTTTTGGTGCAGGTGCAGGCGGTATGATGGGTGCAGTTGCAAGAGGATTTAAGCAAGGAGGAGGAAAAGTTCTCGGGATTATCCCTAAATTTTTTGAAGAAAAGGGGTATGAAGGTATTTTTTATGAAAGCGACCGTTTGGTTTTTACGCAAAGCATGGCAGAGAGAAAAATGACGATGAGCAATATGTGCGATGCTTATATAACGGTGCCTGGTGGAATTGGGACGTTTGAAGAATTTTTTGAGGTTTTAACCTTAAAACAACTAGGTGTTCATAAAAAGGCTATCGTTTTATACGATATTGAAGGTTATTATAAAGAACTTACTGCGATGATGAATGAAGCCTTCAATAAACAGTTTGTTAAAAAGGAGTGTAAAAAGCTTTATCAAACGGTTTCTACGGAAGAAGAGGTTGTAAAATATATTGAAAATTATTGTGACGACGATTTGAATTGGTGTATGCTTAAATAGGGAGCTTTTCCCTTCGATCGGTGTAGAAAAAGCGCGTAAAATGGAGAGAAACGGCGGTAAAAAGTATTGACAAAATTTCACCGTTTTGTTATACTTAAAATGTCGATTGAAATTTGCCAATTTATTCTTTTTTAATAAGTAGAATGTGCTTACGGACTGGATTGGAAAATCAATATTAAAAATAAAACGGGAAAGTGTCAAACGGCAAGAATTTTTTTGCCGTTTTTAATTTTTAGATTATTATGGAAAAGTTGGAAAGAGAGATTATAGCTAGGGGCAAAGTTTTGCATGGTAACATACTTAAGGTTGGTTCTTTTTTGAATCAGCAAATGGACGTTGGTCTTCTTTCCGAAATGGCTTTAGATGTTTACGAAAGATTTAAAAATAAAGGTGTTACAAAAATACTTACGGTTGAGGCTTCTGGTATAGCGCTAGCCGTACTAATTGCTGAAAAATTTGGGGTAGATGCACTTTTTGCTAAAAAAAACAAAACGGCAAACGTTGATGGTGGCGTGTATTTTGCTGAATGTTATTCTTTTACGCATAAAAAAAGCAACACTTTAATTGTTCCTTGTGAATACATTTCATCTTTAGACAAACTTTTGATTGTAGACGATTTTCTTGCAAACGGCGAAGCTATTAGGGCGCTTAAGAAAATAGTTGACCAAGCTGGCGCTACTTTAGTAGGTGCAGCAATCGGGGTGGAGAAAGGATTTCAAGGTGGTGGCGACGCATTAAGAAAAGAAGGAATAGACGTTTATTCTCTAGCAATCGTTGATAACATGGATTGCGAAAGAATACAGTTCCGTAAAAACTAATTAAGGATAAAACCCGAAAGGGTAGGAGGTAAATTTAAAATGAAGAAACTTTTAACTCTTTTACTTGCTGCTATTGTTGCAGTTGGTTGCAGTTTCGGCCTTACCGCTTGTGGCGGAGATAAGGAAAAGCCTTACGAAGGTATTAAAAAGATCGAAAATCTTGCTGATATCAAAGTAGGTCTCATCTGCTTACACGGTGAATCTTCTACTTACGACAAGAACTTCATCGACGCTTTCAATGCTGCTTGTGAAGCTAAGGGCGTTCAGAAGGTTATTAAAGTAGATATCGCCGAATCAACCGCTTGCTACGATACAGCTGCTGACCTTGTTGACCAAGGTTGCGATATTATCTTTGCAGACTCTTTCGGTCACGAAGAACACATGTTAAAGGCTGCTAAGGAATTCCCTGAAGTTCAGTTCTGTCACGCTACTGGTACTTATGCTCATACTGAAGATCGTGGTAACTTCCAAAACGCTTTCGCATCTATTTACGAAGGTAGATATTTAGCAGGTATTGCAGCTGGTATGAAATTACAAGCTATGGTTAATGCCGATACATTAACTGCTAGTAATTATGACAGTGGTGTTAAAGGCGAAGGCAACATTAAAGTTGGTTACGTAGGCGCTTGGACTTATGCAGAAGTTATTTCTGGTTTCACTTCTTGGTTCTTAGGTGTAAGATCTGTTGTTTCTAACGTTGTTATGGACGTTCAGTTCACCGGTTCTTGGTACGATGAAGCTGCTGAAAAATCTGCAGCAGAACTCTTAATCAATAGAGGTTGTGCTCTTATTTCTCAACACGCTGACTCTATGGGTGCGCCCACCGCTTGTGAAACAGCTGGTGTTCCCAACGTTTCTTACAATGGTTCTACGGCAACAGCATGTCCTAACACCTTTATCGCTTCTTCTAGAATTAACTGGCAACCTTATTTCGAATACATTATCGACTGTGTGAATACTGGTGTTGAAATTGAAGACGACTACTGCGCAGGTATCGGTTCTAACTGGTTTGATGGTTCAGTTGCTCTTACCGATTTAGGTTCAGCTGCGGTATCTGGCACTCAAGAAGCTATTAACGCTGCTATCGAAGGCTTCAAGGCTGGCACCTTAAAGGTATTTGATCTTTCTAAGTTCACCGTTGGCGGTTCTGCTCTTGCTGATGACTTCAAGGCAGATGTTGATACGGACGATGCTTTCACTCCTGATACCATTGTTATCAAAACTGCTGGTAACATCAAGTACTTTGCAGAAAGTGAATTCCGTTCTGCACCTTACTTTGCTCTCAAGATTGACGGAATTACCTATCTAAACGAAAAATATTAATATTTAGTGAATTTTAATGAAAAATAGTATATACCCAAGGGGTGTTTTACCCCTTGGATATATTATTTTTAGAACTAACTTTTAACTTTGTACAACACGAAATATAATTTGCGAAAAAGGAAAAAATTGATGTCAGTTGTAAAAAACACGGCAAAAAACGTTGCTGTAAAGTTTGAAAACATAACTAAAACCTTTGGCGGTGTAATAGCAAATAAAGGCGTTACGTTTGAGGTTTTTGAAGGCGAAATAATGTCCCTTCTTGGCGAAAATGGTAGTGGCAAGACTACACTTATGAATATGCTATCGGGTATATATTTCCCCGATGAAGGCTCTATTTCCGTTTGTGGAAAACAAGTAGTAATTCAATCGCCGAAGGATGCTTTTGATAATAAAATAGGTATGGTACACCAACACTTTAAGCTTGTTGAGGTGTTTACCGCGCTACAAAATATTGCTCTAATTCTGGATAAAGGGCAAAAATATGATTTGAAAAAAATACGTGCTGAAGTTGAAGAGATTTGTTCAAAGTACGGTTTTGAAATAGATTTAAATAAAAAAGTTTATAACATGTCCGTTTCGGAAAAGCAAACGCTTGAAATCGTTAAGGTTTTATTCCGTGGTGCAGACATTTTAATATTAGACGAGCCTACCGCAGTTTTAACGCCACAAGAAACTAATAAGCTCTTTGCCGTTATAAAGAATATGCGTAAAGACGGTAAGTCAATAATTATAATTACTCATAAACTCAACGAAGTTATGGAAATTTCCGATAGAGTTGTAATACTTAGAAAGGGCGAATACGTTGGTGCTGTAAACACGAGTGAAACTAACGAAAAAGAACTTACTGAAATGATGGTTGGTAAAAAGGTTGAACTTAAAATTGATAGACCTAAAACAGATTTTGACCTTCCACTTCTTGAAATTCGTGATTTAGTAGTTAATTCTGACGATGGTGCAATGGCTATTGATAATGCAAGCTTCTATATCAGAGGTGGAGAAATTTTGGGCGTTGCGGGTATTACCGGTTGTGGGCAAAAAGAACTTTGTGAAGCAATTGCGGGTATTAGACATGTAGAAAGTGGCGTGATAACTCATGAGGGGGAAAGTTTAATAGGGCTTCCTCCCAAAGTAATTATCCAAAAAGGCGTTTCCATGAGCTTTATTCCTGAAGATAGGCTCGGTATGGGCTTAGTGCCATCAATGTCTGTAACTGACAACATGATGCTTAAAACCTACGCGGATAGCAAAGGGCCTTTTGTTGATAGAAAGACGGCTAGAGAACAAGCCAATGCGCTTATTAAAAAGTTGTCTATCGTAACTCCTTCAAGCGAAACCCCCGTAAGACTTTTATCGGGTGGTAACGTTCAAAAGGTTTTAGTTGGTAGAGAAATAGAGTCTGGACCCAACGTTATCGTAACGGCATATCCTGTTCGTGGTCTTGACATTAACTCTTCTTACGTTATTTACGACATATTAAATGAACAAAAGAAAAAAGGAACGGGCATTTTATTTATAGGTGAAGACCTAGACGTTATGCTTGCTCTTTGTGATAAGATTATGGTTCTTTGTCACGGTAGAGTGATGGGTATCGTTCATGCAAGTAAAACTACAAAAGAAGAATTAGGGCTTATGATGACCGGCTCTCTCGATCTTACTGAAGAAAAGAAAGATAAAAATTTAGGTGTTGCAAAAGATAGTAGGCTTACCGAAGAAGAATGGCAGGCTTTAAAAAAGAAAGAAGAAGAAAAGGGGGATAAGAAAGATGAGTAATGTTGCTGTTCGTGAACCCTTATTCCATATTGTAAAGCGTGGGCAGATTCCTCTTTGGAAAGCTATTGCTATAAGAAGTGGTGCAATTATTGGCGGAATTTTGTTTTCTGCAATTCTTTGTGGGATAATTTTTCAGGCAAGTCCCTTTTCTATTATTGGTTCATTATTTAATGGTATCCTAGGTACTGAAAGAAGAATTTGGCTTTTAATTAGAGATACTGCATTATTATTAGGCGTTGGTCTTGCTCTCGTTCCTGCTTTCAAAATGAAGTTTTGGAACTTGGGCGGCAATGGACAAATTCTTATGGGGGCATTGGTTACCGTTGCTATTATGAGAAGTGGGCTAGGGCAAAACAGCACCGCTGTTGCCAATATTTTGATGGTGGTTTGCGCAATTTTGATAGGTGCAATTTGGGCGGTTATTCCTGCAATCTTCAAGGCGTTTTTCAAAACTAACGAAAGCCTTTTTACTCTCATGATGAACTATATTGCAATGGGGCTCGTTTCCTATTTTATTAATAATTGGTCAACAAATGGTTCAGGTGTATTGGGGCAGATTAAAACGGGACATTTGCCGGAAATTCTTAATCCTCATCTTTTGACTATTATTGTGGTTGCTATTCTTACGGGCGCTATGTTCGCATATATGAAATATAGCAAACATGGCTATGAAATCGCTGTAGTTGGAGAAAGCGAAAATACTGCTAAATATATTGGTGTTAACGTTAAAAAAGTTGTTATAAGAACGCTTGCAATTTCTGGTGCGATTTGTGGTTTAATCGGTTTACTTTTAGCTGGGTCTATTGATCATTCTATAAGTGAACAAACGGCAAACAATATGGGCTTTACCGCAATTATGGTTGCCTGGCTTGCGAAATTTAATCCTCTAATGATGATTTTATCATCTCTCCTTATTGCCTTTATGACGAGGGGGATGGGACAAGTTCAAACAGATTTTAACATAGTTAACGATGCTGTTGCTGATATTGTAGTAGGTTTGGTGTATTTTATTATTATCGGTTGTGAATTCTTTATCACTTATAAGCTTAAATTTAAGAAGGAAAAAGTTGCTAAGGAAGAAGGTTTTCTATCCGCTACTTCTCCTATATGCGTAGAAAAAGCTGAGAAGGAGGATAAATAATATGTTGGTTTTAATTGTTGGTGCAATAAGTCTTGGCGTAGTATTCCTTCTTGGATGCGTGGGAGAAATTATTACGGAAAAATCTGGGCACTTAAACCTTGGTATTCCGGGTATCATGTGTATGGGTGCGGCTGGTGGTTGCTATGGCGTTTCGCTTTATATGAATTCGCTTCCTTCTGCTAGCGATGCGGTTTGGCTCTGGCTCATTTTAATTGCTATTATATTTGCTGCATTATTTGGTGCACTTGGTGGTTTAATCTATGCATTCTTAACGGTTTCGTTAAGGGCTAATCAAAACGTAACTGGTCTTGCGCTTACTACTTTTGGTGCGGGCTTTGCTCAATTTGTTATGGATACTTACGTTGATAGAACTCGTTTTGCCGCAGCAAGCAAAATAATTAGTTCTTCCATTTTGGGTACGGCAGACTGGGGCTGGTTCGGTGAAATTTTCTTAGGTCACGGATTTTTAGTTTATTTTGCAATAGCTATTGCCATTGTTGCGGCTTATCTTCTTAAGAAAACGAGAGTTGGCTTAAATCTTTGTGCGGTGGGAGAAAATCCTGCTACTGCAGACGCTGCAGGGATTAACGTAACTGCTTATAAGTATTGTGCAATCTTAATCGGCTCTGCAATCGCTGCGCTTGGAGGAATGTTCTATATTATGGACTATATTGGGGGAAGTTGGGAAAATGCTAGTACTATTGAAGGATTAGGCTGGCTTGCTATTGCGCTTGTTATATTCACCGTATGGAAGCCTGATTTAAGTATTTTAGGGTCATTCCTTTTTGGTGCTTTATATATTGCGCCTAGCGTTATAACGGGAATCACCTTCTCTCAAATGAAAATATTAAAGCTCTTACCTTATGTCGTAACCGTGGTGGTTTTAATTATTACCAGTATTCTCGACAGTAAAGAAAATCAACCGCCTGCTTCTCTCGGTCTAAATTACTTTAGAGAAGAACGCTAAAAATATAACAAAATTAGTTTACGAGGGTAAATTTGTACAAAATTTACCCTTATTATTTTATAAAAAACTAAAAATCTACGAAGCGTGGGTTGTTTTTTGGCGTTTTTAATATATAATAATGTTGTAAAACATATTTCGAGGTTAGCTATGGACAACAAAAAAATTGGAGAATTTATTAAAAGCTTAAGAAAAGAAAAAAGATTAACCCAAACGGAACTTGCAGAAAAGCTTTCGGTAAGCGATAAAACTATTTCTAAGTGGGAATGTGGTTTAGGCGCGCCAGATGTTTCTATAATGATGGATCTATGTAGGGAACTCGGCATAACCGTCAACGAACTCTTGAGTGGAGAAAAAATACAAAAGGAGGACTATATGGAAAAGGCAGAAGAAAATTTTATTTCCGTTTTAGAAAAAGAGAAAAGAAATAAGAAAAATAGTAAAGCGTTGGTGATTCTTGCAATTGCTTCACTCATTAACGTCCTGTTTGTTTTGGGTTTTGTGGCGTACGTAATGGAATACGCATTGCTTGAGGGAACTTTCTACAAAGAGTGGATGGGGATTGCAGTTATTATATTTGAACTAATAATTTTGATTGCAACTATTTTTCCAATTTGTATTTTAGACAATGGCATTGCTTATTTTAAGTGTAAAAATTGTGGTAAAACGTTTAGACCGACAGATAAAGCATATATCTTAGCCGTTCATTCTCACACATTAAGAAAACTTAAGTGTCCTCACTGTGGCGCAAAGACTTGGTGTAAGAGAGTTCTTGCGGAAGAAAAAAAGGAAGAAAAGAAATAAAAAAGGCGGAAAACCGCCTTTTTTATTTTCCTAAACATTATATAATATATATATTAATATATAAAGTAAAAAAAGTTTGAAAAGGGTAGAGAATAATATAAAAAGTTAAGTGTTTTATTGAAGAGAGAAAAATTTTTAAAAAAGTTTAAAAAGATTTAAAAACACGCTTGACATTATTTGTATTTTCATTTATAATCTCAATTACTCTCACAAATTTGAGAGTAAACCATACATTAAATCGTTAGTAATTATATAGCGATTATAAGCAAAGGCTAATTACAAAATATAGTGGCTGAAACTATAAAAAACACCATATTTTGTGCCGAAAAAAAAGTTTGAAAAAAAGTTAAAAAAACTTTAAAAAACCTTTGAAAAATGCTTGACTTAAAGAAAACGGTATGGTATTATATGTAGGCTGTCGCGTGAGTGATGGCAAGCGTCAACCGATGTTGACGGAAAGTTGTTTAAAAATTGAATAGAAGGAAATAAGACAAAATAATAGTTATTTTGAAAGTTTCTGTCAAAATCTTTGAAGTATGAAATATGTACTTTGAAAACAGTCATAAAATGACAAAACGCTAAACAAAGC
>JAZUCS010000042.1:0-134799 GCA_045639245.1 Christensenellaceae bacterium
GTATAAAAAGCCACTTCGTTAAGAAGCCTACTTTCATCAATTTTAACGTCTGCAAGCGCCTCTTCAATCCTTGCCTTAAGCTTTTGTTTATGCTCAATAGCAACAAGTGGCGCACGAAGAGAAATTTTTTCTTTAAGCTCACTTATTATAGTCATTCTACAAAGCATATCGTCAACGAGCTTCTTTCCTTCAGTTAATCTCATATCGTTAAGACTTTCACACGCGCTTTTTACAGTTTGTAAAATAGCATCTTTAAGTTCTTCCGCGTCATTTTTAAACTCTTCAATTATAACGTCTGGCATACGCATTAAAAGCGAAGCTGAGCAATCCATTGGAAGGGAAAATTTTTCTGACAACGCTTTCATTGCGTTATGATATTCTTCAGCCTTGGCAAAATCAATTTCAATAGGAGTTTTATTTTCCCTTTTATCAATAAAGTTAATAAAAAGGTCCACCCTCCCTCTACCTACAAAACTACTAACACACTTTCTAATAGCATCTTCAAGCGAAATGAACGCTCTAGGCATTTTTGAATTAAAATCAAATTTACGGTTATTTACAGTTTTAATTTCCACTGTTAAATTAATTCCATCGACAGAATATTCCGCTCTGCCATAACCTGTCATACTTTTCATGAATATATCTTCCCGTTGCTTTTTCCGTATTTAAATAATTCTATCACAAATTAATAATTTTATCAAGTTTTTATAAGTGATTTAAATGTTTGTTCATCGATAATTTTTATACCGAGCTTTCTCGCCTTATCAAGTTTACTTCCTGCGTTTTCTCCTGCAAGCACCAACGTAGTGTTTTTTGAAACACTACTCATAATTTCTCCACCCAAACTTTCGATGATTTTGCCAGCTTCATCACGATTATAATCGGCTAAAGTGCCTGTTAAAACAACCTTCTCACCAGAAAAAACGCCAGTTTTTTGTGCTTTAACATTTTCTTTAATATTTATACCAAGACTTATAAGTTTACTAATTTCATTAAGATTTTCTTCTTTTGAAAAATAATTGTACACGTTTCTTGCAATAACATCACCGATTTCTTGAACGGATAAAAGCTCCACTTCTGTAGCATTAATCAAGTTTTTAATATTTATAAACCTTTCAGCTAAATCTCTTGCCGTCTTTTTGCCTACCCCATCAATACCTAGCGCATAAATAAAGTTAGCAAAATCAACCTTTTTAGACTCTTCTATTGCTGTAAACAAATTTTCTGTTTTTGCCTCTTTAAAACCCTCAAGTCCAAAAACCTTTTCTCTATCTAAAGCATATAATCCGCTAAAAGTTTTTACTCCGAACTTTTCTAAAAGAAGAGTTGCCGTCATTTCGGAAAACCCCTCTATGTTTACTCCATTTTTTGATGCAAAATTAGTGAGTTTTGATATTATTCTAGGCGCACAATCATCGTTAACACAAAAAAGGTTAGCGCCTATTTCTACAAGAGGTGAAGCACAATATGGACATATCGAAGGCTTTTCAACCTCAACACTGTCATTATAATACTCAGTTGCGCCCAATATTTCAGGAATAACTTCGTTGCTTCTTCTAATGAGAACTCTTGAATTTAACTTTACGCCTTTTCTCAATAAATCCCCATAATTATTTAAGGTTGCTTTTTTAACAGTTGCTCCTGCAAGTTCTACAGGTTCTACTATTCCTAGTGGAGTGAGCTTACCTGTTCTACCAACTTGCCAAACTACAGACTTTAATAAAGTTGTAACTTCTTCCGCTTCAAATTTAAATGCTATAGCCCATCTTGGAAATTTATCCGTTGCACCAAGTTTTTCACGCAAGGAAAAATCATTTAATTTTACAACTGCTCCGTCAGTTAAAAAATCCAAATCTTTTTTACTTTCTTTTACTTCGGAAATAGCCTTTACAACTTCAGCTATACCATTACATTCTCTTAAAAACGGATGAACCTTAAACCCATTATCTTTTAAGAATTTTACACATTCGGTTTGACTGTTTAATTTACCTATAGACATATAGTTTACATTGTAAAATAAAATTTCAACCTTGCGCTTTTTTGTGATATTTGGATCAAGATTTCTTATTGCTCCAGCCACGGCGTTTCTTGCGTTTTTTAATGGTTCGTTCGCAGTTTTATTATATTCTTCCAATACAGAAAGACGCATAACTGCCTCTCCCTGTACCTCTAAAGTTCCTTTATAGTCTATCGAAAGTGGGAAACTTTTTACAGTTAAAACTTGAGCAGTAACGTCTTCACCTTCCACCCCGTTACCTCTGGTGGTCGCTCTAACGAATTTTCCTTCATCGTACGTAAGACACACGGTAAGACCATCGAACTTGTATTCTACGGTAAAACAAAACTCTTCATCTGATTTATTTATTCTTTTATCAAAAGCATAAAGTTCTTCTTCTGAAGTAGCCTTATCCAAACTATAAAGTCTATTTAAGTGCTTGTGTTTCTTGAATGACGAAATTGGTTCTCCCCCCACTCTTTTGGTTGGAGAATCGAACAAAACAACCCCAGTTTGCTTTTCAAGTTTTACTAACTCATCGTAAAGCGCATCGTATTCTTTGTCTGAAACGGTGGGATTATCTAAAACGTAATATTCGTGTGCGAGCTTATTTAATTTTGCAACAAGCTCTTTCATTTTTTGCATAAAAAACTCCTAAATAACTTCCATCGGTGCATACTTCACCGATAAAGATTTTATGCCAACGCCCTTAAAAGCAACGTCAACAACTATATTTTCCCCTTCTCCTTTAACCATTATAACCGTACCTTCACCAAATTTCGCATGTTTAACTTTTACACCACTTTTGTATTTACCATACTGTACACTTAAATTGGTTTTAGGTTTGTTTTGATTAAGAAAACTTTTAGCATACCCTGATGAATAGCCACCACTTTGGCTTGGCGCACCAATTCCATCATCGCTTTTATCAATAAATCCGACATTCTTATAAGCGTTTGTTTTTTGATATTCACTACTTTTAATTTCTGGAAATAAAACTTCTCTACCCTCTTTTAAGAACCTAGATTGCGTCATAAACTCTCGCCTACCGTACATGTATCTACTTGACGCTCTAGTTAAAAACAATCTCTCTTTTGCTCTAGTAACGGCAACGTACATAAGCCTACGTTCCTCTTCCAAATCATCATCATTACCAGAATTTCTTGCAACAGGAAGAACTTTTTCATCAAGCCCAGCAACGAAAACACATTTAAATTCCAAGCCTTTAACGGAGTGAATAGTTGCAACCGTTACAGCATCGTCTTGTTTAATTTCATCCGTATCAGAACTTAGCGTTATAGAACTTAAATACTCCGAAAGCGTTGCACCAAAATTGTCACGCTCAAAGCTTTCCGCAGAGTTTTTTAATTCTGAAATATTATATAATTTTGAAATATTTTCTTCTGTTTTTTCTTCAAATTGACTTAAGAAATCAGTTGATTTCAACACGTGGTCAATTAAACTCGAAACGGAATTTTTATTTGAATATTCTCTAAAACTTTCAAGTAAAAGCTTAAAGTTAAACAACTTAGTCTTTGCTGCGCCCGTTATACCAGACAAGTCAAGCAATTCAAGAGCATCGAACATAGATCTACCATTTCCCACAGCAAACTCACGAAGTTCTGAAAGGGTCTTTTCTCCTATACCACGCTTAGGCGTACCAATACACCTGATGAAAGCTTCGTCATCAAAACGGTTGTTAATTATTTTCAAATAACTAAGAACGTCTTTAATTTCCTTTCTTTCAAAAAAACGAAAACCACCGTAAACCTTATATGGAATACCATACTTCGTAAACTCTTGCTCGTAGGCACGAGAGAGTGCGTTTAATCGCATAAATACGGCAAAGTCCTTATACTTATATCCCGTTCTGTCCATTAAGCTTTTAATCTGAATTGCAGTATAACTTGCCTCCTCATTTTCATCGCTACCAACAAACACGTCTGCTTTCACACCTGAAGCATTGTCGGTATAAAGCACTTTTAAACGACGCTTGTTATTGTTTTTTATTATGCAGTTAGCTAGCTCTAAAATCTTTTTAGTAGAACGATAATTTTTTTCAAGTTTATAGACCTTTGCGCCACGATAAACGTCATCAAAAGATAATATGTTTTCTATTTTTGCGCCACGCCATCCGTATATACTTTGATCGTCATCACCAACTACAAAGATATTTCCGTGCTTGATAGATAATCTTTGAACTATAGCAAATTGAACTCTATTCGTATCTTGAAATTCATCGATATGTATATATTTAAATTTTTTCGAATAATAATCGGCAACGTCAGGATTATCTCTAAAGAGAATATAGGTTTTATATAAAAGGTCATCAAAATCTAGACAGTTAGAGCGAGATAAGACCTCGTCGTACGCAAGGTAAATTTTAGAAATTTCTTCAACAAAAGCAAGCTCTGGGTAATAACGAGCAAAATCCTCTGCTCCTACACATTCATTTTTTGCGCTAGAAATTTCCGACTTAGCAAGCTTTAAGAATTTTTCAGGATCAAGCCCTAAATCAACAATAACCCTTTTAAGAGTTTTTTCCTTATCAGAATCATCATATATGGTAAAATTTTTATCATAACCTATCCTATCAATAGAACCACGAAGAATTTTAACACACATACTATGAATAGTCGAAACCCACATTTCACCTATGTCACCTATAATTTTAGTTAACCTTTCTTTCATTTCGCCCGCAGCTTTATTGGTGAATGTTATAGCTAAAACGTTTGCAGGAGAAATTCCTTTTTCTTGCACAATATAAGAAATTCTTGTGGTTAAAACTCTTGTTTTACCACTTCCTGCACCGGCTATAACTAGCACTGCACCATCAGTATCAAGCACCGGTTTAAGCTGTTCTTCATTCAAAGTTTTAATAAGTTCTTTTACGTCTACCATTACGATAAATTCCTATTTTGTTAAATGTTTACTATAAGCGAAGCAATCTTTTTTGCAGACTCAACTAATGAAGGTATTTCCGCTTCTTCCTTAGTCGAATGTGCATATTCTCCTTGAACGCCCAATGAGTCTACACATGGTATTCCGTATGCCGTAACGTAAGCAGCATCAGACCCACCCTTTCTTTTACCTATTTTAAGCACGTCAAATCCATTTTCTTCATAAATCTTATTAATTTTGTTAAGTAAGTTTATATTTCTTTCAACTAGTGGCATTGCAATACGAACGTTTAACAACTCAAGCTCGCAAGTGCAACCTTTTATATAAGTTGTAGAAGCGATCTCTTCAAACCTTTTCTGAACGTATTTTTGCTGTTCTTCATTAATAAACCTAACGTCAACCTTAAAAGAACACTCTCCTGCAACGGTATTTGGAACTTTTCCACCACTAATTACGCCAACGTTGCAAGTTATTCCGTCGCCATCTTTTATTTTCTCTACCTCTAAAATTTTATGGCTTGCCTCAGCTATTGCATTTGAACCTAACTCTGCGCACAACGAAGCATGCGCTTCTACGCCTCTAACTGTAAAACGATAGGTCATTATACCCTTTCTTTCAACGCAACCTCGATTCTTAAAATAACTTTCATACCCTTCAAGGTTTAGAAAGGCAACCGAATCCTTTGCCCTTTCGCAAATACCGTATATCGTCGATCTATTACTTGTTTCACTGCTATTTTCCTCATCGCTTTGCAAGAAAAACAACACTGGTCTATCAGTATATCCACACTCTTTAAGCGCATGCATAACCATAAGACCAACTACGCATCCACCCTTACAGTCCATGACCCCAGGTCCGTAAATTTTATCCCCTTCAATCCTTACTGGAGGATTTCCAAAGGAACCTACCTCATGCACAGTATCTATGTGCCCTGAAATACTAATTGGCGCATCTTTAGCATTTTCATTCATAGTAATTATAACTACATTACCGGAAACATCCTGCTTTACAATTTCCACCTTAAAGCCTAATTCTCTCGCCTTGTTGGCAAAATATTCTCCAACGTCATCAACGCCTTTTTTATAGTGCGTTGGGCTTTCTATATTACAAACATCTTTCCAAACTTTAAGATAAGTTTTGGAGAAGGCATCTATTTTATTAAATACTCTTTTCATGAAAATAGCCTCCATAAAGTTTTATAACTTTTATATATTAATTATATCATAGAACCACTATCATTTCAAGCAAGTAATACAATTACTTGTATTACTTTTTTGCGTTTTAGTTGCAGGCAGACTATTTTCGTGTTATAATTTTATTATGAAAAGTTGGATTGATAATAAAATAGTTATAATTTCTGGCGTTAGTAGTGGAATTGGTTTTTCCATCACCAAATACCTTATAGAAAAACATAATTGCAAGGTTATAGGAATTGCTAGAAATGAAAAAAAACTCATATGTAATATAAAAAATATTACCAAAAATGCTGAAAATTTTTCTTATAAACTATTCGACGTTTCCATTAGGCAAAATTGGGAAGATTTTAGAACTTACTTAGAAAGCAACAACATCGTACCAGACGTTATAATTAATAACGCAGGTTTTATGTTACCCTTTGAAAAGGCAGAAAATTACTCTTTTTCTGAGATTGAAGAAATAACCAACACTAATTTTTTAAGCATTGTTTATTCCACAAAAATATTACTCCCTTTAGTTAACAAATCAAAAACTCCTGCTATTATAAACGTATCAAGCTCAGCAGGTTATACTGCGGTCGTTGGTCAAAGTTTATATTCCGCAACCAAATTTGCTGTAAGAGGTTTTACAGATTGTGTTAGGGTGGAAAACAAAGGAATTTACGTTTGTGGCATTTACCCAGGCTTTGTTAAAACCGATATTTTATCACGAGTTGAAAATGGAAAACAAAATTCTTCATTAATTGAAAAAGTGATGATGCCTCTTGATAAAGCTACCAAAAAAATCATTAGAAAAATCAAAAGGAAAAGAAAAAATATCGTCTTGGGTTTCGACGGAACATTTTTGCACTTTGGTAGTAGATTTTTTCCTCAATTCACATCAAAAATAATGGCATTCGTATTAAAGAAAGCCAACCTAGATATAACAAAAAACGTATTCAAATAAAAAAACCCCACCTTAAGGGCGTTTCTCTTAGGGATTTTTTAGCCACCATAAAAGGATAACGAAATTTTCGCTATCCTTTTCTTTTTTTGCTTTGCAAAACACACGACTTTCATTTGAAAATATAGTGTGCTAGACTTTGTTTATTAATCGTGGACGTACTCTACATTTTTTATCTCTTCTATAAACAACTCGACGGCTATGTTGAGAGAATGAGAATAGAGTTGTATCATTTTCCTATTGGCAAAAGAACAATCATATTCCATATCTACGTCAAATGCAGACTTTTTTAATAAATCAATAAATTTGGGCAAACTAATCGGCTTAAATATACTTTTTCTTTTACAAATCCGTATAGTAAGAAATTCTTCAAGTGGCCGATTAAATTCGTTATCAATACTAAAAATAAGTTTGCAATTTTGCTTTTGAGATACTTCCTTTCCTGTTGCGTCCGTTTCCCAAAACCCTCGTGAAAAATATAAAACTATATTTTTGGAAACTGATAAATTATTTATTTGACTATCGTGAAGTTGATAATTCATAAAAACTCCTTAATTTCCCTACGGGAAGAACGCTAAGTGGTTTTTTTATTTTGTAATTGTAATTTTTGATAAAGTTCTAGGTGCATCGGGATTATTACCAATTCCACAAGATATTTTACAAGCAAACATTTGAGCAAATAGCGCAAATGCAAACATTGTAAATTCTTCTGATACTGAGAAGTTAATTAATGCATCGTTGCATTTTTTGAACCTTCCCGTAAGTAATTTATCATTAGTTACCAACAGGACATGAGCACCTAAAGAAAGCATTTTTTCAACGCATTTAATTTGATCGGCACGAACTATTGATTGCATTTCCTCATCACTGGTATTTTTTGCGCAATAAATAATTATGGGTGTTCCCTGATTAACCATAGCCATAGGTCCATAATAAAAATCTGACACTGCGTATCCCTTCATTTGAATATAACAAGTTTCTTGCAGTTTAAAAGTTGACTCTAATGCTATAGCGTAAGTAATACCACGTGAAAGCACAAAACCTTCTTTCATATTCTTAAATAGCCCTGCATACTTGGTTGTGAGTTCATCAATTTGAGGAAGAATATTTTCCGTTTCCTTATCTAAAATCTTAAGTTGCGTGAGATTATCTTTAAGCCCCGCAATTTCAGAAGCAAGCCATAAAAGAAGATAAAGCTGCGCATTAAACGTTTTAGTTGCCACAATGCTCAATTCTTCACCTGCACAACAATATAAGTGAAACTTTGCTTCTTTAGCTATTGGACTATTTTTATCGTTAGTAATGCCTATTGTAATTGCCCCTTGGTCATTACCCATTTTAATAACTTGCCTAACGTCCTCAGCCCTACCACTCTGCGAACATCCGATAATAATACTATTTTTATAATTCACCTTACCCTTGTATAACGTTAATACAGAAGGCGCTGATAATCCTACAACGTAATTTGAATTTATTTCAAGTAGGTATTTAAAGTAAATCAACGCGTGGTTCGAAGTACCTCTCGCCGCAGCAACAAAGTTAGTTGCCGAACTATCTTTAATAGTTTTAATCAAATTAACCATAATTTCTTTGTTAGCATTTTGAATTTCACTAAAAATTCTTGGCGTCTCGTTAATTTCCTTCCACATTAATGACGTAGCGTAATCCATATTGTCCTCCTTGCAATAAAATATCACGTTTTTTAAATTTTAAGTTCTTTTTTTAAATATGTCAATATTAATCTTAAAAAAATATAGAAAAAACATAAATTTAAATGTTAAATTTATGTTTTTTATCTTTCATGATTCAAAAAATCAGTGTTAAATATAGTAAAAGCATATACTAATATTAAGTAATTATACAAAGAAACAAATTTATACCAATAATTATGTTTCGATATTTTTTTCTAATGAACGCTTATAATAAAATAGATATTGTTGAAAATACCCGGCATCTTTTTTAAAAAGATTTATAAAATATTGTGTTATTTTCTTTCTATCTCGTTCTATTCCGTTAAAATTTTCCCTATAAACTTTTTCAATCCACGTATCCACAGGAAAACTATCCGTTCTATTAAAGCCAAAAAGTAAAA
This sequence comes from Christensenellaceae bacterium, assembly GCA_045639245.1. Lineage (GTDB taxonomy): Bacteria > Bacillota > Clostridia > Christensenellales > Borkfalkiaceae > UBA1259. Next base: position 9,129 of record JAZUCS010000042.1, read on the forward strand.
CACAATCAGCAACTTTTTCCCCCACACCGTGTATTTGCATTAATAATGTTTTTAACTGCATTGTAGATAATTTGTCCCATTGATTTAACTCAACTTTTGTTTGATAGGCATTTTTTATAAATTTATAAAGATATTCTGCCCGATAACCTAAACCCATCTCCTTAAAATCTTCTACTGTTCCACTAGATATTTCCAAGAGAGTTGGAAAGGCAAAATACTTTTCATTATTAAAGATTTTTAATTTGCCAAATTTAGAACAGATTTTTTCTATACACGATTTTATTCTTGGAATATTATTATTTTGAGAAATAATGAATGATAAAATCATTTCAAATGCATCTTGCTTTAAGATTCTTATCCCCTTGCCTTGTTGTCCAGCAATTTTTAAAATCTTAAAGCCACTATTTTGAGCTCTATTAACTATATTTTCATAATCGGTATTAAGGTCAAAAAATTTGTAAAAAAATTCTTCATCTTCATCGTTACATTCTATTATCGCAACATCCGCTTCGTTATAAATGTAACAACATTTATCTAGTGAGAACACCTTGAAGCCCTTATTAAAAGGGGTAAACCTAAAAATTTGACCGCAATACAGTGTATCTTTTGCGGAAAAATATTTTCCATTAACTATAATTCTCTTCATGTTATAAAAAATCGGGTTGAATACTCAACCCGAATTCCTTTTTTCCTATTTTGCATAAACGCTAACTTTTTTATCGCATCTGCCCATTCTTTCGAACTTAACTACCCCATCAATAAGAGCATAAAGCGTGTCATCGCTACCGATGCCTACGTTATTACCGGGATGAATTTTCGTTCCTCTTTGACGAACGATAATGCTACCAGCTAAAACTTCTTGTCCGTCTGCAGCTTTAATGCCAAGTCTTTTTGCGTTACTATCTCTACCGTTCTTAGTGCTACCGCCACCCTTGTGGTGAGCAAATAATCTAAACAATATCATAATCTAACCCTCCCCCTCTTACTTTGCAACGATTTCTAAAATCTTTACTGCGGTGAAAGGCTGCCTATGACCTTGCTTTTTCCTTTCATTTTTCTTAGCTTTGTACTTATAAACGATAATTTTTTTAGCTTTACCTTGTTCGGTTACTTCACCTACCGCCTTATAAGCCTTAGCTTCTTCTGCTACTTTGATTCCGTTTTCATCAGCTACCATTAATACGTTGAGTTCAACTTTATCCCCAACGTTTGCATCGAGCTTTTCAAACTTAATTACGGAACCAACTTCTGCTTTGTACTGCTTGTTGCCGTTTTCTACGATTGCGTACATTTTGTACCTCCGTTTAATCTCGCCGAGTTGAATTTTGAGGTGGCTTTTTTGCACTTTAAAATAACCTCTCTCGAGCGGTTCGCATAGTATTTTATTATATTTTTATAATTTTGTCAAATGTTTTTACCAATGTTTACATAATTTTTACTACTGAACACAAACTATTTTAATAAAACAAGTAAAGGAGATTTTTTATGACTAATAGTGACTACAATATTAAGGCTGTTAATGATATTTACAAGAACGCTCATATTGCTCTTCAAAGCATTTCCGATATCCTTCCCTCCGTAGAAGATCACGATTTAAAAGCTGAACTCAAAGAACAATACGATGGTTATGAAATGATGATTGGTAAAATTTCAGCCTATATGGCAGAACACGATATTGAACCTAAAGATATTAATTTTTTTAAAAAAGCAATGCTTTGGAGCAGTATTAAGATGAAAACCATTATGGACAATAGTAAAAACCAAATTGCTGAAATGATGATTAACGGAACGGTTATGGGAATAAACGAATTAACCGCAATGAAAAACGAAGAGCAGAATTTAGACCAAGGCATCATCCCTCTATTGGATGAATTACTATCTTTAGAAGAAGAATACGAACAAAAACTGAAAAAATATTTATAAAAGACTCAATGAATAAAAAATCCACCTTATAGGTGGATTTTTTTACGACATTTTACTTAAATAGTTTTAGCAATCATTTCAATAAGTATAAATACTATGGGAAGTGTAATGATTGATAAGACGTACGAGCAAAAAACAGTTCTCGCTCCAACTGATCCATCGTGTCCGACAGATTCGGGAAAAACTACTACATTCATTCCCGCAGGCAAACAACAAAAGCTTGTAACCATAATAAACACTTCCTTAGTTACACCTACAAATTTACATATTAAATATGTAATCGTGCCAAAAAAGAGAGGCAATAATATTAAATTTATACAACCCGTAAGATAAGCTTTCATAGATGAGAACAATTCCTTCATCGTAAAGGAAGATAAAACTATGCCAGCCATAATCATTGCTATAGGCGACATACAAGCTTTTGCAGGCGTTAAGAGTTCAAGCACTATATCAGGCATATTAAATGGTAATATGCCTAAAATCAAGCCGATTACAACGCCCAAAACGGGTGGAGATAAAAGTGTTTTAAAATCAATTCCCTTTGTTTCGTTCTCAGTTTCCCCATCGGCGGTTAAAAGTATATACCCGTACGAGTGAACCAATATACTTATAGGTAAACAAAAGAAAATAAATTGAACACTTGCTTCAACCCCAAAAACTGTTTCAACCAAAGGATAACCTAAATAACTGAAGTTGCCAATCATAATCATATAAAGATAGCAATTCTTTTCCAATTTTGATTTTCCCAAACGTTTAGCAATAGGAAAACAAATAAAATATGCAACAACCACAAAAATTAATCCCGTTAAAATAAGGATAAAATATGTAGTTAAATTCTCTATCGACACGTTTTGAAGCAAGTTTAACACAACATACGAAGGCAAGAACACCATTGTTAAAAGCTTTGATAAAACTTTACTTGCCATATGGTCTACAAACTTAGCCTTTGCCAAAAAATAACCTATTAAAATATAAACTAAGAATATACCGACCTGACTAAGCGTAGTTGTGAATAGCATAAAAACTCTCTTATCTAATTATTTTTTCCATTGAAGATCAAAGTGTACATCGTACGCCTTTTCTTCTTCAGTATATTTTCTTAAGGTGTTAACAACCTTGCCGTCGTTGTATTTTCTGTCGTTAATCTTTTCTTCTGTAGTACCCATAACGGTTACGTTAAGTTGACGTCTTCTTGCTCTAACTTGGTCCCAATCTATAAAGTAAACGTGTGCAAATTCACCACCATCTAATACTCCGTCCTTTATGGTCATCGCTTCACTTCTTCCAAAGAATACTGAACGAAGATGTCCGTCTGTATTTAATGAAGTGAAATCACCTGGTTCATTTACGTATCTACCAAATTGAGTGTGGATAGGACCTGGGTGCATATATTCGTTATTTTCATCATAATCAGGAACTAACTTTTGCATAATCTTCAAGATATCGTGTTGTAAATATTCTAAATCGTATTTATCGATATCGTGTGAGCATTCTTGTACCATAACAGAACAAGTGGTATGATGTGATGCAATAGTAACCGTTCCGTTCTTAATGCCCGATTCAGCAACGATTTTTAAAATATCGCTAGTAACGTCGTGAAACGTAGGTCTCCATCCTCTAGATTGAAGTTCGATTTCTTTTTGAAATACTTTAAATTCCATAATTAGTTTCTCCTTTAACTAAATATTTTTTAAATTTTTATTTTTACTCCGTTGCCTCTAATTTCAACGGGAGTTAAAACCTTTCTAATTGACTCTTTGTAAGTTAAATATTCTTGTATCGACTTAAAAGGCATATCAGCTTTAGCAACAACTTCCTTTGCTCTTTTTGCTCCATCCTTTAATAGCTCTTCCAAAACTCCAACTTGAAGACTTGCAGAATCAATACAAATTTTTTCAGAATCTACAATTCTATAATCCATACCGTGAGCGATGCCTTCCACTCCACCAACATACGCATGAAGCGATGGGAATACAGAACTTACGTCGCCCATATCCGTGGAACCACCGCCATTTCCATAGGAAACGTAGCAACCGTTTTCCCCCGCAATCTCTTTCGCAACTTTTATTGTTAATTCTGCAAGATTTTTATCGTTTCTAACGGGTTCAGAGCCTGGAATATCGTTAATTTCCACGGTAGCTCCGATAGTTGCAACGGCGCAAGCAATAGCCCTATTAATCCTTTCGTTAGCTTCTCTCATTGCCGGAACGTTGTTTGCTCTTACGTAACATTCCATAACTACTTTATCTGGAACTACGTTAACTGAGCTACCCCCCTCCGTTACTATACCGTGGAATCTAACAGTATTCTCTTCCTTAAATGTTTCTCTTAAATAGTTAACGGCATTAGTCATCAACGAGCAAGCATTGTGCGCGTTAACGCCTTCGAAAGGTCTTGAACCGGCGTGAGAGGCCTTTCCTTTGATAATAATTCTTTTTTTAATATTACCGTTGCTTACCCCTCCACTTACGTAGTATGGAGGATTTCCTTTCCCTGTAAGGTTGGCTGTGTGAACCATAAAAGCAACATCTACACCGTCGAAAAAGCCTCTCTTAATAAACTCTGGCTTACCTGCAACAAAGGATATTTTACCCTCTTTGATAAGTTCACTCCTGTAGGCAATTTCTACACCTTCCTCTGCAGGAACGATAATAAATCTAATTTTACCACTTAAGTTATCAAGTGCGCCTTCTTCTTTCATTACAGCCGCAACACCTAATATTGATGCACACTGAACATTATGCCCACATGCGTGAACAGCGCCTGTTTCCTTACTAGTTTCGGGATGTGAAGCGCAATAAAGCGCATCAAGCTCGGCAAGCATAGCAATAACAGGACCTTCCCTTCCCGTATCTATTTCCGCAGAAAAACCGGTAATATTATCAGCCTCCTTAATTGCATATCCTAGATCTCTGAATGCTTTTTTCATATAAGCATCAGTCTTATATTCTTTGTAGCCTACTTCTGCATTTTCCCAAATATATCGTTCGGCTTTGGACATTATTTCGCCGTATTTTTTTACTCTATCGTAATTTTTCATTTAAATTTACCTACATTTCAATTTCTAAGCCATTTTCTGTTAATTTTATGGGAGTAAGAACTTTGTTAATCTTAAGTTTTTCAGTAACATATTCATTAGTATCCTTAAACTCAGGAGTATAGCCCTTAATTACTTGCCATGCACGTTGTGCTCCGTTAGACAAAAGAATTTCTGCAACCTTAAGTTGTAAATTTGCAGAATTATAACAAGTTTGTTCGGGATCGATAATGTTATAGTCTTTACCATGAAGAGTCCCAACCAAACCACCAACGTAGGCGTGTACTGACGGTACGATAGTGCTAACATCTCCCATATCAGTACTAGAGCCCTTCCAATGATCTGTAAACTCGTATTTTCCATCTGCAAGAGCGATAAACGCTTCTTTAGTTACCTGCAAAAGATTTTCGTCGTTACGAACAGGATATGAGCCGGGAAGATCGATAATTTCAACATCTGCCCCCACCGATGCACAAGCACACGTTATTGCCCTATTAACTCTTTCGTTAGCATTAACGAGCGCCTTTACGTTAGACGCTCTAACGTAGCTTTCTATAACCACTTCATCGGGAACGACGTTAACGGAGCTTCCACCATTAGTAATAATGGAGTGAAATCTAACCACGTCCTCCTCTTTGAAAGTTTCCCTTAAATAGTTGGTTGCGCTTATTACGAGAGACGCCGCGTTAAGAGCGTTAATACCATTGCAAGGGAACTCGCCTGCATGCGAAGCTTTACCGCGAATAATCGTTTTCTTCCTTATATTTCCGTTACAGCCTTTTTCGGAAAAATAAACCGCGCCTGAATCTTCGAGATTTTGAATATGCACCATGAATGCAACGTCCACCCCATCAAAAAAGCCTCTTTTAATCATTTCAGGTTTACCAGATGTAAAAGTGATTTTACCCTGTTTAACTAACTCGTTCCTAAAGGAAATTTCCACTCCCTCTTCGGCAGGAACGATAATAAATCTAATTTTACCACTTAAGTTATCAAGTGCGCCTTCCTCTTTCAATACAGCGGCAACACCTAATATAGATGCACATTGAATATTGTGTCCGCAAGCGTGAACAGCTCCCGTTTGTTCGTTAGTTTCTGGGTGAGAAGCACAATAAAGCGCATCAAGTTCAGCAAGAAGCGCTAAGGTTGGCCCCTTTCTGCCCGTATCAAGTTCAGCTGAAAAACCGGTAATTTCACCAGCATCTTTAATTTCATATCCTAAATCTAGGAAAGCTTTTTTCATAAAAGCATCAGTCTTATATTCCTTATAACCTACTTCAGCGTTTTTCCAAATATAACGCTCGGCGTCGAACATGTAAGACCTATATTTTTTTAAATTTTCATTATAATTCATAAATAGCTCCTAATGTTTTATTTCTTATTGAGTCTCTCGCCTACTGCTCCACCAGGATGAATAAGCGCAAACTGTTCGTTTTTAAAACCAGTTTCTTCTATAAGCGCTGTTTGAAGAGCATGAAATATCATGCATAGTGCCGTAGTTGAAGTCGTCCCTTGTGAGTTATACTTATCCGTTTCTCTATTAACGTACTGTTTTAATACTACGTCTGCATTAACCGCAAGTGGCGATTCTAAGTTTTCAGTAACGGAAATAATTTTAACGTTTTTTGCTTTACAAATATCAATAATAGGAAGAAGTTCCTTAGTCTTGCCACCACGAGAAGCAAAAATCATAACGTCGCCTTCTTGTAAAAAACCCGTTGCACCATGAACAGCTTCTGCCGGAGAAATAAACCTAGCGGGACGTTCAATACAGCATAATAGGTGCGCCATATGTTGACAAATAATCCCAGAATGTCCACAACCACAAGTACCGATACGCGTTGCGTTTTTTAAAAGCTCAATGGCTTTAGAAAATTCTTCTTCATTAAAATAATCAAGCATTTTTTCAATACATTCCGCTTCAATTTTATAGGCTTGTCTAACCATGCTTAAAGTTTCTTTTTTCATTTTGTACCTCGTTAACGTTCTACTCAACAATACGTTTTTTTTAACTTATAAAGTATACCACTTTTCAATTTAAAATGTCAATGCATTTCAAAGTTTATAATTAATATATTTATACTTTTATAATTCTCATCAATCAATATAAAAATTAACGATTTTTTGCTTGCTTTTTTCTTTGTATATGTTATAATAATAGAAATATTTTTTTGAGGTGTGTTATGGCGCATTATGAAAATACCCCATCTAGAACTTTTAGCGAATATCTTTTAGTTCCAGGTTATACAGACGAGAACTGTATCCCTGATAATGTTTCGCTAAAAACTCCTTTAGTCAAATTTAAGAAAGGCGAAAAACCAGCAATAACCTTAAATATCCCAATGGTATCTGCAATAATGCAGGCCGTATCTAACGACACTATGGCAATTGCCTTAGCAAAAGAAGGTGGCGTTTCCTTTATTTACGGTTCTCAAACCATAGAACAACAAGCCGAAATGATAAGAAAGGTTAAAAAATATAAATCGGGTTTTGTTGTTTCTGACTCAAATTTAAAACCAGAAGATACTTTAAGAGACGTTTTAGAACTTAAAGAAATGCTTGGACATTCTACTTTTGCCGTTACTGACGACGGAAGCGCAAACGGCAAGCTTTTAGGTATAGTTACAGGTAGAGATTATAGAGTTTCAAGAATGACAGGAAATGAAAAGGTTAAAACCTTTATGACTCCTTTAAGTAAACTTATAATCGCACCCGAAGGAACAACTTTATCTGAGGCTAACGATATTATTTGGGAACACAAATTAAACTCACTCCCAATAGTAGACAAGCAAGGCAGATTAGTTTCTTTCGTGTTTAGAAAAGACTATGATGCACATAAAAAGAACGTTAACGAATTATTAGATTCCAACAAACGTTACGTAGTTGGTGCAGGCATCAACTCTAGAGATTATAAAGAAAGAGTTCCTGCACTTATCGAAGCTGGAGCAGACGTGTTGTGTATAGACTCTTCAGAAGGCTTTACCATTTGGCAGAAAAAAACTATTGAATGGATTAGAGAAACTTACGGTGATAAAGTTAAAGTAGGCGCAGGTAACGTTGTTGATAAAGATGGGTTTAATTTCCTTGCAGACGCAGGTGCAGATTTTATTAAAGTTGGTATTGGCGGTGGATCTATTTGTATAACTAGAGAAACTAAGGGAATCGGTAAAGGTCAAGCAACTGCAGTAATCGAAGTCGCCGAAGCTAGAGATGAATACTTTAAGAAAACAGGTGTATATATACCTATATGCTCAGATGGTGGCATAGTACATGACTACCATATAACTTTAGCGCTTGCTATGGGTTGCGACTTCTGTATGCTTGGAAGATACTTCTCTCGTTTTGATGAAAGCCCTACAAACAAGGTGTTAATTAACGGCGTTTACATGAAAGAATATTGGGGTGAAGGCAGTGCAAGAGCGAGAAACTGGCAAAGATATGATCTTGGCGGTTCTAAAACTAAACTTACTTTCGTTGAGGGTGTTGACAGTTACGTTCCCTATGCGGGCAGCCTACACGACAACTTAGAAACTACCCTTTCTAAAGTTAAGTCAACAATGTGTAACTGTGGAGTAATTACAATTCCAGATTTACAAAAGAACGCAAAGTTAACTTTAGTAAGCTCAGTTTCTATAGTAGAAGGCGGTGCTCACGACGTTATGGTTAAGGATAAGCAATAACTAATATAAAAAAACTTCATTAGTTTTAATGAAGTTTTTCTTTTTTAAAACGTAAAACAAAAAATGCGAAATAATTATTTATTTCGCATTTTTTTTATTTTTAATTAAAACTATCTAATTGCTTTTTCTAAATAGTCTAAAGACTGACGAACCATTTCATCGCCAAGCTCTTTATTTGCTTCTCTTGCACTATCGGTAAACCAATGTTTAACATCATCAATTCTAGATAGGTCAACACTATCAGGATATAAAGACATTAAAATTGAACTTTCAAATTTACCAGCGTGGTCATACCCCGTTGCATTTTGAACAGCTGTACTCATCGTAGGAATAACTTTTATCCAACTAAAAGGATCGTTAGCGCCCTCCAACTGCTCATAGTAATTTGAGTAACTTTCGCTACCCCACCATCCCTCACCAAGAGTTTCTTGCAAATACTCCATAGTTGCTCTTTTTGCAGCAGTACGATAACATAACGTCATCGGCATTTCATGCTCTTGCTCAAATTGGTGATGTATAACTACGTAAATATTTCTAAATCCCGAATACAACATGCTTTTAAATACATAATAAACGTAATCTTCAAAGTAACGTTCGGGAATATGCACCGTACCACTTTCCTTTCCCCCTACAGCGTAAGATGAAGGACTATATGAAATAGTTGGAGCAATCATTATTTCCTTTCTTTCAGAAAGCTTTTTAACAAGCCCTTCTGCAACTAAAGTATCACAACCATACGAACAATGGGGTCCGTGATATTCTACAGTACCGCCAACAATAACAAGCGGAATGTTATTTTCTTTAACATAATTGGTTTCTCTAGGAAAACTGTGATCTAATAACATAATATCCCCTTAATAAGCCATTGTAGTATAGTATGCAAGGTTAGTTTGACGATTATCGAGCCTACCATACTGAACTACTATTTTTTCACTACTAGAAAGTTTCATTGCGTATTGAGTTTCCAAAGGAGCTACCCAACCGCACATATGTTCAACGTTGTTCATTCTAAAGCATTTAACCGTTTGTGGTTCAACTTCCCATTTAATTCCTTCGTAAGGCTTCCCCTCGGTGAAGAAAATTTTAACATCGATAATGGCTTTTTTATTGCTGTCATTAACTATAACAACGCTTTCATGCCCCTTTAATTCGCCTTCTCCTTCAGGGGGAAGTTCACAATCAGGGATAATCCAATACTTTTTACCTACAACTTTCATATCTTTCTCCTAGATTAGAAACCAAGTTCAATAAGGCCGTGCTTTTCGAGATAATCGGTATAGCTTTCTACGCCGTTTTCCTTAATAGCAATACCCTTTTCCCAACGACAACCGAAAGTAGAACCAGAAATAAAGGTATCTACTTGGAAAGTCATATTCTTTTGAAGAGTATATGCAGAAGAAGTTTCCATCCAAGGAGCTTCAACTTCAATCATACCTGTACCATGACAAGGTCCATAAACGTAATTCTTTTCGTATCCTGCATCCTTAAACATTTGTAAGAACTTTTTGGGCACTACGTCTGCAGGGATACCTGCTTTCAAGTTTTCAGTAGTCCAATTGTGCATCTTTAAGCAGAATTCTACGAGCTCCTTCTTTTCTCCTTCTGCCTTGCCCATAAATACAGGAAGACCAATTGCAGGAGAATAACCATCGATTTTAGCAGAAAGGTTTAATTGAACTATGTCATTTTTGCCGATTTGCTTATAGGTAGAACGGCTGATTGCATGACGAGTTGATGATTCGCTGAATACATACATGGGAAGACCTTCGTATTCTGCACCATGTTCATAAATAACCTTTTGAGCTATACCAACCATTTGAAGTTCCGTTACACCAGGTTTTAACGCCTTAATAACTTCATCAGTTGCAATTTCAACAATTCTAAAACCTTCTCTAATACAAGCGAGTTCGTTTTCAGATTTGATAGAACGAAGAGCAACCATGATATCTGCGCAGTTAGAAATTTCTGCTTTGGGGAAGGTTGCTTTTAATCCATCCATAATAGGAAGAGTACATTCAACGTAAGAACCTAAACCGATTTTAATGTTTTCACCAGTAACGCCAACGTAATTGAAAGCATCCTTAAAAGTATCAGGAACAAGTTCTGGATAAGCAGGGTCTGCTGATTCTCTGAACTCCTTCAATACCATAACTTTATCAATTTTACCAAAGTCCTTAGCAAAAATTGCAGATTCAGGACCAACGAGTAAAGCAGCCTTTCCAGTAGCTGAAATTAAAACGCCTGCTCTTTCAAATAAAGGCCAAAAGCCAGAAAAGTATCTTGCGTTTGCATAGTCACTCTCGGTAGACACAACTAACATTGCATCAAGCCCTTTTTTAGCAACAAGTTCTGCCGCTTTTTTAATTCTCTCCTGATATTCGTAATCTGGAATACATATTCTTTGCATATCCTTATTCTCCTTAATAATTATTTTTTTATATTATATAATTTAAACTGAAATGTGTATTTACAAAATTGTCAATACTTTTTTACACAATCGTAAATTAATTTATTGACAAACAGTTGGAATGGTGTTATTCTCTATTTATGGATTACGTACTTAAAACACTTAGCCCTGTCATAAGCGTTACGGGGATTGTAAATATTCACTTTTTTGAATTTCCGTATGAGTTCTATACTAAAAGCGAGAGTCACCCCTTTTACGAACTCGTTTACGTTTCGGGTGGAAGTTTAAACATAAAATCAGAAGGATACGTTGGTAAGCTAGAAGAAGGCAAAATGATAATTCATAGCCCCGAAGAAATGCACTCGTTGTCTTGTGAAAGCCACACTTCCCCCACTGTTATTATAATAGGTTTTTCTTGCGAGCAACAAGAGTTAACTAAAATAGCGTCTACGCCTACCGTATTATCCCCAACTAATGTAAAAAAACTTGCTGAAATAGTAAAGGAAGGTAGAAACGTTTTTGCACCTCCGTACGACGTTCCCGTTTACAATATGCAAAAAAGGGATAATCCTCCTTTCGGCTCAGAACAAATGCTTAAAAATTTATTAGAATATTTTCTTATAGGCATTCTACGAGATTATCAAATGCAAAACGAGGGAGAAAGAGAAGAGTCGGATAAACTTTCCGTGAGTGAAATAGTAAACTATCTTAACGACAATTACACAGAAAAAATCACGATTGGAGAACTTGCCTTCCTATTTAAGACTAATCGTTCAACTTTATGTAAGGAATTCAAATTGTACACAGGAAAAACAATAGTAGAATACACCAACATTAAAAAACTTGAAACTGCAAAAACATTGATTAAAACTACTGAAAAAACTCTAACAGTTATAGCCGACGAATTGAATTTTGAATCTATACATTACTTTACTAGATTCTTTAAAAAACTAACGGGTATCTCTCCTAAAGAATACAGAAAAACTTTCTCACAGCACTTAAATTAAAAAGGACTTCTTTTTTTGAAGTCCTTTTATTATTTAATCTCGTCAATTATATATTGTGCATACAGTTTGGCTACGTTTATGCCTGTAGTTTTTTCTATCCCCTCAAAAAAAGCATTAGAGTTTACTTCACAAACAATAGGTTCTCCGTTGTTTCCATAGAGTAAGTCTACCCCACAATAATCTAAACCAAGAACATTAGCACATTGCTCAGCAGTTTGTCTAAAACTATCGTGTAAAACAATCTTCTCCCCACTACCTCCTTGCCCAATGTTTGAACGGAAATCGCTATCATTTCTTCTTTCCATTGAAGCAACAACCTTTTTTCCTATAACTATAACTCTAACGTCAACACCAGGTTTTTCGCCTATATATTGTTGATAAATATGAGGCTTTAGCTTAAATTGCTCCATTAAAGCTATTAGCTCTTCTTTGTTATTCGCTTTATGCACTCCAAAACCTTGAGATCCATAACTTTCCTTTACTATAACTGGAAGCTTTAAATTTTCTATTATGATATCGGCATAATCTAAATTTAATTTTCCTTCTTTGCGGTAACAAAGAGGAGCAAACATTGTTTTAGGCATATTTACTCCAGCATTTACAAGGGCTAGACAAGTTTCTCCTTTATCATCACAAATCCTAATAGAGTGGTGAGAATTAAAAAGGCGAATACCCAATTTTGTAAGTTGGATAGATAGATATTTGTCTTTATCAAGAAAAACAGCAAAATCAACTTCCTCTAGCTGAGAAATCAACTTATCCTTCTCTATCGATAAAAGTGTAAATGCATTATTAACTATTTGTACTTTAACACCGAGTATATCAAACTCTTCTTTAAGCCTTTCGGCTTGTTTTATACTATTATTAGGAAACCCATATGGATTTACAATTATTATACCTTTCACCTTTAACCTGCCCTCTTCCAAGTCCTAACAGAAAATAAAATTAGTATTGGAAAAATTTCAAGTCTACCAATCAACATAACTAAAGATAGTAAAATTTTAGAAAACGCAGAATAACCTGCAAATGAGCAAGTTGGGCCAACCAAATTAAATCCAGGACCAACATTACTAATACACGTTAAACTTGCCGAAAAATTTGATAATAAGTCTGTTGATGCAAACGGATCTAAACATAGTAATAAGGTAGTTAAAACCACTATTATTACCCAAATTATAAAGTATGCTTTTACAGAATTTTCGCTTTGTTTAGTTAATGGTTTCCCCTCAAACTTAGTACAAACTACTGCCCTAGGATTAAATACTCTTTTAATTTCAGAAAATATCGATTTAACTAATACACAAAGCCTTGATACTTTTAATCCACCACCAGTTGAACCGCCACAAGCACCACATATCATTAAAAAGCCAATTATTGCCTTGGAAAACGCTGGCCATTTATCAAAATCTATCGAATAAAATCCCGTAGTTGAAGTAATTGAGTTTACTTGGAAAAATGAGTATCTTACAGCTTGACCAAAACTTGTACAGATTGACAAAATATTTATAGCAATTAACAAAGTTGAAACAAAAACCATAATAACGTAAGCTTTTAATTCCTCACTTAGTAACGCTTTAGAAACTTTACCGATTAATATCAAATAGAAAACGTTAAAATTTACACCGAATAAAAACATGAATACGGCAACAACCATTTCAACGTATACACAGTCGTAATGCGCAATACTATTGTTGTATAGCCCAAATCCACCAGTCCCTGCTGTTGATACTGCACATGAAAAAGCATCGTAAATTCCCATTCCACTAAAAGACAAAAGCAATACCATTATAAGCGTTAAGCCAACGTAAATTAAATATAAAATTCGTGCCGTGTGGCTCATTTTACTAACCAGTTTAGATGCGTATGGACCAGGTGTTTCCGCTCTATAAATATGCATTGCTCCTGAATCATTAGGCAGAATTGCCAATATAAATACTATAACTCCCATACCACCGATAAAGTGGGTAAAAATCCTCCAAAACGCTAGTGATTTAGAAAGAGTTTCCACATCAGCCATTATAGACGCTCCGGTAGTTGTAAAGCCCGAAACCGTTTCAAAAAGTGCGTCTATATAATTAGGTATAGAACCATCAATTACAAAAGGCAAAGCTCCAAATATAGACATAACTATCCACACGAGAGCAACAGATAAAAAACCCTCCTTAGCATAAATACTTTTTTCCACACCACGAATTTTAGTAAGTGGAAAACCAATTACAAATAAGGATACGATTGGAACTAAAAAGGATAAATAGGTATTCTCCTTATAAATAAACCCTATCACCATAGGAATAAGCATAAAACCAGACAAAATCATCATGCATTTGCCTATTATGCCTAAAACTGCTTTATAATTCATATTATTCTAAAATATCCTTTAATTCATTAATATGCTTCTCGGCTGAAACGAGAATAACTCTATCGCCTTCTATAAACTCTGTGTCACCACTAGGTAGAATAAATTGATCGTCCCTTACAATGCCACCAACTAAAACGTTCTTTTTAATTCTCATGTGTTTTAATGGTGTGTTAAGCTTTTCAAAAGTCCTTTTAACGGTAAATTCAAGTGCTTCTACTTTATCATTGAGCATGTATAACGTATTAATGCCCTCACCTTCCTTCACCTGATTTTCTCTAATTAGTCGAACAATATGACTTGCAATTACAGTTTTTGGAGATATAATTGTATCAAGACCAAACTGTTTTACCATTGAAGCAATAACCAACCTGTCAACCTTTGTTACAATTTTTAAGGTATTTTTAGTTTTAGCGAAAAGAGAAATTATGACGTTTTCTTCATCCATACCCGTTAATGTTATACACGCATCACTATTTTTTAACCCTTCCTCTTCTAGTATACTATGATTTGTACCATCACCACATAAAATAGTTGCACCAATAAGCTCATTACTAAGCTCTTCACAACGGGCAGGATTTTTTTCCATTATTTTAACGCTTACTCCATCTTTAATTAAAATTTTAGAAAGATAATAAGCAATTTTACCACCACCAATAATAAATACTGAATTCAGTTTGGGCTTAAATATTTTCAAACGTTTTGTAAAAAGCGTTATATCTGCTTCAGAACCAATAATATATATAACGTCATTTTCAAATATAATGCAATCTCCTTTAGGAATTATAACTTTATCCCCACGTTTAACCATGCCAAAAAGAACTTCATTGCCATATTCGTGGCAAATTTCCATAATAGATTTGCCAATAATAGGATTATTAGGTAATATATCAAACTCTACCATTGTAGCTTTACCACCTGCAAAACTTTCCACGCTATTTGCAGAAGGAAATTTAATAACTCTATCTATTTCAATAGCAGTTTGAAGCTCTGGATTAAACGCAAGATCGATACCAAGATCTTTACGAATATTTTCTATTTCATTAAAATATTGTGGATCTCTAACCCTTGCTATAGTATGTTTAGCCCCTAGTTTTTTTGCAAGGACACAACTTAAAATATTTACCTCGTCAAGTGAAGTACACGCTATTAAAAAATCAGCCCCAACAACGCCTGCATCGAGCAATGCGTTACGATCTGCACCACCACCTATAACACCGTTTATGTCAAACTTGTTAACATTGTCTGTAACGGTGCTTTCACAAGTATCCACTAAAACAATATCGTGTCCTTCTTTAGTAAAGTTTTCAATTAAGGTTGCGCCTATTTTTCCAGCGCCAATTATAATAATTTTCATAATATTATGATAATCCCGTATAAACTTTTTGTCAAGTATTTTCGTGTTTTACTCGGAGTAAGCAATTTCTAGAGAATATAAAACTTCATAGTAAAAATTAAAAAACTATATGAATCCTTTCAATTTAATATAAAAAATAATAGACATAACGATTTTTTTTTGTTATAATAAATCACAGTTTTAAGTACACTTACATGGAGAGGTGTCAGAGTGGTCTAATGTGCACGCTTGGAAAGCGTGTATAGTGAAAGCTATCGGAGGTTCGAATCCTCTCCTCTCCGCCAAATAAAGAAAGAGTGCCTATGGCCGTTTCCCATAGGGATTTTTTAGACAGTATAAAAGGATAGCGAAAATTTCGCTATCCTTTACTTTTGCTTTGCAAAACACACGACTTAACAGGGTTAAGTATAGTGTGCTACACTTTTGAAAATCTTTCCGCAAAGATTAACAACTAGATAAATTGGAATTTTCGATTTCGATTACATAATATACATATCTGTAACCCACTCTTGCCAGCTTTCAAAATAAACATAAGTGTAAAATGCACATTCTTCCGTTTCAAAATCCCACGAATATACATAACAATAGCAGGGATTACCAAGAAAATCTACTCCAAACAATGATACAAAATATATGGCTCCATCATATTCAAAAGCGTGTGAAATATTAAATACTATTGGGGAACTTGTTTTTTTGATTTTCTTTCCCTCTTCAAAATTGTTCAAAACAGAATTATCAACCCTTTTGGTAATGCCGCTTTCATTGTCTGTAATTTCGAGATAATTACCAAGCAACTTTGAAGTGTATGTAAATGAATATTTTGTGGAACGATTGCTATCTTTTGAGTACTCATAATCGTGAGAAATGCTATCACTATCGACAATATTTACTTGCTTATCATCAATGCACCAAGAATAATACATTTGCTGAAACTCGTCCGTATCAGGGTTATCCATTCTAAACCAAAAACAGTTATCTCCCCAAAAAGCGTTAATTATTTTTGAAGGTAAGATTTCTGTACCCAAAGAAGTCGTTTCAAATGTTTCATAAAGAGTATACAAAAATCCCACAGAAAGATTATCTTGGTTATAGATATAAGAGTAAAACCCATTTTCTTCCAGAAAAACAATATTACATCGCTGACCATTGTACTTAATTTCGTCCAAGTCATAATGTGTTTCGTTAATAACAAGCTCAAAGCAAGTAAGTAAAACAATATCTTCTGATTTGTTAAATGAATCAAACATAGAAGCGACTTCTTGTTTTTTGCGTTCGTTATTACCGCACGATGCTAAAGAGAAAGTTAAAACAATACAAAATACAGCAATAAGTATCTTTTTCATTTTGACCTCCTTAATATTTTTGAAGTTCAAATCTGTGAACAGTTAGATAAATTCTTATTTATCGGTGAGTTTATTGTACCACAAATTAATATTTTATGCAACTTGTTATGCGTGGTAAAAGAAAACTCGACTTTTAATAAGTCGAGTTTTATAATTTATTTAATTTATATCCCTATGAGTGACGCCATTAAATGGTACTCTTTTTTTTATTTGGTTGATGGGGCGTGTGGATAAAGAAGCTTGGTTCGGCTTTGCCATCGTAACGAAGTGGAGATGTGTCCTCTCCTCTCCGCCAACAAAAAGCGCAACACCGGCTAACGCCCTGCTTGCGCTTTTTTGTTTGCTCCGAGGAGAACATCAGCGAACAAGGTTACCTCCGTTCATATCTATTCACTACGGTATTGGCGCAAGCGCCACCGAATCCTCTTTTTGCGGTTTTTTGTTTGGTTAAGACAACTAGTTAGAATAGGATGGGAAGTAGCGTTATGAAACAGTAGTACCCTACCGTCTTAACGGTGACCTAGATTTTTTATAAATTTCATTTACTTTTTAAATCTTGTATGATAAAATAAACTCATAAATATAAAAAAAGAGATAATCTTATGGAACAAAAAGAAATCATAGAAAAACATCTTATAATATTAGAAGAATTAGCAAATGGTATAAATCCTATTGATAACACACCTTTTCCAGAAGACAGTCCAATAAACAACGTTAAAATATCTAGGGCTTTATATTTTGCATTAACAAATTTAAAAAATGAAATAAAAACATCTTCAAAAAAGAAATATTTTCACATTGAAGATGAAAACCTGACAAAATATGAATTCATGCAAGATGGAGCATATTTAAGCCAAATAGTTGAAAATCTAAACAAATTAATTGATGATAACCAAGTAAAAAAACTATCTAGGAATAAAATGGTCAAATGGCTAATTGATATTGGAATTTTAACTACTATACAAATAGACGGCAAAAAAGCAAAAAGACATATGCCAACTGAATATGGACTATCTTTAGGTCTTGAAATCGTACATTTAACAGATAAATTTGGCAATCCATTTGATGCAGTCAAGTATCCTTTATCTATGCAACAATTTATATTAGATAATCTTGACAGTTTTTACAATTGGGCGACAAAGAGTAAACGCCAAGGATAAAAATTTCAAACAAATAACTTTAACGTTTTGTTGGCGAGATAAATTTCTCGCCCTTTTATTTTGATTAAAATTCGAACGCATTCCCGAACTTCCCGATATAATAAAAAAGAGAAGATTGTATTCTACCCTTTTTTTATCGCTCAAACTAGTTAGGAGAGGATTCGAAACAGCGTTAAGAAACGGTAGTCACCTACCGTTTTAGCGGTGGCTGAAGATTTTTGCAAGGCATTAGTTTTAGTTTTTGTTATTTGTCTTGCAAAAAGCGAGAAAGAAGTCCTCTCCTCTCCGCCATAACGAGAAAAGGGTGCTTTTTGCACTCTTTTTTTGTTATAGTTGATGGATTTTGGACGGAGAAGCTTGGTTCGGCTTTGCCATCGTAACACAAGTGAAGATGTGACCTCCTCTCGATAAAAATATCCACCAGCATAGCTGGTGGATATAAGTTTGTTTATTATTAAATTTAACTTAGTTCTATTCCTCTTTCCAAACATCCACAAGTTTATCTTTATAGCGTTTTTTCAGAACCCTTCTTCTAAACAAAAACATGGTATAAATTAGCCACAAGACAAAGAAGATGCCACATGCAATTATCGCGTTTGTTAAAGACTTTCCTGCAAAACCAAGCAAGAATAATAATGGTGCAATCATAACCATTGCGGGAAAGTTGGAAAGAATATAAAGACTTGACGTAGGCGTACGTAAAGTAGGGTCAATTTCTTTCATAAGAATCATACCGTTAGAAGCAGTACCAGTCATCGTGCCGAAACTCATTAAGAAAAACTCGTGTTCAAACCCTTTAAAACACTCCTTAGCAACTAAACGAATATAAACGTATGTTGCAATTGTACCAATTACGCTAAGAATAATAATTGGTAAAATATAATTTTTAATATCATTTATCTCTATAGCGGCAACTCCTGCAACAATCATTAAATCAAAAGAGAATCCTGAAATTCTATCCATTTGATAGTTATTAATATATTCTCTACGCATAATATTACGTTTACGCAGACATTTAATAACAAATTTAATAAGCATAGCCATAAGCGACGCCCACAAGAAGTTAAAACCCCACGCAATACTATTAGTAAAATTAGAAATAATGCCAAGTAAATACATTAAGCCAA
Source organism: Christensenellaceae bacterium (assembly GCA_045639245.1). Lineage (GTDB taxonomy): Bacteria > Bacillota > Clostridia > Christensenellales > Borkfalkiaceae > UBA1259. The sequence goes on from JAZUCS010000042.1 coordinate 28,526, forward strand.
AAGATAGTGCGTATGCAAGAGCAACGAAGCCTGCTTGAATAGTAAATTTATCAACTGATTCGTTATCTGGAATTTCATCTCCATTAGGATTAGTTTGATCTATAAACCCTTCTGAGAAACTTCCTGTACGCACGGTAAGATTGCCACGTTTTTTGTGTAAATTTATATAAAACACACCGAATATTGATGCTACTATAAAACCTATAGAAGCAAGCGATAACCCAAAACTACCATTACCGGCAAACTGAGTGGAAGGCATATTGGTAAAGTTTATATCCCAACTTAACGCATTACCAGGACCTTGACCGAAAGCAAGCGGTAAAATTAAACCGCTAATGTAAGAAAGAACATTGCTACCATGTTGAGTTAATAAAAACATAATTAAAGTTATTCCTAACCCAACGAAAGCTTGTAACATATAAGTTCCACCCTGTAAAGCTCCAAATTCAACAACTTGAACACGGTTTGTTTTGTGTTTACTCCTTTCCGTTTTAAGCGACATTGAAGCAAAACCTATTGCTAAACAGTGATAGGTAATAACTTGCATTAAGCGATTGTCAACTAAAACAAAATCAAACTGTTTTAAGATAACGTTAGCCACCAATAACAAAGCTCCGCCTAAAAGAGCAGATGGTATCAATAAGTTCCTAAACAAAGGAACTCTGCACCTTAAAAAATTACCAAACATTAAAAACAACAGTAATAACCCAAGTTGAACTAAAAAAGCCCACACGTCGCCATAGTTTGCCATTGTAAAATCCCAACTATTGTTAGAACTTAATAGCATTAAATTCAAACTGTTAATCATAAATAGCCCCCTTCTTTACTATAGTTAATTTTTATATCAAAATAAAAAAGGTATTATATTTACAATAATTATATCACAAAAAATCTCTTTTGGTCAATTTTTTAATAAATACAAAAAACGTTTAATCGTCAACTTTCTAATACAAACAAATTTCTTCCCTCTCGCAGATAGATAACCAACGGATATTCTTTACCTATATAATGAAAAAAGCACGGATTTACCGTGCTATTTATTTAGTTATTTCCTTTTTGCCTTTCATAAAATTCCGAAAGTCCTTTTTGTACGTATTGCTTTTGATTGGGATCTAAATAGTTTAATAGTCCTAATAATTCCCCAATATGCACAAGTTCTTCATTTTTTATATCTATCCAAGTGTCACGAGCAAGTTTATCACCCGTACTTCTAATGTGAACGTCATACTCAATAACTGCTTGAATCTCCCCTATTAAATCTTGTCTTGCCTTTTGCAAAGCATCAAAATTTATTACAGCATTATTAATTTCCGTACCATAACCAGAATAATTATATTGATTTTCGTAATTAAACATTTCTATTCTCCTTTATTTATAATATTAGCATTATATTTTTTCAAGGAGAAAAATGTTAAAACGTACAACTTTAAACACAACGTTAAAAAAATCCTCCGCTGTCGCGAAGGATTTTCTCTTAAACTAATATAACTTATAAAGCCCAAACAAGCCACACAAAAATGTACCCCGTTAATACAGCAACTGCAGTGAAAGGAAGCCCAATTTTAAAGAAATCGGAATTTTTAACTTCATAACCGTCCTTTCTAAGCATACCTATTGCAACGACGTTTGCTGAAGCACCAAAAGGAGTAATGTTTCCACCGAGAGTTGCACCTGTTAATAAACCAAAATAAAGTGCAATAGTAATTTCTGGAGAGAAATTTCCTGCAAGCCCTGTAATTACTGGAAGCATAGTTGCAACGTAAGGAATATTATCAATAAATGCAGATAAAACAACTGAAGCAAACACAATAACTGTATAAAGTAAGAATACATTCTTTTCTCCTAAAGTTGTAAAGTAATTTGCAATGTCTTTTATTATACCAACGTTTTCTACACAACCAATAATGACAAACAAGAATAATAAGAAAAATATCGTTTGGTAGTCAAAAGAATCTTTAGCAATACGCATAACAGATTCTTTTTTTGAAACACAATAAATAGCTAAAGCAACGACGCCACATGTAAGGCATATTACTCCATTCGTTATACTTTTACCAAAAAGCGTAATATCAAAATTAAAAAATGAAGTACAAACCAAAAGCCCCATATTAACAAGTAGTATAATAGTTGGCACTAAACTTTTAACTTTAATATTTTCACTTTCATAAACAAGTTTTTCTTTATTCTTTCTAAACACGAACATCAAAACTGGAATGGTTGCAAGAGCTCCCAATTCTACTGCCCAGAAAATTGAGAATTTTCCTTGGAAGAAAAAGAAATCAAAAAAGCTCATTCCCGCTTCGTCTGCAAGCATAACCGACGTAGTATCTCCAATTAACGTTGCAGCCCCTTGTAAATTTGAAGAAACTGCAATAGATATCAATACAGGAACAGGTGAAATCTTTATTTTTTTTGCAATTGCCATACCGATAGGTGCAAGCATTAAAACTGTTGCAACATTATCAACAAAAGCAGAAATTACCCCTGATAAAAGCGAAACAGTTACTAAAGCCATAATTGAACTTGGCATTTTACTCATAAGCTTGTCCGCAATTTTATTTGGCATTCCACTATCTGCAAAAGCACCCACTGTCATCATAATGCCAGCGAGCATGAATATTACATCGTACTTAACACTTTTTAATAACGAAATAAATCCATAATTAGTATTTCCGAAAATCAATAAAAACAATACCATAACAAGCGCAACTGCACCCGTAGTCCACGTTTTTTGATTAGAAAATGCTATTATCAAAATGTAAGTTAAGATAAATAAACAAAGCACAACAATTTTTTCCATTATATTTCTCCTTTGTTCTTTAGAAAAAAATTAATAAGACTCCTATCGTAAAACACAACGATAAAAGTCTTGTTAAAACTACTTAAAAAGTAATTCCTATTGCCGGGCGTAAGCCGTACTGACGACAACGATATCGCTTAACAACCTAAGCGCTTAACTACTCCCTTTTACATTATTTGTTTGTTATTTTAACCCCAAAGCCTTATAGGTTTCATTAAATCTTTCAATACAATCTGCAAATTCCTTGCTTTCAGCTTGGGTAATAGGCAAGGCAACTACCTTTTCAACACCTTTTGAACCTACCATACAAGGAACGCCCATACAAATGCCTTCTGCTCCATATTCTCCATTTAAAAGAGTAGACACGGGTAAAATCATTTTGGAATCAGATAATATTGCCTTAACAAGCGCAACGGTAGAAGCTGCAATCGCATAAAAAGTTGCTCCTTTTGCCTTAATAACCTTTGAGCCTGCGAGCACCATACCTTCGTAAATTTGCTTAAGTTTAGCATCAATTTGACTTTCCTCTTCCCCTAAGAAATTCCTACAATAATCTTTTAAAGGATATCCACTTACCGTGGCAAGTGAGAAAGGCGCCATACACGCATCACCATGCTCTCCAAAAACGAAAGAATTAACGTTACCAACTGCAACCTGACAATAGTTTGCAATAGCTTCTGATAATCTATTAGTATCTAAAAGTGTGCCAGTACCAATAACTTGCTGAACGCAAAGCCCTGTGCATTTAATAGTTTCATACGTCATTAAATCTACAGGATTACTAACGATAATGTATAAAGCATTTGGAGCAATTTTTGCAACGTTTGGCATAACGCTTCTTAAAATATTAAGGTTAACGCCGGCAACATCTAAACGAGTTTGACCAGGTTTTCTTCCAATACCAAAAGTTACTATTACTATATCTGAATCCTCAACGTCCTCATATTCTCCACAACGAATTGTTTTTGAAGGCACGCATGCTCTACATTGAGTCAAATCAAGAGCTTCTCCTTCCGCCTTTTCTTTATTAATATCAACAATAACAATTTCCGAACAAAAATCGGAAAGCGTGAGCGTGTAAGCAATAGTTGCACCTACATTTCCTGCACCTAAAATTGCTATCTTTCTATTCTTTTCAACCATTTTGCCAACATCCCCCTATTATATTTTCTATATATATGATATCCTATTATTTAATTTAAATCAACTTTTTTGAAGATTTTTTTACAAAATTTTTTATAGCAATATTGTATATATCTCCTGCTCCAACAAAATATATTTTTTCAACATTTTGTTGTTTATTTATAATTCTTTCAAGTTCTTCAGGGTTATCTGAATATTTGACGGATCTTTTTTCTAATTTCAAGCGTTTATAAATAATTTTAGCACTACCTTTCACGTCATATTTTTCTCGTGCAGGATAAGTTTTATAAATAATTAAATTAGAAAGCTTAGACAACACACTACAAAACTCCTCAATTAAAAACTTAGTTCTAGAATAAGTATGTGGTTGAAAAACATAGAGCACTTTATCATCCATGCCAACGCTTTTAATTAAATTATCTATTTCACATGGATGATGCGCATAATCGGCATAACACTTTTTCCCTAAAAATTCACCTAAATATTCATTTCTTCTTTTTACCCCTTCAAACTTTTCCAAAGCTTTTTTTATACACAAAAAAGGTACGCCTTTTTCATTTGCATAAGCAAAAGCCAGTAAAGCGTTATATACGTTGTATATTCCCCCTATTTGAAGATTTATTCTACCAAGTCTTCTACCGTAAGCATAAACACTAAAAGCAACCTTCCCATCTCCCTGGGTAATAAATTTCGCTTGATAATTAGCAGGATTATTAATGGCATAGCTAATTAATGAATAGGTAGTAAGAGCTTTACTTTTAACGTCATCAGCATTCACAAACGCAACGCTGTGCTTGATAAATTCGTTTACGCTCTGAACTTGTTCTTCAATGTTAGTATAACTATCTAAGTGATCGTTATCCACGTTGGTAACCAAAACTACGTTTGCAAAAATATCCAGAAAATTTTTCTTGTACTCACATGCCTCTAAAAGAATCAATTCCTGCGTGCCAAATTTGAAGTTTCCAAACTCTGAACTTTCCCCTCCAAGAAATATAGTTGGATTAACACCGGAAGCAATAAGAATTTCTGCAACCATAGCAGTAGTTGTCGTTTTTCCGTGACTTCCGCAAACTGCAACAGTTGTTTTAAAATCCTTTGCAATCTCCCCCAAGAATTGGCTTCTCTTATATATTTTTATTCCATTTTTCTCAGCAAAAGATAGTTCTAAATTATCACTACTTATGGCCGAAGTATAAACCACAGCATCAACTCCACTAGGAATGCTTTTTTTGTGCCCTATGCTAATTTTTGCGCCAAGACTTCTTAATAAATCAACCTGTTCACTATTAGTTGTGTCGCTACCAGAAACAGCAATTCCGTTGGCTAACGAATAGCAAGCTAAAGCGGACATAGAAATCCCACCGATACCTATAAAATGCACCTTGTTAAAATTTTGAATGAATTTTATTTTTTCCATACTTTATCGTATGATCCAAAATTGAAAAAAAGCGATATTTTGGCGTTTTTTTGTCAAAAAAACATCATTTTTTGCAAAAAAATTTAAAAAAGGTATTGAAATTATATTTGATGTATGCTATTATATATCTAACTTATGATAAGGAAGGTATGTATTTATGAAAATCACAGACGTTAGAGTTCGTATCGTTAAAAAAGACGATAGTAAGCTCAAAGCAGTAGCTTCAGTTACCTTCGACGATTGCTTTGTTGTTCACGACATAAAAGTTATCGAAGGAAACGAAGGCTATTTTATTGCTATGCCCAGTAGAAAAACCGGTGACGGTGAGTATAAAGACGTAGCACACCCCATCAAAACAGAAACAAGAGAAGAACTTATTAAAGTTGTTCTTTCAGCTTTTGAAGAAGAAAAAGCTAAACCCCAGGAATAAGTTTATCGAGCATTAGGTTAAAGGTTAAGTAGTTATTTATTGATGGAAGCAACGCCCCTAAATATGGTGGCGTTTTTTCTTTATTTTTTATAAAAATTTAGCCCCCGAAAATTCGGGGGCTTTTTATTATAATGTTAATTATTTTGGGGTTTAAAAATACTTTTCGGCTTTCTCTTTAATAAAGTTATACGACTGCATAAGGTCACTTATATTTTCAAAATCATTTTTATATACTTCTAAAATGAGTGAGCCATCAAATCCAACCGATTTTAGCAACACAAACAACTCGTCAAAGTTAGTAATTCCTTTTCCAGGAAGGCACATTTTGTCCTCTTCATTCACGTCGGATAAATGCACGGTTACAATGTCTTTGCCCATTTCGTTTAAATATTCTTTATAATCTATTCCTGACTGTCGAGCCTGTTTAATATCAAGAGTGCCCTTTAACTCCGGCACTCTCTTTTTTAATTCTTTAAAAAACCCTATGTAATTATAATACGCCCAATGAACGTTTTCGTATGCAAGGCACATGCCGTGTTCTTTACAAACGCCTATAATATCGTTAGTAATTCTTCCAATCCTATCAAAATCTATGGTCATAGGCGTTCGTTTGATTCTCGCAACACCATGAAAGGTATAATATTTTGCCCCCACTTCCTTTCCTGCAGAAACAGTACCTTTTAACAATTGCATAGATTCCGCTCTTGCTCTATCGTTAAGACTATAAAGTTGGGGCTCAAACTGTGTGGTTAAAGTGTGTATAGAGTGCACGTCTATATCCCCTTTTAACCTTTTTAGTTTTTTGCCAAATTTTCTAGTATATTCTGAATATGATTCTAAAAAAATTTCCGTAGTTTGTACGTTAAGCTCATTAAGCATTTTAACAGCTTCTTCAGTATAGCATCTACCAAATAAAGATGCCGTTGATATTCCCGTTTGCATTTGTTTAATCTATCGTAGGCTCAATTAGCCCCAAATCTCCATCATTTCTCTTGTAAATCACTTGCACTGTATTGGTCTTAGCCTCAAGGAATACGTAAAAAGAGTGCCCTAATAAATCCATTTCTTCAATAGCTTCTTTAACTGTCATTGGAACCAATACAAATTTCTTTTCCTTAACCACGTTGGATTTAGATTGCTCATACGTTTTCTCAACGTCGAACAATGAAACTTGATTATATGCAGAATTTTTGTTGTGCCTATCAAACCTTGTGCGATGTTTTCTAATTTGTCCTTCAAGTTTTGGCAAAACCACGTCAAGATTATCATAGAAATTATCTCCGCTTGCCGTTGCTCTAATTAGTTTGCCAGCATATTCCAACATAATTTCCGTAGTACAGGAGCTCGCTTCTTTTTTAAGAGTTACCTTCGCCCCACTCTCACTATCACCAAAATACTTGTCAAGCTTAGAAACCTTTTCATTTGTTACTCTCTTTAAGTGTTCACTCGCTTCACATTTTTTTGCAAAAATTTCAATTTTCATAAAGCACCTCCTTATATATTTATACGGCAGAAAAAGCTTAAAATCCTTTTTCTGCCGTAATTATTATTTTACAAATATAAATTCGCCATCACGCTCGTCTATAGTAACGTTAGACCTTTCCGTTAAATTACCTCTTAAAATCTCCTCCGACAACTTATCTTCTATGTGTCTTTGAAGCACTCTTTTTAACGGTCTTGCGCCATAATTAACGTCGTAACCTTTTTCCACGATAAGCCCCATCGCTCTCGGTGTTATTTCAAGTTTAATTTCCATAACAGCAAGACGCTTTCTCAAGCTTGAAAGCATTATTTCTGCAATCCTTGCCGTTTCTTCTTTTTCAAGTTTCTTAAACACTATAATATCGTCAATTCTATTCAAAAATTCTGGACGGAATTTAGCCTTAAGCGCATCCATATACCTGTCACACATATTATCGTATTCTGCGCTCTTACTTCCAACAAATCCTAGCGTTTTTTTGCTTTCAACTTCTGTAGCACCAACGTTAGAAGTCAAAATAATTATGGCATTTTTAAAACTAACTACTCTCCCCTTACTATCTGTAAGTCTACCATCGTCTAAAATTTGAAGCAGTAAATTAAACACGTCAGGATGAGCTTTTTCTATTTCGTCAAACAAAACTACGGAATAGGGCTTTCTTCTCACTTTTTCAGTTAATTGTCCAGCTTCATCAAAACCAACGTATCCAGGAGGAGCACCAACCAACTTACTAACAGAATGCTTTTCCATGTATTCCGACATATCTATTCTTATGATATTATCTTCATTTCCGAAAACCGTTTCAGCAAGAGCCTTTGAAAGTTCCGTTTTACCGACACCCGTTGGCCCTACGAATATAAAAGATCCAACCGGTCTATTTGGGTCTTTAAGCCCAGCTCTAGCCCTTCTAATAGCATCGGAAACAGATTTTACAGCGCTTTCTTGCCCTATAACTCTTTGATGCAATACTTCTTCTAAATCTAAAAGTCTTTGTGCTTCAGTTTGGGTAAGTTTAACCACGGGAACCCCTGTCCAATTACTAACTACTTTTGCGATATCCTCTGAAGAAATCTTAAGTTTTTCTCTTTCTGTATTTATCTTACTTGCATTTGCTCTAATTTGTTCAAGCTCTTTTTGAACACGCTCTATTTCTTTATTAATCTCAATTGCTCTTTCAAACTCATCACGTCTTTTTGCATCGTTCTTTTGGGCAATTAGCGCGTTTAATTCCACTTCTTTAGATTTCGCTTCACGAGGAGAATTATAACTGTCAAGACGAACTCTTGAAGCCGCTTCGTCTATTAAATCAATCGCCTTATCGGGCAAAAATCTATCAGTGATATAACGATCTGAAAGGTTAACTGCTGAAATAATAGCTTCATCAGGAATACTTACACCGTGGTGTGCTTCATATTTATCACGAAGACCTTTTAATATCTCCACCGTCTCTTCCGTACTAGGCGCATCAACCATAATAGGCTGAAATCTACGCTCTAACGCAGCATCCTTTTCGATATATTTTCTATATTCATCTATGGTTGTTGCCCCAATAGTTTGAAGTTCACCACGAGAAAGCATCGGCTTTAAGATATTTGCAGCGTCCATATTGCCTTCCCCCGTGCTTCCCGCGCCAACAATATTATGAATTTCGTCAATAAATAAAATAATATTGCCGTTTGATTTAACTTCTTCTATAACTTTTTTAAGCCTTTCTTCAAAATCGCCCCTATATCTTGCGCCGGCAACCATGCCTGCAATATCCAGAGAAAATACGATTTTTTCCGCCAAAATTTCCGGAACATTACCCTTTACAATAGCTTGTGCAAGCCCTTCAACAACAGCACTCTTACCTACTCCAGGCTCGCCTATCAATACAGGATTGTTTTTAGTCCTTCTTGAAAGTATCTGAATAACTCTATCGATTTCTTTTTTTCTGCCAATAACTGGATCAAGCTTTCCATCTCTTGCAACTTTATTTAAGTTAACACCAAACTTGGATAAATCGCCAAAATCTTCACTTTCTTCCTCTTTTGGTTTATCCGTTTGAGCCCCTTTAAGGTTAGATTTATAACTGTTTTTAAAAAAACTTTCACTCTCGTTTTCATCTGAAGTAGCTGGCTCTTCTTCCTTTCTCATTAAAGAATCGTAAAGCTCGTTAGCCATTTTATTTACGTCTACTTTTAACGTTTTAAGAATGGTTACGGCAAGACAGTCCTTATTAAGTAAAACAGCAAGTAATAAATGTTCCGTTCCAACATAACCGGAGTGCGCTTTTAGTGATATATCAATAGCAGTATCAAAAAGCTGTTTAGTTCTAGGAGTAAACATATTTCCAGGAATAACAACCGATTTATCTATAGTCTTTTTGAAATAATATAAATATCTATCGTTATCCACTTCTGCTTCGCGTAAAATCGCTGCGGCCCTACCGTCCCCAACGTTTATTAAGCCAAAAAGCATATGTTCACTACCAATATATCTACACCCCGTTTTCTTAGCGAGAACGGTTGCTAATTCTATTACTTCATTTACGTTTCTTGAAAATGCATCGTAATACATACTACCCCCTTAATTTAATTAATTTTTTTGAAACAATTTCTGCTCTGAATAAATCTCTATCCACGGCGGAAAGCTTTCTGCCGTACTGCTCGCATAAAACAGCAGGACGAACGTTAATAATTAAATCGTCAATTGCCTCTAAATCACTTATATCTATCATGCCGAGCATTGCACCCATTTTTACTAATGAAACGTGTGCTAAAAACTCTTTATAATCTAACAACACTGCGTTTGTTAAAAGCCCATACGACTTTCTAACCCTATCTATAATTTTTAGCTCCCTGTTTCCAAATAAACGCTCTGTTTCCCTTCTCTCAAGCGTGCATATATTAAGAACAGTTTCTTCTACGCTTTTAATAATATCCTGCTCCGAAACACCTAGAGTAACTTCGTTGCTTATCTGATACATAAAGCCTTCGCCCGCGCTACCTTCTCCGTACGCACCCCTAACCGTTAATCCAAGTTTTTCTACTTGACGAATTAGAGAGTTTATTTTGCCACCTTCAGTAAGTGCTGGTAAAAACAGCAATACCGATGCTCTTAATCCCGTTCCTAAATTGGTTGGGCAGGCCGTTAAGTATCCATATTTTTTATCAAAAGCTATATCGAGATTTTTTGAAAGTTCCGCATCTATTTTTTCAATTCTTTTATAGGCTTCAAATAGACTAAGCCCCTTCATAAAACATTGTTCTCTTATAACGTCTTCTTCGTTAACCATTACGGAAATACTTTTATCTGCATTGATAAGCGCAGCGCCACATTGCCTATTATCAATTAACGCTTCACTTATAAGCATTCTTTCTTTCATTGACTCCAATGTAATGTCATCCAGATTTTCCATAAAATACAAATTAAACGTATCACACTTTAAAAGAGCCCTATTAACTTTTTTAACAATTTCCTTTGCTGTAGACTTATCTGGATTAAAAGGATAATCTCTTAAATTTCTAGCTAGTCTTACCCTTGTCATCACAATATTTCCACGGTAAAGTTCAGTATCTGTTATATTCATTTAAATAAGTCCCTTTCTTTTTAATTCTTCAGTGAGCTCAAAAAGTTCTGCTGATATTTTTTTAACGTCTGAAAAACGTCCTTCCATAACTGCAAGCTCTTTTTGAGAAAGAAGCTTGTTGTATTCTGCTAAAAGTTCCCTTTCTACGCCAAAGGATGGACGCTTACCCTTGTGCTCTGTACTTTTTTGGATTTTTATTAAAGTTTGCTCAATTTCCGTACTGAAAGCTTGGTAGCACTTTGGACAACCAAGCATACCTGTTCGATAATAACCTGAAAGTGAAGTTTTACAGTTAGGGCAAATTTTTTCGTACATTTTTATTATAGCCTTTTTGCAAGTTCCTTAATATATTCTAAAGTGTCTTGTCCTATTTCTTCGCTACGCAACGAATATTCTACGTTGGCCTTTAAGTATCCAAACTTATCTCCAACGTCGTAACGAATCCCTTCAAAACAAGAAGCTAAAAGTTCACCATTAAAAGCAAGTTCTTCCATAGCGTCGGTAAGATAGATTTCATTGTTTCTAGGGGTTAGTTTTTTAAGCATATCGATAATCTTTCCATCGAAAACGTATCTTCCAATAATCGCATTGTTTGAAAGCGCTTCCGAAATGGAAGGTTTTTCAATAATTGCTGAAACTTGCATAATTCCATCGCTTTCTTCACTTATTCCGATATTGCCATACTTACTAACGTCATCACCAAATACTTCCATAGTTGCAATAACGCTTTTCCCCGTTTGTTCAAAAATTTCAACCAATCTTTTAATACACGGCTTTTCGTTAGCGCCAGCATAAATTAATTCGTCTCCTAGAAGTAACGCAAAAGGTTCACCGTTTAAATATGGTTCAGCGCAAAGCATTGCACCAGCCAAGCCGTTAGCTTCTTCTTGAACGACAAATTTTACGTTAAATCTTTGTGTTTGACGCTCTATTTCATAAAGTTTTTGCTTACCATCAGCAAGTAATCTTTGTTCAAGAGCATCCGCCTTTCCAAAGTGATTTTTAATAACATCACTTCCTGGTGAAACTACGATTATTATATCTTCAATACCTACCGAAATAAGCTCTTCTGCTATATACTGAATAGTCGGCTTATCTAAAACTGAAAGCATTGGTTTTGGAATTGCTTTAGTTATAGGTAAAAATCTTGTACCAAGCCCTGCTGCAGGAATAACTGCTTTCTTTACTTCTCTTTTCATTCTTTTCTCCTAAAGTTATTTAAAATTTTCCTCTTCTAACGCTTTTATTTTATTTACTCTTCTTTGATGACGTTCATCAAAAGAGAAGGGAGTATTAATAAAAGCATCTACTATTTCTAAAAACAATCCCGGTCCAACAACTCTTTCTCCCAATGCTAAAACATTTGCGTCATTATGAAGTCTAGTCATCTTTGCTGAAAACACGTCGTGACAGTGTCCGCAACGAACGCCTTTAATTTTATTTGCGGTTATACTCATTCCAATGCCCGTTCCACAAATTAGCACGCCAAGATCAGCTTCTCCGGAAGCAACAGCGTTTCCAACTAAAATCGCATATTCGTTATAATCGGTTGAAACAGAATCAAAACAACCGAAATCTATATATTCTGCGCCTTTCTCTTGTAAATATTTTAATAGAACAGGCTTTAAATTTATACCACCGTGATCGCAACCAATTGCTATTTTCATATTAAGTCTCCTTTATTGTCAATAATTTTTTGAATAATTACGTTACAAGCATCTTCTAACTTATGAGAAGTTTTAACGTATTCTTTTAAATCTTTACCATAAGGATCAGGAATTTCTCCCACACCCGTAATTTCGTTAATAGTATAAACTGATGGAAAATTTCTTATATATGCCTTATGGGCTTCCGTCATGCAAATTATATAATCGCTTTTTAATAACAACATAGCGTCAGCCTTTTTTGATTTAAAGCTATATCCTTTATAACCAAGTTGCTTTAAGGCAATAAAAGAATTTCTACTCATCTTGTCTCCTACGTTTGCCGAAAGTCCCGCACTGGACACTTTAATCCCCTTAATGCCTGCAAATTTTATTTTATTTTTTAATATAATCTCTGCCATAGGACTACGACAGGTATTCCCCGTACAGATAAAAACTATTTTTTTCACACTCATCCGCAAGCTTTCCTTAATCTATTCATAATTCCGAGATAAACTCCGTCTTCTCGGTCTAAAGATATTGCCAATATAACGTCGGCAACTTTTTCTCCTTCTAAAAGTTTATCATATAAATTATGGGCTATTTCTTCACCCGTGCTACCTAATAGTAACAAATTTTTATCAATTAACTTTTGTTTATAAAAATCTTCACACATAATATACGGAACATTTCCTTGTGCAATTTCATAATTATAAAGTTGCAAAAGTTTATCAATTTCTTGTGGATTAAAAAGCATTGTTCGACATTTCGGCTTATAATGGCTATATTTTACACCTGGTGATTTTACTTTATCCCCTTGTTTGTGTTGGGCAATTTCACACGCACCGCAAACATTTTTTATCATTTCTAAAGTAATTAATCCCGCCCTTAAAATTCTTGGCACACTCCCCGTAACGTCTAAAACAGTACTTTCAATTCCTCCAGAACACTTTCCCCCGTCGAGTATTAGAGGAATTTTACCCGATAAGTCATTAAAAACATGCTCTGCTGAAACTGGGCTAGTATGCTTTGATAGATTAGCAGAAGGAGCAACCACCGGCTTGTCCAAAGCCTTTAATAACGCCTGACAACCAACGTGCGAGGGGACTCTAATCGCCAAAGTATCTCCACCACATACAGCTTCTTTACAAATAACGCCTTTGCTCTTCATAACTAAGGTAAGTGGACCGGGCATAAATTGGCTTATTAATTTATAAACGTAATTGTGTTCAATATAACACAACTTATTTAAATCATAATCTTTATGCACGTGCGCAATTAACGGATTGTCTGAAGGTCGTCCTTTAACTTCAAAAATTTTTTTAACAGCATTAGGATACAAGCCTATACCAGCAAGTCCGTAAACAGTTTCCGTAGGCATACCTATTACTCCACCTTGCTCCAAAATTTGCACGGCGTTTGAAATAGATAATGCATTAATTTCTTTTACTAAAGTTTCCATTATCCAAAAATCTCATCGTCAATACTTTTAGCGTCTATAAATTGGTTTTTTTGTTCACTTTCAGTAGTGTTTTGCGTGGAAAGTTCCTCCACTCCTTCATAAGTCTTAACGTACTGATTACTTACACTTTTATCTTCCCCTTCGACAGCCGGCTCACCAGTTTCATCATTAAGATTGAGAAACTTAGTACATTCGCCTTTGAAGTAAAGTTTTACGATACCTTGAGGGCCATTTCTATGCTTTTCCACAATAATTTCAGCAACGTTTTGTTGAATTTTGCCTTCTGAAAGTTCCTTCTCTGTTGCGTTTCTATCAGGACGATGAATAAACATAACGATATCAGCATCCTGTTCAATTGCACCTGATTCACGAAGGTCGGCAAGTTGAGGTCTACCCTTTCTGGCTTCAACAGCACGTGATAACTGTGACAGTGCCAACACGGGAACATTGAGTTCTTTTGCAAGGATTTTTAAATTTCTTGAAATATCAGAAATTTCTTGTTGTCTATTATCAGAATCCTTTCTTCTTGCAGGGCTCATAAGCTGAATATAGTCAATCATAACAAGGTCTAAACCTGTTTTCTTTTTTAACCTACGACATTTTGATAAAACCTCTTCGGGAGTTATCATAGAAGAATCGTCTATGTAGATTTTAGAATTTGATAAAATTTCCTTAGCTTTAGCAATTTTTAGCCATTCCGTTTTATTCATTTTGCCTTTAAGTGCGTTTTCCATGCTAACGCCAGCAACCGAACACATCATTCTTTGAGCAAGTTGTTCTCTGCCCATTTCAAGTGAAAATACGGCACAAGAATAACCTTGAGCAGCAACTGATTCTACAATGTTCATCGCAAACGAAGTTTTACCCATACCAGGACGAGCAGCAAGAATCATAAGGTCACTTCCATGTAAGCCGTTTAAAAGATTATCTAAACCCTTAAAGCCCGTTTTAATTCCATGATATGCAGACTTATTTTTCGACAATTCATCAAACTTATTCATAACCTCGGGCAATACCGTACTTATTTTAACTACCTCACTAGTGTCAGCAGAATTAGAAATATCGTAAATAGTCTTTTCTGCATACGCTAAAGCCGAACTGCTTTCCATACTCGTTTCACATTCGTGAATAATGTCCGTAGAACCCCTTATTAATTTTCTAAGCATGCTATCTCTTTTGACTATATCTAAATATCTTTGATAGTTTGCCGCTGAAGGCATTACGTTAGTTAATTCGGTAATATAGGTTATTCCACCAGCCCTTTCTAGCGAAGCGTTCTTTTCTAGATAATCGGTTAACGTTACAAAATCAACCGGTCTATTTTCTTTTATAATGCTCTCCATTGCACTAAAGATATACTTGTGTGATTCTGCATAAAAATCTTCTTCTCTTAAAAAAGCCGCCACCTCAACCTGAATTTTCACGTCGATAAGTAAACAACCCAAAAGAGCTTGTTCCGCTTCCAAACTATGTGGCATCTCTCTTGATTTTTCTTTTGCCATAACTTTTCTCCTTAAATATTACAAAACTCTGTAAGCGCATTTTCAAACAACTTAAACGCTCTATCAAAAGTATTTATATCCGTTAAATCAACGCCTGCAATTTTTAATAGTTCATTTGGCGCATCCTTTCCCCCTGAAGATAAAAACTTAAAATAGTCTTTCACAGCAGGCTCGCCCTCAGATAAAATTCTCTCCGATATAGAAAGTGCACTGATTATACCAGTTGCATATTTATACACATAGAACGACCTATAAAAATGTGGTATCCTTGCCCATTCGTACTTTATCGTATCATCACTTTTAACCGCTTTGCCGTAGTATTTTTTATTAAGCCTTAAATACTCTTGGCTCATACCATCTTTAGTAAGTGGTTCGCCTTTTTCCACCGAAGAATGAGAATAAACTTCAAATTCGGAGAACTGAGTTTGGCGGAAAAGGGTAGTTCTAATCATTTCTAAAAGATAAGAAAGTAGATACTTTTTCAATTTCTTGTCGTCGGTGTTTTTCAATAAATACTTTATCAAAAGCACTTCATTTACCGTGCTCGCAACCTCCGCAACGAATATTTTATAATCTGCCGTTGCATAAGGTTGAGTTTTGTTTGAAAAATATGAATGAATACTGTGTCCCATTTCATGAGCAATTGTAAAAACATCGTGAGTGGTTTTTTGATAATTTAATAAAACGTATGGGTGTGTATCATAAACGGAAATACTGTATGCTCCGCTTCTTTTACCCTCTGTTTCAAAAACGTCAATCCATCTTTCTGAATATGCTCTTTTCAAAAGCCCTACGTATTCATCTCCAAGAACGGAAAGCCCCTTTACAACCAAATCATAAGCATCATCATAAGAAAGCTTTATCTCGGCATTTTCAACCATTGGACAGTACATATCATACATGTACATGGTTTTATAATTTAATTGTTTTTTTCTTTGCGCAATATACTTATGCAAAAGCGGAAGCGCGTTATTAACGGAAGAAACTAAATTATTATAAACTTCAACCGGAACGTCCTCATTTGAAAGCGCCATTTCCAATGCAGAATTATATCCCCTAACCTTTGCATAAAACACGTCCTTTTTAACGCTTCCGTAATAGGTCGCAGAAATAGAGTTAATGAGCGATTTATAACCTTTATAATACTCGCTGTAAGCTTTTTTTCTTATCCCCCTATCATCAGAATGCATATACACACCGTAAGTTCCGTGAGTAAGTTGATATTTTTGCCCTTTATAAGTAAAGAAACCGAGCTTTAAATCGGCATTATCTATTTTAGTAAAAATATCTCTAAAAGAGGACATTGTCTCAGAACTTAAAGCTAGTAACTTTTCTTCCTTTTCAGAGAGAACGTATTTCTTCTTTCTTAAAAGATTTTTGAAAAAATATGAATACTGATTTAAATCTTTATCATCCATGTATTCTTTTAGTTTGTCTTGAGAAAGCGCTGTAAGCTCTGGAACAACAAATGAACATTGTGCAGAAATTTCTGCACATAGAGAAGTTACTTTGCTTAGCATACGGTCGTAAACGCTATTTCTTGTATCTTTATCATGATTCATCATAGCGTAAACGCTTAATTTTTCAAGTTTTCTTGAAATTTTTTCATCTAAGCTAAAGAAATCTAATAAAAACTTTTTATCGCCAAGCTTCCCCTTAAATGAAGAAAAAGAACCTTCTAAGCTAACACTCTTAAAATCATTCTCCCAATCTTTATCTGATGGATATATATCTTCAACTTTCCAAACGTACCTACTTTCCAAAATAAATCTCCGTTAATTTTTGTTACTATGTATAGGAGCAGGCATTCTTCCACCCCTTTCAATAAATACACTACAAGAATAAGGGCTAACTTCCATTATTGGCGCACTACCCAAAAGCCCGCCAAATTCCACGCTCTCACCAACACCTTTATCGGGAACGGGAATAACTCTTACAGCCGTAGTTTTATTATTAATCATACCGATAGCCATTTCATCTGCAATCATACCGGAAATGGTAGTATCAGGAGTATCACCAGGTATTGCCACCATATCGATACCTACGCTACAAACGGCTGTCATCGCTTCAAGCTTTGATAGAGTAATTGCCCCACTGTTAGCAGCGTTAATCATGCCAATATCTTCTGAAACGGGAATAAACGCACCAGACAACCCACCAACGCTAGAAGATGCCATTACGCCACCCTTTTTTACCGCGTCGTTAAGCATTGCAAGTGCAGCAGTTGTTCCGTGCGCACCAACCGACTCTAAACCCATTTCTTCTAGAATATGAGCAACGCTATCTCCCATAACGGGAGTGGGAGCAAGTGATAAATCAACTATACCAAATTCCGCATTAAGCCTTTTTGAAGCTTCTTTTGCAATTAATTGACCAGTTCTTGTAATCTTAAACGCCGTCTTTTTAATAGTTTCTGCTACCTCTTCTATAGAAGCACCTTTAATACTCTTTAAAGCGTGATGAACTACACCTGGACCTGAAACACCAACGTTGATAACCGTTTCTCCCTCACCTATGCCGTGAAATGCACCCGCCATAAAGGGATTATCTTCAACGGCATTACAAAACACCACGAGTTTTGCTGCCCCTAGTCCATCTTTTTCCTTTGTTTTTTCCGCCGCCTGTTTAATTATTTTACCCATCAAGCCTACGGCATCCATATTTATACCCGATTTAGAAGAACCTACATTTACAGAAGAACACATCCTATCAGTAATAGAAAGCGCTTCTGGAATGCTTTCAATAAAAGACCTTTCAAAGGAGGTCATACTCTTATGAACGAGCGCAGAATAGCCACCTAAAAAATCCACACCGACGGTTTTTGCCGCTCTATCAAGCGCCTTAGCTAACACAATTTCCTTGCCTGAAAAAGAAGAAGTTAATAAACTTGCTGGAGTTATAGATATTCTTTTATTTATTACCGGTACACCGTATTCTTTACCGAGTTCTTCGGCAACTTTTACGATATTTTCGGCTTTTTTGCATATTTTATCATAGCAAAGCGTTGCAGTTTTTTTCGCATCTTCCCTTATACAAGAAAAAAGCGAAATACCCATGGTAATGGTTCTAACGTCAAAGTGCTCTTTTTCTACCATTTCTATGGTTTCAATAATTTCCTTTCTATTAATCATGAGTCACCCTAAATCTTATGCATTGCATTAAAAATATCTTCATGTTGAACGTGTATTGACACACCGATTTCATCACCAATTTTAGCCATGTTTTCGCGAAGCTCCAACAAAGAAACTTGTGCATTTGATAAATCACAAAGCATAATCATTGTGAAATTACCTTGTACTATTGTTTGACTTATATCTTCAATATTTACTTTTTTTTCAGCAAGCTCTGTGGATACCTTTGCAATTATACCCGCCTTGTCCTTTCCTAATACCGTAACTATTGCTCTCATAGTTTACTCTCCTTCCGTTTCATTTGATTCATCTAAAATTTCATAATGTTTTAATACGTTGCCTTGCGTAGTGTACCTTACGTTTTGTCCCGCTGAAAATTCAGGAAAAGGTTTTTCATAAAGTACGAGTACTTTTCTTTCAAAAAAGGTATCTCTTTTTTTATTTAGCTCTAGAAAGATTACCGTTTTAAAATCAACTCCGTCTTTACTCTGAATACTTTCGTTATAATCAATAAAACTGCCAGTTGCCGTTTCGGTTAACCCCGTCTCAACGTCGATACATTTTTTATAATACTTATTCACTCTCTTAAACTTAATGCCAAGAAAAACGATACTTATAAAAATGAAAAATGCCGTTATAGAATAATGCAACACTTTAATAAGAATAATTTTTTCATCTTCATATGGCAATGTTTTGTACCACAATATAAACGCCAAACTAATAATAATATAAATGGCTACAATACTATAATAAATGCTAAGCATTTTTTTTCTTTGTTGTTTGGCTTCTAAATAGAAGTCCCTTACAAAATACTTTAGTATCACCTTACGTTCTCCTTATAATCTGTTCTCACTTTCTTGAGTCCTTGGCCAGTTTTATAATAGAGTTCATATCTATCACTATACTCTGCCATAACGTACTGCGGGTTTTGTTTAACTTTATAATATTTTGGCACTTCTGCCATAATAGAGCTTTGATTAACTGTTTGTTGTTTGCTAGCATCTATTATTATATTTTCCTGTTTGTTTTCCTGTGGGTCAATCGATTGATCATTATTCTTTACAAACCCAATCTTTGCTCTTTTCTTATTTTTGATTTTAGGAGTTGGAAAGAGTATCTTCCTTAGTGTTGCCGCTACAGAATAAAATAGTGATAATACTAGAATAAGATAAAAAATCATTTCCGCAACGTAACTATTTTCAAACACACCTGCAAAGAAAAGAATTATCCCTACTAAAACCACAAATAAAGCAATTTGCAAATTAAAATACTTTAATAATTTATATATAAACGACATAATAGCCGTTATAATTTTTTTTATTCCCCCGAAAATCAATCGGTTCTTATAATAAAGCATTTGTATTTCCTTATTTTCTTTTTTACGACTTAAAACCTAAAAAGTTCTTCACCTTCATTTTGAAAGCATTTATTGGCGTAGTAATTCCCTTAATTTTTATTGCAAATTCACTAACAACACCCTCAACATCATCTAACGAGCAAACCCCATAAAAACGGCTATCCAAACTATCTTCTCTATTATCTCCCAAGAAAAATACTTCTCCTTCTGAAACAACGTAAGTCATTTCACCAACGTCCTTGCTATTAGTACAATCTGGAGCATAGGTTAACCCTTTAGCGTAATCCTCACAAAGTTCTTCACCATTAAGATAGACTTTGCCTTGATTAATAGTAATAGTATCGCCTTCTAGCCCAATAACTCTTTTTATAAGCCAATCACCATTAGTTTTTAAGCCACTTACAATAATAACGTCACCATAATCGGGCTGTGCAACCTTGTTTACTATTAAAATGTCACCACTTTCTAAAGTGTCTTTCATTGAACGCCCCGATACGGTTACATAATAGAACACAGTAGAAAAAAGAATAAAATAGGTAACTAACAAGAATATCATCGTAGAAACTACTGTAACAAAAATCTTATCTCCTTTTTTCATCTTTTCCTTTTTGTCATTTACGTTATCGGCTTCATTGGTTTTGGAAAAATCACTATCTTCATTTTGTGGAGGCAAATTGCTCTCTATTTCTAAATCCTTTTCGCTATCCATTAGTTCCCTCAAACTCAATATAATTCTTTTGAATTTTTTTCAACTGGTCAAAGGATAAAAACACCGCCCTTTTACAGCCCAAGCATTTTAGTTTGACATCTGCACCTAGTCTAGTGATTTCCCATTTATCACAACCACAGGCATGTGGTTTTTTTGAAATAATTATTCCACCAGTTTTGTACTCCATATTTCCCTACACCCACAATGCGTTATTAATTAAAAATTCTTCATTTGAATAAAACTCTATTGCCTGAATGTTATCGTAACTTTTTAGTGGTAATCCCTCTACCGTTTTAAATGCATTCACTGAAAATTTAACGTTTTGCCAAATGTTTTCTCCAACAAGCTTTTTTGTTGCAAAGTAAACGGTTTTTTGTCCAAAATAATCGGCAATAAGGCTGACTGTTATCTCTCCGCTCACTTTAATGAACGCATCAAACATTAAAATTGCGCCACGATCAGGCTTTATTTTTTCAGCAACAATACTGAAAGTATTAACACCACTCTTACAAGTTATACCTGACATCTTTAATGGACCTACAAGTTTTTCAACTTTTATTTGCCCAAGCACGTCTATCGCGCTAGGGATACTTTCTTCATTCGCCGGTCCAAATCTTGTTTCATAATTTTCTATTCTAGAAGAGTATATGATATTATTAATTCTTGGCTCTTTACCCTCTTTAACATCAAACGATTTTCCACAAATTCTAGAACACGCTTCAAACCCGTTCTTATATATGGCCTTTACAAACCACGCAGTAAAGCCATAACCCTCGTTAGGCTTAAACTTAAACGAATAATCATCTTCTTTTGCATTTAATTCAGCTGTTTTTTGCCAACAACGTTTTTCTGACGTAGCAACACCTTCAGAAACGTATAAAACTAGCTCTTTAAGCCCCTTTCTGTCCGCTAAAACTTTAACTGTGATTTCTTCATCTTCTTCATTTTCAACGTTAATTAGATTGGGAAGTTCCGTTTTCTTATTCAATAAGAACTTTTCAAAAAAAACAAAAGCGTTAGAAAAGGTTTCTCTATCCATAAGCGTTTTTCTATTTATCGAATAGCTTATAGCAGTGTAAACTTCATCATTAATACGCGCAAGTGTATCGTGCGCCCTATCACAATCATACTTAGGGTTATTTGTACAAGCGAGTATCATTGTTGGGCACTTAACGTGAGAAGCGTAAGATTGTGGTTCAATACCAGCCACAAAATTAACTTTTCCATCTGAATATCCATCTTCAGCAACAGATAGAAATTTACTTTTACCCTCGTAAACACTCCACCCAGAGTTGTTAATAAACACTGAACAATCAAGCTGTTCGGTTGCAAGTAGATGCCATAATGTTGTAGCACCACCGTTAATACCTAGTCCACCAATTTTACCTATGTGTGTCAAACTTTTAACGTAGGCTAAAACGTATTTTGCTACGCCACACCACTCGTACCAACAAGTTTTACTCACATCTTCATTTATTTCTTTTAAAAGATGGGTGGAGTTTTCAAAATTTGCATATGAAATTTTATCTGGGTAAACGGTGAAGTTTTCCACCTTATCCGTTTTACCAGCAATATCAATATTGATCGCACAATATCCGTTTTCAGCAATACTGTTTAGTAGCGCATCGTCTTCATAAACGCCGAAATCATTAAATATTAAAACTGCAGGACATTTCCCATCCCCTTTTTTTACTGTTTTAATAAAAATCTTAATTCTTTCTCCGTCAACGTATCGACCGAGCACGTATCCGTTTTCATATTGCAAGCCGTTTTCATCATGCTTTCCAGCACTTATAAAACAAGGCTCTTCGGTTACTGAAAAATTTTTCCATATCGTTGTAGGTGTGCAAATTATTGGCATTTTTTCCTCTCGAAACTTTTCTCTAATAATTTTATCAATATTTTTCAAATTAGGTTGCAATTTGAATAAAACTCGTATATAATAGTTTCCATCGCTATTTTGAAAAAAGCGAACACTACCCCTATACTTTATATTACTTTATATTATATATCATATTATGGGGTTAAAGCAAGTGTTTTTTTATTTTTAAGGGGTTTTATGACTTTTTCTTTTTCGGGAGAATTTTCCGCCAATAGTTTCACTACCGTGGAAAATGCTTTTATAACACAATATTTGCCAATTTCTTCTGGCAATTCCGTAAAGGTTTACCTTTTCGGACTATATTTGTGTACTAAAAGTGAAAATAACCTTACGCTCGCCTCTGTTGCAGACTCTTTGAGTTTATCTGAAGAGGAAGTTAAGGAAGCTCTATCTTATTGGGAAGAAATGGGGCTTATTAACGTTTCTTGTTACAACCCCCTCTCCGTAACTTACTTGCCATTAAAAACAGCAATCCATTCAAAACCAAGAAAATTCAAGGCGGAAAAATATGCCGACTTTACTAAAGGGTTACAATCGATATTCCCTTCTAGAATGATTTCTACAAGTGAGTTTTCACAATACTTTTTGGTAATGGAGACTTATAAAATCCCCCCAGAAGCAATGCTTATGATAGTTAACTATTGCTCAGATAAAAAAGGTGAAAATATAAGTTATAAATACATAATTCAAGTTGCTAAAAGTTTTGGTGAAAAAGAAATTAATACTATTGAGAAGGTGGAAAAAGAACTATCTTCTTATGTGTTGAGAACAGGCATAATTGAAAAAATTCTTTCCGCAATCGGCACTAAACGTCAAGCTGAAATTGAGGATTTAAATTTACTTAAAAAGTGGACGGGAGAACTTAATTTCGAGCCAGAAAACATCATTTTCGCTGCAAAACAGCTTAAGAAAAGTTCAATGACAAAGCTGGATAAATTCATGCATGAACTTTACTCGCTAAAATGTTTTTCTAAAGAAGAAATTAAAAATTTCTTTACTAAAAAACAAGAAATTATTGACTTGACTATTAAAATCAACCGTACCCTTTCAGTTTATGTTGAAATTTTAGATGCAGAAATTGAAACCTACGTTAACAAATGGGTTTCATACGGTTTTTTGGAAGATGCTCTTTTAAATATCGCTTCCGTTTGCTTTAGATCGGGTAAAAACACCTTGATAGACATGGATGAGCTTGTTGAACAACTAAGAAATCGTGGCCTTATTGATCTTTCGAGTATTGGCGATTATTTTAAACAGGAAGAACAAGCTAACGAGTTTATTAAAGAACTTTTAGCAGTTACAGGGGTCAACCGTCGACCTACCCCATGGGATAGACAAAATCTTGCTATGTGGAAAAGTTGGAATTTCTCTGAAGAAATGATACTAGAAGCGGGAAAACTTTCTTCAGGTAAAAGTTCGCCTATCGCCTACCTTAACGGTGTGCTTTCCAATTGGAAAAACAACTCTATATTCACTGTAGAAGCAATTTCGGACAAGGCAGAAACTCACCCAGGTGAATTAACGCAAGAAGAGTACAATAGAGAATATAAATCAAGGCGTGCTCTAGCAATGAGTATAGCGCAAAAAAATCTTGATAAAGCAATGGAAATAGAAGGCTTCCCAGCCCTATATGAACGTATTTTTAGCATAGAAAAGGATCTTGCTTTTGCTGAAATATCTGATGATAAAGAAAAGATAGTTGCTCTTGAAAAAGAACAAGAACAACTAAACGACAACGTTGCAAAAACTCTTTTATCTTTAGGTTTACAATTTAGCGATCTTTCGCCAAAATATATCTGTGAAAAATGTAACGACACCGGATACGTTGGAACGCATCGTTGCGACTGCTATAGTAAAAAATAAATTTTTAATTTTTACTCAAATTACATAAGTAAAAAAACATGATAAGCTTTTAGCTTATCATGTTTTTTTATACAAATTTAATAATAAAGTTTATAATTAGTTTGCCATTGAAGGACGCAACACTGCATAACGATTATACACAAAGATAGTTACCAAAACGTGTGTGCTTTCATATTGAGAATCAGTCATCGTAACAAGTTTTGCTACACTTCCATTTTTGCTCATACAAGAAACTACTTGATTTCCACCAACGTAAACGTAAACTACTTGATCTTCACCCCTTTCCGTGTCATATTCTGCAATAATAACATCGCCAACAGAAAGATTTTTAGTAGTTATAAGTCTTACTACATCTTTATCTCTACGATATAATAAAGTTAAAGCACTATCTCTTTGCCCACCGTACATATCTGGAGCAACAAGTTTTGCAATATCCGTTTCTTTAAGGTCACAACCTTCTGCTTCTATTATATCATCTAAAGCAAGAGATACTTTTTCATACTCAAACACATCAACGTTTAATGAATCCTTATAAAGCTGTTTTGCAAATTCTATTGGATTGTTAAAAGATTTGTTCTGAGTAGCATATTCTTTAGCTTTATTTGCTACAGCTGATAATTGTTCTGCCGTAAACTTAGAAACTGAAGATTTAATTATTGCCTGACCAACTCCACCAACGGTTGTTTTATCACTAACGATTATAGCCCCTGGAGTAGCAGTAGATTTAACTTTTGCTTTCCAAGAAACAGTAATCGTTTCCCCTGCTTTTATATTCCTTGTAAACGTAACGTTTTGACCTTCGTTCTTTACACCTTTATCCCCTGAAACAAATTCAAGATTATTGTCTAAAACGTCTTTAATTTCAACGTTTTTATATCCTAAGTCTCTATGATTTTTTATAGTTAAACTGTAGGTAATTTCTTCTCCAATTGAAAGAGAAGTGTTAACACCTTTATCAGCAGTTTTTTCACTGTCAAGACCTTTAGCAAGCATCCTTGCTTTGGTTTCTTCAGTAGCTTTACCATCTCTTGCTATAGGTCTTAAAATACAAAAACCTTCATATCCTTTTTTGAACATATATCTAGAACCACTTTCATCAAAGAAAAGGTCTGAAGTATCTAGTCCAACGCTTCCACGATTTTCCACACTACCCTCATCACTGTCTTCAGGTCTAAACATAACGTTAAAATCGTCACCCGTAGAATGAAGTAAACTATCATCCCCAACATATATCATAACGTGCCCAGCGTCACTTCTACGATAGTTAACTACATCGCCCACTTGAAGTAAACCTTTAGCTTCTTGCATTGCCGCTGCACGAGCTTCTGCAGTTGTATAATTTTCGCTAAGCCAAACACCAACAACGTCTACATTATCAGGATTTTCTCTTGCGTAAGCCATATAGTTTTTTGTGTTAGGAGTAACTTCTAAATAGTCATAGGGTAAAATGTTCATGCCTAAAGCTTCGTAGTAAACTGCGTTCACGTAAGAAGAACAGTCAAGAAACATCATGTGTTGAGAAGTTGCTTCTTCTGGAGATGGGTTAATGTTTCTTCTTGACATAGTTTGATTATAGTTAATTTGTAGATCTTGACGATAATAAGCGTAAGCTACCTCTTTAACTGCATCTTGAAGAGTATAAACAGAATCCTCTTCTACACTAGCATATTTACCACCACACGCACTAAGCGGTATAACAGATAAACAAGTTATCAAAGATAAAACTAATAACAATATTTTTTTCATTTTCTAAGACTCCTTTTTCATTAGAATTATTTTAACATAAATATTAACATAAAATCAAGTATTTTTATATTTCATACAAGTATTTTTACATTTTATACAAGACTTTGAAGATAAATTAAAAAGACTAAAGGAATTTTATTTCCTCCAGTCTCTAACCTTTTTAAATCTACGCTTCAATTCTAACAAAACCATCAATTGAATAAACTTCAGAAAGTTTTTCAAATTGTTCTAAAGTCTTTTTCATTGCGCTTTCTTTACATTGATGTGTAATTACTACTATTTCAGCTTTTTCTCCATTAAGAGAAGTTTGTTTAACCTCTTTAATACTAATTCCGTTTTTAGCAATGAGCCCAGAAACTTTTGCAAGCACTCCAGATTGATCTTTTACGGAAAGTCTAATATAATATTCGCTCGTAAAGTCTGAAAGGAACTTACCACCTTTTGCATTGTTGTCATTCTTAAATGGAGTGAAATAGTAATCGTCGTGCTTTAATGAGAAAATAATATCTGAAACGATTGCACTACCCGTAGGAAGATCGCCAGCGCCTCTACCATAAAGCATTATTTCGCCAACGGAATCTCCAACAAGATGAACTGCGTTAAAGCTATCGTTAACGGAAGCCAAAGGATTATCACTCTTAATAAAAGTAGGATGTACTCTAACTTCTATTCCATTTGCACTCTTTTTACCAATAGCAAGAAGCTTTAAGGTGTAGCCCATCTCTCTACCGTAAGCAATATCAACCTTATCAACGTTTGAAATACCTTCTCTATAAACCTTATCAATGGTTACTTTTGTGTTAAATGCAAGGCTTGATAAAATAGAAAGCTTATACATTGCATCAAACCCGTCTACGTCTGCCGTGGGATTGAATTCGGCATACCCAAGCCTTTGTGCTTCTTTTAAAGCTTCTTCGTATGAAGAACCCTCATAAGTCATTTTCGTTAAGATATAGTTAGTAGTACCATTAATTATACCTTTTATCGACTGAATTTCATTTGCTTGCATTCCATCGATAAGCGTTCTAATAATGGGTACACCACCAACACAGCTAGCCTCAAAAAATAGCCCTGCATTATTAATTTTTGCAGCCTCTTCGAGTTCTGGCCAATGTTTAGCAAAAAGTTCTTTGTTTGAAGTAACAACCGTTTTCCCACTCCTTAACGCTTTTAACACGAATGTTTTTGATGGCTCTATACCACCGATAACTTCTACCACAACGTCAACGTTTGGATTGCTAACTACTTCCTCTATACTTGATGCGATGTTC
Organism: Christensenellaceae bacterium; assembly: GCA_045639245.1. Taxonomy (GTDB): domain Bacteria; phylum Bacillota; class Clostridia; order Christensenellales; family Borkfalkiaceae; genus UBA1259. The sequence continues at coordinate 55,936 of JAZUCS010000042.1, forward strand.
TCTTCAGGAACGCCCAAAGAAAGTGCTCGTTCTTTACTTCTTTCGAGAACCAACTCAACACTTATATCTAGACCTTGTGTTTGCTTAAAATATTCCTTCTTTTCAGTAAGAATACGATAAACTCCACCACCAACTACTCCAAGCCCTAAAATAGCTACACCTGCTTTTCTCATACGTCCTCCATTACACGTTTAATTGATAAATGCTCTTTAATCCGTCAAGCGTAAGGGTTCTATCAACAACGTTAATACACTTTACTTCTTTTGCTATAATTTCTCCGAGACCACCCGTCGCAACTACGTTTATATTTTCAAGTTTTAATTCTTTTTTAATTTTTTTAATTATATTTTCCACTAACCCTGCAAACCCAAAAATTAAACCAGATTGCATACAATGTTTAGTGTTTTTACCAATTATGTTTTTAGGCGATTCAAGCTCTACCATAGGTAGTTGTGCCGTTTTAGTTGCAAGCCCCTCTAATGAAGTTTTAATACCAGGAGCTATTACTACACCTAAAAGTTCACATTTATCCGTTACTACGTCGAAAGTTGTTGCAGTTCCAAAATCTATTACGATAATAGGTCCGCCATATTTTTTGAATGCTGAAACGCTGTTTACTATTATATCTGCTCCCACTTCTCTTGGATTATCCGCTTTAATATTTAAGCCAGTTTTAATTCCCGGTCCTACCATTAAAGGCGAGATGGAAAAGAAATATTCACACATGTGGCAAAGAGTATAGTTAAGCGCAGGAATAACCGAAGAAATAATAATACCCTCAATTTCTTTTTTGTTAATTCCACTAGTAGCTAAAAGATTAACTAAAACCGAGCCGTATTCATCAGCCGTTCTAGTGAGTCTAGAAGTTACACGATAAGAAGCAACTAACGCGTCTTTATCGTACACACCATACTTTATGTTGGTATTACCAACGTCTATAACAAGTAGCATTTTGACACCTACTCTTTATCAATTATCTTAATTACTCTGTGAAGTAATGGTGTAAAAATGGTATTTATCACCATTTCCAACACAAAATTAAGCCAAATTAAACCAAAAACTACTGCAAACACAATTCCTGCTGAAGAAGAATCTAACGATAAAAACTGTGCAACAGATTCCTTCATTAAAACCATACCGAGCATATATATACCGGTGTTCACTATAGGAATTATCAATGAGCCTACAGTAATCGCCATAGTGGAATTATATTTTGAAAGTATTTTATATAAAAAGCCAGAAACAGCACCCGCTATAGTAGTTTTAGCAATACACATAACAGTTAAAATTAATGGGTTTGTTTGAAACAAATACGCCGTTGAAGGCTCTTGTCCCATAAGCGCCATAGTAATAAACACAACCAAGCCACATGAAAATCCCACAATAGCTCCACCTATGCACCCCATCGTAATACCCGCAAGAGCAATTGGGATTAGGCTAAAGTTGAGCGTTACGCCAAACATAGGTATCGCGCTTGCAAACAACTGAAGTACAATAACCAAGGCAACTAAAATACCTAAGAGAGCAACATTTTTTGCCGTAAAGAATTTTTTATTCATTTTTTCTCCAATCGAATTCTTATAAAGATATCCGTTAATAAAAATATTTACCTACATTAACAGTCGAATTAATTATATCCGCTTTTCAGTATACAATCACATTTTAGCACAAAAATTTTTTTATAGCAAATAAATAAAGCAAGTTGTAACATTTTTAAGCTCGAAAAAGTATATTGATAGTAGATAAAACTTCGCCGACAAAAAATTCGTTACATAGGCGGAGAATCAAGATACTATTGGAGGTAACTTTATGAACGGATGCTTTGACTTATTCGGTGGAAACTGCTGTCTTTGGATTGGTATTATCTTATTGATAATCTGCCTATGCAAGAGCGGTTGCCTTAACGGTTTATTTAACAGCTGTTATTGTCTGCCTTTGGCTTTATTACTTATTTGTTGCTGTTCAAAAAACGGCAGTCTTTATGGTAAAGGCGGCGGTTGTGGCTACGGCTGTAAGTAACACTCATATAAGTAGTTCCGAAACAAAAATAGCGGGGTTCATAAAGTAACCCCGCTTTTTTACTTATTCAAGACCTTTCGCCTTTCTCTTTAATCGCAACTCTGTATCGAGCGTCTTTTTCCTTATACGAACACTTTTAGGTGTAATTTCTAGCATCTCGTCGTCATTTATAAACTCCATAGCCTCTTCCAAACTCATAATCTTAGGAGTTTCAAGCCTCAAAGCATCGTCACTACCAGAAGCTCTAGTATTAGTTAAATGCTTCTTCTTGCACACGTTAACGCTAATATCTTCGGCTTTAGGAGAAACACCTACGACCATACCTTCATACACTTTGGTTCCTGCACCGATAAAGAGTTGTCCTCTTCCTTGTGCATTAAATAATCCGTAAGTAACAGCCTCCCCCGTTTCAAAAGCAACCAATGAACCAGTAGTACGTCTTTCAATATCTCCCTTGTATTCTTCATATCCGTAAAAGAGAGTATTAAATACGCCCTCTCCTCTAGTTTCCGTTAAAAATTGACTCTTGTATCCAAAAAGACCTCTTGATGGAACTTTAAATTCCAGCCTAATTCTACTGCCGATATTTTCCATTTGTATAAGCTCACCCTTTCTAACTCCCATGCTAGAAAAAACACTGCCCGTTTTATCTTCAGGAACGTCTACAACAAGCTTATCTATAGGCTCTAAAAGAACACCATTTTCCTCTTTATACATAACTTTAGGAGCACCAACTTGAAATTCATATCCACCCCTTCTCATAGTTTCAATTAAAATAGAAAGGTGCATTTCCCCCCTGCCGCAAACACGGTATGAGTCAGCCGAATCAGTTTCTTCAACACGCAAAGAAACGTCTTTAAGCATTTCCTTAAACAGCCTATCTCTTAAATGCCTTGTAGTAACAAACTTACCTTCTTTGCCTGCAAAGGGTGAATCATTAACGGAAAAAGTCATTTCCACGGTAGGCTCAGAAATTTTTACGAAAGGCACTGGCTCAGCTTCATGAAGCGCACAAACCGTGTCGCCAATAGAAAGATTTTCAATACCGCTCACACAAACTATATCACCAGCTTTTGCACTTTCCACTTGAACTCTATTTAGGCCTTCAATTTGATAAATGCTTACTAGTTTACCCTTTACTTCTTTACCTTTTACATTGTAATTACACGTTTCAACGTCTTGATTAACGCGCATAAACCCTCTTTCAATTCTGCCGATTCCAATTCTTCCAACGTATTCATTGTAATCTATTGAAGAAACGAGCATTTGAAGAGGCCCTTCTTCTTCAACTTCTTGTGGATCAAAATGATTAATAATTGCATCAAAAAGCGGAACTAAATCTTGTCCCTGCTTGTTATAATCGGTAGTAGCCGTCCCAGACCTGCCTGAACAGAAAATTATTGGGCTATCAATCTGATCGTTGTTAGCATTGAGATCAAACAACAGTTCTAAAATTTCATCTTGCACCTCAGAAAGCCTTGCATCAGGCCTATCGATTTTATTTACCACGATAATTAGTTTATGATTAAGTTCTAAAGCCTTTTGCATAACGAATCTTGTCTGTGGCATAGGTCCCTCGCATGCATCAACCAAAACCAAAACACCGTTAACCATTTTAAGTACACGTTCTACTTCTCCACCGAAATCCGCGTGCCCAGGAGTATCAACGATATTGATTTTAACACCGTTATAAAACACCGAAGTGTTTTTTGCTAAAATAGTTATACCCCTTTCTCTTTCTATATCGCCAGAGTCCATAACTCTGTCTAATACTTCTTGATTTTCACGAAAAATTCCACCCTGTTTCAACATTTCATTTACTAGGGTGGTTTTACCATGATCTACGTGAGCAATAATAGCCACATTTCTAACGTCTGTCCTCTTCACTTTTTGTCCGTCCTTTATTTTTTTTCTCTATTTTAACACGGCAAGAAGCGCAATCAGCGTTTTGCCATCTTTAATCTCACCATTATTAAGCATCCTTTTTAATTCAGTTTTACTAAACCACTTGCTCGTTAAAAACTCGTCGTTATCAAGATGCTTTTCCGTTTCTTTTAAGCCTTGCGCTCGATAAAGATAAATTATTTCAGAAGTATACCCAGGCGATGGAAAAATTTTGTACATTAGCTGTACCGAATGTGCCTTTATACCGCCTTCCTCCTCTAGTTCTCTCACAGCTGTCAAGGCAGGGTCTTCTCCCTCGTTGATTTTTCCCGCAGGAATTTCCCATAATTCTTTTTTAAAAGCATAACGATATTGACGTACCATCAAAATCTTGTCATCCTTTTCACAAATAACGCAAGAGCCACCATTGTGCTCAACTATTTCCCTAAAAGCTTTTTTCTCATTTGGCAAAAGAACCTCGTCTTTTTTAAGATTGAGTATCTTGCCTTTATATAGATAATCACTTTTTAATGTTTTTTCCTCAAAATCCACTTAAAATCTCCTGCAATAGCTTACCTATTTTTCTTTCTCTTCCAAAGAATAAAAACTTATGCGCCCTAGTCATATACTTATATGCAATATAAGCGTAGGTAATTGCATCACTATCTTCCGATTCAACAACGTTTGCCAGCATATCTATAACAAGGATAATTTCCGTTTTTATTTCAAGATTTAGCTTCTTATCTTTAACTTTCGTCTTATCAATTAATAGCAAATCTTTAATTTTCTTTATGTTTTCACCGCTTTTTTTAGTGAAAAGTTCGCGTTCCTTTTCATTTTTAATTTTTTCTTCTTCGCGCTCTTTTTCACGGCGCTTTTCTTCTTCACAAAAAGCTTCGATAGGGTCTTGAAGTTTACCTTCGATAACCCTTTCCATAACATCTTTCACAGCATTTTTAAAGGGTTTAATCATAATGTTTACAAAGGTTTGATAGCCACCGGAAAAACTACCATCCTCAAAGAAATAACGGGTAACAAAATCAGCAAAATCGATTTCTTTTGAATCAATTTTAATTAAAATATTAAAAATTAAAGCCAAAAGCTCCCTCGTGTTAGTTGGTAAAACAAATTCCCCCCTATTGTCCGATTGAACTTTACTCTCTAATAAATATTTCTTTTTAGCTTCTTCAAAATCAAAACCATCTAAACAATTTTTAAAAATTGCAAGAAGCGTATCTGACGATGCGATGGCTTTTAACATGTTAATAATTTTAACGTCTGCAACAATATATTTACCTTCGATAAATTCATCAGCACGCAATAAAAACAAATCTAACTCTTCACGCTTAGTCATACGGCTTCCTCCCCTAACTGTAACTATACTAGTTAATTATACCACACGAAATTACTTTTATAAACACTTTTTAGACACAAATTTTGACTTTTTTTGATAATATCCTTTACAAATTTCTTTTTTATGATATAATTTTAACGAATATTGGAGTAAAATGACCTATGCAAGTTAAAGGTGATTCATCTTTAAACAAATTAATATTATTGTTCGTTTTCGACAAAATGGAAGTCCCATTATCTGAAAATACCGTTCTTGATATGTGTACATCTTCGAACAACTGGCTTGCCTATATGGACTGTCAGCCTATTTTAAGCCAACTTTTAGAATGTGGTTGGATTTATAATATAGCAGATGAAAACGAACCTCTATATACCATCACTACTGATGGTAGAATTTGTCTTGCAAACTTTTTTATAAAAATTCCAGCGTCTTTACGTGAAGAAATTTCTCTTTTTGTAAAAAACAATAGAGCACGTTATCGTAGGAAACAAGAATGTGTTGCCGACTATTTTATGAATAAAGACGGAACTTACACCGTTTACCTTAAAATAATTGAACCTGCCCAACCTATATTAGAACTAAAAATAGTAGTTCCTAACCGTCAAATCGCAAAGGACATCTACAAAAAATGGGGCGAAAAAGCGGGCGACACCTATCGAAATATATATGAAAATTTAGTAGATTAATTTTTAATTTAAAAGGCTTGGATAATCCAAGCCTTTTTTCCTTTTAGTTATAAACTTTTATCAAAATCTTCTATTATTTTTATATAATAATCATCTATTCTCATATCTCCGCACTCTATTTTGAGCTGTCTAGTAGTGATTTCTTTTATAATATGCCCACTTCTAATTATACAAAACCGTGTTGCAACTTTATAAAGCTCTTCTAGAATATGGCTAGATATTATAATGGTTACACCCCTTTCTTTGTTGATTTTTTCAATAAGTTTACGCACTTCGTTTATTCCTTGCGGGTCTAAACTATTAGTAGGTTCATCTAACAAAAGCACTTCTGGATCGCCAATTAGAGCAAGGGCAATACCTAACCTTTGTTTCATGCCCATAGAAAATTTTCCTACCTTTTTCTTGCCCGTATCATTTAGAGAAACAAGTTCTAATAACTCCATAAGTTGTTGCTTAGTATATTTATATCATAAACACAGCGCTTTAGCTTTTAAATTGTCAAACGCCGTCATCCCACCAAACAAACCAGGTGCCTCTATTAGCGTGCCAATTTTTATTTTTTCGCTAAAAACTATTTCCCCTTCATTAGGCTTTAATTGATTACAAAGTAGCTTTATTAAAGTTGTTTTACCTTCACCATTATTTCCAACAACGGCGTAAATTTCGCCTTTTATTATTTCTAAACCAAGGTTAGATAAAACCGTTTTTTTGCCAAATCTTTTTGTTAATCCTTTTACGCTTATTATTGCACTCATATTACGACCTCTTTCTCTTTAACGAAAAACAGCAAGTTAAATAGCATACAGCGTTAAATATAAACTCTTTAACGTAAAAAATTGTTACCTCGTTTCCTTTTTGCTTATGACCTTGTATTATGTAACTATAAATAAAACTAAAATGGTCTCCAAAGTGTGTAAATCTTCTAATGTTATCAGCATCTATTAATCCAGTGCTTGGATCTGCTAAAACAGAAGGATTAATCATCATTACCAATTCTGCAATTAAAGGATATGCTAAATGGTAAGTAAACATCCATATAAGCACTATTGTAATGGCAATATATTCTTTCTTAAAAATGTACCCTAACGCCATACCTATGCTTCCACTTGTTACATAATATAAACAAAATCGTGCTTTTAGATTTTAACGTTTTATGTAGTTCATATTTTAAGTAACCTAGCATAATTAAATCTCCTATCTCATGTCTATTGATGTGGTAAGTGAAGTATTAGCTGTCGCTCTAGTTGTTATTATTGATTTGATTTTTTTTGTCATAATTATACTCCTTGTTTATTTTTGTTGTAAATTTTTTCTGTCGTAACAAAACATAATATGAGAATTAATATTGTTAATAAATTAGATATCCATTTTACTCACCTCATAGCCACTTTCAATAGATTTTATCTATTTCTTTATACTGTGTCATATGATAAATACATTGTCAACTTAAATAACAAAAAAAAGACGTAAATCATTAGAGATTTACTGTCTTTTCTTTAATTCAATCTACTTTTCTAAAATTATTGTAAAAGGTCCGTCGTTTATTTGGGATATTTTCATATCAGCACCAAACACGCCCTTTTTAACTACAATACCTGTTTTGGAAATTTCCGTGCAAACGTACTCATAAAGTTCGTTTGCTTTTTCGGGAATTTCCGCCTCTATAAAACTAGGGCGATTTCCGTGAGAAGTATCTGCACACAGCGTAAATTGTGAAACAATAAGCATCTCCCCATTAGTATCTACAATAGACTTATTTATTTTACCATTTTCATCTTCACAAATTCTAAGTGTGGGAAGCTTTTTAATAAAATAATCAGCATTTTCTCTGCTATCCCCTTTAAACACACCTAAAAACACGACGTAACCTTTTCCAATTTCCGAAATTAGTTCGCCGTTTACAGCTAACTTTGCTTGCAAAACTCTTTGTATAACAGCTTTCATAAAAACAACCTTTTTTGTTTTGTTTTTTTAATTATATCATTATTTTATGCTCTTGACAAGTTGCTTTCAAATAAAGTATAATAAATTTGTATTTAAGGAGTAGTTATGGATTTTTTCGGCTTAGAAAAATTATCGCTTGTAGATTACGACGGCAAAGTTTCTGCCACCGTTTTTACTGGTGGTTGTAACTTTAAGTGCGATTTTTGCCACAACTCCCCCTTGGTTTTTGATATTAACACTCTTAACACTATTTCTCAAGAAGAAGTTTTAGCGTATCTTGAAAAAAGAAAAGGCCTATTAGAAGGCTTATGTATTTCTGGTGGAGAACCCACGTTAAATAAAGATTTACCTTATTTTTGCGAAAAAGTTAAAAAGCTAGGCTATTCAGTTAAACTAGACACAAATGGTACTAATCCAAATATGGTTAAGCTTTTATCCAAAAACGGACTTTGTGATTATTTCGCAATGGATATAAAAAACGATAAAGAGAATTATGCCCAAATTATTGGTTTTAATTATTACGATACGTCGCAAATAGAAAAAACTGTGGATTTTTTTCTCACAAGTGACGTTGACTACGAGTTTAGAACGACCATCGTAAAAGAATTTCATAATGAAATTAATATAGAAAATATAGGAATATGGCTTAAAGGAGCAAAGAATTATTTTTTACAGAAGTTCAAAGACAGTGAGTCTTGTATCAAGTCACATCTTTCCCCCGTGGAATATAAAATTGCTTTAATTTACTTAGATATGCTTAAAAAGTATATCCCTAATACCCATTTACGTGGGTATTAATTGCAATTTTATTTTACATTAAGGAGAAAATTTTAATATGTTTTTATTTTCAGTAGTAGCTCTTTTGGCGTGGAGTGGGTCAGACCTATTCTCCAAAATGGGCACGCGTGAAGCGGATAAAAACAGCCATTGGAAAGTTGTTTTTGCCGTTGGCCTTATTATGGGCATTCACTTTTTGGTCACACTTATCGGGGGCGCGTTTATTGACGACCCCGAAACTCTTCCCCAATTTGTTTCTAGTCTTTTGTACACCGATTTTAGGTTTATAGATTTCATAACCTATTTACCAATAGCTGCACTTTATATCGGCGCAATGGTTTTAGGATATATTGGTCTTAGATATATTGAGCTATCCGTTTCTTCCCCAATATGCAACTGTTCAGGCTCTCTTGCTTTAATACTTTGTTGTTTGATCTTTTGGGGTGAAATTACTTTAGATGCCTTTATGATAATAGGTGTTGCCTTAATTACCATAGGCATTATCGCAATAGGCTTTATTGACAGTAAGGAAAATGAAGAATTAAAAATTTTAAGACGCAAAGAATCTAATAGAAAATATACTAAAAGTTTCTTGGCGCTTCTTCTTCCCATTGCTTACTTGATTATAGACGCCTTAGGAACGGTTGGAGATGAAATTCTCTTTAGGACGGTAGAAATTTCCGATTATGCGGCAAACTCTGCTTTTGAATTAACCTTCTTTATTTTGGCAATTTTTGCTTTTATTTGGGTTAAATTTATTAAGAAAGATAGATTGTTTGTAAAACAAAACGGTGCTCTTTACGTAGGCGGTCTATGCGAAACTATCGGACAAGTTTTCTATATGGCAGTTATGTTTGCAGATTACGAAATTGGTATGGTTATCATTTCCGCATATTGCGCGTTATCTTTAGTATGGAGTAGACTTTTCTTAAAAGAAAAACTTTCTCCATTACACTACGTAGCAATTGCCGTAACCTTCTGTGGAATTGTACTGCTTGGAATCTTTTCACCCGTTTAATTAAAACAAAAAAAATACCCACTTAGCTAACTAAGTGGGTATTTTTTTACACATTAAAAGCGTAGCTTTTTTAAGCCACGCTTTTATTATTAATTAAATTCTTTTCCAAAATTGTCCTGAATAGGTTGTACTTAAAAGCTTTCCTGCCTGTATGGGGTTTGATAAAACTTCTTGTTCAATATCTGTTCCAAATTGAGAAGAATCCATTGCCGTTACAAACCACCCTTCAGTAACTTCAAACACAACGTTATCCATTTTACTATTGTAGTTAAATGCCGCTTTTTCAATACAAGTAACGCTAGCTGGAATATAAACAGTTTTTAAATTCGCACAATCTCTAAACGATTCCTCTGCAATTGTAGTAACGCTATTAGGAAAATTAACCTCGCTAAGTGCGCTACAAGTTCCAAAAGACCTATATTCAAAAGATTGCACTCCACTGCCAAGCGTTAGATTTGCTAAAAGACTACACCCCTCAAATGCTGAAACACCTATTTTACTCACCAAATTTCCCGTACTTAATCTTAAGAGTGGCGAATAATCAAAAAAAGCAAAATTTTCTATACTCGTTGCCGTGGTTAAAGTAACTTCAGTAACTTTTTGACCATTTATAATAAGATTTTTCGAAAAACTAATAGGGTTTGCCTCTTCATTACCAAATCTTATCATTACCCATTGGTCAATTGTTCCATTAAACGTTACTTTATTTATTTGCGTACAACCTTCAAACGCTCCAATACCCATTGCTGTTATGCTTTTGGGAAGCGTTATTTCTACTATGTTAGTAGATACAAATGCTTTAGATGCAATCTCGATTACGGGCTTTCCATTATATGTTTCGGGGATTACAACTTCTGAAGATTCTCCTTCATATCCCGCAACAGCATATCCGTTATTCTTTTCACTATAAATTAAACCCTTACCAAAATCATCAGCAGGAGTATTACACCCTGCTATCCCTAGTGCCAAAAGGCAAAGCATAAAGCTCAGTATAACACATATTTTTTTCATATTTACACCGTTAAAAATTTATTCTTGTGGACCCGTCATTGCATATGGATCTAAAATTTTCTCCAAACTTGCTTCGTCAAGAATTTTTTCCTCAAGTATTAATTCTTTAACCTTTCTATTTTCTTTTAACGCTTTTTTAGCAATTTCCGCCGACTTCTTGTATCCAATATAAGGACATAGAGCGGTTATTATACCAACACTATCATAAAGCAACTCTGCACAGTGCTCTTTATTAGCTATAATTCCGTCAATACAATTAACTTTTAACGTTTTAACAGCGCCATCTAAACAAGTTAAGGATTCAAATAGTTTGTAGAATATTACAGGCTCAAAGGCGTTAAGTTCTAATTGACCTGCTTCTGCGGCAAACGTTACTGTAGCATCGTTACCTATAACAGCAAAAGCAACTTGTGAAACTACTTCTGGAATAACGGGGTTTACCTTGCCAGGCATAATTGAAGAACCGTTCTGCATTGCAGGAAGCACGATTTCTTCGAAACCTGTTTTAGGACCACTTGACATAAGTCTTAAGTCGTTACACATTTTTGAAAGGTTAACGGCAACCGTCTTTAGAGCGCCAGAAACAAACACAAATCCATCTAAGTTTTGCGTTGCATCAATTAAATCATCAGCCTGTTTTAAATCGTATCCTGTAACTTTAGAAAGATCGGTAACTATGTTATTAACGTAGGCTTTATTTGCGTTTATAGTAGTACCTATTGCAGTACCTCCCATATTTAAAGAATACATTTCCTTTACTGCAACGTCTAATAATTTAACACACCTTTTTAAGCCTGAAGCATATGCTGAAAATTCCTGTCCTAATCTAATTGGCACGGCATCTTCAAGCTGGGTTCTACCCATCTTTATAACGTCCTTAAATTCTTCAGCCTTATTGTCAATAGATTTTATTAACTCATTCAAACTGCTTTTAAACTTAAAGTATAAATCTAATACGGTTAACTTTCCGGCAGAAGGAATTACGTCGTTAGTTGATTGTGAACAGTTTACGTGATCGTTAGGATGACAAAGATACTCACCCTTCTTGCCACCTAATATTTCGGTAGCCCTGTTTGCAATAACTTCATTGGCATTCATATTAACAGTAGTTCCTGCCCCGCCCTGAATAGCATCTGTAATAAAATCATTATCAAATTTACCAAGCAACGCTTCGTCGCATGCTGAAACGATAGCATTTTTCATTTCTTCAGTAATATTTCCTGCAGAATAGTTGGTAATAGCACACGCTTTTTTTATCAAAATAATGTTCTTAACAAAAGTTTTGTTCATCTTATGACCGGTAATTTGAAAGTTTTGACACCCTCTCAAACTTTGAACACCATAATATGCATCAACTGGCACTTCTAATGTTCCTATGGAATCACTTTCTTTTCTCGTTTCTAACAACATTTTTCATCTCCTATTCGCATAAATATTATTAATTTTAAATAGCTTTTAAATCTTAATCAATGATAGTTTAATTAATAAAAATACCTTTGTCAATAGATTTTATAAAATAAAATTTTTATTTTTTAAAAAATAAAACCGAGTAAATAAATTACACGGTTTTATTAAGTTTTTCTATATTTCGTCAAGGCTTTCAATATACACGCATGCATTGGTAGCAGCAACACCACCATCTGCAACCGCAGTGACTACTTGTCTAACCGTTTTGGTTCTGCAATCCCCCGCAACGTAAACTCCCTCCGTTTTAGTTTTGCAGGTTTCGTCAGCAATTATATAACCCATGTCATCAATATCAACAAGGTTACTAAATACTTTGTTATCGGGAACTTGACCGATTGCAACAAACACTGCTGGAATTTCATGAGTTTTTTCAACGCCATCTTTATCTTTATACACAATGGCGGTGAGCTCTTCATCTCCAACGTAATCTATAACTGAAGTATTAGGACGCCATTCGATATTATCTTTCTTAAAAATAGCATTCACCAAACTCTTATCGCCAAAGAACTTATCGAAAAGCGTGTAAATATACACTTTCTTACAAATACTTGAAAGCAATAATGCATATTGAAGCGCAGTATTGGCATCACCAATTAAGGCAACCTCTCTATCTTTATAAAAAGCCCCGTCGCAAATAGCACAGTAATATACACCTTTTCCAACCAAATAATCCCTTTCCGATCTAGTTCTTAAATGCTTATGTTTTACCCCTGCGGCGATTATAACGCTTTTTGATTGATATTCATTATATTCTGTTTTTACTAAAAAAGTTTTGTCTTCCTTTTTTTCAACTCCAACAACCTTTTCTATTTCAAAATCCGCCCCATGTTCAATAATTTGATTAAAAAGATTATCTGCAAATTGTTCTCCACTTATTTCTAAAATAGATGGATAATTTTCAAGTCTAGGTGAATTTGCGATTTGACCACCAAGGCTTTCACTTTCAAGAACTAAAACCGTTTTATTATTTCTTAAAGCGTAGAGCGCAGCGGTCATCCCTGCTGCGCCTGCGCCTACAACTATTATATCGTACATTATTTTACACTCTCAATGTATTTTCTGATTTCTGAAGCATTGTCAAAAGCTATATTTTTGCCTTCAATCGGAACTAAAAGCGTTGGAGCTTTCTTAATACCAAACTTAAATGCAATCTCTTTATTTTCTTCTGCGTTAACCACGTCGTAAACGATACCTGCCTTATCTAAAAGCAATTTAGCAGTTTTACAGTTAGGACATCCATTTCTAGTAAAGAGAATAGGTTTTGTTATAATGTCGTCAATTTTAACTTCGTTGGTTTTACATGCACAACTTTGCTCCGCTTTTGCATTAAGCTTTGAATTTTCAATATCGTAAACTTTACGGTTTGCAAATTCTGCTCTCTTACCATCGTTCCAGTTTTGTACGGGACGATAGTAACCAGTGATACGGCTGTAAACTTCTGTCGTTTTTCCACAGGTAGGACATTCGTAAACTTCGCCAACGATATAGCCGTGTTCTGCGCATACAGAATAAGTAGGCGACATTGTATAATAAGGAAGCTTGTAATTTTCCGCAATTTTTCTAACTAAATTTGCAGCAGCCTTCCAATCGGGAAGTTTTTGACCTAAGAATGCGTGAAATACAGTACCTGATGTATATAAGGTTTGCAATTCATCTTGAATATCAAGTGCGGTAAAGATATCTTCAGTGTATCCTACAGGAAGGTGTGAACTGTTGGTGTAGAAAGGCGTATTAGAAGAATCAGAAGCAGTTATAATATCAGGATATCTCTTCTTATCATGCTTAGCCAGACGGAAAGAAGTTGATTCCGCAGGAGTAGCTTCAAGATTGTAAAGATCCCCATAAAGTTCTTGATAATCAGAAAGTTTATTTCTCATAAAATTAAGAACGTTTTTGGTAAAACTTTGAGCTTCTTTTTGAGTTAAGTCTTTACCCACCCATTTAGCGTTTAAGCACGCCTCGTTCATACCAACTAAACCGATAGTTGAGAAGTGATTATTGAACGTTCCAAGATATCTCTTAGTGTAAGGATAAAGCCCAGCTTCCATAAGTTTAGAAATAGTATCTCTCTTAACTTTTAATGATCTTGCAGAAACATCTAATAAACGTTTTAATCTTTCGTAGAATTCTTCCTCAGTCTTAGAAAGATAAGCAATTCTAGGCATATTTATGGTTACAACACCAACTGAACCCGTGCTTTCACCAGAACCAAAGAATCCACCTGATTTCTTTCTAAGTTCTCTTAAATCAAGTCTTAATCTACAGCACATAGAGCGAACATCTGAAGGTTCCATGTCGGAGTTAATATAGTTAGAGAAGTAAGGCGTACCATACTTAGCCGTCATTTCGAATAAGAGTTTATTATTTTCTGTTTCAGACCAATCAAAATCTCTAGTAATAGAATAGGTAGGAATAGGATATTGGAAGCCTCTGCCATTCGCATCACCTTCAATCATAATTTCGATAAACGCTTTGTTTACCATCTTCATTTCTTCTACACAATCTTTATACTTGAAATCCATTTCCTTTCCACCAACGATTGCATTCATTTCTGCAAGGTCGTTAGGAACTACCCAGTCAAGAGTAATATTTGTAAATGGTGATTGAGTACCCCATCTTGAAGGAGTATTAACGCCATATATAAATGATTGAATACATTGTTTAACTTCTTTATAAGTAAGATTATCAACCTTAACAAAAGGAGCGAGATAAGTATCAAAGGATGAGAATGCCTGTGCACCAGCCCACTCGTTTTGCATTATGCCTAAAAAGTTTACCATTTGATTACATAGTGTAGACAAATGGCTTGCGGGTGAAGAAGTAATCTTTCCGGGAACACCGCCTAAACCTTCTTTAATAAGTTGACGAAGTGACCAACCTGCACAATAACCGGTAAGCATGGAAAGGTCGTGAATATGGATATCCGCGCTTCTGTGAGCTTCGGCAATTTCTTCATCATATACTTCAGAAAGCCAATAGTTAGCGGTAACCGCTCCTGAGTTAGATAAAATTAGACCACCTACTGAATAAGTTACGGTAGAGTTTTCTTTAACACGCCAATCGGCAACCTTCAAGTAATCATCAACAACCTTTTTATAATCAACTATGGTGTTGCTAATATTTCTTACTTTTTCTCTTTGTTTACGATATAAGATATAGCTCTTAGCGACGTTAACGTAGCCAGCTTGAATTAAAACAACTTCTACACTATCTTGAATATCTTCAACCGTAATTAGATTATCTTTAATTTTATCAGAAAAATTTGCCGCAACCCTTAAGGTGAGCATATTTAAAATATCTGCCGTGTAATCAACTTGATTTGCGTTAAACGCTTTAGAAAGTGCCGTTGTAATTTTTGACATATCAAATTCTACAATCTTTCCGTCTCTCTTTTTTACTTGAAACATTTCTTTTCTCCTTTTAACTTTTTCGTAGTGTATCCATAATACCACTAAAGGTCTTCTTTGTCAACCCATTTTTCCCATATTTTGTAATTTTTTTTATTTAAAACACAATATATTGTGGTTTGAATAATTTTTGTATTTATTCAAGAAAATAAGAAAAACCACGGATTTACCGTGGTTTTATACTCTTTTTATACTTTTTAGATGTTAAGAATTCTTAAAATCCTTTTGTTTAAGATGATGAATATGATATCAAGAATGTAAATAATATTCCATCCAAGTAAAATACGTAATAGTGCTGCAACAATCTTACCCTCTTGTAATCTAGTAAGCACACCACAAATCAAACTAGTAACTGGAATAATAGCAAGAATTACACTCACAAGCCAACTTAAACCAAAGTAATCGTTCTTTTTAGCCATACATAAACCTCCAAAAATTTATTATTAATTATATTTTAACATATAAAATTATATTTGTACATACCCTTTTTATTGTTTTTTTACTTTTTTTATGTTAATATTTTCAATATGAAAAATATTTTAAATTGTTTTACAAACTTTAAGTGCATCGGTAGCAAATGCTCTCATTCATGCTGTGAACTTTGGCACATTGCTATAGATAATAAAACGCTAAAAAAATATAAAAAAGCAAAGGGCGTTTTTTCTAAAAGGTTAAAAGAGGGAGTTGATTTTAACACCTCTACCCTACGCCTAAAAAATGGAAGATGCACTTTCTTAAATAAAGATAATCTGTGCGATATAATTATAAATATGGGGGACAAATATCTATCTGAAGTTTGCTCTATTCACCCACGTTTTACAACTAAGCTTAAAAACTACTCAGAAACAGGCGTTGGTCTATCCTGTGAAGAGGGAGCAAGGCTCTTACTTTCCTTTGAGGGTAAAATACAACCCATTACCCCTCCAAATCCAGTTAAACTAAAAGGCTTTGATAAAGAAATTATTTTCTTTAGAGAAAAAGTTTTAAGCAATATTTATGAGGACATCTCCATAAAAGAAAGGTTTTCTAAAATTCTAGAGTTTATAGGTATAAATGAAGATAAATTTTTAACGTTAACTTCCTTCTCTATACTTAAAGAAGCTGAACTTTTAGATAACAATTGGAAGGAAAGGTTAAGTCACTTTACGAGCATTTCCTTTGAAATTGATAAAAACGTGGAAAAAGAGGTTGTAAGTTTACTTGCCTATTTCATCTACCGCCACTTAATTAATGCGGGAGATTTTCTTGACCTAAAAGCAAGAACACTCTTCTCCCTTTTTTCCACACTTACTATACATAATATATATATTAATAGCAAAAAGGTGCAAAAAGATTTTAACTTGCTTTGTGATATTGCAAGAGGCTACTCTGCAGAAATTGAATATTCTGAAGAAAATTTATTTAAGATTTTAGATAAACTTGAAGAATTTACTATAAAACAAAACACCTAAAATAACGCTCGGCAAAAAGCCGAGCGTGTTTTTATATTGTTTTTTTAATTTTTTCTAAAAACTCATAAGGAACACTTAAATTACCCTTACCAACCCCAAGTGCAATATCTGGCTTATTAGCCCCATGATAATCACTACCACCACTTTCTATAAAAAACATTTCTTTTGCTAAAGAAAAAAGAAAGTTAGTTTCTTCTTGCGTAAAAGTGGAATAGTTTGTTTCTATCCCCTTAAGACCTGCTTGTTTCATTGTTTTGAGAGCGCTTTTCAATTCTTCTTTATTAAAACTTAATAGTGGGTGCGCTAATATTGAAACCGCCCCGATATCATTAATAAATTTAATTGTTTCTTCTGCAGTAGGTCTTTTGGGCTCAACGTAAAATCCACGTTCTTTGGATAAAACCGTTTCAAAAGCTTCTTCTATGTTTTTAACGTAACCTAATTTAACAAGTTCAGCCCCAATATTTGCCCTATTTATCTTCCCACTAGGTGCTTCTAACAACATTTTTTCGTAAGATAAATTTATGCCAATCGTGTTAAGTCCCTTAATTAAATTACGATTACTCTCTTCCTTTCTTTTTGAAAACTCGGAGAAAAAATTTACAATTTTACTATAATCTTCTTCTTTGACGTAGAGCGCAACAACGTGCACTTCTCTATCAATATAATCGGCAGAAAATTCAACGCCTCCTATAACCTCAAAGTCAAGTTCCTTCCCAGCACGAATAAAATCATTTAAGCCACTTGCTGTGTTGTGGTCTGTAAGCGCAACGGCGGATAAACCAACTTCTTTCGCTTTTTTTACAATTTCAAAAGGAGTATCCGTACCATCAGAAAACACCGAGTGAGTATGCAAATCGCAAACTTTAAGCATAATTATTTAAAAATTCTCCAATTTCTTCGATAGAATTCTCTATTTTTCCTTGTGAGAAGTTGTTTCTAAACCCACCTCTTACCGTTAATTTCTCTCTCATTTGGTCAAATATTTTTTTCGCTGTATCGCTTTTAGATGCAAGCATGTACATATTCGCACCATTAGTTTCAGAAATTAGCAAAACGGCTGTTTCACCATTTTCAATAAGGTTGTTTACGCAAAATCTCATATCATCAAAATCAAGCCCTTTAGAGATCGCATAAACAAACTCACCCTTATTTTTAATGGAAAGTGATGAGTAGGCAACGTTACTTTTTAATTTTTTACACTCTGCCTTTACCTCAATTAGTTCACTCTTAAGCGCATTAACTTTTTCCTCTGCATTTTCATAGTTTGCAGAAAAGCTTTTTAGGAGTTTGGTTAATAAAGTATAACTCTTTTCGTAATGCACCCTTGCAAATTCACCACAATACATAGTAATTCTAGTACCACCCCTATGTGAGGTAAAATCAGTAAGTTTTATCATGCCAACTTCCCCAGTACTTTTCACGTGAGGAGCACAACAAGCACAAACGTCTGTATCTTCAATTACAACAAGTCTTAACCCTTCTCTTAAAGAAATTTTACTTCTAAATTGTAACTTTTCTTGTTCTGCAATAGTTGGATATGCTAAAGTTATATTTTTATTAGCATAAACGACAGCATTTGAAAGGCTTTCAACTTTATCAATATCTTCCTTTTTTAACACGCCACCAACATCAAGCGTAACGGAGTTTTCACCGAGGTGAAATCCAACGTTGTCAAAACCGTATTCCCTTTTGATCACACCAGAAACGATATGTTCTCCCGTATGGTTTTGCATTTTAACATATCTTTTTTGAAAATCGATAAGACAATTATATTCCTTGCCAACTTCTAGTGGTTCACTAGTAATATGAACAATATCATCTCCACTAAGTCTAGCATCGATAACATTTACTTCACCAATCAATCCGTTGTCCGCCGATTGTCCACCCTCTTCTGGGAAAAAAGCCGTTTTATTTAGTATAACTTCAAAGTTGTTCCCTGCACTTTTGCAAGAAACAACTCTAGCTGTAAATTCAAAAATATAAGAATTTTGTTCGTAAATTTTTTCCGTCATATTATTTATTTAATAATTCCGTTAAAATTGCATTAATAGTGCTTGGGTCACCATTACCACGAAGTTCTCTCATACACATACCAAAAAGGAATTGAACGACCTTAACCTTTCCTTCCTTGTATTCTTTAACTACGTTTGGATTGGCTTCGAGCACCTTTTTAACCACGTTTGCAACAACACTGCTATCCCCTTGAGAATCCATACCCTGTTCTTTGTAGTACACTTCTGGGTCTACGCCCTTTTCAATAACTGCAATTAAAATCTTTTTACCTGCGCCTCTATTAACTTTACCATCACTAACAAGTTTGATAACTTTAACAAACTTTTCGGATGCGATAGTTAAATCAGCTAAAGTCTTATTATTTCTTCTTAAAATGCTAACGCACTCTGTTAAAATCCAAGTAGCGCCTTCCTTTAAAGATATACCAGCCTTAACAAGTTCATCTAAAAGGTCGCATACCCTTCTTTCAGAAACAAGCATTTCCGCTTCAGTAACTAATAGACCGTTATCAAGATATTCTTGCTTCTTTTCTTCTGGAGAAACATACATAGACGCTTTAACCTTGTTTATCCACCCCTCATCAATGATAATAGGCATTAAGTTAGGGTCTGGAAAATATCTATAATCCGCAGCAGTTTCCTTACTTCTCATTGGGAAGGTTCTTCTCTTATCATCATCCCAACGGCGAGTTTCCTGCTTTAACACTTCCGTTTGACGTTCTAACGCGTCGATATGCCTAGCCGTTTCAAACTCAATAGCTTTTTCTATTGCAGCAAAGGAGGACATATTTTTAATTTCCGCTCTAACGCCAAATTCAGTTTCCCCCTGTGGGCGAACGGAAATATTAACGTCACAACGCATTGCGCCTTCTTCACACTCTGAAATACCTGCAAAACGGAACTTTGCTTTTAACCCTTCAAGATAAGCCAAAACCTCCTGAGCACTTCTAAAATCAGGTTTTGTAACTATTTCTATAAGAGGAACGCTAGTTCTATTAAAATCAACAAAAGAAGCATCCATCCAATCATCATGAACTAATTTACCTGCATCTTCTTCCATATGGATTTGCTTAATACCAATAGTTCTACTACCTTCTTTAGTAGTAACTTCAACCGAGCCTTCGACACAAATTGGATGGTAAAATTGAGTGACTTGGTAAGCACAAGGAAGATCAGGATAATAATAACTCTTTTTATCAAACGTAACGTATTCGTTAATGTGGCAATTAAGCATTAATCCAGCCATTATAGCTTTTTCTACTGCAGTTTTGTTGGTTATAGGAAGCATACCAGGCATACCACAGCAAGCAGGACACACACAATCGTTAGGCTCACCGTGTTCAGAGTGCCCGCCACAAGAACAGAATATTTTTGATTTAGTATCTAACTCAATGTGAGTTTCTAAACCGATTACAACTTCATATTTCATAATTCACCTATTTATCAAGAAGATTAGAAATACCAAACAAGATATTTTCCTTATCATAATTTGCAATAAATTGAACGCCGTTAGTAACTAATGCGGGAAGCCCCGTAATACTTGCAGGCGCAGTAAACACCATTTCATCTAAAAGAGCAAGGAAGGAATTTTTCCCTTCATTAAATTTGTTAGAACATACGCCTGTAAGCACAGCATCAAAAGAAGCAAAAATTTCCGCCATTTTATCCATTGCAATCTTTCTTATTTTAAGGGCTTTATCGTAGCATTCAAAATACTTACCTTTTGACAAAACATTAGAACCGTAAACAATAATAGCCTTTGCCAAAAGTCCAAACCCTTCACTTCTAGTGTTAACGTAAAGGTCATCTATATCGTTATAATTTTCCGTTCTATAACCAAACTTTACTCCGTCATAACGAGAAAGGTTGTTAGTTGTTTCTGCAGACATTAAAATTTGCCAAGCGGTAGCAAACTCTTTTATTTCAGGAATGGAAATTTCAGTTAACTTAACACCCCTTTCTTTTAGCGAGATAATAACGTTTTCCGTTTCTTCCGTTTTAAGTTCTTTAATATATGCAACATTAAACACCTTTTCAATAGGGGTATAATCGTACGTTTTAGTTGGTAAACTTGTACCATCTTTGCTATCATGTCCTGAGATTACCGATAAAACTTCAATTAAATCGTCGGTAGTGTTTGCCATAACACCAATTTGTTCGCCAGAACAGGCACAAGGAATAACGCCATATCTTGAAACAGTGCCATAAGAAGGTTTAATAAACTTAATTCCTTCCATTTTAGCAGCACGCCTTGGATAACCGTTAAGGTCAACGGAAAGGTTTGCTTTAACCCTACCCTCTTTAACAAGCTTTGCACCTGCCGAAAATTCGGGGCTATCAAAAGCCGTTTCGCCATATAAATCAAGTCCAAATTCCCCTACCTTGCTTTTCCCTGCGATAACGTAACCAGTATTTTCAAGCCTAGTTACTGCTTCTGCAGAGAAAAGTGGAGTGAAGCCACTTAGAATTTTAGAACCTGCTTCAGTTGGATATCCTTTAACTAAAATAGTATCGTCAACTGCAATATTGCCTTTTTCATTTATAATTACTTTGAAACAACTCATAACTATTTAACAAGCCTTGGCACTTGCCAGCTGTCCTCCGTACTTTGTGGTGCACCTTTAAGCAGGTCTTCCCTAGCAAAAAGTTGCTCTCTCTTATCTTCTCTTAAAACGTTATAAAGTGGGCGAACAAACACGGTGGATTCCACACCGGTAGTATCAACCGATTTTAACATTTCTTCTTTTTTTTCCATTTCGGAAAAATTATTAAGAATAATTTCTCTTTCACTTTCAGAAAAACTTAATTCGTTCACTTCTTCAAGCGTTTTTAATTCATTTAAATCCATATTTTCTCCAAAAAATCTATTCTCTAATGCTTACGTTTGCTTCTAAGAGTTGTTGTTCGGTAACTTCACTTGGAGCACCAAGCATTAAGTCTTGCGCATTACCGTTTAATGGGAATGCAATTACGTCTCTAATAGTTTCTTCTCCTGCTAAAAACATAATTATTCTATCTACACCGGGCGCCATACCTGCGTGAGGAGGAGCTCCGTAATGGAAAGCAGTGTACATTGCCCCAAAACGCTTAGCAAGTTCTTCCTCAGAATAGCCTGCAATTTCAAACGCTTTTCTCATAATTTCAGGATTATGGTTTCTAACAGCACCTGAAGCAAGTTCAACACCATTTAACACCAAATCATATTGATATGCAAGAATTTCAGTAGGTTCCTTTGTATTAAGCGCATCTAAGCCACCTTGAGGCATTGAGAATGGGTTGTGCGTAAATATAGTTTTGCCAGTACTTTCATCAATTTCATACATTGGGAAATCAACTATAAAACAAAATTCAAAGCTATCATCATCAATTAGCTCAAGTTTTTCTCCAAGCCACGTTCTAATTTGACCTGCAAGTTTATTTACAACGGCAAGCTTATCGCAAATAAAGAATAAGGTTTCCCCCTCTTTAATGCCTGATAACGCTTTAATTTCTTCTCTTTGTTCTGGCGTTAAGAACTTATCAATAGGCCCTTTAAAAGCATCACCGTTTAAGGTTAAATATCCCAACCCTTTCATGCCAATACTGGTTGCAAAGTTTAGAGAATCTTCAAAGAATTTCTTAGACTTACCTACACAGTTTGCCACTATACCTCTTACGGGTTTACCCTTAAATATGGGGAAATCTACCTTGGCAAAGAAATCGGATAAATCTATAATAGAAAGTGGATTGCGAAGATCTGGCTTATCGGTACCATACTTAGTCATCGCTTCCTTATAAGTAATCTTTCTCCACGGAGCGGGGCTAATTTTTTTGTTAGAAAATGTTTTAAATAGGTCAAATAAAACTTCCTCACAAACGGACATAACTTCCTCTTGAGTAGCAAAAGCCATTTCGTAATCTAATTGATAGAATTCACCAGGAGAACGATCTTGTCTTGCATCTTCATCTCTAAAACAAGGAGCAATTTGGAAATATTTATTAAATCCAGAAACCATTAAAAGTTGTTTAAATTGTTGTGGTGCTTGTGGTAGAGCATAAAATTTACCTTTATGCTTTCTACTAGGAACTAAAAAGTCTCTTGCTCCTTCGGGAGAAGACGCTGTTAAAATTGGAGTTTGAATGTCTAAAAATCCTCTTTCTTCCATAAGTTTTCTCATGTGACTAATAACTTTTGAACGAAGAACGATATTTTTATGAATTTCTGGATTTCTTAAATCCAAATATCTATATTTTAGCCTAACTTCTTCTCTTGTATCTTTAGAAGCTTCAACTTCAAATGGAAGCATGTTACGACATGGCCCTAAAATTTGTAGCGAATCAACAACAAGTTCTATTTTACCCGTTGCAATTTTATCGTTAACTGTATCTTCAGTACGTTTATTGACAACGCCTTTAACGGTAATAACGGTTTCACGACATACGTTCTTCATAAGGGCTTCGTCGTGAACAACTACTTGAGTTACGCCCTGTTCATCTCTTAAATGTATAAAGATTACACCGCCGTGATCTCTAATAGAATCCACCCATCCGGCAAGTTCAACAACCTGCCCAATATTACTTTCTCTAAGTTGGTTACAGTTATGAGTTCTGTACATTTTTCGCTCTCCTTTTTTAGTGCGTTTTTCTTAAATTTTAATGTATAAACAAAAATCCCGAGAATTCTATGCAAATAGAATTCTGGGGACGAGTTTAATTTACCCGTGGTGCCACCCGAATTGACGCTTTTGCGCCCACTTTATATTTACGTGGTAGATGCCGAATAGCGTTCCCTCGTTTAATACTCGTTTTACCGCGCTCTCAGTCTATGGCGACGGCATCCCTGTAAAACTTTCCACAAAAACAAGAATCTATTCTACATATATTTTAAGGTTTTTAACCGCTTTTGTCAACTGTTTTTTGTATTTGTTTATTATATTAATATTTTATGCCTGTATTTTAGTTTGTTTATAGGTTGAAATTTGTTATAATTTGTGTTAAAATATACAATATTTTCCAAAGAAAGGAGAACGAAATGACTTCTGAACAAATTAAAATTCTCATTGCTATGTTAATATACATGAGTTTAGTAATTTTTATCGGCGTTTTTTACTCAAAAAAAGCAAATAAAACGAGTGATAACTATTTTCTCGGTGGTAGAAGTTTAGGCCCTTGGATTACCGCCATGAGTGCGGAAGCTTCGGATATGAGTGGTTGGCTTTTAATGGGGCTTCCCGGTGTAGCATATTGGTGTGGACTTGCAGACGCTTTTTGGACGGCAATTGGACTAGCAATCGGCACATATGTTAACTGGCTTATTATTTCTAAAAGACTTCGCAGATATAGTATAAGAGCTAATAATTCTATAACTCTACCGGAATTTTTCTCCAACCGTTTTAGAGAGGAAAAGAAAACTATTTCATTGCTTTCATCTATATTTATTTTGATATTCTTTACGGTATATGCAGCAAGTTGCTTCGTTACCTGTGGAAAATTATTTTCAGAACTTTTTGGTTTTGATTATAAAGTTATGATGCTCGTTGGTGCGATATTCGTTTTAGCATATACTTTGCTCGGTGGCTTTTTAGCCGAAAGCGCTTCTGACTTTATGCAAGCAATCGTAATGATTGTTGCCCTCACAGTTATGGTTATTATAAGCGTAATAAACGCAGGTGGATTTTCTGCAGTTATTGAAAATGCAAAAAACATTCCTGGATTTTTGGAATTCTTTGCGACGGCAAACGTAGAAAACGGCACAGTTTCCCCATACGGAGCGCTTAGCGTATTCTCTTGTCTTGCATGGGGATTAGGTTATTTTGGTATGCCCCAAGTTCTTTTACGCTTTATGGCTATTAGAAAAGAAAGTGAACTTCGCCGTTCTAGAATTATTGCAACCGTATGGGTTGTTATATCACTCAGCGTGGCAGTATTTATAGGTATAGTTGGTAGAGTTTTACAACAAGGTGGCTTTAATGCAGATTTCCCCACTACTCAAAGTAGCGCAGAAAAAATATTTATTGTTTTATCAACCTCTTCCCTTCCTGCAATTATAGCAGGCTTCATAATGGCAGGAATCCTTGCTGCTACAATATCTTCGTCTGACAGTTACCTTTTAATTGCAGCATCTTCCGTAGCAAAAGACATATATAAAGGAGTTGTAAAAAAGAATGCCACTGATAAACAAGTTATGTGGCTAACAAGAATTACACTTTTAGTTATTTGTATTATCGCAATTTTATTTGCTTTAGATGAAAATAGCATTATATTTAAAATAGTTTCATTTGCTTGGGCAGGCTTTGGCGCAACCTTTGGACCATTGATGATATTCTCGCTATTCTGGAAGCGCACCACTAAAGCAGGCGCAATAGCAGGTATGATAGGTGGTGCAGGTATGGTTTTCCTTTGGAAATTACTCATCTCAAAACTCGGTGGAATTTTTGCAATATACGAACTATTACCAGCATTCATATTCTCAAGTATTTTAATACTTTCAGTATCACTTTTAACCAAAAAACCTTCTAAAGAAATAGAAGAAGATTTTGAAGCTGTTAAAAACATCGAAGTTGCTTTATAAAATTTAAGATATGGTAATATAAAATCTCCGCATAAGCGGAGATTTTTTTTTGCAAATAAACAACATTATAAATAAAGCTATGATT
This sequence comes from Christensenellaceae bacterium, assembly GCA_045639245.1. Taxonomy (GTDB): domain Bacteria; phylum Bacillota; class Clostridia; order Christensenellales; family Borkfalkiaceae; genus UBA1259. Next base: position 81,604 of record JAZUCS010000042.1, read on the forward strand.
TTTTAACATTTTATTTATAAAAAATAAAAATAGCAAAATATATTGATTTTTTTCTTCGTTTATTATATTATTTACATATTGATACACTTTAAGGAAAAGATTTATGGAAGTAACTTATAAAAACAACAAACGCTATAAAACGGCAAAGTATCCAATTCGACAGCCTCTATTTTTTACTTGGTTAATTTGGGTTTTATCAAAAATTATGCTCATTGGCAAAAAATACAAAATTGAAAAAATAAATATGGAAGGAATTAAGCCCCCATTTTTAATGCTTTCAAACCACATGTATTTTATAGACTTTGAACTTGCCGCTATGGCAACGGGCATGAAAAGAGTTAATAACGTTGTTAATATTGACGGATATTATCGCAGACCTTGGCTTATGGAACTCATAGGCTCAATTTGTACAAGAAAATTCACAATGGACTTACACTTAATTAAATCTATAAAAAAAGTGTTGGACCGTGGAGATATTTTAAGCCTATATCCCGAAGCTCGTTATTCCCCATGCGGAACTACCGCATATTTACCAGATTCTTTAGGTAAAATTATTAAAATGAACAAAGTTCCCGTAGTTACCGTAGTGCATCACGGAAATCACCTTCACACCCCTTTTTGGAATTGGAGAAAGAAGCGAAAAGTTCCACTACACACCGTAATGAAACTCGTTTTAACCACCGAACAAATTAAACAAATGAGTGTAGAAGAGATTAACCAAGCGGTTAAACAAGCTCTAACCTACGACGATTATAAATATCAAAAAGAAAACGGCATCTTAATTAAAGAAAAATATAGAGCTGAGGGGTTGCACAAAATTTTATATCAATGCCCCAATTGCAACACAGAGCATAAAATGGCTTCTGATGGAGCACAACTATATTGTACCCACTGCAACAAACGTTGGGTGCTAAATGAAGATGGAAATCTACATGCGTTAAATGGAGAAACGGAATTTTCACATATACCCGATTGGTTTGAATGGGAAAGATTGCAAGTTAGAGAACAAGTTAGAAACGGAACTTATTCTTTTTCCGACGACGTAGAAGTTTATTCCTTCCCTAGATGTTGGCGTTTTATTCGTTTGGGAGATGCAAAAATTACCCACGATGTTGAAAATGGCTTTGTGTTAGAAGGTAATTATAACGGCTCTCCATACCGAATACAAAGAACGCCTTTACAAACCAACAGTTTGCATGTAGAATATGATTATTGTTATATTAAGCCATTCGATTGTTTCGATATTTCCACAGAAAACGACTCTTTCTACTGCTATCCAAAAACTAAAACGGACGTAGTAACAAAACTAGCTTTTGCAACAGAAGAAATTTATCAACTTAAATTAGAACAAAGTAAAAATTAAAAGTAAAAGTCCTCTCACTAGTGAGAGGACTTTTTTTATTGAGAACTTTATTTATTATTGTAGGATAAGTTCACTAAGTTGTGAGAATGTATAAATTTATACATTGCAACAAGTGGACCAATTCCAAAAAGTAAACTTCCTAAAATATTCCATAATAGAAATTTTGTACCGTTAATAGTAATACCATAAACTTTGTTCCTTAACCCGTATTGCTCCATCCTCTCCGCCACTTTATACCACCAAATAATTCCGTAAATTCCAAACGTAATCAAAGATAAAAGCAACATCATTAATAAACCTTTAGTATTCTTTCCATCATCAACACAAGTAACATTTAATTCGTACGCTACCCTATGCACATAATAAAGTGGATAAACACCAAGTGTAATTGCCGAGAGAATTATGTATAAAAACAACCCTCTCGAAGTCTTAAATTTTTCCATTTTCTTTTCTCCTTTTCATTTGTAATAAGTATATTATATAGACAATTTTTGTCTATGTCAATTAATTTAGACAATTTATGTCTATACTTCTTGTATGAGAATATTATTTTCGCAAAGATTACAACAGTTAAGAAAAGAATCTAATTTAAGACAAAGTGATTTGGCAAAAATGTTAAACACTACTCAACGACGTATTTCACACCTTGAATCAGGCAAGATTGAGCCCGATTTAACTACCTTAGTGGCTATCGCCAAGCATTTTAACGTTAGCTTAGATTATTTAGTTGGAATAACTGACTACTAAAAATTTTATAATAATAAAAAAACCCTTTTGTCGAGTGGCAAAAGGGTTTTCTTTTCTATTTTATTCAAATTCGTTTTTTCTTACACTTCTATTTTTTCTTCTAGTTCTGTTTTTTCTACACGCCTAATTCTTAAACGAGAAAGTCTTCCCCCCTCTTCCTTGCTACCTGCGCAATACGCAAGAAGTATTGCATCTTTTGTTTCAAAAATTGCCGTATAACAATAACCACAATTTTCACTAACGTCCTCTATCCATTTTAGAAGTGATTCATCGTTTATAAAATTCATATTGCCGTCAGCCATACGAATAACTAAAGGTGAACGAGCATCGTAACCAAAGAAAGGTGCACAGTCAAAAGGATTATAAACTATTATTTTTCTTCCGTCAGATAAACTCCTTATACTTGCAGGTGATAGTGGCGAAATTAAAAGTGACGGACTAGGCGTACTAAAAACATAACCCCCGTCAGTAGAATAGGATTTTAATATTCTACCCATATTGCTTCTAAACCAAGCAAAAATTCTACCATCTTCAAGTTCAACCACGCCAGGTTCTTGAAGTCCTGTTTTAAACTCATCAAATGGCATATACAATTCGCAAGTTCTTATAAAGGTGTTGCCGTCGTCCTTTGAAAGATAGAATACTGCCTTACTCTTTTTATTGCCTTCTTTATCAAAATATATTTCTGCAACGCAAAATAAAATATTGCCGTTTTCAATACGTATTACCCTGTCGTTATTGAGAACGTTATAGGTATCCGAATTAGTGCAACAAATCTTATCGGTAAAGGTATTAAAATTGAAAGTTTTCCTCAAGTAAATTTGTGATTTTGGATTTTTCGCTTCCTTTACCGTTTTTTCAATATAAAACATACCAACGCTACCGTCTAACATTTCAAGTAGCGATACCGACATTATATTGTCGGCATTACATTCTTTCGCGGTTAGAACAACTTGTGGATTAGAAAAAGTCAACCCTTCGTCATCAGAATAGACAATGGCTATATTAGAACAAGCGTTGTCGTGTGCGCTATCCCCTTGAAAACAAGAATAAGCAAGAACTATTCTACCAGACTTTAATCTAATAAAAGAGCCCTCGCTATTTCTTGCATTATCAATCGTTGGTGGCAAATCCTTAATAATTTTACCCACAAAAACTTTTTCCATATCATCACCTACTTACGATAATTATAAAGTTATACTACCACTTTGTCAATCAATAATTAAATTATTTCAGCTCAACAAAGTATAAAAAAACCTTTTGCTAACTAGCAAAAGGTTTTTTATTTTAATTATTATAAATAATTTATTATTTCTTAAAGCATTCTTCTACTGCAACTGCACATGCAACGGTTGCGCCTACCATTGGGTTATTACCCATACCGATTAAGCCCATCATTTCTACGTGAGCAGGAACTGAAGATGAACCAGCAAATTGTGCATCGCCATGCATTCTACCCATAGTATCAGTCATACCATAAGAAGCAGGACCTGCTGCCATATTATCTGGGTGTAAGGTTCTACCAGTACCACCACCAGAAGCAACTGAGAAGTAACTTACGCCGTTTTCAACACACCATTTCTTGTAAGTACCTGCAACGGGGTGTTGGAAACGAGTTGGGTTGGTTGAGTTCCCAGTGATAGAAACGCCAACGTTTTCAAGTTTCATAATTGCAACGCCTTCTGGAACGTTATCTGCGCCATAGCATTTAACGTTTGCTCTTGCTCCTTTAGAGAATGGTTTTTCTTCTACAACCTTAACTTCTTCTGCATAAGGATCAAATTCCGTTTCAACGTAAGTAAAGCCGTTAATTCTAGAAATAATATAAGCAGCATCTTTGCCTAAACCGTTAAGAATAACTCTTAATGGTTGAACCCTAACCTTGTTAGCGTTGAGTGCGATTTTAATTGCACCTTCTGCTGCAGCAAAAGATTCGTGCCCAGCTAAGAAACAGAAACATTCAGTTTCTTCAGATAAAAGCATTTTACCTAAATTTCCGTGTCCAAGACCAACCTTTCTGTTTTCAGCAACTGAACCAGGAATACAGAAAGCTTGTAAACCTATACCGATATTGGCAGCTGCCGTTGCAGCACTCTTATCACCAGTTCTTTCAGCTTCTTTAATAGCGATAGCGCATCCTACAGTGTATGCCCATTTTGCATTTTCAAAACAAATAGGTTGTGTTTCTTGTGTAATAGTGTAAGGATCAATACCCTTTGATTCACAAATCTGATTACATTCATCAATAGAGGAAATGCCATATTCTTTTAACACAGCGAGAATTTTCGCTTCACGTCTTTCATAACCTTCAAATTGTGCCATATCTCTTTCCCTCCTTACTCTTTACGTGGGTCAATGTACTTAACCGCACCATCTTCTTTACTAAATCTTCCGTAAGTACCTTTAGCCTTTTCGTAAGCTTCGTTAGGTTCTATACCCTTTTTAATCATATCAGTCATCTTGCCAAGTGAAACAAATTCATAACCGATTACTTCATCATTTTCATCAAGAGCCATTCTAGTGCAATAGCCTTCGGTCATTTCAAGATATCTAACACCCTTGGCCTTAGTACCATACATAGTTCCAACCATAGAGCGTTCACCTTTACCAAGATCTTCCATTCCTGCGCCTATAACTAAACCGTCGTCAGAGAAAGCAGATTGCGATCTACCATAAACAATTTGTAAGAAAAGTTCTCTCATTGCGGTGTTTATCGCATCACAAACAAGGTCGGTGTTAAGTGCTTCTAAAAGGGTTTTACCGGGAAGAATTTCCGCAGCCATTGCTGCAGAGTGGGTCATACCAGAACAACCGATAGTTTCAACGAGCGCTTCTTCAATAATACCGTTTTTAACGTTTAATGAAAGTTTACAAGCGCCTTGTTGTGGTGCGCACCAGCCTACGCCATGAGTGTAAGCAGAGATGTCTGTAATTTCCTTTGCTTGTACCCATTTCCCTTCTTCAGGAATAGGAGCAGGTCCGTGCTTAGGTCCTTTACAAACACAGTACATTTTATTTACTTCTGTTGAATACTGCATACTATAAATGCCTCCAAAAATTTTATCTTTTATTAGTTTTCCATTTTCAAGTATAACATAATAATATCGCTTTTGTAAAACTTTTTTAAGTCCTTTTCGTACAAAAACGCAAGTTAATCGAATATTCCGTTCGACAAATATCTTTCGCCTGAATCGGGAAAAATTACCACAATATTTTTACCTGCATTTTGTTCTTTCATTGCAATTTCTATTGTAGCCGAAAGCGCTGCTCCCGATGAAACTCCAACCAATAACCCTTCTTTTTGCGCAAGTACTTTGGTGTAATAATAGGCTTTTTCGTCGCTAACGGTAACCACCTCATCCACTAAACTTTCATCAAAATTTTCGGGAATAAAATTAGCACCTATTCCTTGAATTTTGTGTGCTCCTGCCATGCCTTTACTAATAAGCGGGGAACTATCCGGCTCAACACCGATTACTTTTACGTTTAAGCCTTTTTCCTTAAAATATTTTGCTGAGCCACAAAGCGTTCCGCCCGTACCTATCCCCGCAACGAAATATGAAAACTTGCCTTGCAAATCTTCTTCAATTTCTCTTGCAGTAGTTTGATAGTGAGCCTGTGGATTTGATGAATTATTAAACTGCGATAAAATTATAGAATTTTCACGTTGCTGGCAAATTTTCCTAGCTCTTTCAACAGCACCTGCCATACCAAGTTTTCCATCGGTTAATTCTACTTGTGCTCCGTAAGCGGTTATAAGCGCAATTCTTTCTTTGCTCATTGTATTAGGCATAACAATAATAGCTTTATACCCTCGAACGGCTGAAATCATTGCTATTGCTATACCCGTATTACCACTGGTGGGTTCAATAATAGTACCACCTTTTTTTAATTTTCCGCTTTTTTCAGCGTTATTAATCATAAAAAGTGCAGCTCTATCCTTTATACTTCCTGCAGGATTTTTACTCTCCACTTTTGCATAAACCTTTGCTTTTAAGCCAAATTCTTTTTCTATTCTATCCAATCTTATAATAGGCGTTTTGCCTATTATCTCTTCTACACTTTTATATACGCTCATATTACTTAATATACTTTATTATTTCCTTTAACGCTCTACTCCTGTGTGAAATAGAATTTTTCTCATCATCCGTCGCAACACCAAGACTCTTTTTCAAATCGTAGCTATAAAAAATAGGGTCATATCCGAAACCATTTTCACCTTCTCTTTCAAGTAAAATTTCTCCTTCTGTTTCTCCTGTAACGGTATAATTTTCGTTATCATTAACGTAATAGACCATACAACAAATAAATCTTGCTTTTCTATTCTTTTCACCCTTTAATACTGAAAGAAGTTTGTCATTATTATGCTCGTCATTACCATCTCCAGCATACCTTGCACTATAAACTCCCGGTGCTCCATCTAACACGTCAACAGAAAGACCACTATCATCTGCAAGCACTGCAAGCTTAAGCTTTTCGGCCACCGTTTTCGCCTTTATATAAGCGTTTTCATAATAAGTTTCACCCGTTTCTTCAATTTCAAAATTAAGCCCAAAATCTTTGTATCCTTTTACAGTGAAGTTTGGCAACATTTCTGAAATTTCTTTAATTTTGCCTTTATTGGCACTAGCTAAAACAAGAATTTTTTTATTTTCCATTTCTAAACCTTTTAATTTCCTCGCTTAGTTTTATAAAATCTTGAGCATCTAATGTTTCACCTCTAGCCGTAAGAGATACTCCACTTAACTCAAGTACCGATTCGGCTTCTGGTCTTGAAAGCTTATATCCATTCATTAAATTGTTAACAAGCATTTTTCTACGATTTTGGAAGGCAATTCTAACGGCGTTTCTAACGGCAACTAAATCTATTCCCTCCGTCTTTCCCTCTTCAATATCTATCTTAACCACAGCGGAATCAACATTAGGAGCGGGTGTAAACTTTTCTCTCCCTACTTTCATAACGATTTTAGCGCTTCCCCTTAAATTAATTGCAACCGTTATTGCGCCATATTCAGACGTTGCGCTTTTTGCGGAAAAGCGTTCCGCCACTTCCTCTTGCACCATTATTACCATCGCTTTAAGGTTTTTAGCTTTTTCTAGAAACTCCATTACGATTGGTGTTGTAATGTAATAAGGAAGATTTGCAACCATTATATATTTGCCACCAAGTTTTTTCTCCACCTCGGGAATTTTTTGCTTCATTATGTCTGAAAAAACAATTTCAACGTTGTTAAAGTCTTCAAGCGTTTCAGCTAAAACGGGCTTTAGGTTAAGGTCAATTTCATACCCAACAACTCTTTTAGCTTTTTTACAAAGTGCACGAGTTAACGCCCCTGCGCCTAAACCAATTTCTAATACGGTGTCTTTTTCAGTAACGCCTGCGCTAGCAACAATTTCATCTAAAAGCTTAGTGTCGGTCAAAAAGTTTTGACCAAACGCCTTCTTAAACGAAAAACCGTGTTTTCTTAAAATTAATCGTAAATCTTTTTCCATTTATTTCCTTATTTTTTTAGAATAATTATTTGTTATAAACTTATAATAATAGTGTAAAGATAATTTCTTTACTATCTTCCACCAAAGATAAATCATTTGAAACGAAGTCGGCAACTTGTCCGACTTCGTTTCTTATTTTATACGAGTAAAAATATTTTTTGCATTATCAAAAACAGCTTCAGCCGTTTTATATACATCTAAATTTTTTTGTTGTGCTATAAAATTCAAAATTATAGGAATATTTTTAGGTTCGTTGGTTTTTCCCCTATAAGGCTCTGGCGAAAGATAAGGGCTATCTGTTTCCGTCAGAAATTCGTTAATTGAAAGATATTGTATAACTTCTTTCGCGTTCCTTGCATTTTTAAATGTCGCAGTCCCACTAATTCCTATTTTCAAACCCAAATTAGCAATCTCACGCGCCGTTTCCTTACTACCTGAAAAGCAGTGCAATACGCCACCGTAAACGAGCTTGGATTTGTTTTCTTTAAGAATTTTTATCGTGTCTTCGGTTGCTTCCCTACAATGAAAAGAAAAAGGTAGCTTTAAATATCTCGCAAGTTCTAATTGTTCAACTAAAACCTTTTTTTGCAAATCGTTATAGCTTTTGTCCCAATAATAATCTAATCCGATTTCTCCAATACAAACGCATTTTTCATTATTTGCAAGTTTGGCTATTTCTACAATATCCTCATAACCCATTTCTTTTACGTCGGAAGGATGAACACCTGCCCCAAAATAAACACTTTGGTATTTTTTAGATAGTTCAAGACTTTTTTTGCCATCGTCTAAATTGCACGCCATAGTGATTACTACTGAAACTAAATTTTTCTCATATTCATTTACGACAATATCTAGGTTTTCATACCTTTTATCAGTTAGATGACAATGTGTATCAATATACATTAGAATACTTGGCTTCCGTCTTCAACATCTTTTTCTGGTGATAAAAAGGCTATTTTACCTTCAGAATCTTCGGCGCATATTATCATACCTTCAGATAGGATTCCGCAAAGTTTTACCGGCTTTAAATTGGTAACCATAGTAAGTTTTTTGCCTATTAACTCTTCAGGAGAATAAGTTCCTGCAATTCCACTAACTACCGTTCTTTCTTCATCGCCAAGTTTTACGGTAAGTTTTAAAAGTTTTTTGCTCTTTTCAACCTTTTCGCAAGCAATTACTTTAGCAATTTTTAATTCTATCTTTTCAAAATCAGCAAATTCAATCAATGGTTTGCTCTCCTTTTTTGGTTGTTCTTTTTTAACTAATTTAGCTCTTTCTTCGATCATTGCGTTGATTTTTTTCATCATTTCTACGCCGTCGATTCTATCAAAGAGTTTTTCTGTTTCAGATAAAGCCGTTATGCTATTACTTACGCCAAACTTATCAAGTTTTTCGTATTCTCGAACAGAAACGTTAAACGCTTTCAACGTTTTTTCAGCACTATCGGGTATGAAACTTGAAAGCAACGACGCACCAATAATGATAGCTTCTGAAAGATTGTATAAAACGGTTGAAAGTCTTTCTTTTTTACTTTCGTCTTTAGCTAAAACCCAAGGTGTAGTTTCGTCTATATATTTATTCGCCCTTCTAAAAAGTGTAAATATTTCACTCAACGCATCAGAAACCTTAAATTCATCCATTTTTTTAGAAACTTTTTCCACCAAACTTGTTGCAAGGTTTTTCAGTTCAATATCAAAACTTTCTTCAATTCCGTAATTGCTAACAGTTCCACCAAAATACTTGTTTATCATAGCAACCGTTCTGTTTACAAGGTTACCAAAAACATTAACAAGTTCAGCGTTTACCGTATCAATAATCATTTGCCAAGAAATCAACCCGTCGTTATCCTGTGGCATAGCGGAAGTTACGTAATACCTAACGGCATCTTTCCCAAAGAAATCTACTAAATCGTCCGCATACATAACGTTGCCCTTAGATTTACTCATTTTATCGCCGTCTTGCAAAAGCCATCCGTGTCCATAAACTTGTTTGGGTAGTGGAACTCCTAATGCCATTAGGAAAATAGGCCAATAAATTGTGTGGAATCTTATAATATCTTTGCCAATAACGTGAACGTTTGCCGGCCAATATTTATTGTATTTATCATCATTATTACCATCAGCATCGTACCCTACGCCGGTAATATAATTGGTTAATGCATCAAGCCAAACGTAAACAACGTGTTTGTCATCAAAATCAACGGGAATTCCCCACTTAAAAGAACTTCTTGAAACACAAAGATCTTGAAGCCCTGGTTTAATAAAATTATTAACCATTTCGTTTTTGCGAGAAAATGGAATAATAAAATCAGGGTTTTCATTATAATGCACTAAAAGTTTATCTGCATATTTACTCATCTTAAAAAAGTATGCTTCTTCTTCAGCTTTTTGAAGAGGTCTGCCACAGTCAGGGCATTTGCCATCTTTAATTTGGCTATTTGTCCAAAAAGATTCGCATGGAGTACAATACCACCCCTCGTATGCGCCTTTATAAATATCGCCTTGTTCATAGAGTTTTTTAAATATTTTTTGAACCTGTTTTTCGTGATAAGTATCGGTTGTCCTTATAAATTTATCGTAAGAAACACCAACCAAGTCCCAAATTCTTTTTATTTCTTCAGCAACTCCATCAACGAACTGTTGGGGTGTTTTCCCTGCTTCTTTAGCCTTTTCTTCAATTTTTTGACCATGCTCGTCCGTACCCGTTTGAAACAAAACGTCGTACCCTTGATATCTTTTAAACCTTGCAAGACAATCGGTAAGTATAGCTTCGTAAGTGTTGCCAATATGTGGTTTACTTGAAGTGTATGCAATGGCTGTAGTTATATAATATTTTTCTTTCATAGTTAACACCTCTTTTAGAGTTTCCGATAGTATATTTTATCATATTTTTCTTTCATATTCAAGAAGTTTTTATCATAAAGTTATTTTATGAATATAATTTTCTCTTTTTCTCTCTGTGTTTGCACTATTATGTTGCTCATAACATCTCCTGAAGCTCTGCTTTCCTCAATGTTAGCAGGTGGACAAAGCGCCCTCGATTTAACCTTAAAACTAGTTGTAGTATATGCTGTGTGGCTAGGTGTGTTTAATATTATGGAAAAAACGGGTCTTGCAAACAAATTTGCTAAATTGCTTCGCCCAATGAATAAACTTCTTTTTGGAAAGGTAGAAGATAAAGCAAATAATTATATGGCTCTTAATATTTCCGCAAATATTTTAGGTGTAAGTGGAGCAACAACCCCTATGGGCATTAACGCCATAAAAGAACTTGATAAAGACAAAAATAGCGACTATGCCGTTGCAATGTTTTTCGTAATAAATGCTACAAGCGTTCAACTTATACCATCGTCCGTTTTGGCGCTTAGAACGTCTATGGGATCAGCCACTTCCTCCGATATAATACTTCCAACCATTTTAGCTACGCTAATTTCTTCGATAGTAGGAATAGTTTTAGTTAAAACTTTTATAAAAAGGTAAATATGCAATACATTATTCCCATTTTATTTTTATTAATTTTTGGTTTTGCAGTATTAAAGAAAGTTAAACTGTACGATTCTTTCGTGGAAGGTTCGAAGGGCGCAATATCTTTAGCCACAAATCTTTTCCCCTATCTAGTTTGCATCTTTATTTTAACTAATCTTTTTGAGGCAAGTGGTTTGACAGCCTTTTTATGCAAGATTTCATCACCCTTTTTTTCCTTTTTAGGCATCCCCAGCGAATTAACGCCTTTAGTACTAATTAAGCCTTTTTCGGGGAGCGGTGCGTTGGCAACTCTATCAGAAATTTTCAACACGTATGGTGTTGATAGTTATCTTTCTCGTTGCGCATGCGTAATATACGGCTCATCAGAAACTGTTTTCTATATCGCAAGTGTATATTTTGCAGGGTGTAAGAAAAGAAATCTTACATTACCAATTATAATTTCCCTTTTCGCAGGGTTAGTTTCCAACGTATTTGCTTGTTTTATATGTAAAATAATGTAACTAAAAAACGGACTTAAGAATTAAGTCCGTTTTTTTATAACAATTTTATATAGTAACTACGCTTTTTTGCTTTTTTCTTCTTCAACGAGTTTAGCGGTAATTTCATCTAAACTCATAACACCTAAATCGCCCTCTTTTCTTGAACGAACGGAAACTTTATTTTCTTCTTTTTCCTTATCGCCAACGATAAGCATATAAGGAATTTTTTCAAGTTGTGCTTCACGAATTTTGTAGCCAAGTTTTTCGTTTCTAACATCAGCTTCTGCTCTCAAACCTGCAAGCTTCAATTTTTCTACAATTTCTTTAGCGTAATCTGCCGTTCTTTCGGTTAAGCTTAAAACTTTAACTTGAACGGGACAAATCCAGAATGGGAAAGCCCCTGCATATTTTTCGATAAGCATTGCGAGAGTTCTTTCATAGCATCCTATAGAACTTCTATGGATAACGAAAGGATATTGCTTTTCACCGTTTTCGTCAATATAAGTCATATCAAAAGAATGTGATGCCGCAAAGTCAATTTGAATAGTGATAATGGTATCTTCCTTACCATAAACGTTTTTAGACTGAACGTCAAGCTTAGGACCATAGAAAGCTGCTTCATCCTCCGCTTCTACGTACTCTAAACCAATGTTATCTAAAATCTTTTTCATCAACGCTTCCGTTTCATCCCAAGCCTTATCGTTATCGATATATTTTTCCTTATTATTCTTACCACGCTTAGAGAAACGGAAAGTTACGTCCTCTCTCATTCCAAGACAATCTAAGAAATAATATGAAAGGTCTAAACAACGCTTAAATTCCTCTTCAATTTGTTCAGGCGTGCAAACGATATGCCCATCTGAAAGAGTAAACTGACGAACACGGATTAACCCGTGCATTTCACCACTTGCTTCATTTCTAAATAGGGTTGCCGTTTCGGAATATCTACAGGGTAAATCTCTATAACTTTTTAACCCGTTTTTATAAATCTGATATTGGAAAGGACAAGTCATAGGACGAAGCGCCATAGCATCAGCAGAATTCTCATCTCCTATAATGAACATTTTATCCCTATAATGATCCCAGTGCCCAGAAATACGATAAAGATCGTTCTTTGCCATATTTGCGGTGCGTGTAATCATGAACCCTCTTCTTTCCTCCTCGTCCTCAACAAAACGAGTGAGTATTTGCATAATTTTAGCACCCTTAGGCATTAAAAGTGGTAAACCTTGTCCTACAACGTCTTCCGTCATAAAAATACCGAGTTCTCTACCGAGTTTATTATGGTCTCTCTTTTTAGCTTCTTCTAAAGCAGTAAGATATTCTTCAAGCTCACTCTTCTTAGCAAAAGCAGTTCCATAAATACGCGTAAGCATTTTGTTCTTTTCATCACCACGCCAATACGCACCTGTAACTGAAGTAAGCTTAAACGCTTTAATCTTTCCAGTTGAAGGAAGATGTGGACCACGGCATAAATCCATAAAATCTCCCTGTTTATAAAATGAAATTACACTACCTGCAGGTAAATCGTGAACGAGTTCTACCTTATAAGGCTCGGAAAAATCCTTAAAAATCTTTAGAGAATCTCTTTTTCCATAAACAAGCCTTTCAATTGGAAGGTCGCTTTTTATTATTTTCTCCATTTCCTTTTCAATTTTAACTAAATCATCTTGAGTAATTGGAGTTTTAAATTCAATATCGTAATAAAATCCATTTTCAACCGTAGGCCCTATTGCAAGCTTACTTGTTGGAAAAATATTCTTAACTGCTTGTGCAAGCACGTGCGAAGTCGTATGACGATAAACTTGCAAACCTTCTTTATCTTTAAGCGTAATAATTTGAAGTTCACAGTCCTTTTCCACCACGAATGAAAGGTCAACAAGTTCACCGTTTACTTTACCACAAACAGCGTTTCTGAGCAAACCTTCAGATATATTGCCTGCAATTTCCGCAACGGTAATTGGAGCTTCGTATTCAATAAACGAACCATCTTTAAGTGTAATTTTCATATTTTTCTCCTTATAAAAAAATCCTTATGCTCTGAAGCATAAGGACGAATATTTTCCGCGTTTCCACCTTATTTGTCGTTAAAAAACGACCTCTCTTTTGCAAAATCAAGGCTTTGCTAACCCGCCTAACACGGTGGTTTCGCATTTCTTTTTCCTTCAACAGGGCTCTCACCTTATCCCCACTCTCTTTATGAATAAAAAGACGCTACTTGTCCGCATTGTGACAGCATATTTATTTACATCAATTGTAAACTAATTATGCGTTTTTGTCAACTCTTTTAAGAATAATATCCTTGGGAAAAAAATATTTTATCTCCGTAAAACTGTTTAATATATTTTTCGTCTGCTTCTGGAATCTTGCCTGAAATTTCCACTTCACCACAATTTGACAGTAAAATTTCCCTAATAATCTTAACGTTGTCGCCCGATAATAGTGCGCTTCGTCTTAATCTTTTAAAATGCGAGTCATAGACTTTTCCACAATCTACGTACACCCTGCTTTTCTTGTTTTCTATAAGGTAGGTTATGAAGTCTTTTAATTGATTGTTTATAAAATACTGTGGCATGTAAGACACAATGTCTTCCCATTTATTTTTAAGAGCTCGCAATCGAAAGGTGAAAAATCCATCAATAGCAATTTCCGTTTGACTTTTTAATCTCTCAATCACGTATTTTTTATCATCTTCTAAATCAGCAGCAATTAAACTGGCAAGCAAAATTTCCCTTTCTTCTACGTTAAGCCCAGATATCGATATGTTTTTCTTAAAAAATTCATATTTATACTTTATTACTATAATTTCTGCGACTTTATCAATAATTTCAGCGTAAATTACATCTGAATAAAATTCGGGGCATACTACTGATAATTTCATCCTTTTTCCCATTTCTATTTCTTCTACTGAACACCTAGTGTTTAAAAACAGTTCTGAGAGAGAAGACTGCAGATAAAATAAATTATCCTTGTTATATTCGCTTTCCGTTAAATTTATAATAGACATACAGTTTTAGTTTACGCTCCGTTTTACTTTTTATTTACGATTTGTTGTTTTTTTCTAATCAAAGGGTTGAATAATAATTTAGCAACTTCCGAAAAGAAAATTATTGATGAAGCTGTCAATAGTATTTTTATCCACGATTTTAAGCTCATCGGATTTACCGAAAACACCCACGGTAACAATTGAACTATCATAAAATGTAACAAAAATACTGCGAGAAAGGTATACGCCATAATTTTATTCTTCGACGCCCCTTTAAAAATGCTTTCTCCACCAAGTTCTCGTGAATTAAAGGCGTTAAATAGTTGAAAAGAAATAAATAAGGTAAATAACGCGTTGGTTTCTTCTGTTTTTGATACGTTGAGAAAATTAAATAAATGCTGTAAAACCATAATCGTTGCTACGAATACACCATTAAAAACTATTCGAATTAACATTTTCAAGCTTACTATGCTGTCAGTTCGCTTAACAGGTTTCCCCTTCATAAGATTTCTGTCTGCTCCTTCCATGCCTAAAGTAAGAGCGGGCGGACCATCCATTATAACGTTTATCCAAAGCAATTGAAAGGTGTTAAACGGTGTTTCCAATCCAAATATAACGGTTATCGTTATAAACAACAAAGCCGATAAATTCACTGATAATTGAAACAAAATAAAGCGCTGTAGATTTTTATAAACGTTTCTACCAAAAGATATGGCTTTAACAACTGTAGCAAAACTATCGTCTAGTAACACCACATCGGAAGCTTCTTTACTAATTTCACTTCCGCTTTTACCCATAGCAATACCAACGTCTGCATGCTTAATAGCAGGAGCGTCGTTTATACCATCGCCAGTAACTGCCACTACTTCCCCCATCTCCTTTAACGCCTTTACTACACGCAGTTTTACAGCTGGAGTACTTCTTGCTATCACTGTGATTTTTGATAAAACTTTTTGAAGCGCTTTGTCATCTAGCCCTTCAATATCCGAAGCTAATACCACTTGATTGCTATCCCACGCAATTTGAAGTTCTTCAGCAACTGCGCGAGCCGTTAAAAGGTTATCCCCCGTTAACATTTTAACTTTTATTCCTGCTCTTTTACATTGTTCTATAGCTTGCTTAACATCTGGCCTAACAGGATCAACTATAGATGCATATCCGTCAAAAGTATACTTAGTATTATCATCAGCGTGAGCAAAACATATAATTCTCCTTGCACGCTTTTGCTTTTGCCCTATTTCATTTAACAACTCGTTTTTCTGCATTAAAGTTAAATCGCAAAGTGGAAGCACTTTCTCTGGCGCACCTTTAAGTAGTTTTCTTTTATTACCATCTGCATAAATAGTTGTTATCATATATTTTTTTTCACTTGAAAAAGGCTCTCTTTCCACCATTTCATATCGTTTCTTATAGGTTTGAAGCTCTTCCTTTTTTCCGCTCTCGTATAAACATTGTAAAAGCGCACACTCCGTACCATTACCGAAAAATTCGTGTTTGCCGTTATTCTCAACCACCTTAGCCGTAGAGTTACATATAAAGTTTTCAAGTAAATATTCACTAAATCCTTTATCTAAGGTATAACAATAAGCACCATTGCAAATGGTTTCAACCTTCATTTTATTTTGCGTGAGAGTCCCCGTTTTGTCTGAGCAAATTACACTTACCGCACCGGCAGTTTCGCTTGCCACCATCTTTTTTATAAGTGCGTTTTCCTTTGCTAACTTTATCATGTTAAGCGCAAGAGATACTGCAACTATCGTAGGAAGCCCTTCGGGAACTGCTGCAACGATTAATATTACAGACGAAATAAAAAGTTCTTGAACCCCATTAAAATCAAGCGTGCCAGATAACGTTAATCTTATAACGGAAAGCGCAAAAACCACCAACGAAGTTACTACACCTATTACTGTTATTATTTTACCTAACTTAGATAGTTTTTGTTCAAGAGGCGATAAGATTGTTTTATTTTCAGTTAAACCGCCTGCAATTTTTCCTATTTCCGTATTATCTCCAACGGCAGTGACAATCATTTTTGCATTACCTGCCGTTACGAAAGTACCTGAATATAAACTATTTTTTCTCTCGGCAAGAGGTGTTGACGGTTTCATAACCACACCTGCCTCTTTTTGCGAAGGATTACTTTCACCAGTTAAAGCAGACTCATCAACCCATAAGGAATTACTTTCAATTAAAAGACCATCTGCAATAATTTTATCGCCACTTTCAACCAAAATAACGTCGCCCACGGTTACGAGTGAAGACCCCACCAATATTACCGTTCCATCTCTAATTACTTTTACAGGAGTATTATCGTAAATTTTACCCAATGCATAAAATGCTCTTTCCGAGCTTCCTTCCATTATAAGTGTAATAAAAACTGAAAGAAGAATTGCACCTAAAATGCCTATGCACTCAGAAAAATCACCCTTTCCTGTTTTTAACGCTTGCCCTATACCCGTGCCAAGCGCGATTATTAAAGCAAACTGTAAAATAATAAGCATTGGTTCTTTTAATGCATTAAATGCCTTTTTAACTAAACCAACCTGTTTTTTTTCTTTAAGTTTATTTTCGCCATACTGTTCAAGTCTTTGTTTGACCGTTTGTGAATGAAGCCCTGTATAAGCACTACTTTTTAAATGTTTTACGGTAAAATCAACGCTCTTATCAAAAAAATTCATACAAACTCCTTTCATCTTTCTCTTAAAAATATGCCGTAGCCGATAAATATATGATTTTTACTATGGACAAACTTAATATTTTGTGTTAAAATACTAAAAAAATAAAGGATTTCAAGCTATGGATAAAACATTAAAAGTAGATATTAAGGGATACGTTGCCGAACTTCCCATTTTAGAACTCCCCTCAAGTATAAAAATTGCTTTTTTCAATCTCCACGGTGCCCCTGAAATGACAGAGCATTGCGGAAAAGAATTAGCTAAATTAGTTACTGCAGACGTTATTATTACTGCAGAATCAAAAGGGCTTCAGTTAACTCACGTTGTTGCTAGAGAATTAAATCACTCTTTTTATGCCGTAGCAAGAAAATCAAAAAAACTTTATATGCAAGATGGTATTTCAATAACATACGGCTCTTCAATCACCACAGGCAAGGCACAAGAACTTCACCTTTCTAAGCACGACGTAGATATTTTAAAAAATAAAAACGTCGCTATAGTTGACGACGTTATTTCTACCGGTGAAAGTTTAAAAGGCTTAGAAGAAATAGTTAAAAAAGCAGGTGGAACGGTAACTCAAAGATTATTCGTTTTAGCCGAAGGCGATGCGAAAAACCGTGAAGATATAAATTTTTTAGCAAGTATTCCATTGATGTAAACTATTAAAACCGCAATCTATTGCGGTTTTTTATAAAAGGAAAAGCACCGCTTACTACGGTGCTTAACCCAAGGAAAAAGTTTATTGAGAGTATGAACTATATTTATGGTAAAGGTATATTATCCTTTACAATTTGATAATAACATTCAATTATTGAAAAATTATTGAAAAAACTTAAGTTTTTAAAAAAATTTTAAAGTAACTTTCAATACTTTATTTGTATAATTTAATTATGAATATTTTAATTATTGACGATGAAAAGCAATTAGTTTCTGCTCTTGCTTCAATATTAAAACAAAATAACTATTCGGTAGACGGAGCGTACGATGGAGAATCGGGGCTTGATTATGTTCTTTCAGGCATATACGATCTTATAATTATAGACGTAATGATGCCAAAAATGGATGGAATCACTCTGGTTAAAAAACTCAGAACTAAAAAAATAGATACGCCCATTTTATTGCTCACTGCAAAATCAGAGGTAGCTGATAAAATAGAAGGGCTAAACGCTGGAGCAGACGACTACTTAACAAAGCCTTTTTCAACGGACGAGCTTTTGGCAAGAATTAAGGCGCTTTTACGCAGAAAAAGTAATTTTACCGGAAGTGAATTGCTATATAATGATATAGTCCTTGATAGGGACACTTACACTTTAATAAGAGATAAAGAAAAAATCTCTTTAGGTAAAAAAGAGTTTCAAATTTTAGAAATTTTAATGCTTTCTCCTCAAAAAACAGTTGATAAAGAGCGTATTATTGAAAAAATTTGGGGTTTTGATTCAGAAGCTGAATACAATACAGTTGAAGTTTACGTTTCTTTTTTAAGAAGAAAGTTAAGCGCAATAAACTCGAAAACAGAAATTCGCTCGGTTAGAGGCATAGGTTACACTTTAGGAAACAATAATAATGATTAGAAAATCAAAAACAAAATTCTTAATATTTACCCTATCGGCTATTTTTATTTTTTTGACCTGTTTTTTTGCTATAATGCGCTTTGCTCTTAAAAATTCCTTAGAGCACGAAATTGCCAATAAACTCTCAGAAATAGAAATTTTTGCCGACCAAGACCTTGTTTCATATTCGCACAATCATTTTGCAGCAACTATATCATACTATAATCATACTAATGGTGTATTTTCCGTAATAACCAATAAATCGCTCGGGTTTAGCAAAGGCGAAATTATGATAATCACGGAAAATGCTCTTTCTCGCCGTTACCCACTTGGATCGATTGGAAATATTTACTACAAAATTTCTTTTACCAGCGGAGTACCTCAAACAATAGTTGCAGGAGATTTTTCAGCTGCTATATATGTTTATCGTCAAAACATTAACAATCTATTAATAACTATGTTCATCACTTTTATTGTTTTGGGAATATTAACCTGGTTGTTTTCCTTTTGGGTTTTTCAACCTATTAATGAAACGTTGTTTAAGCAACGACAGTTTATATCAGACGTTAGCCACGAACTTAAAACTCCAGTTACAATAATTTCAGCTAATGCCGACGTTATAAAAAATTATGAATGCAACGAATATGTTGATAACATTAAAACTCAATCAGATCGAATGAGTGTGTTGGTAAACGATTTATTAATTCTGAGTAGACTGGACGAAAACAGCGTTTCCAAAAAAAGAGAAAATTTCTCCGCTTCTGAAGCCGTTCTAAGAATAACGTTGCCCTTCGACGCTGTTGCTTTTGAAAAAGGCAAATTTCTAAAATTTGATATTGATGAACAAATTACCGCCACGGGTTCAAGGGAAGACTTTTGCAAAATATGTGAAATATTAGTTGACAACGCTGTAAAGTATTCATCAAAAGACACAGAAATAGTTATATCACTTAAAAAAGAAAGCAGTAAAATTATACTCTCCGTGTTTAATAAAGGTTGTAACGTTTGTATAGAAGATAAAGATAGAATTTTTGAAAGGTTTTATCGTGCAGATGAATCAAGAGCAAGAGATTTAGGTGGTAGTGGTTTAGGGCTTTCAATAGCAAAAAGTCTTTCAAAAAAGAATAGATGGAAAATTTCCGCTTCCCCTATTTATGGCGAATCAATGCTTATCCAATTAATCATGTAAAGCATAAATTAAAAAAACTTTGATTTAATTAATCAAAGTTTTTTTTAATATTTTATATTTTACTTTAAAGAATAAATCCTCCGTCACAAATTATTGCTTGACCGGTAATAAAACTAGCTTTTTCACCACATAAAAAGTATATAAGTTCAGCAATTTCATTTGGTTCACCTATTCTT
Organism: Christensenellaceae bacterium; assembly: GCA_045639245.1. Taxonomy (GTDB): domain Bacteria; phylum Bacillota; class Clostridia; order Christensenellales; family Borkfalkiaceae; genus UBA1259. The sequence continues at coordinate 101,747 of JAZUCS010000042.1, forward strand.
CCCAACGGCGTTTTATAAATAATTTCTTGCATCTCTTCTTTAGTAAAACCTTCGTTCATTGCCGAACGAATAACCCCAGGGCAAACACAGTTAACGTTAATATTTGAAGGGCCAACTTCCTTTGCGAGCGCTTTAGCATATCCAATAAGTGCCGACTTTGTTGCAGAATAACAGCTTTCTAAGCTACCTCCTGCTTGCCCCCAAATTGACGAAACAAACAATATTTTACCACTTTTTTTCTCAATCATCCCGTTAAGCGCTTCTTTAGTTAAAAGATAGCAAGCCTTAAGATTAACATTAAAAAGTTTATCCCACTCTTCTTCTGTGGTATCCTGCGCTTGTTTATAAAGGTCAATACCTGCGTTATTAATCAACACGTCGATATGTTTAAATGTTTTAACATGTTCTTTAAAAAGCCGTTCCGCTTCCCCTTTTATTGAAAAATCGGCTTGAATAGGACGTACCATTGCTGAATATCCTTCCTTCTCAAGTTCCTCAATTAAAGATAAAACCCCTAAGCTGTTTAAATTATATTGCGCAGTAACAAAATATCCGTTTTTAACAAAAGTTCTAACTGTTTCCCTTCCAATAGCGCCAGAAGCACCTGTGATTAGCGCAGTTTTCATGTTTTCTCCCTTCTACTGCAATTAATTAATAAAAATATTAATATACCCGCAAGAAACTTGCGGGTATCGTCGTTTAATTAAAGATTTAGCCTTTAACCCTTTCCATGTATTCTCCCGTTCTGGTATCTACTCTAATGTATTCACCTTCTTCAACGAACATAGGCACGTCAATAGTAATTCCAGTTTCGAGAGTTGCTTTCTTGGTAGTATTAGTAGCGGTATTACCCTTAACTGCAGGGTCAGCCTTAGTAACTTGTAATACTACAAAGTTATCGCATTCTACTGAGAAAGGTACGCCCTTAAAGAACTTAACAATAACGTGATCGCCTTCCTTAATATATTTAAGAGCCTCTTCACATTGATCGTATGCAAGTTCTACTTGCTCAAAAGTGTCGTCCTCCATAAAAATATAGAATTGGTCGCCATCGTAATAAGAATAGGTCATATTCTTGGTAACGATAGTTGCTTCTTGAATTTTTTCGGTTGGGTTCCAAGTTTTTTCTAAAACTTTACCATCCATAACGTCCTTCATCTTGGTTCTTACGAACGCAGCTCCCTTGCCGGGTTTAACGTGTTGGAAATCAACTATAGTATAAACCATTCCTTCAAAATCAAACGTTACCCCTTTTCTAAAATCGCCTGCTGAAATCATATTTTTTTCTCCTTAACTTTTGTCTTTTATTATTAATAATTTTTTATTATCATTAAAAAGTTTTTCAACTTTTCCATCCCTTAACAATACGGTATCTTCAATCCTTACACCAAAGCTATCTTCAATATAAACGCCTGGTTCTATCGTAAAAACTGCCCCATCTCTTAATACTGTGCTTTTGTTGGGAGAAAGTGTTGGCGCTTCGTGAACTTCAAGCCCCACACCGTGCCCTAATGAGTGTATGAAATATCTATCTAATCCTTTGTCTTTTAGGTAATCTCTAGCTACAGCATCCGCCTTATCCGTAGTCATACCGGAAACAATTATTTCTTCCGCTAACTCGTTTGCCTTAAGAACTGCTCCGTAAACAGTTAAAAACTTTTTACTTGGATTTCCAAAAAATGCCGTTCTTGTTAGATCTGAAATATAGCCTTTATATTTTGCACCCATATCTACCAGAATAACACTATTTCTCTTTAACTTGGTTTTTCCAGTAACGTGGTGAGGAACTGCCGAACCTTTATCAAAAGCAACTATTGTTTCAAACCCCACGCCGTCTGCCCCTAAGCGTAAAATCTCTTTTTCAATAATTTCTTTTAATTCAAGCTCAGACATACCTGTCCTAACTTGTTTTATTGCTGAATAATAGGCTTTCTGAGCTATCTTACACGCTTTTTTAATGTAGCCGATTTCCTTATCCGTTTTAACTTCTCTTTGATTGAATAATTCTTGCTTTCCATCTTCAACCATAGCAACGGTTAACAGTTCGCAATATTCTGACACACTAAGTTTATCAAAATCGGTAATAATCTTTTTAATCTTGTTTTCTTGAATAAATGATTTAACTGTTTCAATTCCATTTAATAAAACAGGAAGAATATCGGTATTTTTAAAATCCCTTTTTGCATCAGCAAAATATCTTGCATCAGTAAAATACGCTTTTTGTTTTCCTACAAGAAAATACCCTTCTGCAATATCTTTACCTGAATAATAAAATCTATCCGTTCTATTGGCAAAAAAATACGCCTTTTCACTTAAATCTTGATTCAACATACCTTACTAATTTATTTTACCAAATTTTTTATAATTAGTCAATTCGTTTTTAATCCCTTTATATAAGCTACAACTGCTTTTTATAGAAAATATAGCCTTTTCATTTCTCTTGCATCTATATCTTGCGTCCCTGCCGACTCGCATATAACGTAAGGTTTCAATTCAAGTTCTTTGAGAGCTTCAGCTAACGGAGCAAATTCCGGCCCGTATTGAGTGTCTTCGAAAGTTAAATGTCTAACCTCTCCTTTTGCCGTATATTCTATTTTCGAAAAATGAATATGGAAATGCTCCATTTTTTCAAAGCCTAACTTTTCTATCATATAAACTAGACGATTTTTAAAATCATCTTTAGTTTTTAAGCTTCCACACTCTCTCGCATTAACGTGTCCAAAATCCACTGCTGGTATGAAAATTTTATCCGTTTCGCAAAAATAGGTAATCTCTTCAATCGTTCCTATTTGAGCTGATTTACCCATTGTTTCTGGACAATATATAATATCATCTAATTTCTCAAGATAAATTTTATCTCTTAAAATTTCCAGTCTTTTTTTAGTGAGTTCTACCGCTTCTTCTCTTTTCATCCTACCTTGACTTGCAGGATGAAAAATAACCCTTTTCGAGCCAAACTTTTTAGCCTTTTTAGCAGAATCGATAATATAGCCGTACGACTTTTCTACCATTTCCTCATTAGGGTTAGCCAGATTAATATAATAAGGTGCGTGAACAGATATTTCAATATCGTACTCTCTAAATATTTTACCTATACTTTCCGCTTTTTCATCACTAATATTAACACCTCTACCAAAAGAATATTCGAAACAATCAAGCCCCATATCCTTTAACCATTTAGGTGTTTGTTCTGTTTTGCTATTCCCAGCTAAACTAAAAGCAAGTGAATTTCCACTCGGCCCAAATTTAATCATGTTTTTTCACCACGTAATCTACGTCTTTTTTTAATTGCTCTTTCAACTCTATTTCCGACTTAAAAGTTTTTATATCTCTAATAAAACCATCAAAAAACACCGTTAATTGTTTTCCGTATAAGTTTTGTGAAAAATCAATAAGATGAGCTTCAATAACTACCTTTTCATCACTAAAAGTAGGGCGAGAACCGTAATTAATAACCGCAAGGTATTTTTCATCTCCAACCATCGCCCAACCACTATAAACGCCGTTTTTTAAATGTTGTCTTTCTTCTTTTATTTCAAGATTTGCCGTAGGGTAACCCAACTTTTTACCAACGCCTCTATCATGAACCACTTCACCCTTAACAAAGTATTTTGACCCTAAAAGCACGTTCGCTTTGTCAATTTCACCATTTAATAAAAGCTCCTTTATGCCCGTTGTAGAAACTCTTTCATTATCCCACAAAACACCTTCCACGATAATTACCGATTGATGTTTGCTTTTTGCATATCTAGCTAAATACTCAACATCTCCACAAGCGCCCTTACCAAAACGATAATCGTTACCTGAAACGTAACATTTAATATCGTAAAGGTCGTTAAGTTTATCTAAAAACTCTTCCTTAGTGAGTGACAAAAATTCTTTATTTACCGGTGCAAAACAAACCTCGTCTGCCCCTAACCCTAGTAAAAGTTGTTCCCTTTCGCTAGGTGTAAAGACAAACTTTTGTTTTCCACCACCTATAAATGCCCTTAAATTCCCCGCAAATGTAAAAACTACAAGTTTGTTATTAAATTTTTCTGCCTGTTGTTTTGCCCTTCTTATAACCTCTCTATGCCCTATATGAACACTATCAAAGTAACCTAATGCCAAAACCACCGAATTTTTTTTATCTGATATATGCATCAATCTTAAGTATTCCTTTTTTAACCGACCCAATACCCCAAAACTCTCGTTCGTTATATACCCTATAAACACCGTCTTTTAAATCGTAGCGATCAAATAAGCCATTTAAAATTCTTTGGGCTTCATAATTAGATAAAATTATTTTTTCGAAATCCACAGCGTTTTCAGGTGAAATCAAATATTTTTCTGGATTCGTACAAGCCTTAAACTCTTCTACAGAAACTCCATTATCAAAGTTAAAAATACCAGAAGCTGTTCTTTTAAGCTTGCTCATTACAGCAAGTGACCCCGTTTTGAGCGCTATATCTCTTGCAAGAGAACGAATATATGTCCCCCCTTTGCAATCAATCATAAACGTAAAAGAATTTTCACCAGTTTGTCCCGTCAAAACTAAATCTAAAACATGTACTTTTCTTGTTTCAAGTTTAAAATCTATCCCCTTTCTCGCAAGCTCGTAACCTCTTTTTCCATCAATACATTTAGCCGAGTATTTGGGTGGAAGCTGATCTATTTCTCCAATAAAATCTTTTAAAACACCCTTTATCTGCTCGATCGATGGAATAAAACTCGTTTCTCTTTCCTTTACACCCGTAACGTCTAGAGTGTCTGTAGAATATCCAAACGTGAATTCTGCTTCGTAAGTTTTCTTCTTGTCCAAAAGATAATTAAACATCCTTGAAGTTTTATGTATGCCAACAGGTAAAACTCCCGAAGCCATGGGGTCTAACGTGCCCATATGTCCACATGGAAGATTAAATTTTTTCTTTACCGCCCCAACGGCAAACGCAGAGCTCATTCCTTCAGGTTTTAATAAATTAATAAATCCTTTCATGTTAATCCCTTAGGTTCACTTTTACCGCATAGCAAATTCTATCAACAACTTCTTCATATTCGCCTTGAAGTTGACAACCACTAGCGAATTTGTGTCCTCCACCGCCAAATGTCAATGCAATTGCATTAACGTCAGTATCCTTTCCTCTAAAGCTTATTTTAAACTTATTTACGCTAGTTTCAAGTACACAAACTCCTACTTCTACTCCGTCTATACCCATAACGAAATCAATTATACCTTCGGTATCTGAAACCTTTGCTCCCGATTTTTCCAAATCTTTTTGAAAAACAGAAGCCACTGCCAACCTATCGTCTAAAAAATATCTTATTTTTGAAACGACGTTGCCATATAAAGTTGCCCTATTTTTTGATTGCCTAGAAAAGCAGTTAAAATATATCGCGTTAGGATCTGCGCCTTTTTCCACCAATGCTCCTGCCTTTACGAAGGAAGAACTCTTTACGCCTTTATGCCTAAAGCCACCAGTATCGGTTATTAAGCCCATTAATAGATAATTCGCAATAACTGAATCTATTTCAACGCCAATTTCATTTAATATTTCAAAAACGTTTTCGGAATTTGACGGGTTGTCGCAAACGTAATTAATTTTTGCAAACCTCGTATTTGAAATATGGTGATCAATATTATAACTATTTGGGTGCTTATCAAAAACTTCAGCAAAGTCGCCCATTCTATTTATTTCACCACAGTCAACGGAAACCATGGCGGAAAAATCTCCGACAATATTTCCTCTTATCTTGTCCGTTTCTGGAAGAAAAAAGAATTTACTAGGAATAACGTCTGCACAAAACAACTGTGTATTAACGCCAATTTTATTTAAACCGAGATAAAGCGCAACGGCACTCCCTATCGCGTCCCCATCGGGACGGATATGAAAAATTACCGCAACGCTTTTTTCTTTTTTCAATCTTTCTCCAATCTCTTTTGCCGATTTTAGATTAATCAAGTTTTTCACCTTGTTCTATTTGTTTAAAAATTTTATTAATTTTATCGCTATATTCCATAGAATCGTCTAAAACAAAACGAAGTTCTGGAACAGTTCTTAAAATCATACTTTTAGAAAGTTCGTGCCTAATCTTTTTAGCATCTGAATTGATAGCTGAAAAAGTGTTTTGACTCTTTATCGGATCTTTAGAATAAATACTAATATAAACTTTGGCAAAGGATAAATCTTTAGCACAATCCACCTTTAGAACGGAAAACATTTCAGTAACTAAAGGATTTTTTAATCTTCTTGAAATAATTTCGTAAATTTCCTTTTGAAGTTCAGAATTAAGCCTTTCCTGTCTATTAGCTCCACCTCTTTTTTTAATCATTAATCTCTACTCTCTTCTACTTGATAGCTTTCTATAAAGTCGCCAACCTTAATATCGTTAAATTTCTCAATTGAAATACCACATTCAAAGCCTTGGTTAACTTCCTTAACATCGTCTTTAAATCTCTTAAGTTGGAGAACGTTTCCTTCACAAATCATAACGTCGTCACGATAAATTCTAAGTTTACTGTTTCTAGCAATCTTACCTTCAACAACGTACGAACCTGCAACTTGACCAACGCCTGAAATTTTAAATACTTCTCTAACTTCTGCTTTCCCGAGATAAATTTCAGTAAACTTGGGTGCAAGCATACCTTTAAGCGCCTTTTCAACGTCTTCTATAGCTTCGTAAATTACTCTGTAAAGCTTAATGTCAATACCACTGCGTTCAGCAATTTGTTTTGCATTAGAATCAGGACGAACGTTAAAGCCGATTATGATTGCACTTGAAGATTCTGCAAGCATAATATCCGATTCTTTAATAGCTCCTGCAGCTGCGTGAATTACGTTTACTCTAACTTCTGCGTTTGAAAGTTTTTCCATTGATTGTTTTACTGCTTCAACTGAACCTTGAACGTCGGCCTTTACAATCATATTAAGAACTTTCATTTCTCCTTCGGCAATCTTACTGAACACATCGTCTAAAGAAACTTTTTGAGAAGCTTTAATCATATTTTCTCTTTCTTTATTTCTTCTTTCTTCAGCAACCATCTTAATGAGCTTATCTTCTTCTCCCGCAAAAAGAATATCGCCAGCTTCTGGCACAGCTTCAAGCCCCATAATAGATACGGGAGTTGAAGGACCTGCTTGAGAAACTTTTCTACCCTTGTCGTCGCTCATTGCTCTGATTTTACCAGTTACCGTACCAACGATTACGCTATCACCAATCTTTAACGTTCCGTTTTGAACTAGAATAGTAGCGATAGGACCTTTGCTTTGATCGAGCTTTGCTTCAATAACTACACCCTTAGCTTTTCTATCGGGATTTGCCTTTAAATCTTGAATTTCGGCAACGAGATTTACGTTACTTAAAAGTTCGTCAAAACCCATTCCAGTTTTTGCAGATACGGGACAAACTATTGCGTCTCCACCCCATTCTTCGGGAAGAAGTCCGTTTTCGGTAAGACCTGTTTTAACTCTATCTATATTAGCTTCGGGTTTATCCATTTTATTTACAGCTACGATAATAGGAACGTTTGCTGCTTTAGCGTGATTAATTGCTTCAACTGTTTGTGGCATAATTCCATCATCTGCCGCTACAACTAAAATTGCAATGTCCGTCGCTTGCGCTCCTCTTGCACGCATTGCGGTGAACGCTGCGTGTCCCGGAGTGTCAAGGAAGGTGATAAGCTGACCATCTACCGTAACTTGATAAGCACCTATGTGCTGAGTTATACCACCAGCTTCTCCCGCGGTAACGTTGGTTTTTCTAATTCTATCAAGGATAGATGTTTTACCGTGGTCAACGTGTCCCATAACCGTAACAACAGGAGGACGACGCTTAAGGTCTGCTTCAACGTCTACTACGTTGTCAAATCCTTCACTCAAAACGTCTTCTGCTGTCTTATCGAGTTTTAATTCGAGCTCAACACCAATATCGTCTGCAATAAAGGCTGCCGTATCGAAATCAATAGAGTCGTTAATTGTTTTCATAATACCTTCTTTAAACAATCTCTTAGTGATTTCTGCCGCAGTAATACCTATTTTTTCGCTGAGAACCTTAAGGGGTATAATCTCCGTATTTATAATTGCCTTTTCAATTTTAATTACGTTAACTTGTGATTGTTCTTTTGCTTTTTTAACAGGACGGAATTTTCTATACCCCGTCTTATTTTCATCAAAATCTTCAACGTTAACGTTATTTCTTACGAGAGCACGCTTGTTTATTACATGTTTATCTTCGTACTGCTTTTCACCACTTTGTTTTTTCTTACCTTGCGATCTCTTGGTGTTTTCAGTTAAAACAATAGGTGGTGCAACAAAAGTGGAGTTAGGCTTTTTAGTAAAGCCTTGCCCACCCCTTTCCTTGTTAAATTCAGGCTTAGACGACTTTTGTCCGTTATTATAAGAACCATTTTGCTGTCTTTGTCCGTTATTATAAGAAGCGTTTTGCTGTCTTTGTCCGTTATGACCGCCTTCTCGCCTTTCCGTTTTAGGTCTTTCTTCTCTCTTCGGCTTATTTTCTGCAGGAGTATACTCCGCCCTTCTAACGATAAAAGAAGGTCTTGGTTTTTCAACCGGCTTAGCAGGTTCTTCTTTCTGCTGTTTATTTTCAGCTTCTTGGCTTTGAATTTCCGGATTTTTTTCTTCTACCGTAGCTTTAGCCACCTCTTTTACTGGGGTAATAACTGGTTCTTCCTTTACAACTTCTTGATCAGGCTTAATTTCTTCTTTAATTTCTTTTACGGCCTGTAAGTTTTTTATTGCTTTAATTTTCTCCTGTGCGGAATATATAAACTTTTTGGTGTCAGCTTCTTTTTCGTAAAGATCGTTCAAAATATCCTTTAATCCGTCACTAGATAAGAGCTCTCCCAACTTTTTAATATTATCTGTATGCATAGTTTTCTGTTCAGCCATGTTTATTCTCCTAACACTTCAACAAACTCATTTTCGCTATTACTTTCTATTGCGCGCGATAACGCAGAATCGGTTATTGCCATAAGTTTTGAATTTTCCCTTTTCGTTACGTCTGACAACAGCCCTTGTGTCTTCATAAAAAGCCTACACTTAAACTTTTTTGCAAGCTTAATTGCTTGTCTTTTAGTATCATTCCCAGCAGTGTTACAAACTATTAATAGATTGGCTTTTTTTAAGGTAAAAATCGCGTTGACACCTATTTTGTAACTGCCTTTTCTTATTGCGAAACCAATATACGTTTCCGCCTTGCTCTTATTTTCCAAGCAACTCCTCCAAAAGCTTATCGTAAACTTCCTCACTAACTACGCAAGAAAAAGCTTTGTTTAATAACCTGTTTTTCTTAAGCTTCTTAAAACACTCTGCATTAGCGCAAACGTATGCTCCACGACCGTTAGCTTTACCCGTTCTGTCAAGAAATATATTTTCACCGCTTTTTACCACGCGGTACAACTCTCTTTTTGGAGCAGACGTCTTACATGCAACACAAGTGCGCATAGGAATTTTCTTTTCCATTACGCCCCCCGATTATCCTTCAACTTCTTCGTTTTCTTCGGGAATATCTTCAACCACTTGTTCGCCTAGTTCGGCAACAGCCTTGCTTTGACTCTTAACATCAATTTTCCAATTAGTAAGTCTAACAGCCAATCTCGCGTTTTGACCACTTCTACCAATTGCAAGTGAAAGCTTATCATCGGGAACAATAGCAACTGCACTATCTTCACCCGTTTGGATAACCTTGAGAACCCTTGCAGGTGAAAGTGCTCTTGAAATATATTCTAAAGGATTTTCACTCCAAGGAATTATATCAATTTTCTCCCCTCCGAGTTCGGCAACTATTGCATTTACACGCATACCCTTGTTGCCAACACATGCACCGATTGCATCTACCATAGGATCTTCGCTATAAATAGCTATTTTAGTTCTTTGACCTGCCTCTCTTGCAACGCTCTTAATTTGAACTACGCCCTGCTTGATTTCGGGAACTTCGTTTTCAAACAAGCGCTTAACCAAACCCGTTGATGTGCGTGAAACCATAATTTGAGCAACTTTTCCAGTGTTTTTAACATGTTTAACATACACGTTAAGTTTTTGGTTTACTTCGTACTTTTCACCAGGGACTTGATCTCTAGGCAATATTACGCCTTCGATTTGGTTTCCACCAATTTCAACATAAACGTTGCCACTTTCAATTCTTCTAATAGTACAAGCCATAAGTTCGCCTTCTTTGTCTTCAAACTCACTTACGGTATTATCTCTTTCAATTTCGCGAAGCTTTTGAGTTAAAACTTGCTTTGCTGTTTGAGCAGCTATTCTACCAAAATCTTTAGATTTAATTTCTTCAGAGAATTCATCTCCTACTTTGTACGTTTTTTTGAAAGTTTTAGCTTCTTCTAAACTAATTTCCTTATCAACGTCCACCACTTCTTCAACAACAGTTCTAACGCTATAGATGTGAATAGATTTTTTATCGTGGTTGAGTTTAATTTTAACGTCCGAAGCAATCCCCGTCATCTTTTTGTTTGCTATAACCATAGCTTCTTCTAATGCTGAAATAAATTCTGCCTCAGATATGCCCTTTTCTCTGTCTAACACTTCTAGTGCCATAAAGAAATCTTGATTAATCATTTTATTCTCCTTAAATTTTCATCTAATTTATATTTCAGTTAAAGTCAACGAATTTGTTTACTTTTACTATGTTTTTCATATCAATTGAAAGAGTATTTTTTTCGTCCGCCTTAATAACAATACATTGTCCGTTGTAGGAAAGCAAAATACCTTCATAAAACTTTTTACCTTTTATTGCAGAATAAAGTTTAACTTCTACCATTTTTCCGATATTTGCATTGAAATCCTCTTCCGTCTTAAAAGGTCTATCAACTCCAAGACTTGAAACGTTTAACGTGTAAGATTGCCCATACGTAGGGTCTAATTCGTCAATAGGGTCGTTAATTGCGTTATGATAAAGCTCACAAGTATCAAGATCAACTCCACCTTCTTTATCGATAAAGATAGTAAGCGACGGATTTTTACCCTGCTTAAATTCCACTTCAACCACTTTTACGCCCACGCTTTCGCCAATCTTAGCGCAAAACTCAAGTATTTCCGCGTTAGGTTTTACTTTCATTTTCACTCCTCATAAATAAATATGAGAACGGAGCTCCGTTCTCATAAGTCAAGCCTAATATTAACAGTGATATAATAACATTTTTTTTACCTTTTTGCAAGCGTTTTAAACTACTTTTCTCTTTTTGCTTTAAGTTTCATCAACTCTATAAAAGCTTCTGCTGTAGCATAAGCATCTGAAAGTGCTCTATGATGATGAAAAATTATACCGAAATGGTCGGCTACAGTTGCCAAATCAGCCCTTTTTAACTGAGGTAAATAAGTTCTCGCCATATCAACGGTATCCAAAACTTTATTAGTAATTTCAAACTCTTCTACAGCTGAAAAACGTTTTAAGAATTTCATGTCAAATTCAGCATTGTGTGCAACTATTATCGCACCTTCTATAAACTTCATAAAATCGGGAATAACCGAGCTTATTTTCGGCGCATCTTTAACCATTTCGGGAGTAATGCCTGTGATTTTAACATTTTCAGCCGAAATAAGATAATCCGGTTTAACTAGAGTTGTAAACTGTTCGCAAATTATACCGTTTTCAATTTTTACAGCACCAATCTCTGTAATTCCGTTATTCATTAGGTCAAGCCCTGTAGTTTCGAGGTCGAAAACCACGTAAGTATTAGACGTTAATTCTTTAGGTAAAAATACGTCGTCAAATACACTGTTGATTTTTACCGTGGTTGCTGGAGTAGGAAATATGTTTTTATATTCTCTAGGCGCTTTATTTTTATACTTTTCCTTTTTAACGAAATTTTTAGGGAAAGTACACCTATTAATTTTATCAAAGGTAAGCGACTGTCTTCCATTATACTCTCCTATTGCCCCTCTCGCTATAATCGCATCTCCGATTTTAATATCTCTTATTTTAGAAAGTGTATTTTTTTTAGAAAAATACACTCCACCCGTTTTACCCGTAGTATCATCAATTCGAAAGATGAAAAATGGCTTTCCATTTTTTGTTTCCTTTTCATTTACTTCAGTAACTGTACCACAAACCGTTACCTGCCCCGCAACAGCATCTTCTATATATAAGGCAACGTCTCCCATGTTTTCATCATCAATTACCACTACGTCGTCTACTTTTATAGTTCGATGCTCAATCTTTTTTAATTCTGAATTATAAACTTCTTCTGAAATAAGGCTAATAGTTTCTTCCATTTCCTTTTCTTCAGTATTTCCAACAAAATCGGAACAAAAATTCTTGCTAAGAAATTCGTTTAACTTTTTAAGAGTGTTATTTTTATTTACGTATTCAATTCCGTCCTTAGTTAAACGCAAAGTATATTTAACCGTATCTCCAATTACAACGCAAATAATGTCGGTAGGTTTTAAGAAGATTGATATTGACGGAAAATTGTCTTTTAGAAAATTATAAATAGCATTGTTTATCAACTCATCGTTGCTAACAATTTTTTTAATAGTAACGGCAACTTCTCTAAAAGCAGGCAATGTACTTTTTTCCACTTCCTTTAATACTTTTTCTCTTACTTCTTCCTCAACGAAAACGTCACAAATAAAGTTATAAATTATTTTTTGTTTATCTCGTTCCACTTCAATAGATTGAAGCCTTATTTTATTCAGTTTTTGGTCTATACCCCTTACGTCACGAATAAATTCCGCTCCGCTTTTCACCGAATACATTTATCAATCTCCTCAAAAAATTCTTTTTCTACGTCTTGCTTTTTAACTTTTTTTAATATTTCACCATTTTTAAAAATTACGCACCCTTCTCCTCCGCCGGCAATACCTATATCGGCGTCTTTTGCTTCTCCAGGGCCGTTAACCACACAGCCCATAACGGCTATTTTTAAGTTCTTTTTTATATCTTTAGTGTATTCTTCCACTTTTTTTGCGAAATCCATACACTCCCAAGCGCATCTACCACAGGTTGGACAAGCGATAATTTCAACTCCTCTTTCCCTTAATTCCAATCCCTTTAGTATAGCATTAGCAGCAACTATTTCCCTTATAGGTTGTGCAGATAAGCTAACTCTTATAGTGTCGCCTATACCTTTTACCAATAGCGAACCAATACCCATGGCGTTTTTAATAACGCCGTTATATTCCGTGCCAGCTTCCGTTACGCCTAAGTGTAAAGGATAATCTACTTTACTTGCAATATACTCATACGCTTTAATCATTAATGGAACGCTTGATGCTTTAACGGAAATCACTATATCGTTAACACCATTTTTTTCTAATAGTGCAACGTTTTTAAGAGCGCTTTCTCCCAAAGAAATTTCATTTTTACCATATTTTTCTAAAAATTCTTTTTCTATACTACCTGTATTAGAGCCAACTCTAACAGCAACCTTGTTTAGTTTTATAGCGTCTGCAACAGCCTTAACGTTTGCATCGCCACCAATATTTCCAGGATTTATACGAATTTTATCTGCGCCACCGTCTATCGCTTTAATTCCTAGACGATAATCAAAATGTATATCTGCAACGACAGGTATAGAAATTTTCTTTTTTATTTTAGAAAATGCCAATGCATCTTTTTCGTCTAAAACGGAATATCTTATAATGTCACACCCTTTTTCTTGTAATATAAGAGCTTCCTCAATGCAATTATTGAAGTGCTTTGGCATTAAGGTTGACATTGTTTGAACGGCTATTTTTTCTCCACCACCAATATATAAATTTCCGATTTTAACTTTTTTTGACATATTGTTCCTCTATTAATTAATATTAACACATTATTTTATTTTTGTAAAGGTAAAAGTTTGTTTAAAAAAATCACGGGTTTCCCCGTGATTTTTTTACATTCCCGCCCTATCTCTATATAACTGTAACACGTTAGAATAATAATCTTCTAAATAAATTATCACCTTCGTATCGTTTTTAAACTCGTTATATGCTTCCATTGTGTTTGTAATTGTATTGTAATAACCACACACACAGGTAACTACATCTTCGTAATATCCCATATCAACAAGTTCCTCTCTTGAATAAGACTTAGTTCTAATCTCAAGGTATCTTAACTTTAAACTTGCATTAGCCGAAATATTAGCGTTTCTGCTTCTTTGCTCTTTTTCATCAAGAGAATTGTTATACTTGAATACTTCTAGCTGTAATTTCTCTTCTTCATCAATATATTCTAGCACCCTTGCATGAACTTTTTCTTCTAATAAAATGTCATAATAATCAGATAAAGAGTTTTGATATGATTTCAATGCTTTCTTTTGTGAATTTGCATTTGTAGTTTTAACGCTATCCGTTTCATCAATTTTTGCAAGCGCGTCAATTCTTTTCAACTCTAACTCTTCTAATTTATCAAGATAAAGCGATGAATTTATAAAGCCGTTTTTTTCCGCCTCCCTTTTAAGCTCGGCTCGACTTTTCTCGTATTCGGCATTTGCGTTAGCTTTTTTTTCGGCAGTAGAATAAGATATTTCTTCAATATTTTTTTCAACTTCAAAAATTTTATTTTCTATCTCATTATATTCCCTATTGTAATTTTCATAATACCACGGCATAAAAAGATCACGAGCAAGGTTTTCCATTTCCGAACGAGTTTTATAAATTGGTTCAAGTCTTTCAAGTTGAATATTTCTCAAACCAGCGTCCTCATAAGCATCAATTTTTAAGCGATAATCATAATAAATTTGTTTTAAAGTTGCATACATTTCTTCTCGCGTTGTAGGTATTTCGTACGACATATTATCCTCCTATCTTTGAATAAACTAATTGAGCTTGCGTAGCGTAAAAATCAGCACTTTTTTCTGAAAAGGCAAATGTAAATTTTTTAGAATATAAATTGCAATAAAGCTTATTACACCCACTGCTTATATTGAAACTCTTCAGCCCAAAATCTCCCATTACCGTAAGAACTCCGTTCCCTTCCGCATGTAGTTGTATTTCGTATAAAACTTTTGCTCCACAAAAGTCAAGGTCGGTATCAAATCCGTTTTTAGATATACTATTTTCAATATATTCTTCAGTAGCAAGCGAGTAAATAATTCCATCTTCGAAAAATAGCGCACCTTTTTTAGATAAGCCAATAGCTTGCGTTTTAATTTCTGCAAATTTATCTTTTTCCGTGTCATAAACACAAAGATACTTTTCACCATCCCTAATAAAGGGAATTACGTAAAGCGCTCCCTTGCAAGAGCAATGAGTGTAAATCTCTTCCCATTGAACACTCTTAGGTAACGACACACTAGAAAAACCTTTACTTGAATACAAACAAATTTTCCCTTCCGATAAAAACACAGCCTTATCTCCACAAAGCTTAAAACTGTCTTCTCTCATAATGAAGTGAGGAGTTGTCAATCTTTTTACCACCACGGAATCCGGTTGCTGACTAAATGACAGCATTACGAGTTTATGTTCGCATCCTAATAGAATATTGCCTTCAAAATCCACTATTCCTAAAACTTTTCCATCAGCACGCTCAGTATTGTAGCAAATTCGATAACAAAAATCGTGATTACCCGTTAAAACGTTAAACCCTTCACTAACGTAAACTTCACGTCCATTTGCCTGATAAAGCCTTTCTTTTACTGTTTCGTAAACAGGATAACAATTTAAGCTAAAGCTTTCTTCTGCGTTAGAAAAAAACGCACTCTCTTGATTAAACGCTAAAAATGCATCCTCACCTTTGTTTCGCAAGGGAACAATATTTGGTTCAGACGTAAATTTAAACGTTTCCAAAATACTTGTGCTATTTTCGTTATGAAAACAAACGCTTCCATCGCTTAAATAATATTGAATGCGATAATCTTCATTATACAACCTAACTATCTCCGCCCCTAACTGAAAGTCAACACCAGTATCCTCTTTTGTTATCTTAAATACGCTTTCTTTTTCATCGCTTTCTACTAAGTTTAAAGTGTGGTTGAATTTTTTTAGGCTAACTTTTTTTATGTTTAATCTTGAACTCATAAAAAATTCCTACCCTTTATTTGCGCATTCTTGGGAGTAATGAGTGCATTTATAGAGCTGGTATATCGCTCGTTCCACATAACAGCTTCGTCAAATCTTCCTTCTACTATACAAAACTCTGCGGCAACTCCATAAGCTAAAACGCCTACAGTAACCTTTTTCTCAAAAGTCCCAACGGTATCTGTTAAACCATAATTTTTAGGAAGATAAGCGTATTCAATTTTCGCTACAAGTCCCGTACTTACCGTTAATCCATAGGCAGACACCGTATAATTAAGCTTGTTACCAGATGCATCATAAACAGCGATAACGTCGATAGGCTCGATTGCTAAATCCTTAAAAGTTACAGAAGATAAATTGTTAATGGAAATTTCTTTTTTCATAACGATCAACCCTTCGGCAAGCTCACTAATTACTAAGTTACAAAGTCTAGTAAGTAAATCTATAGTCTCAAGAGTGTTTTTTTCCACCTCTTGTACTAAATCTGTATTGGATAAATAATCCACGACATCCTCTCTTGCAAGAAGGGTTGCCGTCGTTTTTATAATTTCGTTTACTTTCATTAAGTTTCTCCTATAAAAAGTTTTCGCCGAGCATTAATTTGCTCGGCGAACACAATTAGTTAAGCTTCGGTGATACCAGTAAGAACACCTTGCCCTTTAGGACGTGAGCAAATAAGTTCTGCATACTTAACGAGGGTAGCGCTATAAACGGGTTTACCAGGAACCTGTTTTAAAATTCTACCATCATCACCTTCCATCCACTGCCAATCGCAAAGTTGATGTAAAGTAAAGTCGTCAGTATTAAGAAGATACATTGTCCCTTCAGGGCAAAATCTATCAGCAACTACGGGAATTCCATTATAGCTCATAGCCTTAAATCCACCCTTAAGCTCCATGCTGTCCATATTTCTTCTATTTTCAGAAAGAACAGCTTGCAATGCTCTACGAACACCAAAAGAGCAAACAATAAAGTTTATGCTTGAATTAGCCTCGTTTTCAATTTCGTCAAGCGCGGTTTGAATAATGTTTTCACTAATCTGTCCAACGTTATTCTTAGAATAAGGAACAAGCCAAGGATTTGCACTTTTCTTTAATCCGTAAATATCGGTAGTAGCCGAGAAAATTGCCCTAAGTCCGGTAATTTCTTTGCCATAAGAACCTTGAACTACAACTAAAGTACCTGAACCAACTTCATCTATAGAGCCTGACACCTTAAAGCACTTTTTCTTTCTATTAACAGAAATTACAGTCCTAGGTGGCAAATCTTCAAGTGGATCTCCAAAAGGATCGGTAAATTCTACTACCATTCCTTCAAAAATTCCAGCAACGCTTTGAATATAAATTTCATTGTTTGTTACTTCGGTAACTTCACCTAAAACACCATCGCCACTACCAAATAACATTCTGCCAAAGTTTAATGAAGAAGATTTAATTAAACCCTCCATTTCAGCATTAAGAAGGCTTACGAACGCTCCGGAATTGTTTTCAGAAACTCTTATTGCCTTGTCGGAAATTTCAATAGTACCGTAAAGGTTTTTAAGAGTTGCCACCATTTGACCATAAAGGTTACCACACGCTTTGGGAAGGTCGCCATCCTCAGTCCCAGCACCGATACCACCGTTGATACCATATGAAGTTACCTTTCTTACGTCTTTACCGTAAATATCTTCGGTGCTTTGTTTTATAGCCGCTAAAAGCGGATTAGTTTTGAAATTAAGTTGTTCTGCAATCGCGTCAAGATAATATGATTTTAACGCTAAGTCAGCACTTTTTAAATTTACTGCCATATTTTCTCCTTAAAATAATGTTAAAAAATTTCTTTTGCAAGTTTCCCTGCTTCTGCAATAGTAGTGGGTTTAGCTACGGGAGTTTTAACGCCCATCCCCTCATCACTCATAACTATTGCATTGCTTTTTCCACGTTCTAATTCTATCAAGTAGTCCTTTAAGATTTTTTCCTTATCATAAAGGGTTGTACTTTGTGCCTGCTCGTGGATTAACTCTTTTTCCGCAAGGGTGTTGTCCTTGTTTGCGGTCGCTTCCAATTCCTTAATACGCTGACAGCGTTTGGTAAACTCAGCTTGAAGAGAATTGTACGCTGAAAGTAAAGCTTCGGCACTTTTAAATTTACCATATGAGGCTGCCGTGTTTTCGCCCTTTCCATGTTCTGCCTCCGCAGGTTGCGAATTTACTGTGTTTGCTTGTTCATTGATAATTTCTTCCATAAATTAAATCTCCGTTTTTTTATTATGTCTGTTTTTATGTGCACTAATGTGCTCGTATAGTCTTTGTTTTTGTTCTTCGGTAAGTTCGTCGTATTCACTAAAAACGTACCTAGTATGTTCTTGAATATGTATATTATCGTCATCTATAATTTCTATAGGCGCACCATTTTTTCTAATATGTGCGTTTTCATTCTTAGCCTTTTCTGCTTGAAGTCTTGAAAGACCTTTTTGGTAATCTAAATCTTGAAATCCTAAAATATTAAGTAGCTTTTCTTTAATTTCAGGTCGAACGTTGCCCTCTTCGTCATTGAAAAGTCCCTTTTCATAAAGAGATAAAATAGTTTCTCTACGTTTAGATGAACTTTCCATAAGCTCGTTTGCACCTTGAATATAAGTTTCATCCGAATTGACGGCTTTAGCATCCAAATAATAAACGTGAGTTTTATCCTCATTATCTTTATATTTCACTATTTTTACCCCAGCAAGGAATTGAGCATAAAGTCTTAAAACGTGCCTTGCAACCTCAAGATAGCAATCTCTAATTCTTTCCGAAGAAGGAATAATTCTCTCATTATCTTGTTCTACTAATATTTCTAACGCCGCCCCACTCTGAACTTTATTACTTCTTGATGAAGAAGAAACATCGCTAACACCACTTATAATATCAAACTCTGCAATAAGTTTAGTTTCTTCGTCATTAAGCTCTGAAGGAATGGTAAAGCCATCCATCATTTGTGGCTCCTTAGCACCTTGACGATATACTAAGATTTTTCCTGGAGGTAAACCTTCTTGCTCTAAATCATCAACATCAACAGAGCCGTCTTCAACCATCATAACTCCGGTAGATAAACGATTTAAAAATTCATGCTTTCTATTTTTAACTGCATTATAAGCTCGTTGAATTGGTATTAATCTTTCAATAATACTGCTTCCAAAAAATCCACTACTTCCCTCTATACTTTCTTGTTTTACAAATGGGAAATCCTTCTTTTTATCTTTGCCATTTAAATACGGTAATTCGCCGTAGTAAAGCAACTTATCCCCGGCAACAGTAATCATCCTACCTTCAGGAAATAGCGCAGAGGGCTTTTCATATTTTTCTATAACAATGCAAGCGCCGTTTAATACACTGGGCGTATTTGCGCTATTAGAGGAATATTTATCAGAAGATAAAGTCAACAAGTTAACCGCTTCACCTAAAACGTCAACGCCGTATTTTTCCTTAATCTCCCTTACCGAGAGTGCTCTCGCGTGAATAATACTAAAACATTCGTTAAAATCTTCCTTCATTAGATTATCTGGGAAAATTTCAAAGGGAGAAACACTAGTAATTTGAACGTCGCCTTCTTTAATCTTTTTTCCGTTTAATATTCCTATTTCTTTTCCGGCTTCGTTGTCCCACGTGATTTTATAAAACCCTGTTCCACACGCTTCGCTCCAAAGAGTAGTTTTTCTAACAATATCCTTAAAGCCAATATTTTGAAACAACCCAGAAATAGCTTTTTCAGCAATGGTTGCACCAGAAACGTCGCTATCATCGTCTGTTTTTGGTCTGACACATACTTCAGGATTAATTTTCATTAATCTACTCATTCTCGTTTCCATAATGGGTGCAATATGGTTAAAAACCCCTCTTTCTTGCCAGTAGTACTCTCCGTTATTTTTCTCATAGAGTTCACCTTTAGAATTTATACCACAGTACTGATTTCCCTTTAAGAAATTTAAGTTCAACTCCCATTGTCTTTCCAATAAAAGCCTTTCTTTTCTGCGATTTTCAAAATCCTGCACCACACTTGCAATCAGTTCTTTTTCAAAACTTTCTTGCTCTTTTTGTTGCTTGTTTTCTTCTTGCAATTTTTTTCCTCCTTTTTTTGCAATTCGGAAAGCTCTTTCAATAGTCTTTCCTTTTCTCTTTCTAGTTCTTCGTCAGTCATTAAAGAAAGCTTTTCCGTATCAATTTCTAACAGAATTTTTAGTGCTGTAACGTCTGGTGGAACGTTTTTTCTCGTAACCTTTTTTTTGGTTAAAACTACTCCATCGTCGCATTTGGAATATTCTTCAATAACCTCCTCGGAATCATAGCCAAGCGCACGTTTTATAAGTGCACTTTTAAAACTATCATCCCTAAAATCTTTTTCTTTCATTGAGTATCTTCCTATATAATCTGTCTTTATCCTTTTGAACGGCAGTTTTTATAGGTTTAAACAAATTAAGCTCAGGCTTGCGCATTAAATAATACCTCAATTCGTCCAAAGCGTGATCATCTGTCTTTTTAGGATTATCGCCATCTCCCCACCAATAACTCTTTAATTCACGAATAAGGTTTACACAATTTTTAAAAATATATAGTTTGGGTTTTCCATCAACTATTTTAAGATATTGTTTTACTCTTGAAATTCCACTAAATAAATCTTTATTAACGTTAGGATTAGCTACAATACCATGTTCAAAAAATAGTTCCGTTACGCTTTTGCTACTAGCTAAAGTTCTTTGATTAGCAGCTGAATCGATAATTGCTTCCACCTTTCCGTCGCTTCTTTTTTTCCACGAAAGCAAGTTGCAAATTCTTTTTATAGCTTCAGCATGATAGGAAACATCTTTTTTTGCTTCAAAATGCTCTGCAATTACGTACACGTTTTTATCGTAATCAACACAATACCAATGCGCAGATAGTGGATTGTTTAACCCAGGGTCTATAGAAATCACGTCTTGCCAATCGTTGGGAACTAAAAAAGGTTCTATTACGTGAACGTTTTCGTCAAATTCAGGGTATACCAGTCCTTCATTTTGTTTAAATCTACCATACCTTCTAGATTCCAACTGATCAGCTGATAAACTTAGAGAAAGTTCTTCAACAACTTGTGGATTAAGAAAAGGATTGTCTGCCCATTCCATAAACTCATACCAAACGTTAGGAGAATTCCCCCTATTTAAAAAGATTTCATCGTATATAAACGTCAAACCTTTTAAAGGAGTCATTGTACCGAAAATATCACCATCCTTATCCAAAACACGCATTTTGCATTCTTCGTAAATTTCCTTAGACGGTTCTTCATCAAACCACACGAAATCAAGTGAGCTTCCTTGAAACTTTTCCCGCCCCTGATCACATGACTTAAATCCAATAATTGACGTTCCACCAAAGGCATTTTTAACAAAAATTTGGTCTATTACGCCTGAAAACGGGCTATCTTTTTTTCCAGAAATCATAGAGATTTCCTTAATGCTATCTTTAGGTAAATAATGCAAAATTTTAGCTTGCGCAACGTCCCTTTGTACTTGTGTTGATAAAGATACTACCCATCCAAAAACATTGTTTTTATTTTTTCTAAAAGGGTGAATTCCCAAAGCGATATATATTGCTTCAACTGCTCCGCATTCCGTCTTTCCGCTTCTATTTCCACCAAAAACCCAACGATTCTTTTTTAAGCATTTATGAAACTCCATTTGTTTTAAATGAATCTTAGATCCAGAATTATAACTGTCAAGAATTGTTTTTTGATTTCTACTTTTTAATTCATCCTCTATTTCTAAAATTCTACCTATTAAATAGTTCATAAAATCCGTCCAAAAGCATATTTCGCACAAATATTAACATGCATTTTTAATTTGAAAATAGATATATGTCTTTATTTTGAAAAAAAATTAAAAATAAAAAAAGCTCTCTCTTTTCTTAAAGAGAGAGCCTAAAAAAATTTTTTATTAAATTATTAATTACTATCTTTATTTAAGTCATTTATTTCATTTTTAACGTCTTTAAGCACCTTTCTCTGAGCAAAAATATAGATGACGATAGTTACTAGCCAACTTATCGGAAAAGTAAGATATATTACGTCTACACTATAAATTGCAGGAATAAGTTTAATTATTTCTAGATATAAAATTCTTAAAAAACACGCGCCGAAAAGTGATATTACCATTGCAGAAATACTTCTACCAACTCCACGCATAGCGCAAGAATAAGCATCCATAATCCCACAAATAAAATAACTAGTACACATAACCAAAAGCCTTTTTTGCGCAAAATAAATAGTTTGAGGATTATCAGCAAGGATAGGAACTATTATAGCGGAAATTAAAAGAGTTAAAACACCTGCCATAACTCCAAACGTACATTCTAAAAGCAACGTGATCTTTTTAGATTTTATCATCCTATCATAGTCACCAGCGCCATAGTTTTGCCCAGTAAACGTTAAAAGAGTTAGCGCAAAAGCGTGTATTACGTGATAGAGCATAGCATCTATGCTGGACGCAAGAGAGTTTCCTGATGTTGCAAATTCACCGAAACTATTTATGTGTGATTGCAATACTAAATTTGCAATTGAAAACAGCATTGTCTGAACCCCCATGGGAACACCAATTATTAAAACTTCTTTTAAGACCTTAGGATATATCTTAATACTCTTTGGAACTAAACGATAAATTTCCTTACTTTTTAATAAGCTTACAATACAAAAAAGTGCAGAAAGCCCTTGTGAAACTATGGTAGCTATAGCAACACCTTCAACATCCATATTAAACCCTAACACGAAAACAAGGTTTAGTATAATGTTTGTTACGCCACTTATAATTAAATAAATTAACGGTCTAACGGTGTCCCCTGCAGCCCTTAAAACCGCTGAAGTAAAGTTGTATAACATTGTAAGTGGGAAACCGAAAGAGTAAATTTTAAGATACTTAACTGCCAAAGGCATCATTGATGCTTCAATTTTAAGCCAAGTTAAAAAAGTTTCTGCGCCGAAAAATCCTATAAAGAAAATCAAACATCCGGCAAGAAGAGGAAATAAAACGGCCATACCAACGTTTTTTTGTACCTTTTCTTCATCCTTAGCGCCAATATATTTTGCAACAAGCACGTTAGACCCCATAGAAACACCTATAAACAATCCAGTTATAAGTGTAATTAACGTACCATTTGCACCAACTGCCCCCATAGCGATATCACCTAAATCACCTGGAAGGCAAAAACCTAAAACGAAAACGTCTGCAGAGTGAAAAAGCACTTGTAAAATGTTTGTCGCCATAAGTGGCAATGCGTACAACATCATTTTTTTGAATATCGACCCCGTTGTCATATCGATACTTCGCCTAATAGCCATATTTTCTCCTCTTCGAAAAAAAAACAATAAAACAACTGGCGGTAAAAATCAATTGCTTTATCGTCTTTAAGTTAAAAATTCATAGTATTTTTATTTATATATTTAGTAAAAGCTATTTCGTAACCATTGTCGATAATCGTTTGACTTTCATCAACCAGCGCCCATTCTTCCCTATTGTCAAGGTTAGGGAAAAACACGGTAGCATTGCCATCAGCATTAACTTTAGTAACTAACGCTTCTGCGCAATATGGAAGCATCATTTCGTAAAAACTGCCACCACCTATAATAAAAACGTCGTCTAGACTATAGTTTTTAAGGGTTTTAAGTAAACTTTCAAAATCTTTACAAATAACGCAATCGTCCCTATCTTCTCTTCTAGTTAAAACGATATTAACACGCTTAGGAAGTGGTTTCTGATTAGGAAACGAGCGCAAAGTTTTACCCCCCATAACTACCACTTTTTCTCTAGTATTTTCCCTAAAGAACTTCATATCTTGTGGCAGTGAAAATAGCAAGTCACCTTCTTTACCTATTCCCCACTTTTGATCTACACAAACTATAGCTTTCATTACACTGCAACCTCGAATTTAGAATCAAGTTTATTAAATTCGTAATCAACCAAACTAAAATCGTCAACAGTAAAATCGTAAAAGTTTTTAACTTCAGGATTAATTATAAGTTTTGGTGCTTTAAACGTTGGATTTTTAAGCATCTTTTCTATTACGGGAACGTGCCTATCATATATATGAGCGTCTGCAATAACGTGTACGAGTTCACCCACTTTTAAGTTTGAAACTTGCGCAAGCATATGTAATAAAACCGCATATTGAACAACGTTCCAATTGTTAGCAACAGCAACGTCGTTACTACGTTGATTAAGAATTCCGTTTAAGGTGTTTCCCGAAACGTTAAACGTCATCGAATATGCACAGGGGTACAAATGCATTTCATGCAAATCTTCAAACGTGTATATATTGGTCATAATTCTTCTAGAATGAGGATTGTTTTTAAGATCAAATAAAACTCTATCTACTTGATCAAACTCGCCTTCAGGATATTTGTGTTTAATTGCAAGTTGATATCCATACGCCTTGCCAATTGAACCGTTCTCGTCTGCCCAACTATCCCATATGTGACTATTTAAGTCGTTAACGTTATTGCTCTTCTTTTGCCAAATCCATAAAATCTCGTCTATTGCCGATTTGAATGCCGTTCTCCTTAAGGTAAGAATTGGAAATTCCTTTTGCAAATCGTATCTATTTACAATACAAAACTTTTTAACAGTATGCGCAGGTGTTCCGTCAAGCCATTTAGGGCGAACGGGATAATCTGTATCCCATACACCGTTATCAATAATATCTCTACAATTTCTTATAAAAATTTCATCTGCAATACTCATTTTCTTTTCCCCCGTAAATTAAAATGCATCTTTTCTTATGTTTTTCCACCTACGCGCAATGAAAGACAAAACTAATTTTTTAGGTGCTATTTTCATAATAAAGTATAAAAATTTATTAAAAAACCCCGGAATAAATTTTATTTTATTCCTTCTAACTGCCTTTAATGATTTTTTTGCAACAAATTCTGGACTTTTTGCAGAAAGTTTTCCCCATAGGCCTTGACCTTTTATGTCATTAACTATATCTGTTCGAGTTGGTACGCCACCTGGCAACACCGTAGTTACCTTTACGCCTTGTTTTTTTAACTCGTAGTGAAGTGAAGTAAATAAACTAAGTAGTAAAGCCTTAGTTGCTGAATAAAGCGCAAAATATGGCATTGGCGATACACCCGACATGCTTGAAATTGTTAACACTTCTACTCTATGCGCTTTAATATTTAGCAATAAGTAAGTTAAATCAATAGTCGCTTCTGTATTTACTCTAAGCTGAAATAAAAGTTTTTCCCTAGAATATTCGGTGAAAGGTTTTTGCGTATCTACTCCGGCAACGTTTATTATACGTTTAACTAAAAGCTCTGATTTTTTAGCGTATGAAAAAAGCTCAAATCTTTCTTGTTCCACCGTTAAATCGCAAGCGAAATAGTAAATCTCAACATTAAAAGACTTTAATAAATCCTTTTTTAATGCGAGAAGTTTTTCCTCACTTCTACCTGTTAAAAAAAGCGAATCGCCAAGTTTTGCGCACTCATAACAAAAAGCCTTTCCAATTCCGCCCGTCGCTCCACTGATAAAGGTAACTTCTCTCATTTGGTAATTAAAACTTTCGCGGTAACCCCATCGAGCATACCAAGTTTGCCAGAAATACCACTCAAAACGTCTTGTGGAGCGTCTAAAACAACACTAATTACGGATATTCCCCTTTCTCTGTGAGGAACTCCAAGCCTTCCTATTATATAATTTCCATAAGTATGTAGCACTTCGTTCACTTTACAAACGCTATCTTTGTTAGTTACAACCGTTGCTACTACAGCAATTTTATTTTCCATAAATTTTCCTTTTTTAATATGATATCATATTAAAAGGGGTTTAGCAATTAAATTGCCCTTTTTTAACACTTAATTTTATTTTTTCTATTGCTTTTTTTTCAATTCTAGAAATGTACGAACGAGAAATTTTTAAAAATGATGCAACCTCTCTTTGCGCGTAATTTCTTTCTCCTTTAAGCCCATAACGCAAGCAAATAACTAGATATTCCCTATCGTTAAGTGTTTTTTTAAGAAAGCCTAAAATTCTGTCCCTTTCTATACCTTTGTCAACTTCTTGAAACACTACATCGTCTTTTTCATAAAGCAAATCCATGAGAGTAAGCTCGTTACCCTCACTATCTGATCCAACCGGATCGGATAAATATAAATCGTTTTTATACTTTTTATTAGAGCGAAGCATCATTAAAATTTCATTTTCAATACAACGCGCAGTATATGTAGCAAGTTGAGTACCTTTATCTTTTTTGTAGGTATTAATAGCCTTAATCAAACCTATACTCCCTACCGAAATCAAATCGTCAGTTTCAGCTGAGCCAGTATATTTTTTTACAACATGAGCAACTAAGCGCATATTATGTTTAATTAATTTTTCCCTTGCTTCTAAATCCCCCGATTGCATAAGGTTTATACAAATTTCTTCTTCCTCCTTAGAAAGTGGTTTTGGAAAGGAAGAACCATTGACAACACTCCCTGCAAAGAAAATAATTTTTCCCAAAAAATAAGATATTGCTTGTAATAACATAAAATCCTCCTTTTTTAATCTACATTATGAGCAGTAGAATTTTGATATGCCCATAAGCACGTCCCTATTTTGTCATAAAAGGCTTTACAAAATTTAATTGTGCATTACAATATATTCGGCGTTTGGAAAATTTAGGGAGGTAAAAATATTAAAACCTACTACTTTATAAACCGAAATCGTTTTTACGAAAGGCTTAACCGTGAAATAAAAAAAAGGCGGAATTATTAGTTTTGCCTCCCATTTAAGGGGTGAAATATGAATTATCTTTTTTTTGAAAATTATGTTTTAGAACACGGCGTTCATGCACTCGTTTTGTCAATTCTTATCTGCTTTTTTAGATTTTTTCTTAGAAAGCTTTTTAAGGATAAACTAAAAAAAGCTACCTATTCGTACATCGAAATAGCATTTTCAATAACGGCGGAATTTATTTTTACCGTTTTGTTGTACAAAACTGTTAGTGCGTTCACTTTTAAATCGGTATCGTCTGCCCTAATATCATATTCAGTGTCGTTAATGATTTACTCGCTAATTTCAAGAATTTTAACAGGAAAAAGCATTAGTATAAACACTAAAACACTATTGATAGAAGGACTATTATCTAATTACGTTAATGACGAAAACCTTACCAAAACCGCTAGGGCGATTGAAGATGCCGTAAACGACGAAAAATTTGATAAAAACCTGCTTCTTCCTATCCTTAAGGACAACCTTTCCAGCTCCTTCTCGGATGAAGAAATAACAGCGTTAATAGATCTTATTGTTTCTTCTTTGAAAAGCGTTAAATAAAAATAAAATAAAACGCAAAATGATTGTCTATTATGAACTTTTTAGACAGCATAAAAGGATAGCGAATTTTTCGCTATCCTTTATTTTTACTTATAAACCACTCGCCATACAAATAGAGTGTATATTACACGGTAAGTAATACCACCGTCAGTACTATTAAAAATGCCATTACTGAAAATAATATTAAAAAAGTTTTCTTTTTTTTAACAAGTGCACAAATAAAACCTGTTGAAACTACAAAAGCCCCTATTATACACCAAATCTCATGCAAAAACATACCAATAATACTCATTATTAATCCCCCTACCACAAAGATAAAGCCTAATATTGAAAGATTACTACGCTTTTCATTACGGCAGTTAGTATCCTCAAGTTTTTGCTCTGAATTTTCCTTTCCCATTACTATATATTCGACACTAGTTTGCAAAATTTTAGAAAGCGCTATAAGGTTAAAGGCATCGGGAGCACTAACGTCCGTTTCCCATTTAGATACTGATTGTCTTGTTACACCTATTTTATTTGCCATTTCTTCTTGTGAAAGTTGTAATTTTTTTCTAAGCTCTGTTATTCTATTACCTATCGTCATAGAAGTTCTCCTTTTCGTTTGTTGGTTTAATTATATACCGATTAAAATAGTTTTTCAACCCAAAAGCACGCAACTATAGTTTACATTTTACATATATTTATTTCCTTTTTCCATTTTTAGAATAAAAAAGACCTAAAACTAACCGAAACGCCCTGCTCTTTTTTACATATTTTTATATTTTTTTTGAAATACTACTTTTATGAATTTATATCCCGAAATCGAAAAAAACCTAAAAAAAGTAAAAAAATGCTTAATGTCAGATGATATTATTTTCCTTGATCTAACTCTAAAGAAAAAAAAGGCTTGCTTAATTTTCGCAGGCGATATAGTCGATAAAAACGCTATTGGCGAACTTATCATTCGCCCTATAGAAAATATTGAAGAAGATATTAATGAAAAAACTCTTCTTTCCTCATTCTACAGTCCGGAAAAAAAGGTAATAAATCAAGCTGATGATTTAGTAAATGAAGTTGTATCTGGTAATTGCGTGCTAATAGTCGATAAAATCCCCAAAGCTTTTTCTTTCGGACTTAAAAAGTTTGAAAAAAGAGCAATAGCCGAGCCTCCAACATCTACGGTAATAAAAGGACCAAGAGAAGGCTTCGTAGAAAGTTTACCCGTAAACGTTAGTATGATGAGAAGAAAACTTAAATCGCCCGATTTAAGGTTTATAAACCTTTCTATTGGAAAGTTTTCCAATACTCTGGTTTCCATCTGCTATATAGACGGAATAGCAGATAAAAAGCTGGTTGACAAACTCAAAATGAAGCTTAAAAAAATCAATATAGACGCGGTACTAGATTCTTCATACGTGTCTAAATTTCTAGGGGAACATCGTCGCTCAATCTTTAAACAAGTTGGAAATACTGAAAAGCCCGATATTCTTGCAGCAAAGATTTTAGAAGGAAGAGTTGCTATTTTTGTTGATGGTTCACCCATTGCACTTACCGTTCCTTATTTGTTAGTCGAAGATTTTCAAAGTCCTTCCGATTATTATGCTTCTTCATACAGTGCAACGTTGTCAAGATTAATTAGAACGTTATCGGTAACGCTTTCGTTATTTCTTCCGGCTTTTTTTGTTGCGGCAGAACTCTTTCACCTACAATTTATTCCATTCGCATTTTTATTAACGGTGGAAAACAGCATAAAAGGCATCCCCCTCTCGCCTAGTTCGGAAATGTTCTTTACACTTATGATTTTTGAGATATTAAACGAAGCAAGCGTTCGTATGCCAAGATACGTGGGAATGGTAGTATCAATAGTTGGCGGATTAGTTTTGGGTGAAACGGCAGTTTCAGCCGGTATAATTTCTGCACCAACACTCATGATTGTAGCCTTTTCAGGAATTTGCTTATATACAGTACCTGAACTCGTACAGTCCTTTTCCGTTTTAAGAATAGTTTTACTCGTCGTTGCAGGATCAATCGGCATTTACGGATTAATTGCCTTAACTTGTATGTTTTTAATTTATTTAGTATCCTTTGAAAGTTATTCTACCCCGCTTTGCGCACCTTTTTCTCCATTAATTACTCAAGATTTAAAAGACAGTATATATAAAGGGTTTTTCATTGAACAACAATTGCGTCCTAAAAGTTTATTGAATTTTAATAGACGCAGAATAAAAACGGAGGATAAACATGATAAACAGTAAAACGAAACAACTTAAGACTAGGCAAATATGTTTGTTTTTTATAGCATTTATGCCAATTACGAAAATATTTACAATGCCAAGCGTGTTGGCTACAACGGCTCAGGGTGATTTATGGTTATGTGCACTTGTCAATATTTGCTTAGATCTTTTAACCTTAATCACACTTATATCCGTTAGTAAAAGAACGCAACAAACGTATTATCAAATGTTAACTAATACATTTGGTGAAAAAATTACAAAAATTATATGTTTTATGTATTTTATATATTTCATATTTAAATCGGCCTTTCCCATAATGGAACAAAATGATTATATAGATGCAACACTCTACGTTTCTATGCCAAGCGTGTTTTTCTTTATCCCCCTTTTCTTTGTTGCTTTTTATTTATGTACAAATAAATTGAGAATTTTAGGCAGACTTTCCGACGTTTTATTTGTTTTTACACTATCAGGATATATATTACTTTTATCTTTATCTGCAAGAAACGCAGACTATGGTGCTATTTTTCCTATCGGTGTTAGTGGAGCAAAAAATATTATAAAAGGTTCTTACCATGCACTTACTTGGTTTGGTGATTCAGTATATTTCTTGTTTTTCCTTGGTAATTTTAAGTTTGATAAATTCAGTGGATTAAAAATTATTGGCTCATATCTGATTAACGGCATTATGATTTTATTATTTTTAATAGTTTTTTACGGAATTTTCACTTCAATAGCTTTTAGACAGCGCTTTGCTTTAACAGAAATATCCAAATACACTACAGTAATAAATGATACGGGAAGATTTGATTACGTTGCAATAGTCTCTTTATTGTTTTCTTGTATAATTGCAATCTCAATACCACTGTTTTTTGCCAGCCATCTTTTGAACCGAGTTTTTCATTTTAAATATAAATATATTTCGCCCTCAATAACCGTTGCTTTATCCACTATTATTACCGTCGCTCTTCGCGAATACTATTTTTCGATAGAACAGTTTCTATTAAACTATGCCAACATCTTCTTATTATTTTTTGGAAACATCTTTCCACTATTTTTTCTATTTATAAAAAACAAAGGGGGTAAAAATGAAGTCAATTAAATTTAAGCTTCTTTTAATAGCATTTGTTATTCTTATTAATTTCTTTTTTACAAACAAATTAGGTATTGTAGACATAGAAAACATGGCTATTATTACGGCAATAGGTATTGATATGGATGGAGATCAGTATTCAATAACGGCACAAATTGCCGTTCCTGAAGAAGATTCAACTTCTACAGAAAAAAAGAAAACGCACCTAGAAGGCAAAGGCGTTACCGTAGGCGACGCTATAAAATCATTAAGTGATATTTCTGGTTGGTATCCTCAACTGGTGTTTTGCAACCTAATAGTAGTTGGCAAAGACTTTCAAGACAAAAACGTTTTAACTGTTTTGGATTTTTTTGCCCGTACTTTGCGTATTCAAGACTCTGCCTTAGTAGTTTTAACAACTGATTCTACAGCGAGAGAGTTGTTGTCACAATCTTCACCAATGGATAACATTTCATCCTTTGCACTGCAAAAAATACTGCACAAAAAATCCGGTTTTAATAAAGACGTTGCTGAAATCAACATTAAAGATTTTTGCTCATCCTATTATGCGCGAGCATCTTCTTCATATATGCCCATAGTAAAAACCATAACTCAGCATGAATCATCATCGGGAATTTCATCAAGTGGTGGTGGTCCAAACGCTAATTCAGTTGGTGGAACAAACGCAGGTGGCTCTGGGAAAACGTCTGAAAGTGGTGGAAGTTCTCTTTTCGATGTAAAAACCACCGCACTTTTTAAGAATGGAATTAAAGTTGGTGAATTAAGTGAACACGAAACATTGGTATTCAACTTACTTTCAGAAAATTCTTCAGAAACTACTATCTCATTAAGCAATGTCAAAAACGGAGTGGAAAGTTCTGTAAATTACCTTTTAACAATAATAAGAAACAAAAAAAATATAAAATTAGAAGTTGATAAAAATAACGTTACGCTTAAACTTTCGCTTAATGTTTACTGTAAGGTGAGCGATCAAAACGATGAACGTTCTAAAATAGTATTATCAAACAATATTCCATTATCCGAGGAAATTAAACGCTCTCTTCACGATAAACTATATAAGCAAATAGAAAATTTAGTTCAAATTATAAAACAAACGGACTGTGACTTGTTAAAGTTAGATGAAAAACTATATCGATACAATCATAAATACTATTATGAACACAAAGACCGACTGCTAGAATTAATGAAAACGGAAATAAAAGTAAACGTTTCGGGACAGAAATAAATTGCAAAAAATTCTCATTGGTGGTATAATTATTTTAGTAAAGATTGCTAAAGGAGAAAAGCTATGATAGGAATGTACGTTTTTAGGATGGACACTAAAGGCTTCTTAAAAGGATTAATTGATAACGATATCAAGCGTGCTTTTTTAGAGGCAGAAAATAAAGATTTTGAATATATTATGCAGGAATTTGAAAAACACGGTATTGTTTGCGAAACTCTTCACGCACCATTTGATAATATAAATCATATGTATAGCGAAAACGAAGAAGAAGCAAAAGAAATGCAAAATAGGCTTTTTAACTCTATTGACCGTTGCGAAAAATACAATATCCCTATAGTAGTTACCCACCTTTCAAGTGGCAGACCCATGCCCGAAATTACCCCACTTGCAGAAAAGAGATTTAAGGAAGTTTTTGATTACGCAGATAAAAAAGGTATTAAAATTGCACTAGAAAATCTTCGTTATGCAGAAAACTTAATTTATTTTTTGGATAAATATAAAAATACAGGTTTTTGCTATGATAGTGGCCATCAATATTGTAGGGCAACTAACAACGAGTTCTTAGAAATGTACGGCGACAGGCTTATTGCCCTTCACCTACACGATAACCGTTGTCTATTAGATGAAGACGACCACCTTCTCCCTTTCGACGGCAATATTGATTTTAGAAAGGTTGCTCATCAACTTGCAAAAACGAATTTTGATGGAACTATTATGTTTGAAATTCGTAGATATCCAAGATTAGGAGATACACTTGCATATACGGATATTACGGACGAAGAATATTTTATAAAAGCAAAAGAAGTTTGCTTAAAATTTGAACAAATGGTAGAAGAAGAAAGAAAAAAATTAGGTAAATAACTATTTAATATCAAAATTAAATTAAAAGAAAAATGAGCAAAAAACGCTCTACTTTTAGATGTTTTTTGGGCAATCAAAAGACTAACGAAAAATTTTTCGTTAGTCTTTATTTTTTACATTATTAAAACCGTACATATTTGCTTATATTAATTTCTCGCATAAAGACTAAGCAAAAAGCATCTTAATGTTGGTATAACTAATATAAATAATAGTAAACCAGAAATGTTAGGAAAAAAATATTTTTCTTAACTTTCTCGCATTCTAAATAAATATCCACCAGCCTAGCTGGTGGTTTTTCTTTTTCGGGCAATTAGCCCTAAACTATTCTGGCTTACGCACAAGTGCGTATTTATACGACCTGCCAGTCCTGCACCTTTTACTTGCTACCCGTAAACGGGTCTTTG
>JAZUCS010000043.1:0-10066 GCA_045639245.1 Christensenellaceae bacterium
AGATTGTATCCGTTATTAGAATACAATCTCTCTTGGCGGAGAAAATGGGATTTGAACCCATGCTACGCTATAAACGTACTACTCCCTTAGCAGGGGAGCCCCTTGAGCCACTTGGGTATTTCTCCAAAATTGCTTAAAGAATTTTTAATATTAGTTGTATTTTCAAATGCTCACCTGCTAAGGGTCCCCGAAGCAGGGGGGCGACGCGTTAAGCAAAGTGTCCAGTGGACAGTTTGTAGCCAAAGCCGCGAATAAACTTTGTTTGGAGCCGGCACCTTGGTGACCTTGAGCCACTTGGGTATTTCTCCAAAATTGCTTAAAAATTTTTTCTTTATCTATTTACTTAGGTTATGTTATCACAAAATTATCTATTTGTCAAACGAATTATTGACAAGTATAATGGAATTTAGTAAAATATTTTGGCAGGAGCTTTTTTGTTTCAATACATTACTATTTATCTATTGTGGACTTTTATGCAAAAGAAAAAATTTTACTCTGAACTTGCATACGTTGTGGGGCTTTTACTTTTGGCGATTGGTACGGCTATGATGGAACGTGCTAATTTAGGCTTATCTATGATTGTTGCCCCTGCGTATATCATACATCTTAAAATTTCACAATATTTGCCATTCTTCTCGTTTGGTATGGCAGGTTTTATTGTGCAAGGCATTTTGCTTGTTGTAATGAGCATTATTCTAAAAAAAGCCAAGCTTTCATACCTTTTTTCTTTTGTAACTGCCGTGATTTACGGTATTGTTCTTGACGGTGTAATTTGGCTTTTTTCCCTTATTAATTATTCAAGTTTTGTGTTAGACGTTGTTCTTTTTGCTCTTGGAATGCCGATTGTTGCCATGGGTGTGGCACTTCTTTTTAATACATATTTGCCACCTGAAGCATATGACTTATTCGTAAAAGAGATATCGAATAAATTTAATCTCAGCCTTACTAAGTTTAAAACTGCGTACGACGTTTGTAGTTTTATAGTTAGTGTTGCACTTTCGTTCACTTTTTTTGGATGGATGCATTTTGAAGGAATAGGAATAGGCACTGTAATTTGTGCACTTCTTAACGGACTTTTAATTGGCACGTTTTCTAAGCTTTATGAAGATACATTCTCTTTTGAAGACCGTTTTAGTTGGAGGAAGTATTTCTAGATATGGAAAGGTTGTTTTTAAGAAAGGTAACATTATCAGATAAAATAGATTTTACTGATTTTCTAAAAGAGCTTGTGACCTTGAGCGGGGCGCTTAAAGGTGTGTATTTTCAAGACGGACTTTCTTTTGAGGAACTTTTACTTTTATATGAAAAAAAAGAGAAGATTCCTTTTAGTAATTATAATCAATTAGAATATCCTTTTCATCAGTTCTTATTGATGCGTGAATATGATAATAAAATTGTTGGTGCGGTAAATATTCGCCCATTTTTAACGCGAGAACTAAATGAAAATTTTGAAGGAAATATCGGATATTCTATAAGCCCATCCGAAAGGGGAAAGGGGTATGGAAG
Organism: Christensenellaceae bacterium; assembly: GCA_045639245.1. Lineage (GTDB taxonomy): Bacteria > Bacillota > Clostridia > Christensenellales > Borkfalkiaceae > UBA1259. The sequence goes on from JAZUCS010000043.1 coordinate 1,507, forward strand.
CATAGCGCTAGGACTAGCGATTGAGGAATTTAAGAAACTCAATCCGAACGATAAAATTGTAATTTGCTGTTTTAAAGAAAACACGCCCTCCAAAAATATTATTCAAAAATTCGGGGGCAAGCTTATTGAGGAGCTTGAGGGAGTTCTAACTCCACAAAAATACGTTATAGAAAAATAAACATAGGGGAAATTGTTGATAAACAACTAAAGAAAGTGGATTAATGGAAAATTGTGTTTTGGAAAAGAAAAAGGGTATAAATTTAATAGGATACACACAAATTTGGTCGGTGCTACTTCTTTTAGCGGTGCCTTTTGCTGCTTTGTACACAAAAGAGAACGTTTTTTATAACTTCTATCTCATTTTAATTTCACCCTCAAAGCTTGTGACTGACTATTTTTGTTTGGGTGGTCTTGCGGCATCTTTTCTCAATGCAGCGCTTTGTGGCTTTTTTTGCAACCTTATGATTGCTATATTTAAGGCAGAATCAAAATCCTCTCTACTTGCAGGTTATTTCCTTGTAATTGCTCATTGTTTTTACGGCTTAAATTTATTGAATATGTTACTTCCATTCTTTGGGGTAATTATATATTGTTTAGCAAGAAGAAAGAAAATTGCAGAACATTTACATATCGCAATGTTCTCCACGGCTCTTGCGCCATTTGTTAGCGACTTTTTATTTAGATACACCTTGCCAGAGGGCGCTTTTGTTTTCGGAACCGTTCAACTTACCGTGGGGGGAGTAGTGCTTGCCGTGGCTTTTTCTGTGCTTTCAGCTTTTATTATCCCTGCAATTATTCCCGGAACGGAAAAAATGTATAAAGGATATAATCTTTTTAAGGCGGGTCTTGCAATAGGCTTCTTTGGTACCTTTGCTCACGCGCTCTTTTATGATACGCTAGGAATACCTTCCCCAGACGTGGTGGTTAGGGAGAACTCTATCTACAATAGTTTTGGCAACTCCTATATGTTGTTTGTTACAATCTTCTTTTCCGTAGTGTTTCTAGTTAGCTTCGTTATAGGCTTTATTGGTAACGGAAACACCTTTAAGGGGTACAAATCCTTGTGGGGGTGCGATGGATGGAGAGATGATTTTAATGAAAAATTCGGGCCGTATTTAACATTTGTAAACATAGGCGTTTACGGTTTTGCTATACTGGCTTTTCAAACGGCTGTATTCTTGTTTGCAAAAGGGGCTGGGTTTACGGGTCCAACCACCGGCATTATTATTGCTTCAATCACCTTTACGGCTTGTGGACAGACGGTTAGGAACGTTTGGCCTATAGCACTTGGTTACATTATTGTTGTAGGTCTTTCTGCTTTGATTTGTGTTTTAACAGGTATGCCCATTGTGTGGACTGTGTCTTCACAGGTTTACATTAACGGTTTTGCTTTTGCTACGGGCCTTTGTCCCTTTTCTGGTCGTTTCGGGTGGAAAATTGGAACTCTATCAGGTATTATTTGCGCAGTACTTTGTATGGTAACACTCTTTATGCACGATGGATTCGTGTTATATAATGGTGGCTTAACCTCAGGTCTTACAGCAATGATATTATTGCCCATTCTAGAGTTTTACAATATTGAACCTAAATGTGGGGAACAGGACAACCCAATAAACGAATAACTTAATATAATAGCTTTTTAGCTCAAAAGATAAAGTCTGCACTAGTTTGCAGGCTTTTTGCTTTATTTTCTTTTTAATGTTAATATTTTCTTGACAACTGGTGTGCGGTATTGTATAATTGTATACAATAATACATTTAGGAGTAAAAATCATGTTAGAATTCTCATCAAAGACAAATTTGCTAGAACAAAAGAGTTATTATTATTCATTACAAGACGTGGCTGACCCTAATTTATATAGAGACTTATTTACTTATGAAGAGATTCCGAAGATTTCCTTTAACCATCGTCGTGTTCCTATGAACATGCCTAAGGATATATGGATAACCGACACGTCGTTTAGGGATGGTCAGCAATCCGTCGAGCCTTACACTGTGGAGCAAATAGTTAATTTATTTAAGCTGATGAGCAAGCTTGGTGGACCTTATGGAATTATTAGGCAAACTGAGTTTTTCGTATACAGTAAGAAGGATAGGGAGGCGATAGCTAAGTGCCAAGACTTAGGGCTTAAATTTCCTGAAATAACCACGTGGATTAGGGCTACTCCTCAAGATTTTAAGCTTGTTAAGGATTTAGGTATTAGAGAAACTGGTATTCTTGTTTCCTGCTCAGACTATCACATTTTTAAGAAGATGAATATGACTAGAAAGCAAGCCGTGGAACAATATCTAGGAACGGTTAAAATGGCGTTTGACGCAGGGGTTATGCCGAGATGTCACTTAGAAGATATTACTAGGGCTGATTTTTACGGGTTTGTCGTTCCTTTTGTTAACGAGCTCGTTAAACTTTCAAAAGAGGCTGGAATCCCCGTGAAAGTCAGAGCGTGCGACACAATGGGTTATGGAGTTCCGTACACTGAGGTCGCACTTCCAAGAAGTGTCCCAGGAATCATTTACGGGCTTCAGCACTATTCTGAAGTTGAAAGCGAAATGCTAGAGTGGCATGGACATAACGACTTTTATAAAGCTGTTGCAAACGCTTCTACAGCGTGGCTTTATGGTGCAAGCGCAGTGAATTGTTCATTGCTTGGAATAGGCGAAAGAACGGGCAACGTTCCATTAGAAGCAATGGTCTTTGAATATGCATCGCTCCGTGGCTCACTTGATGGAATGGACCCAACGGTAATTACTGAGATAGCTGAGTATTTCAAAAAGGAAATTGGCTACAAAATACCACCTATGACACCCTTTGTTGGTAGAAATTTTAACGTTACCCGTGCGGGAATTCATGCCGACGGCTTGCTTAAAGACGAGGAAATTTATAATATATTTGACACAAAGAAAATATTGAAAAGACCTGCTTCGGTATCGGTAAGTAAAACTTCGGGCTTAGCAGGGATTGCCTACTGGATAAACGAAAACTATGCTTTAGAAGGTGAAAACAAAATTGATAAAAAGGACGATTTAGTTGTTTCCATCAAGGAATGGGTTGACGGAGTTTACGAAGACGGCAGAGTTGCGGCACTTTCCAATGAAGAACTGGAGAGCAAAATTGAAGAACTTGCAAAGGGCAGATTCGTTAAAAAATAAGGGAGAAAAATATGCAGAATAAATATTTATCAATAGCAGACCAAGTGTTTGAAAAGTTGGAAAACGATATTTTAACAGGCGTATATAAAAGGGGAGACGTGTTGACAGAACTTGGGCTTTCAGATAAGCTTGGGGTTAGCAGAACGCCCATAAGAGAGGCGGTTTCTAGGCTTGAACAAGAAAAGCTTGTTCAATATATTCCTAAAGGCATTAAGGTAGTGGGTATTTCCTTAGATGACGTTATACTCATTTATGAAATGAGGGAAAGGATTGAGGGAATGGCGGCATCTTTAGCTTGTGATAACGCAACCGAAGAACAGCTTAATAAAATTAAAGACCTATTAGAGCTTCAAGAATTTTTTATAATGAAGGACGATTCTTATAAAATTAAAAATACCGACAGTGATTTTCACGAGCTTTTGTACGAGGCTTCGGGCTCTGTACACTTGTCGCATATTCTTTCCGAGCTTCATAAAAAAGCAGGGCAGTATCGTAGAGCTTCTGTAACGGATAAAAATAGAGCTAAGCTTTCATTAAAAGAGCATCTTGCAATTTACGAGTCAATTGTTAGTAAGAATAAGCAAAAAGCAGAAGAATTAACAAGAGAACACGTAAAAAACGCAAAGGAAAGTATAATAAATTCAAGTGGAGAAAAATAAAATGGGATTCACTTTAGCACAAAAAATAATAAAAGCACATCTACTTTCGGGGGAAATGAAAGTCGGTGAAGAAATCGGGCTAAGAATAGACCAAACGCTTACGCAAGACGCAACTGGCACTATGGCGTATTTAGAGTTTGAAGCTATTGGTGTTCCTAGGGTTAAAACGGAATTATCTGTTGCATATATAGACCACAATACTCTGCAGTCAGGTTTTGAAAACGCCGATGACCATAAGTATATTCAAACTGTAACCAAAAAGCACGGTATAAGGTTTTCACGCCCGGGGAATGGAATATGTCATCAAGTTCATCTTGAGCGCTTTGGTGTGCCCGGTAAAACGCTTATCGGCTCGGATAGTCATACGCCCACGGGTGGTGGAATGGGCATGCTTGCATTTGGCGCAGGTGGTATGGACGTTGCGGTTGCAATGGGTGGTGGAGCATACTATATTACAATGCCCAAGATATATAAGGTGAACCTAACCGGCAAGCTTAACGATTTTGTTACTGCAAAGGACGTGAGTTTAGAAATTTTAAGAATTCTATCGGTAAAAGGTGGCGTCGGTGCAATTATAGAATGGGGTGGCGAGGGTATTAAAACTCTTTCCGTACCCGAGCGTGCCACTATTACCAATATGGGAACGGAACTTGGGGCAACCACTTCTATTTTCCCTTCAGATGAAATAACTAAAGAGTTTTTAAGGGCTCAGGGGAGAGAAGATGATTTTGTGCCTCTAGAAAGCGATGCTGATGCTGTTTACGATACGGTTATAGATATTGATTTATCGACCCTTGAGCCATTAATTGCTTGTCCACACAGTCCTGATAATGTTGTCAAGGTTAAGGAATTAAGCGACGTTAAGGTTGACCAGGTGTGCATAGGTTCTTGTACAAACTCCTCTCTCTACGACATGTTAAAGGTTGCAACGCTATTAAAAGACAGGAAAATTGACGACAGTGTTAGCCTCTCTGTTTCTCCAGGCTCAAGGCAGGTTTTATCAATGCTAGCTGATTGTGGTGCATTAACAGATATTTTAAGTAGTGGGGCAAGAGTTTTAGAATGTGCGTGTGGACCTTGTATTGGAATGGGCTTTTCTCCCAATTCTGCAGGAGTTTCTCTTCGAACCTTTAATAGAAATTTTGAGGGAAGAAGTGGCACGAAAGATGCAAAAGTATACTTGGTATCACCAGAGGTTGCAGTAGCTTCAGCATTGACGGGATACATAACTGACCCAAGAACTTTAGGTAAACAGCCTAACGTTGTACTTCCCGACAAATTTAAGGTCGATGATGGAGGAATTATTCTCCCTGAGACGGAGGAGAATGCAGACAAAGTTGAAGTGTTGAGAGGACCGAACATTAAGCCCCTACCTACTGCTAAACCACTTGAAAATACTCTCAGCGCAACTCTTACGTTGAAGGTTGGAGACAACATAACTACTGACCATATTATGCCTGCAGGGGCGAAGATTTTGCCATACCGTTCTAACATTCCATATCTATCTAGATATTGTTTTGCCGTATGTGATGAAAGCTTTCCAGAGCGTGCATTAAATGAGGGTTCTTCAATTATTGTGGGGGGAAGCAATTACGGGCAAGGTTCTTCACGTGAGCATGCCGCGCTTGTTCCACTGTATCTAGGAGTGAAAGCCGTTGTTGCAAAGAGTTTTGCACGCATACACGCTGCAAATCTTATAAATGCCGGAATTATTCCCTTAACCTTTACAAATGAGGAGGAGTATGATAAGCTTTCTCAAATGGATAAATTGGTGATTGACGACTTATTGGAAGGAATAGAAAAGGGCTCACTAACAATGAAAAATTTAACCACTGGAGATGACGTGCAGCTTAAAGGTTCATTCACTACTAGACAAATTGAAATGCTTAAGGCAGGTGGTTTATTGCCTTACACTAAAAAGTAGAGGAAAACATAATGGATAAAATAAAGATGAAAAACCCTATTGTTGAAATGGATGGGGATGAAATGACAAGAATTATTTGGCAGACGATAAAGGATGAATTAATACTTCCTTTCGTTGATTTGAATACGGAATATTACGACTTATCCTTACTTAACAGAGAAAAAACTAAGGATGAAGTAACTGTTCAGTCTGCTCTAGCAACAAAAAAACACGGTGTTGCAGTTAAGTGCGCTACTATTACTCCAAATAAGCAAAGGGTAGAGGAATATAACCTTTCTAATATGTGGAAAAGCCCAAACGGGACTATCAGAGCAATTCTCGACGGAACGGTTTTTAGAACGCCTATCCTTTTAGATAGGATACTTCCTGTTGTTAGAAATTGGGTAAAACCAATTACAGTTGCTAGGCACGCTTACGGAGACGTATATAAGGCTCAGGAAATTAGGGTGCCTGAAAAGGGGTGTGCAGAGCTACTTTTTACAGATGAAAACGGTGTGGAAATTAGGGAAAAAATTTATGATTTTGAGTGCGCAGGGGTGCTTCAAGGTCAGTACAATAAAGACAGTTCGATAACCTCTTTTGCTCGTTCGTGCTTTAATTATGCGCTTGAAACAAAGCAAGATTTATGGTTTTCCACAAAGGATACTATTTCTAAAAAATACGACCAAACTTTTAAGCTTGTTTTCGAGGATATATATAATAATGAATATAAAGACAGCTTTGAAAGGGAGGGGATAGAGTATTTTTACACCCTCATCGACGATGCTGTTGCAAGGGTTATAAGGAGCAAAGGTGGGTTTATTTGGGCACTTAAAAACTACGACGGAGACGTTATGAGCGATATGATTTCTTCGGCATTCGGTTCACTTGCAATGATGACTTCGGTGCTCGTTTCTCCCGATGGAAAGTTTGAGTACGAGGCTGCCCACGGCACTGTTACAAGACATTATTATAAATATTTAAGGGGAGAGGAAACCTCCACAAACCCCATAGCAACGATATTTGCGTGGACGGGTGCACTTAGAAAAAGAGGGGAGATTGACGGGCAAAAAGACCTTATAAATTTTGCAAACCAGCTTGAAAATGCGTGCATGAAAACACTTCAAGATGGTGTTATGACAAAGGATTTAGTACCACTTGTAAAGGATAATTCGGGCGTGAGAGCAGTTAATACCAATGGTTTTATTAAGGCCATAAGGGAGAATTTAGAGGTTAGTTTATCTGATTAAAAATTAATATAGAAGCAAAAAAGAGGCTTTATACAGAGTCTCTTTTTTAGTGTCAAAAGTTAGGCGAACGTGCATAGTATAAACAAGTGGAGGTATATAAATGACTAAAATTGCTGTTTATGCTGGGCACGGTGGAAGTGACTTTGGGGCAGTTTCTAACGGGCTCTACGAGAAGGATTTTACGCTAGAAGTTATGACCTATCTTACGGCTGAATTGAGGCGTAGAGGGTATGAGGTCATCAACAACAGGACCACTGATGTTGACCGAAATTTAAACGCCGACATAAGGCTTGCAAACCGTGAAAACGTTGCTGCAGTTATTGAAATTCACCTTAATTCCAACGTTGGAATTCCAGGCTCAGGAACGGAAACTTATTACAGTGTTACGGGGAAGGGGAGGGCGCTTGCAGAGGCAATAAACAATAATTTAGTGGCGCTTGGTTTTGCCAATAGAGGCATAAAAACGTTCCCTAATATCTTCGGGCAAGACTACCTTGGGATCATTCGCTACACCAATGCGCCAGCCGTTTTGACAGAGTTGTTTTTTATAAATAACCCCTCTGACGTCAGTATGTATGACCCCGAAAAAATTGCTACTGCGATAGCTGATGCAGTGCAAAGTTTGTATCCACCAACGTCTATTTCCAACGATGAAATTGCCAAGATTCAGACCACTCTAAATGAGCGTTACGGGGCAGGTTTAATCGTTGACGGCATATATGGACCGAGAACAAAAAGGGCAATAATCAGGGGGCTACAGACCGAGCTTAATAAACAATTTAACGCCGATTTGAGGGTTGATGGAATATTTGGTCCAAGAACAAAAGCAGCCCTTGTTACAGTAAAAATGGGGGCTAGAGGGAACATAACGTATCTTATTCAAAGTGCCCTTTTTATACTTGGATACAGCCTACTTCCGGACGGGATTTTTGGTTCTATAACCGAAGCAAGAGTGCGAGAATTTCAGGCTAGCAGAGGATTAAGGATAGACGGTGTTGCAGGGCGTAACACTCAAAGCGCACTGTTTAGTTCAATATAAAATAAAAAAATAACGCTAAACTTTGGCGTTATTTTTTAATTAAAAAAATTAAATTTAATTAAATAAAAATAAAAAATATTTAAATAAAAAAATCAAATTAAATAAAAAATATTTAAAAATAATTTTATAAAAAATGCTGTCGATAGGAACCTGATTATGTGCAAATCGGAGAATAAAAATAATTAAAATTTAAATAAAAAATCAATAAAAATTAATTTATTCTTAAATGGTTGAAAATTAAAATTTACAAAAAATTCGTTACGCCACTATAAGGCAATGAAGAGCAAAAAAATAAAAATCAAAGCAAAAATAAAAAAATATTTTTTAAAATTTTTTGGAGCAATTTTTGTAAATAATATAAAGTATATATAGACGATGAAGAGTATCCCTGAAAAAGGAAGTTGGCTTTGCCTAGCATAAAAATAATTACAAAAAAAACAAAAACATTATTTTTAAATATTAATTAATTTTAATTAAATAATTAATTATAAAAAAATAATAAAATAAATTAATTCATTAATTAAATAAAGGCGATTTTAATTTTAATAATTTTAATATT
>JAZUCS010000044.1:0-2462 GCA_045639245.1 Christensenellaceae bacterium
TTTCATCAGTACGTAACCATTCTGCAACACTACGCCTCATAAAGCCTTCCGGTAAAAGACCTTCAAAAAAATTCTTGGTTTGCTCAACACTAAAGCTTCGTTTTTCTAAAGGTAAGCTTATGGAAATGGCTCTTCCCTCAACAGAATCAACGTACTCATCAGCGTAGGAAAAAACAGCATTCGTATGGTCATCACCAACGATATCACCAACATAAACACTTTTACCATTAATTTCAATTTCTACGGTTAATCTTCTCACGTGCCATTATCCCCTTTTTTCAACTATAAGGTTCAATCCCAATAAGTTTACAAGAAATAACGTCTTTTCTATTTCAACAGTAGGCTTCCCACGTTCTAAGTCAGAAATGAAACTTGTACTCAACCCTGTCACCTCTGATAAATATGCTTGAGTATATTTCAGTTCCTTTCGTCTTTCACGAATCACTTCTCCTAAACTCTTAGCATCTGTAATTCTCATACTTCCTCCACTTTTTGTTAGCTCGGCTAAAATTTCAGCAACCTATCATTTTTGTTCGTACGGCTAAATTAGTTGTTTAAATTATAAATTAAGCCGTACGGCAATGTCAAGAACAAGACAACATATCCATAGAGCATAAAAATAAAAAACTCCCTGCCAACCCAAGTGATATGTACCCTCTTTACTGCACAACCAGTAAGGAGGGTATTTTTATGCGCTACTCTTATGAGTTCAAAAGAAAATGTGTTGAACTGTATCGGAAGGGAATATGGATGGAAACGCCAGAAGGCATAAGTCAAAAAAATTTTCATATAACTATAAGACGCTGGTGTCAGTTTGAAGATGCTCATGGTACAGAAGGTCTTAAGCATTTTAACTTCAATAAAGTCTGGACACCGGAACAAAAACTAGAATTAGTTGCTCAAGTAATTTCTGGAAAATCAAATCAAAGCGTTGCTATAGAGGCAGGTGTTGACAGTGGTCTGCTTTATCGATGGGTACGAAAGTATAAAACTTTAGGATATAATGGTCTTGTAGATATGAAAAAAGGTAGACCTTCAAAGGAGACCATTATGAAGAAAACAACAAAGCCTTTACCTTTAACCGAATCCGAACGTGAAGAACTCATAAGACTAAGAGCAGAAACTGAGTATCTTAAAGCTGAAAACGCAGTAATAAAAAAAGAGATCGCCTTGAGAGAAGAAAAAAGAGCTGCGCTACTCAAGGCGAGAAAGCAGCAATCATCAAAGAATTACGTAAAAAAGGACATCCCTTGAAATACTTGCTTGAAGCAATGGGAATGGCGAAATCTACATACTACTTTGAATTAAACAAAGTTGATTTGGTTTACGTTAGAAACGAAAACTTAATGAAAGTCATAAAAGACATCTTTGACCATAATAAACAAAGATATGGAGTGCGTAGGGTTCACAGAGAATTATTGAATAGAGGTTACAAAGTTAATCACAAAAGAGTACAACGCCTTATGCACAATATGGAACTTTTCGGTAAACGACCGAAAGAAAAATATCATTCCTACAAAGGCGAAACTGGAAAAATTGCTTCTAATGTGATTGAGAGAGATTTCACTACTACTGCTCCGCTTCAAAAATGGACTACAGATGTTTCTCAGTTTAAATTTTCGTGGGGAAAATGTTATATTTCTCCCATACTAGATATGAACACAAATGAAATTATTTCTTATGACCTTTCTCTTAGCCCTAATTTGGAGCAAGTTAAGAGAATGCTAGATGCTGCTCTTGAAAAGTTTGATGATGTCACAGGGGTAGTATTACACTCAGACCAAGGGTGGCAATACCAACATCTAATGTACCGAAAAACTTTGGAAGAAAATGGGATTATCCAATCCATGTCTAGAAAAGGTAATTGTTATGATAATAGCATTATGGAATCCTTTTTCGGCAGATTAAAGAATGAGATGTATTATGGTTATGAAAAGCAATATACAACTTTTGAGATTTTCTATGAAGCGGTAAGTAAATATATTGATTACTACAACAACGAACGAATACAGGCGAAAACAAAATGGATGCCCCCTGCTAAATACAGAGAAGCATCCATGTGCATTGCATAAGTTATATAATTGTGTGTCCAGGATTCTGGGTACATATCAAAGTCAGCAGGGAGAAAATTTAACAACTTATTATTTTTTAATTCTTAACGAAAACTAAAGGCTTATGCCAATTCGTCAGCTAAAGCTTCGATTTGGACAAGGCTTTCTTCATTTAGTGCAGACATAATTTTTACTTCGTTTTGCGCGAAGGTTATGCCTTTAGATTTTTCCAACAAGCCCTTCATAATCTTGTTAGCCATAGGCGCCCAGCTGCCGTTTTCAATCAAAGCAACGATACGGTTTTGGTAACTACGTTCAGTCAAATGATTGATGTAAGTACGCATATAGGGGAAGATGCTTGCATTATAAGTGGTGGTAGCCAAAACAAGCTTAGAATATTTAAAAGCATCG
>JAZUCS010000045.1:0-1720 GCA_045639245.1 Christensenellaceae bacterium
TCATTACTGAAAAGATCGTCAGAGTTTGTTGACGAAGAAGACGATATATCATCATCGTTAAAAAACGGACTTTGGTATTCATCCTTCATAACTAACACTCCTCCTTAAAAATATATAATAAAATTTATTATCTGCAAACTACTCCATAGTACAGTATTTATATTTTATCATATATATACCAAAAAATCGAGTTACAATTTTTTAACCAAATGTAACTTTTTTAAATAAAAAGAGTATTTTTGTTAATACTATACTTAACGTTGGGGGGATTTTATGAAAAAGAGCGTTAAAATAATTGTTCTTGGTATAGCTATTGCCCTTACCATAAGCAGTATGTCTTTTACTGCTTTTTTTGAACCTGCATATGCCGAAGAAAAAGCAGTAAAAGAACAAAAACTAAAATATTTTTTAGGCGAATATAACGGCAATCTTGCAATATTTAGTTTAGAAAAACGTCACCCTATTGAAATACTTGACATTAAACTAGACTCCCTACCCGAGAGAGATATTGAAAGAATTAAGAACGGCATAGAATCTAATGATTTAAATGAAATCATTTCAATAATTGAAGATTATGAATAAACAAAAAACGGTTGTCTAAAAGACAACCGTTTAATTTTTAAAATATTATTTTCTACCAATATAAGCGGAAGGGTCGGTGAATCTGCCATTTTTACGAACTTCAAAATGAAGATGATTACCTGTTGAACGGCCTGTTGTTCCAACCGCGCCGATAGTTTCTCCCCTTGCTACTACATCGCCTTTTTTAACGTAAAGAGCGCTGCAGTGTGCATAAAGAGTTTCATAAGTTTCGGAATGCTTAATAACGATTTTATAACCGTAGCCTGATGTATCCCAACCGGAATAGGTTACAGTACCTGCAGAGACTGCATAAATAGGAGTACCCGCAGGAGCAACGATATCCATACCTTTGTGACCGCGACCATCTCCAACATAGGAGCTAACGTATGACCTTGCTACACGTTTTACAGGCCAAAGCATTTCTGTATCACCGGCGTTATTATCAACGATAACGCGTCTTGTTCCAACGTAAACTTTTTCAGATGATGGCTCTGATAAAACCTTACTGCTAATTTCGGTTCTTTTGGTTTCCTTGCCATCAACGCTATAAACCTTATAGGTAACTTCTTTAACGCCTTTTTTACCTGCTTCAACTATCTGTCTTGTTCCAACAGAAAGATTTGCATTTTCTTTTTCAATAGTTTTAAAAGCAATATTCTCTTGTACTGTTACGGTAGTTACGGAGCCTATTGAAAGCTTGTTGTTTGAAGAATTTAAATAATCATCAACAGATAAAAGCTTAAGGTGTTCATCTTTAGTAATGTAAATCTTTTTAACACTTACTTCGCTAGAAAACTCTACGTTATCAACACCATTTTGCTGTTTGTAATTTAAAAGATAGTCGTTAAGCTTACTTTTAATTTCTTCTTCAGTAGAACCAAAGGCAGAAATCTTACCATCAATATAAAGAACGTTTGTTAAAACTATATTTTCTGAATGGTTAATAATAGAATCTGCAAGTTCATCTGATGAAATTAAATTAGCTTCGCCAACAAAGGTTGGGGCAAGTTCAGTTTTAATTAAATGAGAATTGCAATCAGGATTATTAAGCTTATTAGCCGCAAAAATTTCGGCTTCTGCAACAACAGAAGGCTCTTTAACCATTGCTATTGCGGTACCGTTATAGGTAACTGCATAA
>JAZUCS010000046.1:0-3047 GCA_045639245.1 Christensenellaceae bacterium
GTGTAGAAAAAGCATTAGGATAAAAGCAACCAAATTTCTTATGAAAAATTAAACAAAATGAAATCGCGTGGAAGGAATCTGTCAAAACGTATTCTGCATCCCTAAAAAGCGACAAAAAAGAAATAATCTCCGGCAACACTATCCCATGTCCCGGCTTTCTAATTTGGTCATATCTCGTACAAAGTCGAATAAGTTTTAATCCTTTCTTTCGCGCAAAACGTTTTGCATACCTTTCAAAAGTAGAATTGTTACAAAGTTGATACACTAAAACGTATTTTTCTTTACGTTTTGCCTTATCTGCCAATTCATACCAAGTAGAGGGCTCAACTATAAGAGTAGGGTCTAAAACCTGCACTACATTTTCTATCCCCAAATCTTTTATAACATCTACAGCTGAAGCCTCTCTCACGGAAATTGCATCGTATCTTTCAAGTAAACGCCTTGTTTCTTCTTTCTCCTCTTCAGCTATTTCCTTTTTACCAACACTTGCTGCGAATGCTATTTTTTTCTTTTCTTCCGGTGCAAAAGAGAGAAAAAATGGGTGCGCAATTCCATTATGCCAATCACTATTCCACACCTGGTCGCTTCCAGTGCAATATATATCTGCTACAACAGGGGTAGAAAGAAAATCCTCATCGTCCGTGTATCTTACTGGAGTAAGGTTTATATATTTACTTAGAAAACGCTCAAAAACCTTGTGTGCCTTCTTTGTGGAAGGTGCTATTAGAACTAATTTTATCTTTTCTTTTAGTGAATACTCTTTATCTTTAATAATCTGAATTGGTTTTTTATATAAAACTGGTTTGCGCCTATAATCAATAATTTCTGTTTCCAATCCTAAATCCTCAAAAATCTTTTGAGTGGCATAACCTTGTAATGCAGAACCATAATTTTTTACTGCATGTAACGTAATAATAGATATTTTCATTTTACCCTCTTATATAAGCTGTTTAAGATATTCAAAAATATTTATTCTATCAAAATAATCGTCAAACGTGCCTAAACCACCATGAATATTTTCATACCAAAAATAGAACAAGTATGCAAATACAATAATGAAACCAAAAACCACCCTGTCTTTATCTTTTAAGCACGACAACATATAAGGGATAGATATAACTACGAATGGCAAGAAATAATGTGCTAAACGGCCAAAATAATTCGCTGTTCCAAACAATGCTAAAAACATAATTAAGCCATTAAGCATTGTAAAGTTAGCATATAAGTTTTGTTCTTTCGTATTCTCCGTATATCCCCCGCTTTTAGAAACAATATAAGACAAAAGCGATGGTGCAAGAGCCACTAAAACACGGAAAGGATTTACCCCTTCTCTCAAAAAACTACTAGTTACGTATTCCTCGCCAAGCATAGAAGTTACTTCTAAAATCGTATTAACTAACACTTGCATTGCAAATCCTGCGATAGCAAAAACTATCAGTAATACAAACGTCTTTTCCCCCCAAGGCTTAAAAGTTAAAACTGGCGCAATAGCAAACATAAGTACATAGGGGTGGATTGTTACGCCTATTAATATCCATAAGATAAATTTAATTTTTTTCTTATTTAAATACGCGTCAATCGCAATTAACCCTAACCCCATTGCACAACTTTGTTTAATTGCCGCTGCGTTTAACGTAATAATACCAACGGTAAACGTAAGAAAAATAGATAAAACTATATTGTTAGAATGTTTATGGATAAACCATAACGTAGGCACTAACGAAATAAAAGAAAAAAACAATAAGAAATCTTGTCCACTAAACCCTAAATTATGAATTATGTTTTGCAATAGCCAAAACCCAGGATTTTCTCCAGGCTTTAAGAAATTCACCTTGTAAAAAATATTAACGTTTTTGGGAATACTATTATAAGAATCTAAATAGTTTCGAGTATCATTAAAACGTGTTCTAAGTCCAACAAAAAAAACAATACATAAAACCAATAAAGCATATACCACTTTATCTATCTTTTTGTATTCTCCTGTCTTTTCGTTGTACACAGAGTTAGAATGAGAAATGAAACTCAACGCACAACTGAAAATGAATATTGGAATTAACTCCCACATAATACCCTCTTTTTTATTTCTTTACTTTTCTTTGGTCTTTCCTACGATGCAACCATCTATAAATAGGTGCAGGCAATAATCCAACTAAAATTGGTCTTATTGTTTGAATATAGCGCCATTTGTGTAATTTTAATTTTTTAACGGCAGAACGCCCCACACTAGCCTCATTAAGTCTATACTTAAATTTTCTACGGGAAATAGCATTTCTATCATCGCGCATTTTATATAAAGGTTCTTCAAGCACATAACCCTTAAAACCTTTTTCGTACATTCTAATCCACAAATCCCAATCTTCTACTCGTAAACGGTTTTTGGCAACCGTGTAACCGTTAACTGCGTCATACGCTTCTTTTTTAACCATGCAAGGCGCATGACAGAAAGGAGTGCCTACAACCATTGTTGATTTCTTTGGCTCATACCCACCAACACCTACACGAAAATCCCCACCGTCATCAAAATAAATCATAGGAGTACTTACAATATCATATTGTGGATTTTCCGTCAAAAAGGATAGCTCTTTTTCCAATCTATTTGGTAAGGATACATCGTCCCCATCCATCCTTGCAACAAATTCCGTATCAACGTATTGCAAACAATGATTAAGGGTGTAATTCAGCCCTTTATTTTCCTCGTTACTTATCAATATTATTTTCTCTGGATAACTCAATTGATATCTTTTTGCCACCTCAAACGTGTCATCTTTTGAACCGTCATCACACATAATCAATTTCCATCCTTGATAAGTCTGTGCAAGTAACGAATCAATAGCCTCAGGCAACGTCTTAGCGCAGTTATATATTCCCATAATAATTGATATTTTTATTGAAGCTTCTTTTTCTATCACTTTATTCCCCTAATAAACGTTTTCGGTCTTCTAAAATTAATCTGCATAAATTTTCTTGCTCAAAATTTTCCGTTGCAAAATCAAACCCCTTTTGGCCCATAAGTAACAAGTCTTCTTTTTGTATTTCTAACATTGCAT
>JAZUCS010000047.1:0-1677 GCA_045639245.1 Christensenellaceae bacterium
CTCAATTGCTTCAATTTGAATAACGTCTTTTAACGTTTTTCCATCAGGTGTTGCGCTTGCTTCAGCAACCTTAACCCTGAACTCAAACTTTAATGCTAATGAACCTGCGTTTTTAATACGGAAAGTTTCACCAGCTTGTGCACCAGGTTCCCAAAGTATTTCGTTACCACTCTTGTTTAAAAATAGCTTAGTGTCCTTTTCCACTTGTTCTCCATTAGCTTCAACGTAACCAAAACCAATAGGCATTGCATCAACACAATTACAGTGCCAAAGCTCAACGTCTAGATTACCTGATTTGATTATATTGTTTGTGTTAGCCACACTGTCGGTAAACCAAGCAAAGGTTAAACCAAACAACATAGTGAATGATAAAATCATTGCAACTATGCTTACCATAATCGTGCTCTTCAATAACTTCTTGTTAGACATAAATAAACCTCCTAACTAATTTTTGTAGCCTAACTAATAAAACTTCTTATTGTTTTATTTTATTTTTCTTAACAAAATTCTTATTCCTTGATGGTTTTTATAATTTCTATCTATTCGCACTCCGGCGCTATATCCATACTGCACTTATAGCAAATCTGAAGGCCCTCTGGGATAACTTCGCCACAAATTACGCATACGTTTTCGTTTTTAGCATCACCCAGCACAATCTTTTCATTTTCCCCTTTTTCTGCTTCATCAATCTTTTTAAATAGCCTTATACAATTTATTAATTGTATAGTCAACAAAACAGCAAAAGGTAAAAATATTAAAACGACATATCCTATAGGTTTTTTTGAAAAGGTTATAAACTTTCCAAACCCTTTAAGCCTGCCTACGTATTTCCCTAAAACCTTGGTTGCAGGCGCATCATCATCGGCATCGGTTGCCGTTCCATAAGTTTGAAAACTATATTTTCCATTTTCGTCTTTAGTTATTTTTCTAATTTTATGAGTTACCGTTCTCCCATAGTTTACTGAAGAATCAGATATAAAAGTTATAATATCTCCAACCTTTAGCTCATCAAGATCAACCGACTTACTTATTACAACGTCACCAGCCTTAAAATCTGTTGCAGCCATCGAATCGCTCGCAACTAAGTAAAATCGATAGCCAAACAATGCCTTATCCCCGCTATTTATTGAAATTGAAAATACTATGTTGAATAAAGTGATGGAAAAGACAATAACTAAAATCACCCAAGTACAAACTTTTTTTATTCCTTCGCCTCGTTTTTTACTCTCTCCACACATGTATCTCTCCCTAAAAAAGGTATAGCTCTCGCATATAAAAAATTAAAATATTCATACTACTTTATAATCAACAAAAAAACTACCAAATTGGTAGTTGGAGCTACATTTTACTACCATAATGGTAATATGTCAAGTGAATAATAGGGTAATGATAGTAAAATTACAAAAATACTGGTTTTGTAATTTTAGTTAATGCTATTAATAAGGTGATAATATGAAAGTTTTTTTAGGAAAAACACTTAAAGAACTCCGTTTAGAACGTGGCTTAACGCAAAAACAAGTGGCCGACGCACTAAACATCAACAGCGTAACCTATCTTCATTATGAAAAAGACCAAAGAGAACCACCATTGACGTTGCTTGCAGATATGGCGGTTTTTTTTGAGGTTTCAGTAGATTATCTTTTAGGTTTAACTTCATACTAAATAGCGCATAAAATT
>JAZUCS010000048.1:0-82381 GCA_045639245.1 Christensenellaceae bacterium
TATATCTTGTTTCGGGCATAGTGATTGTCCCTACGACACCTTTACAATTCAAAAGCCCGAAAGAATTTTATTCTCTCGGGCTTTCTTAATTTTAGTATATTACGTCTTTTTCATCTTTCAATTTGTTTATGACAATAAAAAGCGACCAATCAAATCGATGAGGTTCAATTGATCGCTTACTGGTTGCACAAACGCAAAACTAATTGAACTTTTTTCTTACAAAAGGTCAGTCGGTGTGATTTTGAGTTTGTAATAGATAATAACCCAAAAAAATCAATTATTAAAAAGAACGCGCCAAAAGATTTCTCTAAAGGCGCGTTCTTTTTATTAAAAATTAAGTTCCTTCTTACATTCAACGAATGCTTGAACGCATTTGTCGATATCTTCTTTACTGTGTCCAGCGGACATTTGAGTTCTTATTCTCGCCTTATCTTTAGGTACTACGGGATAGAAAAATCCAGTTACATAAATTCCCTTTTCTAACATTTTTTCAGCAACCTTTTGGCTCAAAACCGCATCGTAAAGCATAACGGGAACGATTGCGTGATCTTTCCCCGCTAGGTCGAAACCGTTCTTTTCCATTTGACTACGGAAATACTTTGCGTTTTCCATAACCTTTTTGCAAAGTGAATTATCGTTTTCAAGCATTTCTAAAACTTTTAAGGTCGTTGCGCAAATTGCAGGAGCAACTGTATTACTGAAAAGATAAGGTCTACTTCTTTGACGAAGAAGGTCTATAATTTCCTTCCTTCCACTAGTAAATCCACCGCTTGCTCCACCGAGCGCTTTACCAAAAGTTCCGGTAATTATATCTACCCTGCCTTGAACTCCACAATATTCGGCAGTGCCTCTACCCCTTTCTCCAACGAATCCAGTTGCATGACTATCGTCAACGACTACTAACGCGCCATATTTTTCGGCAAGATCGCAAACGCCCTTTAAGTTAGCAATAATTCCGTCCATTGAGAAAACGCCATCGGTTACGATAACTTTATGCTTTGCCCCGTTTTCATTAGCCTCGATAAGTTTGGCTTCTAGGTCGGTCATATCGTTGTTTTTATAACGATATTTTGTTGCTTTTGCAAGACGTACGCCGTCAATAATACTAGCGTGATTAAGCTCGTCCGATATAATCGCATCCTCTTTAGTGGTAATCGTTTCAAAAAGTCCACCGTTTGCGTCGAAACAACTGCTATACAAAATAGTGTCGTCCGTACCAAGAAAGTTTGAAATAGCTTTTTCTAATTCTTTATGTATAGTTTGAGTTCCACAAATAAAACGCACGCTGGATAATCCGTAGCCGTATTTATCGTAACTTTCTATAGCCGCCTTCTTTAACTTTTCGTTATTTGAAAGTCCTAGATAGTTGTTTGCGCAAAAATTAAGCACGCCGTCGGCTATCGTTGTGTCAATCGAACTGCCTTGTGGAGTGGTAATAATTCGTTCTTCTTTCCACAAACCACTTTCTTTAATTTCGTCTAAAATACCTTGAAAATACTTTTTATCAATCATAAATTACTCCTATTTTGTCCAATCTAAAATAACTTTACCAGACTTACCCTGGTGCATTAAATTAAAGCCCTTTTCAAAATCTTTATAGTGCAATTCCGCAGTAATAATCTTTGAAATGTCCAACCCCGACTTAAGCATTGACGTCATTTTATGCCAAGTTTCAAACACTTCTCTACCGTAAATACCTTGAAGGGTTATCATATTGAAAATAACCTTATTCCAGTTTATGGTGGTGGTGTTGTCTTGAATACCAAGCATTGCAATTTTACCACCCATAATCATATTGTCAATCATCTCGTTAAATGCAATCGGGCTACCACTCATTTCTAACCCTATATCAAAGCCCTCAAGCATTCCTATCTGAGCTTGAACGTCTTTTAATCTTTGATTTAAGGTATTTACCGTCGTAATAGTGGGGCAAACTTTTTTCGCAAGTTCCAAACGATAGTCGCTGATATCGGTTAAAACAACGTTTTTTGCTCCAACGTGTCTACAAATAGCCGCCGACATAATACCTATCGGACCTGCGCCAGTAATCAAAACGTCCTCTCCAACCATACCGAACTTTAACGCCGTATGAGTGGCGTTACCTAATGGGTCGAAAATAGAATATATTTTTTCGGGAATAGATTGCGTATCGCAAAGCCAAAGATTACTAATAGGAATGCTCGCGTATTCGGCAAAAATACCATCTCTATTCACGCCTATACCTTTAGTATTTGGGCAAAGATGTTTTCTTCCTGCGCGACAGTTACGGCACTTTCCACAAACCACATGCCCTTCTCCACTTACTATATCGCCCACCTTGAAAGAATCATTTGCGCCTTTTATTTCAACGATTTCTCCAACAAATTCGTGTCCAATCGTCATAGGCGGATAAATCGTGTCTTGCGCCCACTCATTCCAATCGTAAATATGCACGTCCGTTCCACAAATTGCAGTATAGTGAATTTTGACAAGCGCTTCGCCAAAATTTATCTTCGGTACTTCTTTTTTAACTAAATCAAGCCCTTTTTCTCTAGACGGCTTGATAATAGCGTCCATCAACATAGTTTGTTCTCCTAATTATTTATAAATTTTCTTTATATCCCGTAGCGTCGTTCTCATCAACATGCGCCTTGGGTAATTTCCAATGGTATTTAGTCGCAATAACCCTTAATATAAAAATAATAAATACCCCAACTAATGTGGATATCGTGGTTAACGTGCCGCTAATTCTCAAAACATAAAACGTAATCGCTCCGACAATAGACGCAATGGCGTAAATGTGCTTTGTGAAAATGCTTGGCTTTGAGCCTGTGAAAATATCTCGCATTAAGCCTCCACCAACGCCTGTCAACACACCCGTGCTTATAGACAATAAAACATTATCACCATAGCCGTAGTTAATCGTGATTTCAACCCCCATTATAGTAAACATCGCAAGCCCTATCGCATCAAAATAGTTATTTACAATCTCTATTCTACTCTCAATAATAGAAAATTTACTTCTCTTTACGTATGCAAGAACAAAAGTTAAAAGTGCTGTTAGCGCAGATATCAATAATAAATGTTGGTTATAAAAAATTTTAGGTGGAAGTCGACCAACTAATATATCTCTTGTTATTCCACCACCAACGGCGGTTATAATTCCTACCACAACTACACCAAAAAGATCGAATTTACTCTTTATTGCAACCAGCGCACCAGATATCGAAAATGCAATTATTCCTAAAATTTCCAAACAAAAAAAGACAGAGTCCATGTTTATCTCCTAAACATAACTTTGTCTTTTTACCTGAAAGATTCTCTGTTATAAAACAAATTGCTTCGTCGGTAGCGCAAGCGCCTTCTCCAAAGTGTTGTCTAAAAACGGTCCTTTTTACCTGAAAGCATTACTTCTTCGGTGACGCCGTAGCATTCTCTTCCGCTTTTTTCATCCAACATATATTGATTTTTTACATTGTTATTTTAATATACTTTATAAAAAAATGCAACTAAAATTTCAAAATTTTAAAATTTAATTCTATACGTTAAGCAAAAACAAACAAAAAACCTAGAAGAAATAAAAGAAAACTCGTTTGAACGAAAAAAGTTCAAACGAGTATCTAGTGGTTGCGGGGGTGGGATTTGAACCTCACGACCTCCGGGTTATGAGCCCGACGAGCTGACCAGACTGCTCTACCCCGCGATTAAACTCTTTAGAGTATTATTATAATATATCATTATTTTTATTTTGTCAACTTTATTTATTAAAAATTTTAACTATTTCTTGCTAGATAACTTGAATTTTTTGTCGGGCTTTGTTACAATAGAAATATGTTGGTAGATTTAACTCGATTTAATCTAAAAAATAAAATCGTAGCCATTGCGCTTTCTGGTGGATGCGATTCCGTTTGTCTTGTTCACCTTATGAAAGGTGAAGAGAAAAGATGTGGCTTCACCCTTAAAGCCATTAACGTTGAACATGGAATACGCGGTGAACAATCGAAAAAAGATTCTCTTTTTGTTAAAAATCTTTGCGAACAATTAAATGTTGAACTTCTGTCATTTACCGTAGACGCACCATTTTATAGCCAACAAAGAAAATTAACGCTTGAAGAAGGGGCTAGGGAGTTAAGATACCAAAGTTTTTACACTGCAATAGAGAATGGTTTTTGCGACCTTGTTGCAACTGCCCACCATCAAAAAGACAATGCTGAAACGGTTTTATTAAACATTTTTCGCGGTTGTGGAATTAATGGGCTTTGTGGCATTACAGATAGAGATGATAAAATTATACGTCCTTTAATCAATACGGATAAAAAGCAAATTGATAAGTACGTTAAAGATAATAATCTCGCCTATGTTCAAGATGAAACAAACTTAAGCGACGAATATACGAGAAACTATATTAGGCTGAATATATTGCCCGTTATTGAAAAAGTTTTTCCCGAAGCAGAAAAAAGTATTTCACGATTATCCGAAATAGCAAGATGCGAAAATCAGTTTTTAAATAAACTTTCATCACGAGCAATTTCGATAGAAAAAGAAAAGACGGAAATAGTTTTACCACTCGATACCGTACTATTAAAAAGGGCTGTAATAATTTGTTTAAAATCCTTAGGTTTAGAAAAGGATTGGGAAAAAGCCCACATTGACAGCGTTTGTGAGCTCGCCACCAAACAAAACGGCAAGGAAATTGTTCTTCCAAAAGGGCTTGTTGCTATTAAAAACTATGACAAAATAACTATATTGAAATTAAATAACGTAGCTTTTACTCCCACTTGTTTTTGCATTGGCGAGAATAAATTCCAAGGCAAAACCTACCGTGTGGAAAAAGTATTTTCTTCAAAATTAGATCTAAAACAGGGCTTATATTTAGACTTAGATAAGATTAGCGCATCTGCAAAAATACGAAAGCGAAAAAAAGGAGACGTTTTTACAAAATTCGGTGGTGGTACAAAAAGTCTATCCGACTATTTAACCGACATCAAAATGCCTAAAACGGAACGAGATAAGCTTTTAGTTGTCGCAGAAAACAACACCATTTTAGCAATTTTCGGTGTAGCCATCTCTGAAAACGTGAAAGTAGATTCAAACACTAAAAATATAATAAAACTAACTATAGGGTAAGATTATGCAAGAGAATATGAGAATTTTATTAACAAAAGAACAAATTCAAGAGCGAGTAAAAGAGCTGGGCGAACAAATTACTAAAGATTACAAAGATAATTCCCCTGTAATTATTTGCATGCTTAAAGGCGCAATCTACTTCTTTTCCGATTTAACAAGAAATATTAAACTACCTTTAGAGTTTGACTTTGCAAGACTTTCCAGTTATAAAAACGGAACGACTAGTGGAGAAATGGAACTTATTTCCAATATTACAACTGAGATAAAAGACAGAGATATTATTATTGTAGAAGACATTGTAGATAGTGGCAAAACGCTAGCATACTTTGTTAAACTTTTAGAAGAAAAGAAACCAAAATCCATTAAGATTTGTACCTTCTTTGATAAAAAAGATAGGCGTGAAGCAAATATAGAAGCAGATTATATAGGGTTTAACCTTCCCTGCGGTTTTATAATCGGCTATGGGCTTGACTATGCGGAAAAATATAGAGAATTGCCCTTCTTAGCAGAAATTATTGATCCCAATGAATTATAACAACACATAAAATTAAAAACGCAGTTAAATAACTGCGTTTTTCTTTTACAAATAAACTACATTGCGAAATTCTTAAAATAATTTTGGATTAAAATAATTGGAGTCCCCTTGTCTCCGCTACCACTCGTTAAGTCTGAAAGTGATGCAAGAAGGTCAGTAAGTTGACGAGGGGTTGTTCCAAGGCTCTTGTTTTGTGCAAACAAGTCTGCTTCTTTATTTTTGATAAGTTCTTTAACTGCTTTTACTGCATCTTCGCCAGTTAAAGAAGCTAAATCGTTATCAGCAATATATTTAAGCTTAATTTCGTTAGGTACGCCCTTTAATCCCTCGGTGTGCCCAGGAGAAGCAACAGGGTCCGCAAGCTCCCAAATGCCACAAACGGGATCTTTAAACGCACCATCACCATATACCATACACTCGATATTTTTGCCCGTACGAATCTTTAATTCTTTAGCAAGTTCTTCAACGAACTTTTGGGCATTCCTTGGGAATAATTTAACACTGCTTTCGGTAGCAAGATTAGAACCTAAAACTCCATATTCTGCATTATATCCACTGCCGTCAATACTTTCGTTTAAGATTTCATCTAAAGTTACAACTTTTTTAGCTCCACTAGCCAGTAAAAGTTTTTTAGTTCTACGTCTTGTGTGAATATCTGCTGCTATAACATACTTAGTATGCTTTAATATTTCACAAGGGTTGCTTGCTAAAATAACTTCGCAGTTGCCAACTTTTTCGTAAAAATCTATATAATCTACGCCTGTAAAAGTGTGGCGAACGTCTCCAAACTTTTCGTGGAATTCTTTACCCGTAAACACGTCGACATAAGGATTAACACCCTTTTCCATTAACTGCTCAAAAGTTACAAAACTATTACCCACTTCGTCTGAAGGATATGAAAGCTGAACGATAAGTTTTTTAACGCCTTTAGATATTCCTTGTAAAATTTTAGAAAAACGGTTTCTAGAAAGAATTGGAAAAACTAAACCCACGGTTTCGTTACCAAATTTTTTACTAACGTCTTTAGCGATATCATCAATAGTAGCGTAATTACCTTGAGATTTAGCCAAAACGGCTTCGGTAACGGCAACGATATCTTTATCTTGTAAAGGAAACCCACCTTGTTCGCTTGCGTTACAAACACAATCTGCCGTTATTTTAACAAGATTGTCTCCCTTTCTAATAATTGGAGCTCTAATACCTCTTGAAATAGTACCTTGATAATCCATACTATACCTCTATTAGTTTTTTGCAATAAGATTTTACCCCTTTTTGAGCTATTTGTCAATCTCGTATAAAAACAAATTTTTGGATTGTTAAAATTTTTTCTTTTTATAAAAAATTTTTCATATAAAAAACGCTCACAATCTATGTAAGCGCTTTTTTGCTTTTTTCTTATTCTTCAAGTTTACCAACTACTTGCCCGTTATAATCGTGCAAGAAAAATTCCGCAACCCTAACTAACGACACAGCCGTTTCCTTAGCATCATCGGTAAAACCGAAATTGATAAAGAGATTTCCTTTACTAGTATCGGTAATATAAATTCTAACTAATAGATTTTCGCCATCCCATTCTCCAATAGAAAGGGCGTTTAATTCTCTGTTAGAAGGAGTTCCCACCTTTTTATCATAATAATGCGTTTCAGGGAAGGTTGTTTTTATAAATTCTCCCAATCCAAACTTAATAGTTTTAACACCTCTTTCGTTTTCATAGGTTACACTTCCCTCGTTCTCAGTAAAGTCAAGCCTAAAGTTCTTCCATCCACAAACGTTTTCTCTTAATTTATACGTTTTGCCGTTAACTTGCTCTTCTCTTTTTGCGTGCTTCGTGCCAAAACCCGTTTTCATTTTTAAAGAAGCAAGTTTTTCTTTTAACTTTTCATAATCTTCGCCAGCTTCTTTGTTTTCGCCTATTCTTTCGTATATGAAATGATCAACTAAATCACCCATAATGGTTTTACCATCAAAACCACCACCAACTTGCGTATCTGAATTATATGCAAAAATCATATTCTTATCGGGGAAACAGAATATTGCTTGACCACCCATTCCAGCAAGCCAGAACCCATGACGAGATTTCCAAATTTGATAACCATAGCCTGAACTAGAATAGCTACCGCAAGCATTTGATTTCTTGTTTGAAACAAGCTTAGACGTAGCCCTTTCCATATAATCTCTAGGAATAAGCTGTTCTCCCTTGTAGTTGCCCATGTTCATTAATAGCTCGCCAAACTTTGCAAAATCTCTCGTTGTGCAAACTACACCACTTCCGCCCCAACTATATCCTTCGGGTGTTTGAACACACCAAATATCTTTTGACACACCAATCTTATCTAAAATCGGACGCATATATTCTAACATTGGTTTTCCTGCAAGCTTTTCAACTAATCTATTTAAGGTTGTTGTTGCACCCGTATCATAAGAATAAAGTGCTCCAGCAGGTTTTGTTATAGGACAAGTGGGAGAGAAAAATGCAAGCCCCCAGTCCTCCGTTTTAGTATATCCACTAGTTCCCGGCACGGACATTTTAAGCGCATCATCAATTGTGGTGTTTAATACCCACTCCGAAAGCCCCTCTCTTGAACACTCAGGGAAATAATCGATAAGCTTATCTTCTAACTTTAGCTTGCCTTCTCCGTATAATAAACCAATAGCAATAGAAACGAAGGTTTTAGAACAAGAATATTGCCTATGCATAAAATTTTCATCCATAGGTTTATAATAGCCTTCCGCAACTATGTTGCCATTTTTAGCAAGTATAAATGAATAAACGTTAATGTTTATTCTATCCATAAAACTTAATAGTTCTAATATGTCTTTCGAATCTATACCCTCTGATTCGGGGGAAACGTAGTTAAAATCGTTAATCATACTTTTCTCCTTACAAATTTTTAACTGTTTTATATTGTACACTACTGTACGTTATTTTTCAAGTCGAAAATCAAAAAAACCGAGATTTTTTCTCGGTTTTTATTTTCTATTTTAGTTTGACCACGCCTATTCCCTCTTCGTTTACGATAATATCTGTACCGAACGGTTTAGACATTTGTGCGTATCTTTCAATTATGCCCTTGTTTTTATCTACTCTTGGATTGCCAAGCCTATAACGAGGCTCGCCATAACCCAATTCTATGGGTAAAAGCTCTAATTTAACCAACTTGCCATCCTCCATCTCAAAGTAAGGAATAACTGCTTCCATCATACGAGAGTCGGTAAGTAAACCAACGGTGTAATTTCTCGAACGCTTACGATAAATATCGCAAATAGGATCGTCTGATGTTAAACCATACTTTTCATACATATCCTCAGGTGCGAAAGTTACGCTTTCGTTATGAAGCATAAAGTCGCCAAGAGAATAGAAAATGGGGCGGTTTTTATAAATTTCTAACGGTCTTAAAAGATGCGGTCCATGTCCTAAAACAGCGTGCGCGCCCATGTCTATAGCCCTATGCGAAAACTGCACTAAAAAGTCCGCAGGGATTTCCTTTTTATCGCCCGTAAGCTCATGCGCATGAATACTTACCAAAATATAATCTGCTTGAGCCTTTGCTTCGGTTATGGCTTTTTCTAAACGAGCCATATCATTTTCGTTAAGCTCAACATGATATTTGATTTTATCTCCCAAGCGAAAATCTATCTTTCCACCCATTTCAACTATATCGTTTTTATCCTGAAGTGGAACGTATCCTTCAGCACGAGATATTTTTCTCGCATCATTTACTCCACTTTCTTCAGCAATAGTAGATAAAACATCAAATTGCTCTTTAGTTACTTCAATATACTTTTTAGTGCGAAGCGCGTTTACTCCCGGTCTACCAGGTACTCTTCTAGATTGTTTGCCCGCCATTGCCGATGGGTCAGCAATAGAAGAGGCAAAAGAAATAAGGGCAACTCTACCGCTAGGCACGTCTAAATAAGCAGGAGAAGAAGCTTCGTCTAAGTTCATGCCAACGCCCGCTTGAACGAAATCAGTATTTTTTATCGCTTCAAGAGTGGAAATTAAACCACCGTATCCCCAATCAAAGGTATGGTTGTTGGCAAAATTTATCATATTAAATCCGTATTCTTTTGCAATATCCAAAGTCTTTGGATGTGAGTTATGGTATGACCCACCGCTAAAAGCGTTGCCCCAAAGCCCTTCTTTGTAAATTATTGACTCAAAGTTAAAAAAACGAGCGTCGCCCTTTTTTATATAATCGCTAACCTCCATAAAACCATCGTATTTAGTAGAGATAACTCTTTGAATAAGCATATCTCCAACAGCTGTAAACTTCATTTTGGTTAATTTCATCGCGACCTCTCTCCTAAAATTATTCCCATATAGTTTACAATATTTTTTCATCTATTTCAAGCCGAAAATTAAAAAACCGAGAAAATTTCTCGGTTTGTTTAAACTATTACTTAAAACAGAAAAAGTCAGTACTCTCCGCCGCTCCTGGTTTTCTACCAACAGAAGTGTTGTCTTCCCTTCTATTGCGCAATTCGGGAATGGGATTCGGCGCAACTTGAAAACGGTAATCCATTCCTCGCCTTCTAATTTCCATATCAATAACGTTGTGCGAAGGAACGATATCCACAGTAGGATTAGTTACGTTTTGGAAACGGAAAAAGTCAGCGTCGCTAGACAAATCTTTAACTTTAACATACTCGTCTTTATTAGTGGTGTATTGAACGGTATCTTCTAAAATTCTTCTAACATATTCTATGTTTTCGTGCAAGCAAATAGGCGTGGGGAAATCTCCCTCTTTTATTACCTCAAACCACTCTTTGCCCTCATATTTTAAAAGTAAATCCTTTGCTCGATGTAGATGTGAAATCTCGAAAACTAAATTTTCTTCCCAAAGATTTTTTATGTATGGGTCAGTTTCCGTTTGATAACAAGACCAATACAAGTAACATTCGCAATATTCGTGCCATAACAGCATTTCCAGCCACGTAGAGTTTGCATCCATTAACGATTCGTAATGTGTTACGTGTTCTTCTTCGACAAGGGCAATTTCTTGATATAATCTTCTGCCGATATCAGATGATGCAAAGTTTGTTACGTTCATATAATAGTTCATCGTTTGTTGCTCTGCACCCGTTATTATCATAGTGTTGAGAACGGTTTGAACATCCGATTTCTTTGCGTTTATACACTTTCTAACATTATCTTTTGGATAACGGTGATGAGAAATTGTTGGTCTACCTGGCATAATTTCCGTATATCTTCCAACAAGCCACTCCGCATAAACCCCTTGTTCCATTTCTAATAAGTTTGCGTACCTGTACAAATGGTCAAAATCTTCTAGAAGGGCAAAGTCAAGCGCCGTTTTAACAGAACAATCAAGTTCACGTTTTGCAAGTTCCGCCGTTAAGTCCACCGCTAACTGTTCATAACCAATAGTGTGTTCTAAAATACTTTCATCTTTTGGCTTTAGTAGGGAAATTTTTAATTGCTGTTGTTTTTCAATTTCTCTCGTTAAGGCTATTTCTCTGCGAATTTCATTGTCGCATGTGTGCCTTGCTATTTGATGGGAAAACCAATTGGCTTCAAATTCAGTGCCGTTCATTAAAATTATACGGCACTTAGTGTAAGGATCAACCTCTCTCTTGTCATAAGGCTTGGGGTACATTTGTGTCCAGTTTTGGAAAGTTTTTTCTATTGCTCTCGGTTTTTCGTTAAAAGGATTCATTTTTTTCGCTCCTTGTTTTTATTCTCAATAACTATTTTATGCAAAATATTGCAATATAGTTAATCTCATTTGTTTTAATAAAAAAGAGCACAAAGTTTTGTGCTCTTTAATTTTATGGCTAATGAATTATTTTAATAAAAATATTTACTCCTTCGCCATTTTGATACTCAAAAATTTATAATATAAAAGATAAGTTCCTATGGTTTTTTAATCTAACAGTTGCAACAATATACAAACAGAACATTAGTATCTAAATCATATGCTAAAAATACTAATTCCCCTTCAAAAGTATTATAAGTGTTAGTGGTAACATTAAAAACTAAATAATACTCATAATCAAAAGTTAATAAAATATATAAATTGTTGACGTTTGAAGGTATAAATGAAGTATCCTTTTTCCAATTTGGATTACCTTCTATGTCGTTGGTATACATCGTATTATCGTTAAACTTAGCCATAGCCAACGAATCACCCTCTACTTGATAATCATAGGTGATAGAAATATAAGCATTAGTTGGAATATTAATATTTGTTGTGTTAGAGATTTCAGTCAAAAAATTGGTGTCATGGCTTATTTGTAATGAAAGAAAAGCACTAAAAGAACCATATAAAAAAAGCAAAGCTGCCACTATAATCCCAGCAACAATATTCTTTTTGCATTTATATCCCTTTTTTATAAATTTAACACCAAGTATTACTGATGCCAAAGGTATTGGTATTATTAAATATAATTTCCACATATGCTCTAACATTACAAGCGGGAAATCTGGTAACGGAGAACTTGCAATAGAAAATGCAACCAATATTAACGCCAACCAAATTGAAACAATAGAAACTATAAATGCAACTAATAATATTCTTTTTACGGTTTTATTTGTTCCTGTTTCAACATTGGTTATGGTTAATAACCCCAGTAATTTTGCTTCATTATCTTTACACGTATCTAAATCTATTACAGTAAACATTCCATCAAAAGTTAGATAAAGATATTTTGAATCTTGCTTTATCAACTTAATGTTAGAATATTTTTTTGTAATTGTCCCATTTGAGTTGTCAGAAATACTATTAATAACAAAATAATCTTCATAAAAGGAAAATTTTGATTTAAGATTTGGCTTGGATTCAAGAGCCGTTGTTATATTTATTTTAGTTGTTTTTGCGACTATAATAATATATATTACAAAAAAGAAAATTAACAATAATAGAAATACAAAAAAAGTATTGTCTTCATCTAATATTATATTCATTATTAGCATTAAAAGCGATATAGCTAAAGCAACATAGGTAATTGTTAAACTCTTTCCATAGATACTTTTGTAAGCAGTCTTATAAATCTCTTCAGTAAATGTAGTTTCTGCTTCAAAAAGAGGTTCTTTGTTGTTGGCTTCAGCGTTAACAAACTCTTTTTCTTCGTGCATAATATTACCTTCTCCTTTATTTTAGTATTTTTCAATCGACTAATCAAATATAAAATTTCGTTACTAAACAAAAGTCTCTTGACACCTATAATAACATAAAATCTATTCGTTGTCACTATCTATAAAGTTTTATTTATTAAAAAACATATAAACAATCTACTAGAATAAAAAGCAACATATTTCTTCGAAATATTTAGTTTTAACACTAAAGGGAGCACAAAAAGTGCTCCCTTTTGCTTGGCACCGCTGGTCGGACGCTCGTCCGTGCTACGCACTACCGAGTCCTCGCCCATCAAATGTAAGCCTATCAAATGACGGACGAACCTTCCGTTCTCGTCCGTCTAAAACAGCGCAGAAAAAAACGATACCAAATGGTATCGCTTTTTCGTTGGTGCCGCTGGTCGGACTCGAACCGACACGGGGTATTAGCCCACTGGATTTTGAGTCCAGCGCGTCTGCCAGTTTCACCACAGCGGCATTTGTTTAATTAAAACTATTGCAAAAATATATAAATTTTGTTAATATATATGTATACTTGCTATATGATAATACCATAATTTTAATGTAATTGCAAGCATATAAAAAGGTTTTTATGGAAAAATTAGTTCTCATCGACGGAAACAGTTTAATTAATAGAGCGTTCTACGCAATGCCACCTCTTTCTACTAAAGACGGTGTGCCTACCAATGCCGTTTACGGTTTTATGAACATGTTTTTTCGAATGCTAGATACTATTAAACCTAGCTACGTATGCGTTGCTTTTGACCTTAAAGCACCCACTTTTAGGCATAAACTTTTTTCCAATTACAAAGGCACTAGAAAACCTATGCCCGAAGATTTGCGCCCACAAATTCCACTACTTAAGGAAGTTTTAGCGCTTATGGGCGTTAAAACGATGGAAAAAGAAGGTTTTGAAGCAGACGATATTATCGGCACGATAGCAAAAAGCACCTCCGTTAAAACCTATATTTTTACAGGAGATAAGGACGCGCTTCAACTTGTTGATGAAGAAACAGAAGTTCATTTTACTAAACGTGGAATTACCGACGTTGAAATTTACACTCTTGATAATTTTAAAGAAAAAACGTCACTAATCCCCTCTCAAATTATCGAACTTAAATCACTTATGGGAGATTCTTCAGACAATATACCTGGAATTCCTGGCATAGGCGAAAAAACTGCTAAAAATATGCTTGAAAACTTTTTTGACCTAGATGGTGTTTATGAAAATATTAACTCGTTTACAGGTAAAACAAAGGAAAAAATTATAACGGGTAAAGACAATGCTTACCTTTCTAAAAAGCTTGCAACTATAGATATTAACGCTCCTATAGATTGCGACCTTAACAAAATGAAAACGCCAGAAATATTTCCTCTTGCCGTAAAGAAAAAGTTTATAGAATTAGAATTTAAATCGCTTTCTTCTAAAAACGTTTTTGAAGAGGCATCTATTAGCGAGATGGAAAATGACAATCAAGAAAAAAAAGAAAAAATTTATACCCCTAAAAAGGTAGAAAAGTTTATAGAACTAGAATCAATTATCAACAAATCTCCCCTTGCTTTTTATATTGGAAAGGACAGCGTAAATCTCTCTGACGGCGAGATAGATTATTGTATAAAATTGCGCCAATCTTTACTTGATAATGGATTTTCGCTAACTGAAGTTTTAACCTACTTAAAACCTATTTTTACCAATAAAAACACTCTTTTAGTTTACGACAAAAAGGATTTAAGGCATTTTTTAATAAATAATTTAGACACAGAACTAACCGCAAGGGTAGAAGATATTTCTATAATGAAATACCTTACAGATTTTTCAGGCGGGGCAGAAACGTTTGAAGAGATTATTGAAAATTACGAAGAAAATCTCTCAACACCCGCTCTTTCCTTATACAACATATATAATACCCTATCAAAAAAACTTGAAGAAGAAAATCAAAAGTCCCTTTATTACGACGTTGAACTTCCCCTTTCCGACGTGCTTTTTGATATGGAAAAGGCAGGCTTTAACGTTGATTATCAAAAGCTTTCCGAAACGGGCAAAGTTTTCGCCCAACGCTTAGGTGAGCTTGACGAGCAAATACGAGAACTTGCCAACGATAATAAACTTAACGTTAACTCCCCCGTGCAGTTGGGAGAATTATTGTTTGCTAAACTTAAAATTGGTAAAGGTAAAAAAACTAAACGTGGATATTCTACTTCAGCTGAAGTTCTGGAAGGGTTAGAAAGTGCACATCCTATAGTTCCACTTATTTTAAGACATCGTAAAATACAAAAACTATATTCAACCTACATTGAAGGTATTAAATCACTTATCGATAAATCTACAGGCCTTATCAACACCACCTTTAATCAAACTCTTACTTCTACGGGTAGACTTTCCAGTAAAGAACCAAATTTGCAAAATATCCCCATTCGTGAAGACGAAGGTAAAGAACTTAGAAAATTTTTCGTTCCAAGATCAAGCGATAGAATTTTAATTACTTCCGACTATTCACAAATAGAACTTAGACTGTTGGCAGCCTTTTCCGAGTGCCCTGCTTTAGTTAATGCTTATAAAAATGGAATTGATATACACGTTGCTACGGCATCTAAAGTGTTTAAAACACCTATTAACGAAGTTTCCCCCTCACAGCGCAGTAGTGCAAAGGCGGTAAACTTCGGCATTATTTACGGAATAAGTGAATATGGGCTTGCAAAGCAATTAAAAATTTCCCCATTAGAAGCTAGAAATTATATTAACTCCTACTTTAACGAGTACCCAGAAGTTAAAGCGTATATGGACAACAACGTTGCTTCGGCTAAAACTACGGGCTATGCAAAAACGCTACTCGGAAGAAGACGCTATATTAGAGAACTTTCTTCTTCTAATTTTAACGTTCGCAGTTTTGGGGAACGCGCCGCAATGAATATGCCCTTGCAAGGAAGCAGTGCAGACATTATTAAACTTGCAATGCTAGGCGTTCATAAAAGAATAAAAAAGGAAAAGTTAAAATCTGAGCTTATTTTACAAGTTCACGACGAATTAATTGTCGACGCTTTTGTTGATGAAGCAGATAAAATAAAGCAAATTCTTAAAGAAGAAATGGAGGGCGCAGTTAAACTTAAGGTTGACCTCACGGTGAGTATCGGCGAGGGAAAAACTTGGTTTGACGCTAAATAATTTTTAAATGAAAAAGGTTAAAGTGGCAATAACGGGTGGCATCGGCAGCGGAAAATCTACCGTTGCACAAATCATAAAAAATTTGGGTTTTCCCGTTTATTCGTGCGATGAAATTTGTAAAGATTTATATAAAAAACAAAGTGTTTTAAGAAAAATTAAAACACTTTTCCCTACCGCAGTTTCAGGCAAGCTTATCCTTAAAGCTGATAAAAAAAAGCTTTCTCAACTCACCTTCGATAATGATGAAAATTATTATAAACTTTCATCTTATCTTCAACCGTTAATTGTTAAAAAACTCATTTCCCTTATGAATAAACAAAAGGGCGTTTGCTTTGCCGAAGTCCCCTTATTATTTGAAGGTAATTACTCTAAACTATTTGATAAAATAATTGTAATTTTAAGAGATAAAAAGGAAAGACAATGTTCCGTTTATGCCCGTTCTAATATAGAAGAAAATATGTTTAATTTAATTACGCAACGACAAGTAGATTACGATAAAATTGATTTATCCAATTGCTTCGTAATTGAAAACAACCACGACGTAGAAGATTTAGCTCTAAAATTTGAAAACTTTCTATCAACGCTAGAATAAAAAAAGGTCAAAGCATTAAAAATAAATTTATAGCAATAAAAACACTAATCAAAATAATTAATTTCTAAGTAAACTTAGTACTATAAAAAATATCCACGGAAAACTCCGTGGATATTTTTGTTGTTTACACAAGAAAAACCGCCCTTTCAAAAGCCGTTTTCTTTTCTTAAATTTTTTCTTTAATTTTTACCTTTCCGCACATGTATTCCGAGTAAGAATAGGTTGTTTTTCCCTTAAAATCTTTATCGTGAGGACTAACCGTAAATAGTGCTGGATATACGCCGGTTAGCGTGCCCGTGTAATTTACGTATTTATTTCTACCTAGATTTAAGGTAACGTCTACTTGCTTTTCGTGCATTCTTTCAATACTTTGCTTTACTTGACTTAAATTTAACGAACTTTTTATCATGTAAGGGTTATTGCCCTTTTATGTTTTTTTATACACGATTAGTCAAAATCTTCGTCGTCTTCCTCTTCTTCCTCTTCGTCATCCTCTTCAAAATCGGCACTGTCTATTTCTGGAATTTCAAAATCATCTTCATCAACTTCTTCACTAACGTACTCGTCTTCTTCCTTTTCGTCGTCAAAAAGCTCATCGCCTTCTTCTTCAACAAGTTTGGATAAAGAAAGCATTTCTTCAGATTCTTCTTCCTCTTCCTCTTCATCATCAAGGAATTCCTTCCACTTGTCGTCGCTATCTTCAACGTCCTTTTCTTCGCTATCCAACCCTCTTAAACCGTTTTCACTAAGTCTTTCTCCCGATTTATCATAGTTTTGATCATAACGTGGACAAAGCTCTAAGTTTTCATCAAGTTCTTCTTCTTCGTCAATAGCAAATATAAGTTGTGGACCTTTTTTAAGTTCCGCTTTACAAACGTCACAAAACTCTTCGCCCTTTTTAATATAGTTTAATTCGCATCTAGGGCATTTAATCCAATCACCTGGCATAATCAATCTCCATAGTTAATATATTTTACACTTTTATTCAGGTCTTTTTCGCTTGGTGTATATTATATCTATATGAAGTACTTTTGTAAACTGTTTTTATCGTAATTTTTTATATTTTTTTTCTTTTTATTAAGTTATACCTTTTCTAAAAGCATTTTGTCTGCAACTAGTGCAATAAATTCACCATTTGTGGGCTTTTCCGAGCCTATATACGCCCTAACACCCAATATATTATTAATATTGTCTATCCTGCCCCTATTCCAAGCAACTTCAATAGCGTGACGTATTGCCCTTTCCACCTTGCTTGCAGTAGTTAAATATTTTTCACCTATCATAGGATAAAGCTTTTTGGTTATATTATTAATAATTTCTGGATCTTCAACCGCAAGACGCACCCCTTCTCTCAAAAAAGAATACCCTTTTATGTGTGGCGGAATACCTACGTTTATAAATATTTTACTAATTTTTTCTTCAAGGGTTTCCTCTCTAACTCCACTAAATGAATTTCTAACCCCAATTGCCGATTTGAGGGCATCGTTTTTTTCTTCTTCTATCTCTTTCATTCGCTCTTTTAATATGGAAAACTTATATGGTTTTGCCATAAAATAAGATGCGCCGAGTGTAACAGCTTTAGACACAACGTCTTCTCTAGTAAAAGCACTCAGCACAATTATTTTGGTTTTAATATTTAGTTCTTTAAGCTTTTCCATCACCCTCAATCCATCATAGCCTAATAACACAACACCGGTAATTAAAAAATCCGGCTTTTTATCAGCAAGAGGAGAAAGAGCGGATATTCCATCCGTCGACGAACCAATTACTTCATACTCACCGTCTTGTTTAAAATTCATAGCTAATTCGTCGATAGCTTCTTTAGTATCCTGCAAAATAAATACCGTCTTTTTCAATTTAGTTCTCCTATAATTTTTATAATAATATTTTACTATAAATATTGTAATAGTTCAAAAAATTTCAAAAGTTTTTTGTACAAATGATGACAAAGTTTGTACAATTATAAAAAATTATGTCGAAACCTATGTTTTGTTAGCAAGGTTTTGTACAAATTTCGCTCTTTAACGCTATTTTCACAAGTTATATTTTAAAAATTTAGCGCTCTCGCTTTTTTTGCGAGAGCGCCATTTTATGCCATTGTTTATTGTTTTTAATTATCTTTTATCGTAAAAAACTCCGAAGCAATTTCGTTTATAACAAACTCTGTTACATCCTTTTTTAGACTTGTCGCCAGCCAAACTTTCATATAGATTGCAGGCACGGTGCAAAATGGGAGCACGGTTAATTGTAAATCCTTATAGTTTTTAGAGCTAACATAAGCTTTCCCCCCAGCAACGTTGCACAACAACACGGGAACGCCCAAATCTTTTGCTCTTTCGCAAAACTTGTGAAGATTTTCACTTTCGGTATTTAGCGTACCGGAGTGATAAGGTTTAATTAAAACTGCATTTAGCCCTTCTACGTTATAAACGAACTCATCTCCAGGATTGCTATTGATTATAAGCGTTTTAGGAGATGAAACAAACTGCACTTTTCTATCCACTTCGTTTGGCAAAAATTCTTGTGCGTTTTTACAAAGCTCTACTTCTCCCGCCGTTACGGTTGCAAAAGGCTGTCCGCCAAGGCTAAAAATTTCGTCTAACGCCTCGGCGTGCCCCACTGCCCCCGTTGCAAGATGAATTTGTGTTCTTTCTTCTCCACGATTTTTGTAGCTAATAAACACACCGTTTGCTTTTTTGCTTTTAATAAAATCTACCGCCGCCTTAAAATTATCATTTCCGTTAGAACGCTCGTCCTCTAAAGGGTAATTTGCTGAAACCATAACGATGGGAAGATTTTTAGCATTAACGGTGTACGCAAGTGCCGCCGCCGTGTACTGAATAGTATCCGTACCGTGAGTAACAATAATGCCGTCGTAATTCTTTTTAACACCCTTTCTAACTTCTTCACACAAAAGAGTGATTTCTTCTGCCGAAAGGTTTTCAGAAAGAATACTATAAGGAGAAACAACGTCGAATTTAACGCCGTCGTCCCCGTCTTTTTTATAATTTTCTATGAGGGTGTAGTTGGTAGAATCATCTAACGAAATCCATTTTCTTCCAGAAACACTACCAATCGTTCCACCCGTAAAAATAACGAGAATTTTCATTATTATATAAGTCCTTAATTTTAGCCCTTTATATTAAATTCAAACACGCAAGAATTTTTGAACATACTCTTTAATGGACATTCCTTACAAGTGAGTTCAATACCGGGGAGATCTAAAAGTGTTTCTATAACACCCGTACAGTAACCCCTAATAAAACCACAAATCTTACGTTTGCCAACTTTATCAACTATAAACGCCTCGCTAATGCTTAAAGCACCGGTAAGACAATCATTTGCTTCGTCATAATTAAGTTGAATAGAAAATCTTCCCCAACCAACCGCAGAATCGAATTTGCACCATTTATCAAGCTTTTTCTTAATGTCTTCAAAAGAACCGCCGAGATTCCATTGATTTTTAATTCTTTCACCAAAGTTTCTTCCACCAGCGTATCCACTAGAATAGAAAATTTCTTCAGCTGTTTTATCATCGACAAAACCTGCAACTTTTTCGTAAATACCACCCATAAGGTTGATTAAGGTATCGTTTCTAAAGCTAACGTTTCTCTGATGATCTTCAGGGTTAATCATTATACCCCTTTCAGGTATGTATTCAAACACCGTTTTTCTTGCACCCAAATCTTCTTCGACAACTTCTTCAACAGGAGGAGCTGTAAAAACAGGTTTACGAGGACAATGTGCTTCAACCCCGTCTAAAATCTTTGAAAAATAACTTTCAAATTTTTCAGGATATGCAAAAATTTGTTGTTTTCTACCGAGATAATAACGATAGTCGTCGTTAAGAGAAAACTCTTCAATGAATATCGGAAGTATAGGTTTCTTTCTTTCCGTAACTACGTCAACTTCATTTAAGCAGTGTTCAGAATTATTAATTGCTTGCGAAGCAATTAACAACACCAACTTACAATTGGAAATAGCCGTCATCAAGTTTGCAGCGTAAGCTTTGCCGGGATCTATATCTCTAGGTGCTATAAAGCAACCGTAACCCAAGCCCTCTAAATACGCAACGAGCGAATCTGCAACAGCCTTATCATTAGTTGTGTAACTTATAAAAATATCTTTCTTCATAAAGTAAACCACCGTTTAAAGTTTTTCCTTAACTCAATTATTTTAACACATTTTTTTTGCGTTTTCAAGAGAAGAGGCTCTTTTTTATTAAAATATTGCCTTTTCTATTACTCCACCGCCAATACACCTTTCATTTTGATAAAAAACAGCAAACTGCCCTTCCGTTATAGCTCTCTGCTTTTCCTTAAATTTGACTTCTATATAATCGTTTTTTATACAAACAGTACACTCTTGCTCTGATTGGCGATATCTAAATTTCCCCATGCAGGTAAACTCTTTTTCTTTTGGAGCAAAAGGAATAAAATTACACTCTTTCATTATTAGTCCAGAACTATATAATCTTTCCTCCCCACCGTGAGCAACGAAAAGAATATTGTTTTTTAAATCCTTTTCAATAACAAACCAACGGCTTCCTTCATCTCCCTTCTGCCCACCAATGCCTAAACCTTTTCTTTGGCCAACAGTGTAGTACATTAGCCCTAAATGTTCGCCCAAAACCTTGCCGTCATACGTCATGATTTTACCCTTTTGATTAGGTATATAGTTTTGCAAGAAGTTTCTAAAGTTTCTCTCACCAATAAAACATATTCCGGTAGAATCCTTTTTAGTCGCCGTTGCTAATCCGTATCTTTCAGCAATAGCCCTTACTTCACTTTTATCTAATTTTCCAAGCGGAAATAAAACTTTATCTAACTGCTCTTGTGATAACTGATTTAAAAAATATGTTTGATCTTTATTTTGGTCTTTTGCCTTTAATAAATAATGTACGCCGTCTTGATGCAGAATATCACAATAATGCCCCGTAGCAATATAATCTGCCCCAAGTTCCAACGCTTTTTCCTTAAAATCTTTGAATTTTATCTCTCTATTACACAAAACGTCGGGATTAGGCGTTCTTCCCGCCTTATATTCTTCAAGGAAATAAGAAAAAACCCTGTCCATATATTCTTTAGCAAAATTTACTGAATAATAAGGTATGCCAATTTTTGCACATACTCTTCTAACGTCGGCAAAATCCTCTTCTGCAGTACAACAACCGTTATCGTCTTTTTCCTCCCAATTGTTCATAAAAAGCCCTATAACGTTATACCCTTGCTCTTTTAATATAAGAGCGGCAACGGAGCTATCTACCCCTCCACTCATACCAACTACTACGGTTTTTTTCATAAAAATCCTCTTAAAAGTATAATATCATATAGTAAAAAAAATATCAAATAAATACCGTAACTTACCACATTTTACTTTAAACTTATATTTTACTTGCCAATTTATGGGTTTTTTGCTATACTACGATAAAGTTTTTTCAAATTTATCTTTGAATTTATTAAATGCACCCGTAGTCTAACTGGATAAAACAGAGCCCTCCGACGGCTCCGTTCCGAGTTCAAATCTCGGCGGATGCGCCAAAGAGCCTATCTAACGAAATATTGGTTTCGCTTAAAGGCTCTTTTATATAACTAGAATTTCTACGGTAATAAAAGGTCTAAAAAAGGAGAGAACATGGCTAAATTTAAAATTATTAAGTTAAAATTGGGAACGGAAAAAAAAGGATACATATATCCGTTGTCAATATCTAACGTAACAGCCGACGAAGGAGAGGAAATTATCCTTTTACCAAGCCACCACGACGGGGAAGAAATTACTCTTTTTGGTTATGAACAAGCCTACACGCCCGCACACGAGCACTGGCACGACTGGCACCATCCGGCACAAGGTTCAGAATGGATTGAAGAAAGTTACGATAAAACTTTTGCTAATATTTGTCTTCCTTCGTCTATAAAAAAACTTATTATTCCAAAAAATATTGTGGATTTTTGTTCCTATTCTTTAGAGTATAATAGAAAATATAAACTTGAAGTAGAAAAAGATCATCCCGTTTACTACATAAACGAAAAAGGTTCTCTTGCAAAAAAATAAAATTATAAAGCGCTCCTTTGCTTAAAAGGGGCGCTTCTTTTATATTTTTTATTATTCGTTATCCTTTTGTATTTGTTTTTTGCTCTTTATCAGTTCACAACTAAAAATATACAGCATTACGAGTGCGGAACTAAGAATAACTCCCCCTAGTACATCTGTGAACCAATGTACACCGGCAAGAAGCCTGCCGACTACTGTTAAAAGAATGGAAAGCGCAAAAACTAAATATGTTATAATTTTAAACGCAATGTTATTAATCGTGTTTTTAACTTGATAAATAGCACAACCTAAGAGGGTGCAAACAAGCAATGTGTGTGAAGAAGGAAATGACGCTTCTAACTCTCCGTCTACAAGAATTGGCCTGTAATTTACAACCTGCCATTCAAAAACTATATAGCAAATCCCCAAAGCTAAAAGAATTAAAACAAACAAAAACAAATTTTCATTAATCTTCTTTATGTTTTTTCTTTTTACAAATTGATTTACCACAGCAAACATTATAATTCCAGCAACAGCTATGGAAAACAACATTAGTAGGTCGGTAATTTTATCCCAATTTGTATTCTCGCCGAGAAGTTCAAAAAAGAAAAGGTTAAGTGTAGAAAGCCCAATCATGGAGTTTTGCGCACCGCTAGGCTTAACGTCAATAAACCTTATTAATAAAATGAATACTAAAAATAGAGCAACTAAACCCCATGCCGTTATACTTAAAACAATAAGTTTTTTTTCTTTTAATCTAGAAACTCTTTCACAACCACCCTTACATTTATGTGTAAAATAAATACTACTACTTATAAAAGGAAAGCTAGCCAACAAAATGACTAAAAGCACAAAAATTATTTCCATATAACTTTTTCCCTCCGTAATTATTTAATCGCCATTATTAAAATTCTTTTTCTGTTTTACTTTAATAATCTAAAAATCATTGTTTTCAATTTTGAAACAAAGCTCGTTTATTCTATCTTTAAAAAACTCTGTTATTTCGTCCCTGTTCATCCCTTTTTCTATTAGCTCTTTAAGATAATATTTTTCTCCCACCAAAATAGTACGTTTTTCCTTATGGTAATAAACGGGACGAATGGGAAATTCTTTTCCCGTTTCCTTTCTTTGCTTTTCCAATAAAAGAATAAATCCTGGATGTATATTAGTTAGAATTTTTTTATAACCCTTATCTGAATCTTCAGGAAAAATCATAATAGCAGTATCGTTTTCAAAAGCGGTAATACTCTTTTTTATTGTTTTTGCAAGCCTAAAATCTTGATATGTGGGTAAAACTTTTACCCCTTTATATACCCATCCTGAAAACAGCGCT
Organism: Christensenellaceae bacterium; assembly: GCA_045639245.1. Taxonomy (GTDB): domain Bacteria; phylum Bacillota; class Clostridia; order Christensenellales; family Borkfalkiaceae; genus UBA1259. The sequence continues at coordinate 23,853 of JAZUCS010000048.1, forward strand.
TCAAACAATGCTTTTATTGTTGCTCTAGTTTTACCTAATCCGTTTTTTTGAATATATAAAATGTTTCTTAAATAATTGTATCTCGACTTGTAGTTTCCAAACATGCCGTGATGCCCCCACTTCACGCAATAAATGGGTAAATACATTTCATATATTAACGGCCCGATTTTATTTGCATGGTTTGCAAGATATAAAGCGTGTTCATCTGGTTTTTCACCAAGATAAACAACCTTCTTTTTGCCTGTAAATATACGAACTATCGAAGTAAAAAATTTAAAAATCGGTTGTCTCTTCTTTTTGCCGTTATACTCTATCATCACTGCACCTTTTAAAAACTTTACCTTTTTTTACAGCTATAATTATACCACAAGCCTTGCCGTTTGTAAACTAACAAAAAATTTTCCTTTAATACTTTTAACATTCTTTCTCCTATAAGCATTTTTTATTGGTTTTATATAAATATTTGCTTAACGTAACTTAAGAAATAAAATTAATAACTTTTATCAAAAGGAAACTTTTTTAGCTACTAATTTGTTGTCGTAATATAGGGAGATTGTAAACAACTCTTGATTTACTAAAATACTAATTCGCCTATCGCTCCTTTGAATGTAATGAAACATATGCATCTCCGCACCAAGTGACCTATCTGCAACCCAGTCTTGCGAAACTACTTTATTATTAACTAATAGCGAACAACATATAGGAGAATTATACACTTCTATTAAGTTACAATCCACATAATATTCTATTATTTTTTTGCCTAAACTCTCCGGATTTTTCGTTTTTATAAGGGATACAAGAGAATAAATAGCAAAAAATAAAAATATCAATAGCAATACCCCAAACATAATCACTATCGCAATGTGCCCGTCTCTACCTTCTTCAATATAGTCATTTATGCTAAAAATAGTTGTGTCTTCTTTATTTAAAGCACAAATCTTATATTTAAATTTAGTATATGAGGGCTTATAATAAACACTTAAAACATCTCCAGAATGAAGATTAAAAGAAGCATTTTCTTTTAATTTCGTTAGCATTCTACTCTCTATTATAAAAGTGTCATCCATTTCCTTAAAGATTATTTGATATTGAATAATATCTCGCCTTCTCCCAGTCCTAATTTGCTTTGCCTTTTCAACGGTGAGTTGCTTATGGGTAAGGCTTTTAACACCATATATATACACGCTTAAGTCACTATAAGCACAAAACATCACAAATGAAAAAACTGTTGCTAAAAATGTTGAAATAATTAACAAAAATATAACAATTCTGCGCGAAGCTTTTCTTTTATCAACCATTTTGCCCCCCCTTTTTATTTCATTATACCATAATAACTTTTTTGTGTAAACACACAATATAATAAAAAACGAAAAAAGACACCCAAATAAAGTTTGAGTGTCTTTTGAAATCTTGTTGATTGTTGCCAATAGGCAAATTATCTCTTTGAGAACTGGGGAGCTCTTCTTGCACCTTTTAAGCCGTACTTCTTTCTTTCCTTCATTCTAGAATCTCTAGTTAAGAAGCCTGCTTTCTTTAATGCCTTTCTAGTTTCAGGTTCTGCTTGTAAAAGAGCACGAGCAATACCGTGTCTTACAGCGCCTGCTTGACCAGTACAACCACCACCGCATACGTTTACGATAATATCGTACTTAGCAGAGGTTTCAGTGAGCTCTAATGGTTGACGAACGATATACTTTAACGTATCTAAACAAAAATATTCGTCAAGAGTTTTTTTATTGATGGTAATAGCTCCATCACCTGCAGGGATTAAACGAACACGAGCGATAGCTTTCTTTCTTCTGCCCGTTCCCCAATATTGAACTTTTTTCTTAGTAGTTGCTTTTGCCATAATTACACCTCTTAGATAAGTTTAAGAACTTCGGGCTTCTGAGCCTGATGGTTATGCTCGGGTCCTTTGTAAACTTTGAGTTTGGTGAGCATTTTGCGGCCTAAGCTGTTTTTGGGAAGCATGCCTTTTACTGCTTCGTAAACAGCAACGTCAGACTTGGTTGCCATAAGGGTTTTATATTGAATTTCCTTAAGGTGTCCGATGTAGCCAGTGTGATATCTGTACATTTTCTTTTCAAGTTTCTTACCTGTTAATACAACCTTATCAGTATTAACAATTATAACGAAATCTCCCGTGTCAACGTTAGGGGTGAAAGTTGGCTTATTCTTTCCACGAAGAACTGCTGCTACTTTAGAAGCTAAACGACCGAGCGTTTGACCTTCAGCATCAACTACATACCACTTTCTAACTACGTTTTCTGCGTGAGCCATATAAGTTTTCATAGTTTTTCTCCTTTAACTTTTCAGTTGCATTTGTTAAAAATTCCGTTCGTGAGCCGTTACACGATGGGCTCGAAAAGAGGGCTAATCTTTTACAAAACGAACTTCTCCTTTATAAACGCCTAAATATAATAAAAAATTTTGCACTTTTTGTCAAGTGTTTTTTACCATTTTTTAATAATTTTTACGCCATTTTTACACCAAAATAAAAAGCGATACCACATATAGTACCGCCTTAAAATTTATACACAAGAAGTAAAGCTTTTTAACGATAAAAAGATTATAACATTGTTTGGGTGTCGTTAGGGTCACCGTTTCTTGCTAGGTCATACTCTACTGACCAATCAAGGTAACGGTATTTCTCGCCACGAGGATCGGTGTTTATCCAATTAACCAACATATCGAGCATTTCTTCCGTCCACGTCGCCCTATCAATTTGTGCCGTAGTAAACTTGCCTTGCCCTATCATTTCAAAACCAAAATCATCCTTAACGTGCGTTTTTGCAGCTCCTTCAACTACTTCCTGAACAAGGTGGCTTGGAATAAACAACACACCTCCTCCTGCACCGTAAACGATATCGCCTGGAAGAACGGTCGCCTTGCCAATTCTAGTAATTCCGTTAAAATCTTTCATACAAAACTCTCTAATAGGCGTGGGATCAATTCCACGATAGTAAACTTGAACGTCTTCCACCTTTTTCATTTGCTCAACGTCGCGAATACCACCCCAAATAACACCGCCACCCGTCTTTGTACGTGTTTTAATAGCCGTGGTTAGATTTCCACCAAGGAAAGTACCTTTGTAGATTTTATCGTACATATCGACAACCACTACGTCGCCTTCAACAAGGCTATCAATTACCCATTGGTTGAAGTTTCCCTTTCTGCCTTCAGCTTTGCCTACTTCAAAGGTAACATCCAATAGGTCTGGTCTAGTTGGAACGTAAGTTGCAGTAACTGCTCTACCTATTAACTTTCTTCCGTCGTCGTGAAGAGTTTTAAGATCGCCCTCAAACTGGCTTTCATACCCCTTAACAAAAATGGGTTTCCAAAGTTCTTCAAGCGTCATTTTTTGCATTTCGTCTAAGTACTTTTGAGGAACTTTAGGTCTTCCATCTTCAAAACGCTCCCCTTTCCAAAGGGGTGTTAATTCTATAATTGTTTGTCTATCGTTAAATTTCATATCGTGCTCCTTTAACCCTCTACAGTTATTAAATAGGTTGAATTAGCGCTAAAAGTAAGTTTAATTTCTTTGCCTTCTTTATAAATAAACTCTCTTATAGGCTTTAATTTCCCCTCTTCTTTTAATGTCTTAATTTGTTCTTCGTTTAACCTATCAACATTCATTAGTTGATATTTACGATAGGGATTAGTGGTGTTTTTATCAATACACCAAACAGTTACTTTTTTACCCTCTAAGTTTTGGTTAAAAGCTATTGTTTCTTCCCTATCCTGCAAGTCTTCGTTAAAATTTTGCGATGAATAAGTTAATAAAACTGAATAATTACCAAAGTCATCTTTTGTTGGCATTACAAATAAATTATCTTTTTCACAGGGCTCTAAAACGTTTTCTTTTAACTTTGCCGTTAAAACAAATGCGTTATAAATGGGTTTTGCAAAAAAGTTTAATGTGAAAAAATTTCTAAAGCCAGTAAAATCTTCTAACATTTCATGCTGACCTGATAGACAAATTAAAAACCCATCTAACTTATATTCTGAATAGGTTAATTTGTATATTAATTTCGCAAAGTAGGCAGAAAAAACTTCATGTTCCCTAACGATTAATTCAGGGCAATCCTCTACGTTTTTAAACCCTGAACTTGATAACCCCCATTCATCCACTATAACAGGTACGTGTTCAAAACCACATTCTTTAATTACTTGAACAAGTCCTTCGTGTTTATCAAGACTATTTTGAACGTCAATTTTCATAAGCTTTTCGTTAAGACTTTTGGGAGAAGTGCCATATTCGTGCACGGAAATAAAGTCAAGCCTTAAGTTTTTTTCTTTTACATGCTTTAAAAATCCATTTAAAAACGGTTTTCTCCACGCTAATGCTGGTCCACCTACTACCATTTTTTCCGATGCCCTAGTTACACCCTTAACAAAGGCTTCGTAAAGTTTGCAATATTCGGGAAGCCTATATTCCAAAGTCGCTTCCACTTCCTTAGGAAGGTTTGACATGAAAAAACTTGATGTGTCTGCTTCGTTAAAACAGTGACACTTCCACTTTGAAACGGTTTGTAGCCCATAACGCTCTATAATATGCTTTGTATATTCATAACAAATCTCTTCCCAAAGTGCATAATTTTTGGGTGGACTAGAATTCCACATTTTGTTCTTGTATCGCGTTTTATTTTTAGACATGCTAATCTTAAAATCGCTACTTTCAGCAATACAATCGGGCATGCCTGCATAAGCAAGTAAAAGATCATACCCCTTTTCCACCATATAATCAAGCCTAAGATCGGAAAGCCTAAAATCAAAGCAAAGCTCTCCATTTTCTCCAATATAAACGATATCCTCAAACATGGTGTAAAGACGAACCGTCTTTATTGCACCATCCTCTGACATTCGGTCTAAAATTCTTTTTCCCCAAGGATCTTCTACCGCATCTGTTGGGTGAAAAACGCAACCGTTCCAAAAATTATGCTGTTTTTTTATAACTTTGTCTTTTATATCTATCATAATTTCATTTCCTTTATTTATAGGCATCAAGAATTCCTTTAAGGTATCCTATTGCAAAAAGCCTTCCCATGGCGTTATACCCTACGAATTGTGAACTTTCTCCCGCCATTGTGGGAACGTGATCCACCCTTATTGGAACGTTTATTCCATTTTCAACGTAAATTTTCATCATCTTAGCCATGTCAATATCGCCGTTATCGTGAAAGGTTTCTCTAAAGTGGGTTGGAATACCTTTCGTATTTCTAAAATGAACGAAGAATATTTTTTCCTTAAACTCTTTAACAATGTTTTCAAGATTTTCACCCATAATGAAGAAGTTTGCTTGGCACATCGTAAGCCCCAAATTTTTACTTGGAACGATATCGTAAATTGCCCTTTTTAAATTGTTTTTTGAAATCATAATTCTTTCTACGTCGCCAAGCCTTTCTACCGGTGGATCATCTGGGTGAAGGGCAAGCTTGATTCCATGTTTTTCCGCATGAGGAATAACAGCCTTTAAGAAATATTCGTAGTTTTGCCATAGTTCTTCTTTTGTGATTTTTGCCCCCGTTCCCTTAAAGTCTTTTATATTAAACTCGGTAACCATTGCTCCACCACGCTCTAAAAATGTTGAACTCGTTCTACACCACCCAACGTGCGCCATCCAATTAAAACAAATGGTGTTTATATTAAGGCTTTCCATTATCGGAAACATTTTTATAACCTTTTCTATACACTCATCTCTTTTTTTATCACCCGCCTTAATATGGTCGTGAAGAGCGTTTGGCATAGGTTCTATAATTACCGGAGTAATGCCGAAATTTATAAACCTATTATAAACGGTTTGCCAGTGTCCTTTATTTGCAACATCAAACTCCTCATCTTCGGGCAAACGGATAACACCGTGTCTTACCCCACTTTGAAGGGCAAAATCCCACGTTGCATCTCTTTTGCTTCTAAAATAATCAGTAAGCAACATTTTTCTACACTCCTCCAAGAGTTAAAAAACCACCATCAACAGGCACGGTTATACCTGTAACGAAGCCCGATTCTTCGCTTAAAAGCCATTTTGCACAACCTATTAAATCTCTCGCTTGACCAAAGCGTCCCATAGGCGTGTGAGAAATTACTTGTTCTCCCCTTTTAGTTAGACCTTCTTCTACTGTGCCGAGATACGCTTTACTACGCTCGTTCACCATAAACCCAGGCGCAATTGCGTTTATTCTAATATTTGCAGGCGCAAAATACGCTGCAAACGATTGTGTTAAATTACTAATCGCCGCCTTGCTCATTGCGTATGCAAAACAACGGGTTAAAGGGCAATAAGTGTTCATCGAAGCAAAGTTTATTACCGAGCCACCACCTTTAGTTGCCATTTGTTTAGCAAATTCCATAGTGGGAATAACCGTTCCAATAGTGTTAATTTTAAGAACGCTCTCAAAAGCATCCATATCGATATCGTACAAGCCCTTTGCGTTTTCTGGAAGTTCGCCGGAAAGCTCTCTTTCATCAAACTTAGTAATGGTTGGCATAGCCTTAGAATTATTGCCCCCCGCACCGTTTATAAGAAAATCGCATCCACCCTCCTTTTCTACCACTTGGGCAAGCTCTTTAACGGCGTTTTTATCGGTAACGTCACAAACGAAAACTTTTGCCTTTCCGCCTTTTGCGTTTATTTTATCTGCCACAACCGTTAATTTTTCTTCCGTTCTTCCAATTAAGTAAACTTTTGCCCCCTCACTTGCAAGACTTATTGCTATTTCCGAGCAGAGCGTTCCTCCAGCGCCCGTAACTACGGCAATTTTATTTTCAAATTTTTTCATTTCCTTTTACCCCTTTAATATCTTATTTTTAGCGTTTCGATAACAAACTTTATCAACTATTTCCTCTAAGGTTTCTATTTTCACGCCCCATTCTTCTATAAGGTTTTTCTCCGCTAAATAGGAACAGAAAATTCTCCTAAAATAATCGTGACGGGTTAATGATAAAATACTTCTTGAATCGGTAGTCATCCCAATAAACTCTGAAAGAACGCCGAAAGAAGACACACAATCAAGCGTGTTTTTAATACCCATAGCGTGATCGCACCACCACCATGCAGGCCCGATCCCAACTTTTGAAGGTACGTTATCTTGTGAAAAAGAGCCTTGCATAACGGAAACTGCCGCCTGATCTGCCATGTTTAAGGGAAATAGCACTGTGTCTGGTAAGCCTTTTTCTTCCGTTTTGCCTAACAAATCGCAAAGTGCAGAAAGGTTAAACCCCTCTCCCACGGCGGCATAACCTCCTGCAGTGCCCGCAAGGCGCAATAGCCTTTCACTCGTTTTTCTCTTTGCCCCAAAGTGAATTAAAAGTGTCCATTTTCGTTTTGCATATTCATTAGCTAAACGGATTAAAAATTCAACCTTTTTATCACCCTTTCTCACATTATCTAAAAAGCCAGAATCAAGTGAGTGGTCGGCAACTCTGCAACCCTTTTTATGGAATTGATCTAAAACAATTTCTATCGCATTAAAATAATCTTTCTCACACTTAATTTCCACTCCCGTTTTCAAAAAAAGACCTTTTTTGAGCTCTTCTGATGGAACTAGTAACTCATCTCCACGGAGAGAGGGAGTGATTGTTTTACCGTTATAAGGTGTTAAATCTTCTAAAATAGTAGTTACGGGGGATAAATTTTCTACGTTAAACCTTTTTATAATTCCCTTTGTTGAATATTCGGAAGAGGAAAGCATCTCCCCACACTTGTCGTAAATATACTTGGCATTCCCTCCGTTTATCTCATCTTTTAGTGAAAACACGGTGGCTAGTTCCATTTGGCACCAATGATAAACGGGATTGCCAGCTAGAAGAGGAAAAATTTCGCAAAATTTTATAAACTTATCATATGGCTCTGCATTTCCCGTAATGAACTTTTCCTCTATTCCACAAATGCGCATAAGCCTATGTTTATACGGGTCGCTCCCTATCCACAATTCGTAAAGGTTGGAAAACTTTTTATTCTGTTCTATTTCGGTTACGGACAAATGATTGTGATAATCTATTATGGGCAAGTTTTTGGCAATGCCTTCGTAAAGTTTTTTTGCTGTTTTATTTTTTAATAAAAAAGATTTCTTCATTTTTTCACCTTAATAAAAGTATAACACTGTGTTTTCCCTTTTTACAATTGCAGATACAACAATTTTTAACACTTTTCGCTCATTTTTTATTGACCCTGTCCCCTCTCTTAATTTATACTATTAAAAAGGAGCGTAAAATGAAGTTTCAACACCGTTTGCAAGAGCCCTCTTTTAGGGTGAAAAATATTGACATTCAAAAGGTAAAAAGACCTAAAAATTTTACCCATTATTTCCGTAATGGGCGCATTAAACATGGTTTTATCTACATTGTTAGTGGAAAAATGGGTGTTGTTTTAAAAAACAACGTTAAACAAGATTTCTTCGCGGGGACAGGAGAATTGATTTTTATTCCTAAAAACACAGTGTACTCGGCTAGATACATAGAGGAAAATACTGAAATAAAAATTGTACAATTCGATACGGACTGTGAAGGACTCCCTCAACACCTTGCAGTCCCCTCTAAAATAGAGTTTTTGGGCGCAAAAGAAATTATAGAAAATTTTTTTAAGCCTCTAGAAAACGAGCTTTTCCGCCACCCGTTTTACTATCTTTCCTTGATTTACGAACTTTTATGGAGAATAGAGGAAAGCATTTTGTCCTTACCCCAAAAATATAAAAAGCTTAAGCCTGCCCTTTCGGAAATATCAGAGCGTTTTTACGAAAACGCAAAGGTTTCCTACTATGCAAGTCTTTGCGGAACTAGTGAGGTGAACTTCCGCAGAATTTTCAAAGAATACATGGGTATTTCTCCCGTAGAATACCGAAATGAAATTCGGTTAAAAAACGCACGATTTATGTTGGAAAGCGAAGAATATAACGTTTCAGAAACAGCGGAAAAATGCGGATTTACCAACCTTTCCTTTTTTATAAGGCTGTTTAAAAAGAAATACGGTCACACCCCTAAAAAGCTGTAACCGTATACGCCTATCACATTAAAAAGTCACTTTCATTGAAAGTGATTTTTTTTAATATTCAACCTTTTGAAGCATTAACCCTCTTGCAGGGAGAGTTTTACCTAAAACTTCCCTTTTTCCGCTTTCAAAAGCTTTTATAATATCTTCCTTTTTTAATTTGCCATAGCCGACGTCTAGTATTGCACTGCAAATAATTCTTACCATATTATATAAAAATCCACTACCGCAAACGATAATGCTAAAGCCTTGGCTTTCCGGTGCAATTTCTAGCGAATAAATATTTCTAATGGTGGTTTTAACCGAACTACCCGTTGAACAAAACGCCTTAAAATCATGCTCTCCAATAAATGTTTTGTTGCACTCTAGCATTGCCTCAAAATCGGGCTCTTTTTCCAGCCTTACTGCATATCTATCTTTTAACGGCAAATCCACGTTTCCAAAATAAAAAGAGTATTTATAGGTTTTTTTCTTTGCACTTTTTCGCGCATTAAAACCATCTTCCACCAACGCCGATGAAAGCACCTTAATATCATTAGGCAAAAGGGGGTTTAACGCCTTGTAAAATTTTTCGGGAGGAATGGTACAATGAGTATCAAAATGGCAAACCTGCGCCTCTGCATGAACGCCTGCATCCGTTCTGCCACTTGCAGTAACTATAACCCTTTCATTTGTGGCTTCTGCCACGGCGTTTTCCAACACCTGTTGGATAGAAACGCCGTTTTTTTGTTTTTGCCAACCACAATAATTTGTTCCGTCGTAGGAAATTACAAGTTTAATTCTCATAAAATCACTACTCCGTTAAGAAAAACTACACCGGCTATTACACCCGCTACGAATATAGTGGAAAACAAATCGCCCCAAGAAAGAGTGAATTTTTTATACTTCGTTCTCTTGCCATTAGAATAACATCTCGTATCCATTGCATCGGCAAGCTCGTCTGCTCGACGGAAAGAACTTATTATTAGTGGAAGCAAAATTGGAATTAGCGCTTTTGCTCGCTTAAATAAGCCCCCTTCAAAATCAGCACCTCTTGCCTGTTGCGCCTTAATTATTCTATCCGTTTCCTCCATAAGGGTGGGAATAAAACGGAGTGCTATGCTAACTATAAGTGCAAAATCTTGTGTTCTCAACTTGAATAATTTTAACGGAATTAACAAATATTCCAATCCGTCTGCAATTTCTACAGGCGAAGTGGTAAAAGTTAAAATTGAAAAGCCTGTAACTATTAAAATTATTCTCAACGCAATAAAAGCACCTGCTATAAGACCTTGATCGGTAATAAACCCGTTTTCCCAAAGGGGAGTGCCTTGTTTATTAAATAAAGTCTGCAAAAGGGCGGAAAGTATTACGAAAAATAAAATCGCTTTAATGCTTTTTAGCATCTTGAAAAAGGGTATTTTTGCAATTATCGTTGAAAAAACAACAAAAAGCGCACACAACGCAAAACCGAAATACCAATTATTTTGAGAAACTAAAAATATTGCCACCATATATGCTATCGACAATAAAAGTTTCACCGACGCGTTCATTCTATGAATAACTGAATTTGAAGGGTAATACTGCCCGAAAGTTACGTCTTTCATCTTTTACCCCCTTTTACGTCAAGGTATGCCGAAACGAAGCCTTCAACCGTATAATCGCTATCAACTTTTACGCCGATTTTTTCTAGTTCACGACTAAGGTATGCGGTAGAACAAAGCTCTAAGCCACAGTCCACAAGCAATTTTTCCTCTTCAAAAATCTCTTTAGGTGTGCCCGTTTTTACAATTTTGCCTTTCTTAAATACTGCAACTTTAGAGCAGTTTTCACTAACCAAATTCATATCATGCGAAACGATAATTACAGTTTTTACAAAGGTTTTGTGTATTTGCTTAAGAAGAGCTATAAACTCCCTTTTCCCTTGAGGGTCTAAGCCGGCAACCGGTTCGTCTAACACCAAAACTTCGGGGCAGGAAACAATAACCCCCGCTATTGCAACCCTTCTTTTTTGCCCACCCGAAAGCTCAAAGGGGGATTTTTCCTTTACTTTTTCGTAATTAAGACCAACGAGTTCTATCGCGCGTTTTATTTTTTCTTCTGCTTCCTCTTCGGAAACGTTTGGAAAAAAGTTTTTAAGCCCAAACTTAACGTCTTCATAAACCGTTTCGGCAAATAATTGATGTTCTGGATACTGAAACACCATACCCACTTTAGAACGCAATTCTTTTAAATTGCACTTTTTATCCGTTAAATCGTATTGCCCAACGGTCACTTTTGCTACGCCTTCTTGAACTTTTATAAGCCCGTTTAGATGTTGAACAAAAGTGGATTTTCCACTGCCCGTTTGCCCTATAATTCCAAAAAATTCCCCTTCGTTAATGGTAACGCTAACATTATCAAGCGCAAGGTTTTTAAGTTTTTTACTGCCATAGGCGAAGGATAGATTTTTTACTTCAATCTGCATAACGCCTCCGCAAGTTCTTCGTCTGTTAAAATTTCTTCTTTGATGTCCACGCCACCCATTCTTAATTTAGATGCTATATAAGATGCCGTTGGAAGCTCAAGCCCTAATCTTTTTATTAGCTCTTTTTCTTTAAAAATCTCTCTTGGAGTGCCTGTGAGTGCGATTTCTCCATCGTCTAAAACGTAAACTCTATCCGCCTCCACAACTTCTTCCATATAGTGAGTAATTAAAATAACGGTTACACCTTGTTCTTTATTTAGCTTTCTAACAACTTCTAAAATTTCCTTTCTGCCTTGTGGATCAAGCATAGCTGTTGATTCATCTAAAACAAGCACTTCTGGTTTAATAGCAAGCACTCCCGCTATTGCTACCCTTTGCTTTTGCCCACCTGATAATTTAGTAGGGGTGCTTTTCCTAAATTCTTGCATACCTACGGAAGCAAGCGCAAAATCAATGCGTTCCCCTATTTCTTCTCTTTTTAAACCGAGATTTTCCGGTCCGAAAGCAACGTCGTCCTCCACGAAGGAAGCAACTAATTGATTATCGGGATTTTGAAACACTACGCCCACCTTTTTTCTTACTTCTGAAAGAGATGCTTTATCGGAAGTGTTAAGCCCATCAACAACAACTTGCCCCGATTCGGGAAGAAGCAACCCGTTAAAAAGCTTTGCAAGAGTTGATTTTCCACTGCCGTTATGCCCAATAACCGCAACGTATTCACCCCTTTCAATGGAAAGAGAAAGCTGTTTTAACGCTACGTGCTTTTTATCGTATGAATATCTTATATTTTCAGCTGAAATAATTGCCATAATCAGCCCCGTTACTCCTAAATTTATTGAATTTCAATTGTTTAATAGGTATTATAACAAAATATCCGTTGTTTTACAAGCAATATGCTAAATTTTTAATTTTTTATCCTTTTTGGAGGTGGGAAAAATTTAGAAATCCGTTGACTATTTAAATAAATAATTGTATAATAAGAGTTGCTTAAAAGCAGTAAAAGATTCATGGAGGATTTACAATAATGAAAAAGTTAACAATTGACGGCAATACCGCGGCCAGTCACGTTGCCTACGCCTTTTCAGAAGTTGCGGCTATTTATCCTATAACCCCTTCTTCTCCCATGGCTGAGGTTGCTGACGAATGGTCTGCTGCCGGCAGAGAAAACATGTTTGGTCAAAAGCTTCGTCTTGCAGAAATGCAATCGGAAGCAGGTGCTGCAGGTGCTGTTCACGGTTCTTTAACCGCTGGTGCTCTTACCACCACCTATACGGCAAGCCAAGGTTTGCTTTTAATGATTCCCAACATGTATAAAATCGCAGGCGAACTCTTACCTACGGTTTTCCACGTTAGTGCAAGAGCTCTCGCAGCTCACGCTCTCAACATTTTCGGCGACCATGCAGACGTTATGGCTTGTCGTCAAACGGGTTTTGCAATGATCGCTAGTAACTCTGTTCAAGAAGTTATGGATCTTGCTCTCGTTTCACACCTTTCTACGTTAAAAGCAAAAGTTCCTTTCTTACACTTCTTCGACGGTTTTAGAACCAGCCACGAAGTAAGTAAAATCGACGTTATCGATTACGAAGAAATGAAGGCATTAGTTGATATGAAGGATATTGAGGACTTCAGAGCACGTGCTCTCAACCCTGAACATCCCGTTCAAAAAGGTACTGCTCAAAACTCTGATATTTACTTCCAAAACAGAGAAACGGCTAACAAGTACTACAATGCTACCCCTGCTATCGTTCAAGAAATGATGGATAAAGTTAGCAAGCTCACCGGTAGAAATTATCATCTTTTCGATTACGTTGGTGCTCCTGATGCAGAAAACGTTATCGTTATGATGGGTAGTGGTGCAGACGCTGTTGAAGAAACCCTTAATAAAATGATCAAAGAAGGTCACAAAATTGGTTTGTTGAAAGTTAGACTTTATCGTCCTTTCTCTATCGAACATTTTGTTGACGCTCTTCCCAAAACTGTTAAAAAACTTGCAGTTCTCGATAGAACTAAAGAAGCTGGTTCTCTTGGTGAACCTTTATATCTCGACGTATGTTCTGCGCTTTTAGAAAAAGGCATGACCGATATCAAAGTTGTTGGTGGTAGATATGGTTTAGGTTCTAAAGAATTTAATCCTTCAATGATTTATTCAGTTTATAAGAACTTAGAACAAGCTGAACCCAAAAATCACTTCACCGTAGGTATTTACGACGATATCACTAATACCTCACTCGATTTCAGCTTCAAGTATGATGCTGCGCCCGAAGGAACTGTTTCCTGTAAGTTCTGGGGTCTTGGCTCTGACGGTACGGTTGGCGCAAACAAAAACTCTATTAAGATTATCGGTGACCATACCGACAAATACGTTCAAGGTTACTTCTTCTACGACAGTAAAAAGTCTGGTGGTATTACCGTTTCACACTTACGTTTCGGCGATACGCCTATTCAATCTGCATATCTTATCGACTCTGCAGACTTTGTACAATGTTCTAACCCCTCTTATATCACCCGTTACAACATGACTGGCGATATTAAAGAAGGCGGAACATTCCTTTTCAACACTTCCGCTAAAAATGCTGAAGAATTAGAAAGCGTTCTTCCCGCTTCAGTTAAAAACGATATTGCTAAAAAGAATATCAACCTTTACGTTATTGACGCTATAAAGATTGCTGGTGAATTAGGTCTTCGTGGTAGAACCAACACCATTTTACAATCTGCTTTCTTTAAGGTTGCTAATATTATTCCTTATGAACAAGCCGTTGAATATATGAAGAAGATGGCTTACAAGTCATTTGCTAAGAAGGGCGATGCAGTTGTTCAAATGAACTACAACGCTATTGATTCTGCAGAAGCTAACCTCGTTAAAATCGACGTGCCTGCTTCATGGGCTACCACTACAGAAGGTGCTCCTATGGCTGACGTTGCTGATAACAAGTATTTCAAAGAAATCGTTCATCCTATCCTTACTTTAGAAGGCGACAAGCTTCCCTCTTCTGCTTTTGAAGCTGACGGAACTGTTCCCACCGGTACTACCAAGTACGAAAAACGTGGCGTTGCAGTTAACGTACCTAAGTGGGATCCAACCAAGTGTATTCAATGTAACCAATGTGCGTTCGTTTGTCCACACGCTTGTATCCGTCCTGCAGTTGTTGCTGAAAATGCAGAAAAGCCTGCTTCATTCGTAACCAAACCTATGATTGGTAACAAAGGCTTTGAATATAGAATGCAAGTTTCTCCATTAGATTGTATGGGTTGTGGTGTTTGTGCTGATATTTGTCCTGCTAAGGAAAAGGCTCTCACTATGGTTCCTTTCGGCTCTATCGTAAAAGAAGAAACTGTAAACTACGAATACAGCGAATCTCTTCCAGAAGTAAACGTTTCTGCTTGCCCAGGTTGCAAGTCAACCACCGTTAAGGGTTCTCAATTTAACAAACCTTTATTCGAGTTCTCTGGCGCATGCGCAGGCTGTGGCGAAACTCCTTACGTAAAACTTGTAACTCAACTCTTTGGCGATAGAATGATTGTTGCAAACGCTACAGGTTGTTCTTCAATCTATGGTGGTTCTGCTCCAACCTGTCCTTACACTGTTAATAAGGAAGGTAAAGGTCCTGCTTGGGCTAACTCACTCTTTGAAGATAACGCAGAATTCGGTTACGGTATGAACCTTGCTATGAAAGCTCGTCGTGCTAAGATAGAAGAAGATATGCGTGCATCTTTCGATAAGGTAAATGAAAAAACCAACGCAGCTTTCTCTGCTTGGCTTAGCGACAAAGAAGATGCTGAAAAGAGTAAAGTTGCAGCAGAAATGGTTAAAGAAGCACTTAAAACGGAAACCGCAGAAGGTCTTGACTATATTAAGGGCAACCTTGACTGTCTTGTTAAACCTTCAATTTGGATTTTCGGTGGTGACGGTTGGGCTTACGACATTGGCTATGGTGGATTAGACCACGTTCTTGCAAGTGGTGAAAACGTAAACGTTTTAGTTCTCGACACCGAAGTTTACTCTAACACAGGTGGCCAAGCTTCTAAATCTACTCCTACCGGTTCAGTTGCTAAATTCGCAGCAGCAGGTAAGAGAGTTAAGAAAAAAGACCTTGGTATGATGGCTATGAGCTACGGCTACGTTTACGTTGCACAATGCTCTATGGGTTCTAATAAACAACAACTTATGAACGCTCTCGTTGAAGCTGAAAAGTACGACGGACCTTCACTCATCATCTGTTATGCACCTTGTATCAACCACGGTATCAATATGATGAAGTCTCAAGACGAAGAAAAGAAAGCAGTTGAATGTGGCTACTGGCAATTATATAGATATAATCCAGAACTTGCAGATGAAGGCAAGAACCCATTCTCATTAGATTCTAAAGAACCTACTGCAGATTATAAGGCATTCTTACTCGGTGAAACGAGATATGCTTCACTCATGAAAGCTCGTCCTGAACTTGCTGAATCATTGTTTGAAACTACCGAAAAGGATAGCAAAGCAAGACTCGCAACTTACAAAAAACTTGCTGATAAGTAATTAGCTAGTTTTTAGTAAAAACAAAAAACTTAAAAGCGTGGAAATTATTCCACGCTTTTACTTTTTATCACGTCTATTTATATAGGAGTAAATCGCTAATCCGTTTGCTGTTTTTTCATTAACTTTATTTCTTCTTCTAACTCGGTTAGAAATTCCTTCGTTCTTTTTATTGCATATATTATAACGTCCGATTCTATTTGTAATTCCTTTATAGTTTTTTCTGCTTTGCTTGGTCTACCCTTGTTGGTAAAATATGACTCTACCTGTCCTTTTTCTATTTCTAATATCTTTTCTATAAGTTTATCCTTTTTATAAGTTGTAGGACATTTAACCCCAACTTTCTTTGCATATCGCCTCAAATCTGTTAAATGAACGTTTTTATATTCCATTTTTGTCTCCACATTTTATTTTTTGCACTGATATAAGTGCATTTTTATTATAATATATGAATATAATATTGTCAACTTTGTGCACCCATATGGGTGCTAATGGAGGCAAGTATGAATATTCAGATAGAAAAGAGAGTAGGCGACAATATTAGAAAAATAAGAAAAAAAGCAGGTTTTACACAGGATTATGTAGCAACCAAGCTCCAATTATTAGGTCTGGATATTACTCGAAGTTGTTTAGCAAAAATCGAAGTTGGTCAAAGGCATATTTACGTTGATGAACTTCTTTATATAAAAGAAGTTTTAGGCGTTTCATTTGAAGAAATTTTTACCCTTGATAATTAGGACAAATATGTATAAAAAGAGCAAGCCTTAATCGGCTTGCTTTTTCTTTGTTTCTACTGTGTTTCGCAAGCTTTTTTAATATTAAGAAGTTTCTCCCATTTTTTAAAACCCTCTTGACATTTTCTCATTTTTTGTTATACTTAACTTAAGATTAAAAAAAGGAGAAAATTTATGAAATCAGTTATCAATCACGATGAATATGGGCAAATTGTTTACGAAGAAGCTCTTTGGACCAACAAAAGAACCTTGCAAGTAAACGGAAAGTATTTAACCAAAATTGACAAGAGCAATTTTATCCTCAACGATGGTGAACAAAAAAAGTGTTTTTCCGTACGTGGTAATCTTCTCTTCGGGGCATACGCAACTGTTGGTAGAGAAAAAATAGAACTTACCCCTCCTCTCAAATGGTATGAAATTCTTTTAAATATCCTTTTCTTCACTTTTTTCTTAATTTGGTCAAACAACGTAAACTTGGTTTCAATTTTCCCGTTGGTTGGCGGTGCTATCGGTGGAATAATAGTTGTACCTGGGATGTTTTTAAGCATATGCGCATCAAAGCGTATTAAAAACGTGCCTCTAAAACTCCTTACTTGGCTTGGTGGCATATTATTAACTATTTTAATAAACTTCCTTGTTACTGTATTTATTATTGCCGCATTAGCTTAATTAATAACTACCTTACTTATCATAAAAGAGCAAAACTAAAAAGTTTTGCTCTTTTTTATTTTTGCTTATACTTTTTTGGCGAATAGCCCATTACTTTAATAAAGTTTCTATAAAATGTAGAAAAATCGCTATATCCACAAAGCCCGTATATCGCAGAAATTTTATAACCTTTTTTAATTAATGAGCAAGCGTGTTTTATTCGCACTTCGTTAAGATAAGAGTTAAAAGTTTTACCCGTTATCATAAAAAAGTTTTTGCAGAACGCCGTTTTAGAAGTAGCCGTCCACCTTGTCATATCGGAAAGAGTTATTTGTTCGTTAAAATTTTGGTTTATATACTCTATCGAATGCAACACTTGTGCTCTCGTATCGCTAACTTCAATTGTCAACGGTTGTTTTTCAAAATAACGTCTTGCAAGAAGAGTTATAAAGATGGTGGCGTAGGAACGCAAATTATCATCGTAGCCAATAGGTTTTTTATTAAACTCCTCTTTCATTCGCTCTAATATGCTTTCAACAAACAAAACGTCCTCATCTTTTAACGATAGTTTAGAACGCACGATACTTTCGCTTTCCACCTTTTGCAAAAAATTAGAAACTAGCCTTGCCGTATTAGCGTCTTTTACAAGGCTTTCTTTTGTAAAGGAAAAGGTATAAAAAACAGACTGCTCCAACTCGCCTATCTTGTGTGGGCGCTCGGGTGGAATTATAAAACAATCCCCCCTAGAAAGATTCGCACTTTCACTCTCCGTAACGTGGGTTAAAAGCCCATGAGATACGTAGTATATTTGGAAATAACCATGTGAGTGCAATTTTTTTGCTTCTTCAGAATTCTCTATCTTTTGAATATGTATGCCTGCTTCGGCATTTTTATAGTAACTTAATATAAAACGTTTTGCATCCATATATCTAAGATTATCACAGATGTTTACTTTTTGCAATATTTTTCTTGCTATTTGCAATTTTATAACTGATTTTACGTGATATAATGTTAAAAAGGAGAGCAAAATGAAGTATCTTTTAGTTTTAACAACTGCATTACTATCCACTTTTAAGGTGACCTTTCAAAGCTCTTTTGCAAAAAAAGGCGTTAAAACTTTTCAAGATAGCGCATTTTTTAATATGCTTATCTTTACCGTGGCAAGCGTTTTGTTTTTCCCATATTTATTTACCGTTTCTTCCTCCACTTGGATTTATGCTTTTTTATATGCTTTATGCAACGTTGCTTTTCAAATTACCTATGCAAAGGCGCTGTCAACAGGCAACGTTTCCTTTGCCGTTATGTTTGCCAATCTTGGCATGATTATGCCTATTATATTATCATTTTTCGCTTTTGACGATAACCCTTCAATAATTAGAATTGTGGGAATTGGATTTACCGTTTGTGCCTTTTTAGTAACCGTAACTCCAAGTAAGAGGGATAAAAAAACTAAAAAAACCGCTCTCGTTTTCGCTCTTCTTTCGGCACTAACCAACGGACTAGGACTTTCGGTACAAAAAGTATTTGGAAAAATGGGAAATTCCGCCAATCTCGGCTTTGTTTCTGCAAGTTACCTACTTTGCGCTCTTTTTTCCGCATTAATTTACTTAATTTTTAGCAAAAAAGGGGTAAAAAAGACCTTTATAATAAATAAACATGCAATAATTTCTGCTATAGGCGCAGGAGTTTCCCTTGCAATATTCCTTGCTACAAATACTTATGCTACCAAAGTTATAGATGCAAGTTTCCATTACCCTGCACACTCTGGTTGTGCAATACTATTATCTACTATTTCAGGAGTTGTTTTATTTAAAGATAAATTAACTACACGACAAATAATTGCTTTTACACTAGGATTTTTAGCAATAGTGTTAATGAACTTTTAATTTTTAGGCAAAAATTAAAGCGTG
Organism: Christensenellaceae bacterium; assembly: GCA_045639245.1. Classification (GTDB taxonomy): domain Bacteria; phylum Bacillota; class Clostridia; order Christensenellales; family Borkfalkiaceae; genus UBA1259. Next base: position 43,096 of record JAZUCS010000048.1, read on the forward strand.
GAGATATCCACGCTTTTTTATGTTTATAATTTAGTAAATTCAAAATGCATTTTCTTTTGGAAGTTTTGTGAAATTGTGTGTGGAGTAAAAGGTTCTAAGTCAATAGTCTTTTCCCCAGCCGTATGTTCGTATACAGAATATACAAATTCGGGCAAACAAATATTATCACTTAACCCCAACATATAGCTTGCAGGTACTTTTAATAGGCTTACCATATTGTTTATATCAAAATATGAAAGGGTATCGAAAACTCTATCGGCTTTTTCAGGGTGTTTCTGAAGGTACGATTTTACCGAACTAAATACGCCTGAGCCCGCTTCCACTCTTTTTTCAAGACAAGAAAAACTGGGTACTACTGGATAGGTTTTTTTAACTTTTCCACTTAAACAAGCAGAAACTATAGATAGTGCACCCCCTTGACTTATTCCGTGGGTTACTATCTTGTTTTTATCAACTTCTTCTAGCGTTTCAATAACGTCAATTGCACGAACGGCATCGAGATAAAGATTTCTCATATAATAGCTTTCTTTATATAACACGTCGTAGCTAAAGCATGCGCCGGGGTTTCCGTGATAGCCGTCCCCCATAGAATATTCACCCTTATCAAACGTATCGCCACTTTGAGAGCGATTATCCATTGCAAAACAACATACGCCGGTATTTACTATTTGCGCATTTATTGTTCTACTACTTCCACCACCACCGAAAAGTGCTACACAGGGCAATTTCCCACTAACAAACTTAGGCTTGCAAAAATATGCGTGTACCTTTGTGTCGTCTATCGTGTTAAAAGTTATTTCATAGGTAGTAAAAACCGCATCGTAAGGAGTTTGAATTTGTTTTCTTTCTACCTTTAATGGAATTTTTCTTAAAGCTTTTACTTGTAAAGCCCAAAACTCCTCAAAATCTTGTTTTTTTGTTTGATTTATAACACGAGATTTTAAAACTTGCTCTTTTTGTAATTCATATTGCATAACACGCCCCCTTTAACTAAACTTATTATAGCATTTAATTATTGTTAAATCAATTGCAATTTGTCTTATTTTTATTGCATTTTGAAACGCTTTTAGTTTATTCCACCTATAAAAAAAGAACAAACTCTATTGTTTGCTCTTTTTAATATATCATTTTGTTTTTAAGGAGATTTCTATTTTTTTAATATGTTTTTATAGCCATTACTATATTTTACACATCTACTAACTCTAGATAGTGTAGCCGAAGAAATTTCCGTTTTACGTATTATTTCTTCGTACGTTTCTCCTGCTAATAAAAGCTTTGCCGCCTTTAAACGTTGTGCCATGGAGTCAATTTCTTTGTAGGTGCAAAGGTCGTAAAAAAGGGCTTTCGTGTCCTCTTCTGAATCAAGAGAAGTTATTAACTTAAATAATTCTTCTATTTCTACCTGCAAATTTTCCGACATTTTATTCTCCATCCTTATTGGTTATGCTTGATAAGAAAACTTTTAATTTCTCCGATTTAGGATTTTCAAAGATTTCTTTCGGCTTGCCCGCTTCCTCCACAACACCGTCTGCCATAAAAATTACTTTATCAGAAACGTTTTTTGCAAAACCCATTTCGTGGGTTACTATTATCATTGTTCTATCTTTTTTCTTTAATGATTTTATTACCTTTAGCACTTCGCCCGTAAGTTCGGGATCTAATGCAGAAGTAGGCTCGTCAAAACACAAAACCTTTGGTTTTAATGCTAACGCTCTTGCAATTGCTACACGTTGCGATTGACCGCCTGAAAGTTCGCAAGGGTAAGCTTTTTCCTTTTCGGTTAAACCAATCATTTCTAAAAGTTCTTTTGCGTTGCTTATAACGCCTGCCCTTTTTTGTTCTATAAATTCGTTAACGGCTTTTTTTATTTCTTTATTGCCCTTTTCCTTTTTTACTTTAAGCTCTTTTCTATACTCTTCAGCCTGCTCTTTAATTAACAGTAAAGGCGCTAACGTTATGTTATCTATAACGTTATATTGTGGAAAAAGATTAAACGATTGAAAAACTAATCCGAAATTAAGCCTTTTATCCCTTAATTCTTTCTCTCCGTCCTTTTTTTTCGCATCGGCAACAAAAAGATTTTCACCATCTAAATTCATCTCGCCTTCATCCGGCGTTTCAAGAAAATTTATACAGCGAAGTAAAGTTGTTTTACCACTTCCTGAAGAACCTATTATAGTAATAACTTCGCCCTTTTTAATATCTAGATCTATACCTTTTAATACATTGGTATCGCCAAAGGATTTTTTAAAATTTTTAATTTCTAAATATGCCATAATCTTACTCCTTATAAAAATTGAGTTTCTTTTCAAGATAAGCAAAGAGTAAAGTTAAAAGACCGTTAAAAATTAAATAGAATACCGCCGCGTAAAAGAGTGGTGTTAATACAACGAATTTATTTACTAACGACTGCGCTGTGGTATAAAGTTCAATTACACCTGCTATAGATGCAAGAGCCGTATCTTTAACCAAAGTGATTACTTCGTTACTAACGGGGGCTAAAGTCTTTTTTACAAGTTGAAGTAGGATAACCTTTCTAAAAATTTGCTTTTTGGTCATACCTAAAACTTTACCTGCTTCGTATTGACCTTTTGGCATGCCCTCTATTGCACCACGGAATATTTCAGAAAAATAACAAGCATAGTTTAGTACAAACGCAACACACGCATATACAAAAAGTAGACTTTTCATTTTTATTCCTAAAAAGGACATAATATCGGTATTTGCAATACCAAAAAGGTAATAAGGAATTAAGGTAACACAAAGAACTTGTAACATTAAAGGCGTTCCTCTAATAACCCATACAAGCCCTCTACAAAACCACTTTATAGGCAATATTTTAGACCTAGAACCAAAGGATATTGCTAATCCTAAGGGTAAAGATGCAATAAGGGTTATGGCAAAAAGTAGAACCGTTTTGCCAAACCCATCTATTAGCATCTGTAATATTTCGATAAATTCCATTACAGTTTAAGGTAAATTTATTTTTCTAAAGAAATGTAGTAGTTAGCCATTACAGAGTCGATTACGATTACTTCAAGAGTACCAGCTTTAAGCTTTTGATATGCTTCTAATTGAGATGCACACTTGATGTATTCTTTACCAATGTTCTTTTCTGCAATTTGTTCTTCACCAGCTGAACCATCTTCTGCACCGGTAACAGCGTTTGCCATCTTTGCAATGGTATTATATTTTTCTGCGTTTTTGCTCATTACTACTGCAACTTGCTTGTTGTTTAAGTAAGGAATAGAAATGCACATTTCTTCTGATCTTGCAGGAGTAATGGTAAGTCCGTTCCATACAAGGTCAATTGAACCAGCTTCAAGCATACCTTCTTTTGCAGACCATTGAATTTCTAAGAATTCAATTGCAACGTTGGTACTATAGGTTTCATTTAAATAATCGAATACTTCTTTAGCAAGTTCGATATCAAAACCCTTGGTGGGAATTTCGTTTACTACTTCGTATGCGATAGGAGCAAATACAGTGTAACCGATAACTACTTTTTCTCTTGTAACCAAATCAGTCCAGCTAGAGTCGCTTGCAGAAGCAAGAGGATTTTCAGTAGTTGCAGTTACAGCAAGTTCACTAGTTAAACCGTAATTACCTGCAACAGTTTTCATTTCATCATCTGCAATTGCAATTAAAGCTTCGTTAATTTTTGAAACTAATGCTTCGTTGCCTTTTTTAGCTGCAATACCATACTGTTCTTGAACAAGTGCGATATCATTTAATACTACTGGCTTACTATTATCGCCACCACAAGCAGTAAGTCCAATACATGCGCCAACGCAAAGAATTGCGGTTAAAATAAGTGTTAAAATCTTTTTCATTGTTGTGTTCTCCTTTATTTTACAACTATAATTTTTTTATTTTTTTTGCTTCATCACTTTAGTTTGGTGAAGAAAGTATCTATATTATACTTCATCACTTTAGATTTGTAAAGCGTTTTTCACTACTTTTTTAAATTTTTTTTTCTTTTTTTAAAAAATTTTTTTAGGTATTTTTTTTCTAAACATTATATATATAGATAAAATTTTTTAGGTATATTTTTTCTTTTTAAGGGAAAACTTTTTTTATAAAATTTAAAATTTATGTTTTTTAGGAGAAAATTTTTATGAAACTCATTGAAAGTCAAACTTACGTTAACCTTGCAAAAGCATATGCAGGCGAGTGTCAAGCGCGTGTTCGCTATGAATTTATTGAATATGGTGCAAGAAAAGAAGGATATGCCTGCCTTGCCGAAGTTATAGATAAAATCGTTTATAACGAATTTAACCACGCAAGAATGTTTTATACCAAAATTCAAGATGCTTCTGATAAAAGTATAAAAAATATTGATATTTCCGCTGGTTATCCATTTAAGCAGAAATGGAATCTATTAGAAAATCTTAAGCTTGCAGCAGAAGATGAAAAAAATGAAACCGAACTTTACCCTGAGTTTGCTAAAACTGCAAAAAAAGAAGGCTTTGCTGATATTGCCACTCTTTTTGAAAACATCGCACAAATTGAAAACTGTCATAAAATGTTATTTACCGACCTTTATAATCAACTTAAAAATGGAACTCTCTATAAAAAAACTAAACCTGTTAAATGGAAATGTTCTGGTTGTGGATATGAAGCAACAAGTAAGAAAGCTTGGGAAATTTGTCCTGTTTGTCAAGCAAAACAAGGCTTTACTATGCTGATTCTATCAGACGAATAGTTATAGAATATATAATAAAAACCTTGTCAATAGATATATGACAAGGTTTTTTATTTTTTTATTAATTATTTTTATATAAATTCTATATAAACACCCTTTTTTTGAGCATAATTTACCGTGTATTTCGTTCCGCCCTTTTCCTCTCTTAAATAAGCCAAAAGACAGTTACAATTATCCACCATAAACCTATTTCTTTTCAACATACAATATGGAGTATACTCTTTACTTAAAATTATTTTTTCATCTGCAATATTTAACAATTCTTTATACTCTATTTTTTGTCTTAAACTAAAGTTTTTTTCTTGCTCCTCACATGGAATACATGCAATTATTCTTATATTATATTCTTTTCTTATTTCTGTTAAGGCATTAAAACATAGCGTATCAAAACCAACTGCCATACCTACCAAAAATGTATCGTATCCACTACAAACAAATTTCTTAAAAACACTTTTAAGAATGGAAATATTTATTTTATTATCCACTTTTCTATGTCCTGTAACGGCAACGGTATATTCTTTATTTATATACACGTTTTTAGTGTTTATAGTGGGCATTTTCTCTCCTTTCCGTTTCCTCTTGGATATTTTTTATCTGTATTCGTAACTTTTTCTATGTAAATTAAACCTCTTTTTGCACCGTTAATTTCAAAATCTTTAACTTTTTCTACCTTTGCTCCTAACGTTTTTATTGCATTTTCAGCTTCTAATAATTCCTCTGAAAAATCACCCTTAAAGGCTATAAGCTTTCCACCAACCTTAACGAAAGGTAAAGTGTATTCACAAAGAGTATTAAGCCTTGCAACAGCTCTCGCAGAACAATAATCAAAGCTCTCTCTAACTCCTTGTTTTTTTGCTTCATCTTCGGCACGGCCGTTTATTACAAAAAAGTTATCAAGATTTAATTCACAACCCACTTTTCTTAAAAATTCACACTTTTTTCCCGTAGCTTCTAAACAAGTAACCGTTAGATTTTCATTAACTATTTTAAGTGGTATTGCTGGAAAGCCACCACCCGAACCAACGTCTATTAATGAACCTTTCAACTTTTCAATATTATAAATACTATCCACAAAGTGTTTATAAATTACTTCTTCTTTTTCCGTGATAGCCGTTAGATTAAATTTTGAATTATATTCAACTAAAATTTTGTAATATTTTTCAAACTTTTCTAACTGTTTTTCCGTTAAATTTATATTAAAACTTTCAAAAATTTTTTTCATAACGTTATTATATCATACCTATAAAAATTACTCAACAAAATTTTTTATCAACAAAAAATTTTTACATAATGTTAGTAACTATTTTTTAATCTTTTTTTGCCCTTAAAACTTAAAAAATGGTAAAAACCTATCAACAAAATATAAGTTTATAAACTTTTCTTTCCACTATTAGTGTTTATACATTTATCTATAAATTTCCTACATTTTTTTACATTTCCACCTATAAACACTCTCTACTATTACAACAAATATATATATTTTTAAATAATATTAAAATAAAACATAACTACTACGTGCGTTGCCAAAAGGGATAAAAGTTCAATAAAAAATGGGGAAATACTTGCTTTTTATAACATTATAATATATAATAATTAGTGTTATTGATTTTATGTTCGAGAGGTGCAAAATGAAGGTTATTTGCGACGGATTAGATCTATCAGACGGCGTATTAAAAGTAAGTAAAGCTTTGTCTGTAAAAAGTGCAAACCCTGTATTAGAAGGTATAAAATTAGTAGCAAAGGGAGATTGTTTAACTCTTACTGCTACCGATAATGAACTTACAATAGAAAAAAAAATAAAAGCAGAAGTTTTGATGGAAGGTGAAACGGTTGTTGTTGGTAAATACTTTGTAGATTTTACCAGAAAACTTGAAAAAGAGCAAGTAGAACTTTCTCGTCTTTTTGATGGACAACTTCAGATAAAGTATTCTGATTCTGAATCGGAATTGCAAGTATTTTCAGCAGAGAGTTTTCCTATAATAAAAAAGGAAGAACAGGAAAATTATTTTGAAATTAAACAAAAAGATTTTAAGGCGTTGGTTGAAAGAATTACTCTTGCTTGTTCAGTTGATGATAGTAGACCTATTTTAAAAGGTTGTTTATTTGAAATTAAAGATAAAATTTTAACAGCAGTTGCACTAGATGGTTTTAGAATGAGCGTTTGCAAAAAGCAAATTGATGCAAGTGGAGATTTTTCTGCTATAATTCCTGCAAGAACGCTTGGTGAAATAGTTAGACTTTTAGAAAAAGAAGAAAGTATTAAAGTATATATTCAAAAAAATACTTTACTTGTTGAATTTGAAAATACTATTATTTATTCAAGGTTAATTGAAGGAGAATTTGTTAAATATTCTCATATTTTACCAACATCTTTTGAAAACGTTGTTACAGTAAAAAAAGATAATTTACTTCAGAGTATTGAAAGAGCATCTATCGTTGCTAAAAATGATAAATATAACGTAATTAAGTTTGATATAAAAGAAAACATTATGAACGTTATTGCTAAATCGGAAGTAGGTAACGTTAACGAGAGCGTTATTATAAATCTCAAAGGTAAAGATTTATTAATAGCTTTTAATGGAAAATATTTATTAGAATATCTTAAAACGGTTGAAGAAGAATTTATCAATATAAATTTAAATTCACCTATAGATCCTTGTATAATATCACCAATAACTAGTGAAGAGTTTACTTATCTTATTCTTCCTGTTAGAATAAGCAGTTAAAACAATTGACAAAAACTAAAAATATATATAAAATATTAAAGTAAAAAAACAACTTAAGAAATTAGGAGAAATAAAATGAAACAAACATATCAACCCAAAAAAAGACAAAGAAGTAAAGTTCACGGATTTAGAAAAAGAATGCAATCTAAAACAGGAAGAAACGTTTTAAAACGTAGAAGAAACAAGGGCCGTCATAAGCTCTCTGCATAATTTTATAGAAAAATAAAATGTTTTTACCCGAAAGGTTAAAAAAAGAAAAAGATTTCAATTCCGTTTTTAAAAACGGAAAACGGTTGTTTTCACAAAGTATTACGTTATTATATTTACCTTCAAACAAATTAAAGGTTGGTTTTATAGTAGGTAAGAAACATGGAAACGCCGTTAAAAGAAATAAAATAAAAAGGCTTTTAAGGGAATCTTTCAGAAGTTTTACGCCACAAATACGTCAAAACTTCTTTTTTGTTATATTGCCAAAAGTATTAAACGACTATTCATTAGATAAATATAATAGTGATTTAAGTTATCTATTAAAAAAAGGTGGATTTATTGATGCTCAAGACAATTAGTGTTGCATTAATAAGATTTTATCAAAATCATATTTCAAAAAAAGATTGTAGGTTTATTCCAAGCTGTTCTCAGTATTCTATAGAAGCAATTTTAAAACACGGCTTCTTTAAGGGTATAATATTAGGAGCATGGCGTATTTTGAGATGTAATCCTTGGAGTAAGGGTGGTTTTGATAAAGTTCCTGATAAAAAAAGTCAAATAAAGTGGGTATATTAAATGAACGTAATAAATTTTTCTCAACCAATAACGGGGAATTTTTTGATAGACGTAATTCTTTGGTTAGTTACAAGTACGGGTTCAGTTGCTCTCGGTATAGTTTTGTTTACTGTAATCTTAAAGGTTATTACTCTTCCTTTTGACGTTATGTCAAGAAGGTCTATGCGTAAAAATTCTTTACTAATGGAATCAATGCGTCCTGATTTAGAAAAACTTCAAAGTCAATACGCTAATAATAAAGATTTATATAATCAAAAAATGATGGCTCTTTATAAAAAGAACGGCTATTCTATGTGGGGATCTTGTTTACCTACTATTTTAACGCTTATTATTTTTATAGTAGCTATAAATGGATTTACAGCATATTCACAATATCAAAACAGAGTATATTTTTATGAAATGACAAAAGCGTATAATAACGTTATTTACTCTGGAATGGAAGTTGACGGCACTTATATTACGTTAGACGAAGAAGGTAAAATTGTTATTAATGACGATAGTCTTTATTCAAAACTAGGTGATAGTGAAAAAATTGAACTTTCTACACACAACGTATACGCTCTTCAAGAACATGTTGGCAAAGGCGTTATGGTTTATACGGAAAACGGTTTTGTTAAATACACGGTAGTTTACGATAAAGAAACAGGTGAAAAAATAATAGATAAAATCGAGCTTTTACCTGAAAATTTGTTTAACGAAAAGAATTTTCAAAATTCTTCAGATAAGATTTTTGCCGGCTTTGAACTTGATAACGAATATATTGTTAAAAATAACGCTAGTAAAACTGTGTCTTTTAATAAATTGGCTTTATATCAAGCAGCAAAAGACAACGGAAGTGCAGAAATTCAGTTAGACGGTTATAAAATTTTCGTTTCAATTGTTTCAAAAACAATGACCGTTTATACGGAAAATGGTTACGTTCGCTATCAAACGGAATTTGAACGTAAAACAGATGGAACGGTGGAATTTTCTACTGAAGAAAGATTTTCTTTAATTGAAGCTAGTTTATTTAATTCTAAAGCAATACAAAAAGAAATGTCTTCGTTATATTTCGGAATAGAAACGGATGATAATTTTATAAAGATTGATGCTGATGGCAAGCTTGATTTTAACGTAGAAGAACTTATTAAGGCTACTCAAAAAAGCGAAACGGTAAACGGAATTACTATAAATTATGGTAAAACTAATAATGGTTATACGGTATATACGTCTAACAGCTACGTTCAGTATTTTAGAGACGTTTCTTATGAAGACGGTTATGAATATAACTCTATAAAATATATCGTATTAGAAAATAATCTCAACAACGCTACTTTATCAAACGAAAAGAATAATTTCCTTAAAAACGAAAAGGGATTAACCTATAGCGAAGCAAAAAATGAAGCAATTAGTAAAGGTAACACGCTTACTCCTGAACAATTCGTTATAGATATTGAATCAACTATGTCGGCAAAAGCCTTTAGACAAAATATCGACTCTTTCCTTTGGGTAAAAAATATTTGGGTTACCGACGGTGCACACGAACACCCCGTTTTAGATTATGAAAATTTTAAAGCAACTATTGCTACCACGGATGGATGTGGATGTAGTTGTAATAGTGAAATAACAGTTCCTATTAATGAAGAAGAGTATAATAGATTAACTTTTAAACTTACTGAAGAAAAAACTGTTGCTAACGGATATTATATTCTTTGTATTTTATCTGCTGGTATTTCACTTTTATCTCAAATGATAATGAACAAATCACAAAAAGCACAATTAGAGCTTCAAACGGTTGACGGACAAGGTGCTTCAAACCAAAAAATGATGACTTGGATGATGCCTATGATGATGGCTGTATTCTCGTTTATGTATACTTCTGCCTTTTCTTTGTATATCATCATCAACACGCTATTAACTATTTTAATTACATTTGTAATAAATAAATGTGTTGACAGCAATTTTAAGAAAAATATTCCACAAAAGTCAACAATTAGAGGTAGAGTTTACGTTAAAGAACAGCCTAAAACGGAAAAAAAGGAAAAGAAAGCTTATGCTAAAGAAGATAGAACTTCTCAAAGGGATTTTTTAACGGGATTAGCTGATAGTAAAAGACCTAATAAAAAGATAAAAAGGAAATAAATTACCGGTTATACGGATGGAGGAAAAAATGGAATTTAGTGGTAAGACGACTACTGAAGCAATAGAGGTAGGACTAAAGCAATTAGGGCTTACCGAAGAGCAAGTGGAAATCAAAATAATTGAAGAACCAGTGAAAGGACTTTTCGGCAGACTTAAGGGGCAGGCAAAAGTAGAAATTACTAAAAAGCTTTCAAATGTTGAAAGAGCGGCAAAATTTTTGCAAGGGATTTTAGATATAATGGAAATCAATGCAAAAGTTAACGTTAAAGATGATAAGATTTTGGATTTAATTACTGATAAATCTTCAGCAGTTATCGGTTATAGAGGGGAAGTTTTAGATGCAATGCAAACTCTTGCTGGAGCTATGGCCAACGTTGGTAATGAAGAATATAAAAAGGTTACCGTAGACTGTGAAGGATATAGAGAAAAAAGAGAAGAAACATTAATTACTCTTGCTCACAAGTTGGAAGAAAAGGCTACCGAAAAAAGAAGAGAAGTTCAGTTAGAGCCAATGAGCCCATTTGAAAGAAGAATTATTCATACAGCTCTTGCTGAAAGCGCAACCGTTACCACAAAGTCAGACGGTAAAGAACCAAACCGTTACGTTGTAATTGTTCCTAATGATAAAGATGAGTTCTCTACCCCATACAATGCAGGAAGAAATAGAGAACAAGGTAGAAGAAACGAAAGAAAGGGCAAAAACGAAAGAAAAGGCGGTTCTAGAAATAATGGAGCTAGAAAAACGACAAGTTCAAGTTTCGGCAAATCTTCAAAAAGCTCTTTTGGCTTTGGAACGTATCTTGGAAATAGCTTAAAGGATAAACAATAAAAAAGAAAAATCGCAGACCTCTGCGATTTTTTATTTGCCGGTATTGTAATTTATTAAAATTGGTGTATAATATAAGAAAAGGAGAAAAAAATGATTGAATTAAACGACAAGAATTTTGAACAAGAAGTTATTAATTGCGAAATCCCAGTTTTAGTAGATTTTTGGGCAACTTGGTGTGGACCATGTAAAATGATTGCGCCTGAGCTTGAACAATTTTCAAAAGAATATGAAGGTAAAATAAAGGTGGCAAAAGTTAATATAGACGACTATACTCCTATAGCATTAAAATATGGTGTAGAAGTAATTCCCACGTTACTTTTATTTAAGAAAGGTGAAGTTGTAAAAAAGAGCGCAGGTTTTATTAATAAAAACGAAATGGTGCAAAAATTTATAGACTAAAAGGTAAAACCGACGAAAAACGTCGGTTTTATTTCTTTATTCTTCCTTTTTCTACGGTAATTTTATTTATTTGGTGGTTTCTAAAAATCTGTCTTTCATAAACAGCTGAAGTAAAAAGCGTTTGAACACCTTCTACTGCGGATAATAATTTTTTTTGTCTTGATTTGTCAAGTTCTGATAAAACGTCATCCAAAATTAAAACGGGATATTCTCCAAATCGGTTTTTAAACAACTCTGTTTCTGCAAGTTTAAGAGCAAGAGCAACAGTTCGTTGCTGACCTTGAGAGCCGAAAACTCTAACGTCTTCCCCATTAAGTGTAAACTTTATATCGTCCCTATGTGGACCAATGGAAGTATATCCTAGCCTTAAATCCTTTTCTAAAGAAACTTTTAGATCTTCTTTAATAGCATAAGCAATTTCTTCTTCACTACCGAAATAGCCGTCCTCCGTTTTCATCTTTAGTACTTCTTTTCCCCCTGTTAAAAGGGCTTGTTTTTCTTCAACTACAGGTGCTAATTCTATTAAAAAATCATTTCTCGCCTTAATTATTCTGCCGGCCTCTCTAGAAAGTTGTATATCCCAAATGGGCAACGTTTCTCTTACTAACGACGTTTCGGGATTTTTAAGTAAATTGTTGCGTTGAGCTAATATTTTATTATACCTTGAAAGAGAATAAAAATAGCTTTTACTCATTTGAGATAGAGAAACGTTCATAAATCTCCGTCTATCTTCGGGGCTTTCTTGAACGAGTTTAAGTTCAGCAGGGTTAAAGAATACGCTATGAATGTTACCTAAAAATTCACCGATTTTTAACACCTCAAGCCCGTTTACGAAAACGCGCTTTTTATCGGCTTTATTAAAAATAATACGAGAAGAGATTTCTCCGTATGCGGATTTTGCTTGTGCAAAAATATCTGCCGATTCTTCTCCGAATTTTACCACGTGCTTGTCTTTATTAGCTCTAGGAGAGTAACCTGTGCATAGAAAAAATACGGCTTCAACGGCATTGGTTTTACCTTGCGCGTTGTTACCTACTAAAATATTTATTCCCTCTGTGAAGAAAAACTCTTCTTCTGAGTAATTGCGGAAGTTTTTTAACAATAGTTTTTCAATAAACATAAAAAATTTTCTAAAATTTTGTCATATTAGCTTTGAATTTCTTCAAAAATATTATATAATGATTTACACTGAAAAGCAAATAATTTCTTAATATAGATAAAAAAAGGAAAAATACAAATGGAAAGTTATGAAATACTCTGGAAGACAACACTTCCCGAGCTTGAAAAAACCGTTAGTTCTCTTTTTATAGACACTTTCATTTCAAAACTCACGCCTGTTGATGTTGTGGGTAACAAACTCGTGCTTATTACTGAAAATAATTTATTCGGTTCAGCAGTTAGTGAAAACATAAGTAATAAAATTAAAGATGCACTTGCTAAAGTAAATACTGAGATTACCGATTTTTCCATTGTAATTGCCAAAGACAGAGAAGAATATCTTGCTAACGTTGCAGAACAAAGAGCGGAAAGGTTTGATGATTTTAGTTCACCCATCAACCCTGCTTTTACTTTTGAATCTTACGTTGTAGGCCCTTCTAACGATTTTTTGTATGCTGCAGCAAAGGCTGTTGCAGAGCAACCAGGTCAGTCATACAATCCGTTATTTATTTATGGTGGACCAGGTCTTGGCAAAACGCATATTCTTATGGCTATTGCCAATTACTTAAAGAAAAACAAGCCGTCGCTTAACGTGGTTTATTCTACTTGCGAAAAATTTACTAATCAACTTATTGAAAGTATTTCTAAAGGAAAGGGCTCGGGGGCAAATTTTAGAAGAAGATATAGAAACGTAGACGTGCTTTTAATTGACGACGTTCAGTTTTTATCTAAAAAACAAGCTACGCAAGAGGAATTTTTCCACACCTTTAACGAGCTCGTAATGCAAAACAAGCAGATTATTTTAACGTCTGATAGACCACCTAAGGAAATAGAGGTATTAGAAGAAAGGCTTAGAAATCGTTTTGAAGGGGGCCTTTTGGCAGATGTTCAACCCCCTGCCTTGGAAACACGTATTGCAATTTTAAGAAGAAAATCTGAAGAGCAAAAGTATCCTTTAGACATTAAGGTTTTAACACATATTGCTGAAATGGATTCAGGAGATATAAGAACTTCTATTGGAAAGCTAACTAAGGTTATATTCTTTTCTAAACTTTATGAAAAGCCTATTACCCCTGCGCTTGTTGACGAAGCGTTAAAGGAATCAGCTGGCGAAAAGAAGGAAGAAATGCAGGCAGACGATATTGTAAACTGTGTTTGCGAGTTTTATAAAATAAGCAAAAACGAGATAATCGGCAAGAAAAAAAATAAAGAATTTGTTGAACCAAGGCAAGTTTGCGTTTATCTTTTAACTGACATGATGAGCAGTTTACCCTTGGAAAAAGTTGGGCAAATTATGGGAGGAAGAGACCACTCGACCATAATTTATTCAAGAGATAAAATAGCGGAATTAATAAAAACGGATAGTAAAACAGCAGTAAAAATTAACGATATTAAAAAGATGTTGTTGAAGCAATAATATGGCACACTATTTAGAAGGAAAATTTGATGCGGTAGTAATCGGTGCAGGACATGCTGGTTGCGAAGCTGCGTTGGCTCTTGCAAGAACGGGTCAAAAAACGGCTATGTTGACTATGAATTTAGATAGCATAGCCTTTATGGCGTGCAATCCCTCTATTGGGGGAACGTCGAAAGGTCAAATAGTTCGCGAAATTGATGCTCTTGGTGGAGAAATGGGCATCAATGCAGACAGAGCACTTTTGCAGATTAGAATGCTTAATCGTGGAAAGGGAGCAGCAGTTCAAAGCTTACGTGGACAGGAAGATAAAAATCTTTACCACCGTTTAATGAAGCAAACATTAGAAAAAACACCCAACCTTAAAATTTTACAAGGCGAAGCGGTAGAAATTTTAACGGATGGCAAAAAAATTACGGGTGTTAAAACATCTTTCGGAGGCGTGCTTGAATGTAAGGCAGTTGTCGTTGCAACGGGTGTATATCTTAACGGAAGTGTTATTGCTGGAGAATGGAAGCAAAGTTCAGGACCTTCGGGCTTTCAAGCTTCTACAGGTTTAACTGAAAACCTTATAAAGTTAGGCTTTTCAATAAGAAGGTTTAAGACGGGAACGCCCGCCCGAATTGACGGAAAAACGGTAGATTTTTCCCTTCTTGAACGACAAGAAGGAGAAAGGGATATTTATCCTTTTTCACTTTTAACAGACGGAGTTCCTCAAAAGCAACAACCTTGTTATTTAACCTACACCAACGAACAAACGCACAAAATTATTCTAGAAAATTTACATCGTTCACCTTTATATTCTGGTAAAATTGAAGGGACGGGTCCAAGATATTGCCCTTCTATAGAAGATAAGGTGGTTAGATTTGCCGATAAGGATAGACATCAGCTCTTTTTAGAACCGGAAGGTGCGGATACTGATGAGATTTATGTTCAGGGTATGTCGTCTTCTCTCCCTCACGACGTTCAAAAAGCTATGTATAGAACGGTTAAAGGTTTAGAAAATTGCGAAATTATGCGTTATGCTTACGCAATTGAATACGACGCTATAGATTCATTAGATTTATATCCCACGCTAGAGTATAAAAAGATAGAAAATCTTTTTACCGCAGGGCAAATTAACGGAACAAGTGGTTACGAAGAAGCTGCCGCACAAGGACTTATTGCAGGGCTTAATGCTTCTCTTAAACTAAGGGGCGAAAAGCAGATAGTTTTAGATAGAGATCAAGCATATATAGGTGTGTTAATAGACGACCTTGTTACCAAAGGCACTAACGAACCGTATAGAATGATGACTTCTCGTGCAGAATATCGCATAATTTTAAGACAAGATAACCCCGATTTTAGATTGACGGAGATTGGTAGAAAAGCAGGGCTTGTAGACGACAAAAGATATAATAGATATCTTAGCAGAAAAGAACAATATAATAAAGCTATGAAGGAGCTTTCAATTCTTGTTAAGCCTGCGGATTTAATGCCGTTGTTATCCCGTTATAATTTTACTAAACCAGAAAAAGCGTTAAACGCTTCAGACCTTATTAAAAGGGGCATTCCTATAGAAGAAATTGCAAGAGAGCTTAATATTTTTTCTGAAATAGAAAAAGAAGTTTTATCTATAGTGGAAATAGACGTAAAATACGAGGGGTATCTTCAAAAGGGGTTAGACCAGATAGAAAAAGCAAAAAGATTAGAACAAAAACTTTTACCTTTGGATATTAACTATCACGAAATAAAAGGTTTAAGAATTGAAGCAAGGCAAAAGCTTGATAAAATTCGCCCCCTTTCCCTTGGACAGGCGGGAAGAATTTCAGGGGTTTCACCTGCAGATATTGCTGTATTAATGGTTTATCTTAAAAAATAAAAAACAACCGAAATTTTTTCGGTTGTTTTATTTATAAAAAAGCTTTTAAGAACGGTCGATAAGCCGAATTCTGTCGTGTACGGTCATTTATCTAGCAGTGCCGTTTCCGACACCATCAAGCGATATTTTAGTAGACTCTATCAGGTGAAACTCCCTATGCGACAAAGCCTGTCAATCTTGCTTCGAGTGGGGTTTACACAGCCTCTCTCGTTACCGAAAGAGCGGTGCGCTCTTACCGCACCTTTTCATCCTTACCGAAAGCTCGGCGGTTATTTTCTGTTGCACTTTCCTTAAGGTCACCCTCACCGGGATTTCTCCGGCACTCTGTTTCTAAGAAGTTCGGACTTTCCTCATTGACGGTTTTTCTCCGCCCCCGCGACCGTATAACCGTCTTAAAAGCAAGGGTATTATAAACCCTTTCCTTTTTTTTGTCAAGCAATAGTATTTACTAATAAGCAAAAAGACCCATCAGTTAATTATAACATCAAGGTCTTTTCGTTTTAAAGGTTTGTAATCTTCAGTTTTTAGAATCCGATATAACTATTGATTTACACGTTTATTCTAATTGAAATTTCATTTAGAATTATTGTGGTTATAAGTTATAGTCATAAGTCATCGGCATCTTGTACGGGTTTTTCGTTTTTATCTTTACAAATTCCCGTGTAAGAACCAAACGGATCAAAATTATTTGACAAAAAACTATTATTTACAGTTTTTAGTGCTTTTGTTTTCCGTAGTCTTTTTACTGACAGTGCCTTTCTTTTTATTCTGTTCCTTCATGATTCCCCCCTTCGATAATTATAATGTGTAAGAAGAGAGATTTTATACGGAGAAATTAAAAATTTTATTAAATTTTATTTTTTCCATAAAAAACTTGCTTTTTAAAATAAATATCTGCTCAAAACCTGAGCAGATATTCTTAAATATGGTATGTATTTGTTTGTGGCTTGCCGTCACTACCGCACTAGATTTTTCTTTTAAATTTCTAAAAAACGCCTATAGTAGCGCAATGCTTAATCTTACGGATTTTTTAAGGCAAGCAAGACTACTGTTGATTGGTCTATACCCCCTTTATATTATTTCTCCTAATCTGTACATTGGTCTGCCCTCCTAAGAAATTATTTTTTTGTACTTTTTATAACTGTGTACATTGGAGTTTTCCTCCCTAAAAGCATTAAGTTTATTTTCAATTACATTTTAAAATAGATTAGGTTTATTGTCAATATGTTTTTTAAAAATTTTATTAAGAAAATTTTCAAAAAACACCTTGTATTTCCTTATGATTTGTGATAAAATTTAAATGTTGGGAAGAAAAAGAAAAGATTTTTCTACTCACTAAAAACAATTGTAAAATAAAAAGAGTAATCGCTTTTATTTTATATTTATTACTTAAAACATAAAAACCACGGATAGAAATCCGTGGTTTTTTATCTAAGGATTAACAGTTTATACTCATTAATATTCTATATTGTATAAACGTATTTATTGCAAGCTTTTTAATTAAATTTATAAATTATCTAACGCCAATCCTCGTTGCTTTTGCTTTTCCACACAAAATATCGGATATGGAATATTTAGAATTTGCAATGATAACGGTTGTTCCAATTTTAACTGCATCCTTAACGTATTCTAACTTAGCTTTTGCTCCGTTTGCTCCTACTCTTGATGCGCCGTTACAATAGTTTTCACACTCATTAATGTTTTCTAACACTTCATAAACGTCTTTTCCACTAATTTCTTTTATTAGGGTAGACGGGTCTGCACTGTCACGATATATTCCATCTGCACTAGTTAATATAAGAAGTGTTTTTGCTTTCACTAAGCAGGCAATTTGCGAAGCCGTTTCGTCGTTATCAACACACTCTACAACCTTATTTTGTTCGCTTTTTAAAGATTGAATTTCTAATCGACGGTTTTCTTCAATACTAACAGCGTCGTTATAGTTTACGATGGGAATGGCGTTTTGCGATTTGCAACGAAGAAGCATATTTTTTAGGTGTTCTCTTTTAACATCGTCGTTAAAATGTTGATGCTCTATCAACACCTGTCTTATAGAGTATTTGGGGTCTACGTATTGACGATAGGTTGACATTAATATAGATTGACCTTGAGAAGCGTAGTCCGTTTTAACGTCTTCTTTATCTCCTACAAGTTCCGTGCCGTTTCTTTGTATATAATCCAACCTGCCCGTTTCAACAGCTCCACTCGTTACCCAAACGTATCCGGGTTTAAGCTCTCTTGAAAGCCTTGCAATCAGAGTGTAATCGAGTGTTGCGTTTTCTTTATTTATTAGAGCCATTGAGCCGATTTTTC
This sequence comes from Christensenellaceae bacterium, assembly GCA_045639245.1. Taxonomy (GTDB): domain Bacteria; phylum Bacillota; class Clostridia; order Christensenellales; family Borkfalkiaceae; genus UBA1259. Next base: position 61,405 of record JAZUCS010000048.1, read on the forward strand.
CAACTAATTCTATATCAAACATAATTTTCCTCTTTTGATTAAGTGTTTTAATTGTTACTTAACTAAATTGTAGATTGCTTTTTTATAAATTTCGTAACTTGTTTTTAAATGTTCAACGCTTATTCCTTCGTTTGCTTCGTGGCAACCGCGAGTTCCTCTATCATCTCCAAACCCAAAACCACACCCAACCTCAAAACATCTTGCAAAGGTTGATCCACTTTGGTATACGGGCAAAGCGTTTTCTTTAGTAACTTCGTTATACGCAGAAAGAAGAGCGTTAACAAACCATCCATTTTTATCTGCCATAAAGGGCTTATGCCTTTCAACAATTTCATATGGTAAAGTAATTTTGTTAAAATATCCTTTTACTTCGTTAATTGTAAAGGGGGCTGGAAGTCTTAAATCACAAGCGAGAGTTAATCCATTTCCATTTTCAAAAATAATATTTGGAGAAAGGGTGGTTTTACCTTGTTCGTTTTCAAAGGCAGATAGACCTATTCCATCATTAAACAGAAGGTCTGCAAGATTATTAAGCGGTTCTCCCAAATCTTCCATATATTTGAATATTGGATATAATGCGTTTTTACCTTTATGTGGAGCTGAACCGTGCGCCGCTATCCCAAAACTTTCGATAACGTTATTTTCTTTTATGGTTAAACCGTATTTGTCTAATAGTGTTTTATTTATAGCGTTATCGCTAACTTCTACGGAAGCAAAATCGCAAACGGCATTTATTACTGAACCTCCACGTAAGTTTTTGAAATTCTTAAACTTTGGTAGAGAAACTTTTAGGTGATATATCCCTTTTTCAGCATAACAAACGGGAAAATTACTATCGGGCGAAAAACCATAAGTGGGGAAAGTTGTTTTAGTTTGCATATACTTAACGTCTTCCCAGCCTGATTCTTCGTTACAACCAACGAAAAAGCGGATTTTTTTATTGAAGGTTACCCCTTCATCCTTTAATGCTTTTATAGCGTAAAGACAGAGAAGACAAGGTGTTTTATCGTCCTCAGTTCCTCTACCGTATAATACACCGTCAACCTCAGTTAACGTAAATGGGTCGGTATTCCAACCAAGACTAACGGGAACAACGTCTAGATGTCCGATAATGCCTATTTCCTCTCCTTCACCATAATAAAATTCACCACCGTAGTTGTCGTAATTTATCGTTTTGAACCCAAACTCGGTTGCTTTATTTAAGAAAAAATCAAGGGCTTTTTTATTTTCTTCACCGAAAGGAGCATCTTTTAATGCTTTTGTTTGAATACTCTTAAAAGAAATAAGTGTTTTTAAGTCGCTAATAAACTTAGAATAATCCATAATACTCCCCTTGTTTTTAGGCTATATAATATTATAATGTTTTTTAATTGCTTTTGCAATCATTTTTATTAAAATAGGTAGAAAGAGTGTAAAACAACATAAAACGTGTGTAAAATTTTTGCGAAAAATATCAAAATATGTTAAAATATTAACATGGCTAATGAAAATTTTCACGAAGGTCATAGAGCCCGACTCTTGGACAAATTATATTCCAATCCGGAAATATTAACCGATCACGAATTGTTGGAAGCGGTTTTATTTCTCGTTGTTCCAAGAAAAGATACCAATCCAATGGCGCATAAGTTATTGAGAGTGTTTGGTAGCTTAAGAGCAGTGTTTTCAGCTACTGCCAAGGAGTTAATGGTTGTTGAAGGCATTGGCAAAACCGTTGCTACTAAAATTTGTTCTATCGGCAAAGTTTACCAACGTATTAATAAAGAAAAGCTTGCTGGAAAGAGAATTAGTTCTTATGACGGATTGGTTGCTACAATAATTTCAGAGTTTTTAACGCTAACGAGAGAAAGGTGTGAAATTTTTCTTCTAAATTCTCATTTTGGTGTTCTTCATAGTTTACCATACGAAAATAATATGTATGATAAGGTTGAATTTAAGGCTTCGGAATTAGCAATGACTATGAATGTTCACGGAGCAAAGCAAATTCTTATAGCTCATAATCACCCTAGTGGCGATTGTTCGCCTAGCATAGTTGACGATTGCACAACGGCAAGCATTTGCAATTTTTGTAAATATTTAGGCATTCCTATAGTCGACCATATTATTGTTTCATCTACAGGATATTTTAGCTATAAAAAATCTGGTAGATTAGATGAGATTATAAAAAACCCCAGCTATTACGTAATGCTTGCAACGGGAAAGGCAGATTTATAATTTGAACGTAACGGTTTTAAAGAATTTTTATAGCCTTGATAGGAGCTCGTTAGACAAAACGTTACGTAGCAAAGCTTATATTAGCACCCATATTTAATAATAAAATAATAAAAAGACTAACGAATTTTTTGTTAGTCTTTTCCTTTTTATTTTGTAAAAGCACACGGGTTTGATTTTAAGGCATGTTGTGCAATGCTTCTTGAGGGTGGTTTCAACAAAATACAATTAGTCAAATTGAAATTTATTGAAGAGCGATGATGAAAACAAATATATTATTAATCCAATATTAATAGACATAATACTAATTGTATTTAAAATTATTCCAACTAAAAGAATTTTCTTTTTGTCAAAAATATTTTTCTAATCCATTTATTATGGAAAACAATTCACCTTTTGGCGTCTTATATTTTACTTATACAGTAAATGTGTGGCAATTTATAAATTGAAGCGATTATATAGTCTAATCGTGTAGCTATAAAAGGTAGTCCAAAAAAGATAAACATCCAAATTATACTTACGTTTGGTATTATTAAAACTATCAACATTTCAATTGGAATAAATATAAAAACCCCAAATTTCCAGAAAAAATTCCAAAATTTAATATTGTTAGCATTTTTACAAACATCAGCTCAAGTCTTTTTGCAAAATCTTTATTTAACAGTGATTTTATCAAAAGCAAAAAAGCAATAAAACTTTAAGTTGATTTATGTGTGTAAAAACTCGATTTTATATATTATTTAATTTAAGCCCTTATTAATATAGCTCTAATTTGACTATCATTTTTAAATTAGTGAATGTTGGCTGTTTTTATTTTTTGTTGCAACAGGACTTTTAACTTGCCTTAAGATGTTCTACTACTCCCGAAGCAATTTGTTCTGCCATTTTATATATTAGATTTAGTCTGGTAATATTAAATAATTTATAGTTATCAATACTTTTTTCAGCAACTACGCCTATTATTGAATAATCCCCCACGTTCTTAAGATTTTTATTCACTCCTAATCCAGGCTTTATTCCCCGCTCTAATACTCTTATTATTCCAACGTCTTCACTTGCTCCAACTGCAGCGTCAATTGCTATTACGGATGACTTAGGGTGAGTTTTTTTGAGATAATCTTTGGCATAATTTACTTCTTTTGCTGTTATCGGAAAGGATAGATTGCCGTAAACGTAAGCCGGAACGTTAGCTTTAACTAATAATGTTCCTATTAATGGCCCTAAACTATCCCCTAAAACTAAATCGCTTCCAACACATAAAATTACGGGAGGGGCGGTTTTTTTGTGCATTTTGGTTAGAGCGCTACAAATTCCTTTTGGCGCATACTCACTGAAAGCGCAAAAAGAATAACTTTCTTTTTCCATTTTATTCTTTCCTTTTTATGAATTTTATACCTTTTTGATGATTAGAATTATCGACTTGATTAATGTTTTTTATACATTATTTAGTAAATGAGTTGTAATCGATAAATTTTAGTGTTATAATTTATGTATAATTTTAGTACTCGGAGGAATTATGAATTCTTTGTTGTTGACATTCAACGTTCCGAGCGCAATAATCGATGTTTTTTTAGTTATACTTATTCTTGCAACTTGTGTTGGCGGTTATAAAAAAGGTTTCGTTAAATCCTTTTTATCCACCTTCGGCTCATTTATTTCTATAATAATTGCCGTTGTGTTATGTTCCACTGTAGCAAACTTTTTGGAAACTAAATTTACACTTATTACAAAAATATCAGAAAACATTTCAAACGTTCTAATTAAGATTTTTGGTGAAGAGCTCATGCTTACCACCTTGAAAGAGGCGACCGAAGCTTCTTTAACCGATTCAAGCTTATCGGCGTGGCTTGTTAAAATAGTTATTGACGTTAAGGGAACGGGAAATTTACCTTTAGAAACAACTGTATCCGGAGTAGTTTCCCCCGTTTTTGGATATTATATTACGTGCATAATTTCGATTATTGGGCTTTATGTTATTTTACGAATAGCTTTTGTTCTACTCGGTGATATAATAGCAGGGTTGCACTCATTTGTTTTAATTGGTTTTGCAGATAAAGCGCTTGGTTTAATATTTGGCGCAATAAAAGGTGTTATAATGGCGCAATTACTTATAATAGTAATACGAGTAATACCATTAAAGATTTTCCAAGATTTAATTGCAACGTTTGAACAATCTGTTATTGCCTCTTCGTTAGACAAACTTAATTTATTTTCTTATTTATTAAACCTTATTACGCAAGCTAATCTTTCCGAAATAATTAGTTCTATATTGCAAAAATAAAAAATTGCAATAAAATTTAATACTATATATTTTATAGTAGCTTTATATATATCGGCTTATAGCCGATATTTTTTATTTAATTCTTTTTGTTTTATTTTACGTACCTGCTCTTTATTAGATATTACATTAAAAATTTTCTGCAATTGCTTCACGTGAAACTTTTTGATGTTTACTAAATAAAAATAAAATAATGCATTAGCGCACGCTTTTATTAGTCGAAAACAACGAAATTGTTGCCTAAAATAATATAAAATAATTCTACAGATTTATTTTTATTAAAAACTCTTGTTTCACGTTAAACATTTTGCAAAATACCCTTGTTTCACGTTAAACATTTTAAATTCAAAAATCATTCTAGCGCTTAAATAAAAAATTCGAATCAAAAAAAGCAAAAAGTCCGGTAAAATTAAAAGCCATTCTGTCTCAAAGGCTAAAAATGACAAAATTTATTTCATTTAGACCATATATGCTGAGGTGAAAATAGTGTTAAGTTATTAGAGTGTCAGTATTAATTATAATATTATCCGTTTTTATTATGTAAATTAACCAAGAAATTAAGAGTTGATGTAAGCATGATTCAACTTGATTTTTGAGTGCAAGAGATTGTTGGAGCAAATTGGACAATTAATAATTTACGCATCGTTATTTTTTAAGTGTTTTCTTGCGCAAAAACATCTAGTTTTTGCTGAATAAGCAAGCGTCAGTAAGTCTTTAATTAATCTAGATTTTCTATTCGGGTTGGTTCTCTTGGTTAAACTTATTGCTGTGTTGGGAAAGGGGTTGTATTGCTTTTATATAATTTTACGTAAATAATGCTTTATTTGGATTAAAACATAAGTTATGCTCTGAAAAACGGTTTATAAACTATGTTGTACTGATAAAATAAAATTATATATTTGATATGTCTAAAGTGTTTTTTTATAAAAAAACAGTACGTTTTACTTCTGAAGGCATTATAGGTAGATTTAATATTATTATATAGAAATGAAAAAAAGAAACAAATTGTTATACGCGTCTTTACTAATCTTAAAAAAATAAAAAAAGCGCACAAGATAAAACAAAAAAAGCGCTTATTAATAAATTAAAAAATAAAAAGGCGCAAACAAAAATTGTGGCGCATAAAATTTTTATTTAAATATTTTAATTTTTTCGTTGTATTTTTTGTCGTGATAATGTATAATATAAATATTAATATTTAATTTTATTTTTTTCAAGGTTTATTAAATAAATCCTAGCTAAAATTGAATTAACGATTTATATTTCAAGGAGAATTTATTTTGAACAAAACAAAGTCTAAATGGTTATGGATAGTGCTTGCAGGTATTCTTTTGGTTGTTGGTGTGCTATCTTTATCTAATATGTTAAACAAAAGACACGACGTTTCCTACTCTGAGTTTGTAGAGTTAGTTGATCGAGCAGAGGGTGGGCTTACTATTGAAGAGCTTAATTCTTCAAACGCTAATAACGTTAAGTCGATAATTAATAAATATAGCAATTTTACTTCTATTAAATTTTCTGAAGTGCTTATAGAAAATTACGTAGTTAAATTTAACATTATTTTATCTAATGATTCGTCTAATGTTATCGTTCCGTTTACAACCGTGTTTTCAAGAGGTTCTGACGCGGTATTAGATATTGAACAGAAGCTTATTAAAGCAAACGTTGAATTTTCGTATACCGACCCTAATGAAGGCGCTGGGTGGGCCAACTTTATGCCCGTTGTGGGAATGGCGGTTATTTCAATAATATTTATTGTTATTATGTTGCAGACTCAAGGTGGAAGCAAAGGGGCAATGTCATTTGCTAAAACCAACTCAAGAGTAACGAAAGATTTAAAAGTTCGCTTTTCAGACGTTGCTGGTGCAGAAGAGGAAAAGGCTGAGCTTGCCGAAGTGGTAGATTTTCTTAAAAATCCCAAAAAGTTTTCAAAGCTTGGAGCGAGAATTCCTAAGGGTGTTCTTCTTGTAGGTCCTCCCGGAACAGGTAAAACGTTGTTTGCAAAAGCTGTTGCAGGAGAAGCCGGAGTTCCATTCTTTTCTATAAGTGGGTCTGACTTTGTGGAAATGTTTGTTGGTGTAGGTGCTTCGAGAGTTAGAGATTTATTTGATTCTGCTAAAAAGAATATGCCGTGTATCGTGTTTATTGATGAAATTGACGCGGTAGGCCGTCAACGTGGAACAGGTATGGGTGGTGGACACGACGAAAGGGAGCAAACGCTTAACCAGTTGCTTGTTCAAATGGATGGCTTTGCGTCTAACGACGGTATAATTGTTATGGCTGCAACAAACCGTGCAGACATTTTAGATCCTGCATTGTTGCGCCCTGGTAGATTTGATAGGCAAATATACGTAAACGTTCCCGACGTAAGAGGTAGGGAAGCTATATTAAAAGTTCACTCTCGCAACAAACCGTTGGCTAAAGACGTAAACTTTAAAACCGTTGCTAGAATGACTAGTGGTTTTTCTGGAGCAGATATCGAAAATCTATTGAATGAAGCAGCAATACTCGCTGCGAGAGCAAATAGAGAATATATAACGAATAAAGATCTTTACGAAGGAATAAACAAGGTGTTGATAGGCCCGCAAAAGAAATCAAGGTTGGTTACCGAAACGGATAAAAGGATTACTGCGTATCACGAAGCAGGTCACGCAGTACTAGCAAAACTTTTACCAAACTGTGATCCTGTTCACGAAGTATCAATAATTCCTAGAGGAAGAGCGGGGGGATACACTTTAGTTAGACCTGAAAACGACAATAATTTCTTCAGTAAGGCAAAGCTTCTTGATAGCATTGTAATGGGCTTAGGTGGTAGAGTTGCAGAGGAAATTATAATTAAGGATATTTCTGCAGGGGCTTCTGGCGACATACAAGCAATTAGTAAGCGTGCTAGAATGATGGTTACCGAGTGGGGTATGAGCGAAAAGGTTGGTCCTATCGCTTACGGCTCTGAAAGGGAAATCTTTATCGGCAGAGATATGGCATCGCAAGTTTCTTATAGTGGCGAAACGGCGGCTCTTATTGATAAGGAAGTTAAGGAGATTATCGATAGCTCACTTAAAAAGGCAAGAGAACTTTTATTAAATAACAAAAAGATTCTTGACAATATGGCTAGGCTTTTGGTTGAAAGAGAAACAATTTTTAGTGAAGAAGTAGATATGCTTATGGAAGGCAAGTCGGTTGAAGAAATTATGCAATTCATGGATGATTATGAAGCAAGATTAATGGAAAATCCCTTTGAAAGAAGAAATGTAAAAACTCAACCGGACAAAGAGCCGATAAACGAACAAACAGAAAAAGACGTAGAGACTAAAGAAAGGATTCCTGAAACCCCGAGCGAAGAGCAAGAAAACGCGGGAAAGGAAGATAAATAAATTAACAAAGCAAAAACAATATAAAAAGGAAAAACCCGAAGGACAAAAGCTTAATTGTAAAGGGGGGAGAATATGGCAAGAATAATAGCTTTTTCAAATCAAAAAGGTGGTGTAGGCAAAACGACTTCATGCGTTAATTTATCAGCGTATCTTGCGCAAAAGGGATATAAGTGTTTGCTTGTGGATTTAGATCCACAAGGTAACGCAACGAGCGGGTTAGGTTTTTCAAAGAGCGAAGTAAAAAGTTCGGTCTATAACGTTATGATTGACGATGCACACATAGAAACGGCAGTTGTAAAGACGTGCGTTGACGGATTGGATTTATTGCCTTCAAGTATTGACCTCGCAGGAGCTGAAGTTGAACTCGTTTACGTAAAAGATAGAGAAAAAGTGCTAAAGAAGGTTTTAGAAAAAGCAAGGGGCAGTTATGATTTTATTACTGTAGACTGCCCACCGTCGCTAGGGTTATTGACAATTAACGCACTTGCTGGTGCAGATGCAGTTATTATTCCAATTCAAAGCGAATATTACGCTTTAGAAGGTTTATCACAGCTAATGAATACTATCAAGTTGGTTGTAAAACATCTTAACGAAAACCTTAAAATTGAAGGAGTAGTTCTTACAATGAACGATAATAGAGCTATTATTTCAAGACAGATTTCTGCGGAAATAAGAAAGTTTTTTGGTAAAAGGGTGTACGACACCGTTATTCCGAGAAATATACGTTTATCAGAAGCGCCTAGTCATGGAGTTCCTATAATGTTACATGATACTAAGTGTGCAGGAGCAAAGGCGTATTTAGCATTTACTGAAGAGTTTTTATCAAAACAGCCTAAGAGCGTTTTGAAAAATCGTTAAAGGATAAAAAATAAACGGAGCAAAGGAAAATGAAAATTAATAGAGGTTTGGGTAAAGGTTTAGGGGCATTGTTTTCGGAAACAGAAAACGACTATGGCAAAAGTTTACTTTTTGAGGAAAGTGAAGGTCAAACAGAACAAGGTGTTACTGAAATAGAAATCAGTTCAATTTTTGCAAATCCCAATCAGCCGAGAAAGGCTTTTGACCCCACGGCGCTTCAAGAGCTTGCCGATTCAATAGAAAAGCACGGTGTGATTATGCCTATCATTGTTAATAGAAGCGGTGATAAGTATATGATCATTGCGGGTGAAAGAAGATTTCGTGCAAGTAAACTAGCTGGGCTTAAAAAAGTTCCCGTTATTGTAAAAAACTATAATGAAAGGCAAATTAAGGAAATCTCTCTTATTGAAAACCTTCAAAGAGAGGATTTAAACCCTATAGAAGCGGCAAACGCTATGAAGTCGTTAATGACAGATTATGGTTTAACTCAAGAAGATTTGGCAGACCGTATAGGTAAATCACGTCCTGCAATTGCAAACACGTTAAGACTTTTGAGCCTTGCTCCCGAAGTTATGAAGTTGGTTGAAGATGGCTCGTTATCTGCAGGTCACGCTAGAGCATTAATTTCTGTCCCTGAAAGCGACCAAAAGAAGATGGCTAACGCTGTTGTTAAAGAGGGGCTTTCTGTAAGAGAGGTAGAAAAGAGAGTTAAAGAATATTTTATGACTCCCGAAGAAAAGGCAAGAAGAAAGCAAAAAACGGAACTTTCAATTGAACTTAAAGAGTTAGTAAGTGACATGCAAAGAGTTTTTGGAACAAAGATTAATGCTATTGGTAACGACACAAAGGGCAGAATTTATATCGATTATTACACGAGAGATGATCTTGATAGGCTTTCGGACATAGTCGAGTATCTAAAGAAGAAATAAAAACGAAAAGGTTGGAGGTGTAGCATGTTATACGTATGGCTAGCGATAACGGTAATAGCAATAATAGTAGAAGTTATTACAACTGATATGCTTTCCATTTGGTTTGCTGGCGGAAGCTTGCTTGCATTGATTTCCGTTCCACTAAAAGCTCCGCTGATATTACAAATTTGTATATTCATCGTCGTTTCGTTGGTGCTTTTATTAGTTTTTAGGAAGATGGTGCTTAAAAAGTTAAACGAAGGCAAAAGCAACCTGAATGCAGATTCGGCAATTGGTAAAGAGTTTTTACTTTTAACGGCTGTTGGTTTTAATAAACCAGGGACAATAAGGGTAAACGACGTAGTTTGGGGTGCTGTTTGCGAAGAACAATCAGTTATTATTCCCGAAAACACCAAAGTTAAGGTTGTAGGGATAAAAGGAAACAAATACTTAATAGAGGAGGTAAAGTAATGGATCCATTAATAATCGCAATAATAGTGTTGGCAATTCTATTTTTTGCAGTAGCAACGGCGTCTATCAAGATTGTGCGTCAATCTACGGCTATAATCGTTGAAAGACTTGGAAAATTTCATAAGCTATGCACAACGGGAGTGCATTTTGTAATTCCCTTTGTTGATAAGGTGGTAGGAAATCCTATTTCCTTGAAAGAAAGGGTAGCAGATTTTGCTCCCCAACCCGTTATAACGAAAGATAACGTAACTATGCAGATAGATACGGTAGTCTTTTATCAGGTAACCGATGCTAAGCTTTACACTTACGGTGTTGAAAATCCTATTCGTGCAATCGAAAATTTAACGGCAACCACTCTTCGTAATTTAGTTGGCGAACTTGAACTTGACGGAACGCTTACTTCAAGAGATACGGTAAACGGAAAGATGCGTATAATTCTTGATGAAGCAACAGATCCATGGGGTATTAAAATTAACCGTGTTGAGCTTAAGAATATTTTGCCACCTAAAGATATTCAGCAGGCTATGGAAAAGCAAATGAGAGCCGAAAGAGAACGTAGAGAGAGCATATTGAAAGCCGAGGGTGAAAAACGAAGCAATATTTTGGTTGCTGAGGGTGAAAAAGAAGCAATGATTCTTAGAGCTGAAGCTAAAAAGGCGGCGGCAATAGCAGATGCAGAGGGCACTGCAACGGCAATAAAGATGATTAATGATGCAAATCCAACGGCAGCATACCTTACTTTAAAGGGTTACGAGGCGTTAAAGGTTGTTGCAGATGGTAAATCAACTAAAATTATTGTGCCAAGTGAAATTCAAAACGTTTCCGGCTTGCTTGCAAGTCTAAAAGGCGTTTTAGAAAAAGAGGAAAAGGAATAGGGAAAATAAAAGAGGGCGACGCAATAAGCGTCGCTCAAATTATGATAAGAAAGTATGCTTAAATTTTTACCATTGGGAGAAAACGTTCAAAAAATTGCCGAATATATGCAACAGAGCGAAATAGAATTTTGCGATTATTCAGTTGGGGCAAAATATCTTTGGAGAGATGAGTTTGTTATAGACTATGCCGTGTATAACGATACTCTCATAATGAAAGAATCATGCGAAGATTATGCCACCGCTTTTTATTACCCTATAGGAAAGGACGTAGAGGGAGCGCTAGAGCAAATAGAAAACCATTGCAGAAAAAACGAGCTTCCTTTGTTTTTTTGTTGTATAGATAATGAAAAAGCGGGAATTTTGCTAGAACGTTACCCCTTCTCTAAAGTTTTAAACGAGCGCGATTGGAGTGATTATATATACGATGCTGAAAAGTTCAAAACTTATTCTGGTAAAAAACTTTCAGGGCAGAGAAACCACGTCAATAAATTCAAAAAAACATATCCCGATTATCAGTTTTCAGTAATGAGAGAAGAGGATTTTAAAGACGTAGAGAAATTCTTAAACGAGTATGAAAAAGTTACGCAATTCGCATCTCCTTTGCAAATCGCCGAAGAAAGAAAACTTAGAGATTATATTTTTAATATGTTTTCACTTAACCAAGTGGGTGGTATAATTCGAGTTGGGGGTAAAGTGGTTGCTCTTTCTGTGGGAGAAAGGGTTAAAAATACGCTTGTCGTACACGTTGAAAAGGGGCTACGGGAATATTTGGGCGTTTATCCCACAATGGCGAGTGAATTTGCCAAGGCTTTTGTAGTTGATGGCGTTAAATTTATCAATCGTGAGGAAGATTGTGGAGATATGGGGCTTAGAATTTCTAAACTTCAATATCATCCGATTGAAGTTAAAGAAAAAAACAACATTGAAGTTTTAACAGCATTTGATAGAATAGAGCCTTTTAGTGAAATTATTACGGAAAGACTACTTCTTTCTGAAATTACTCTAGAGGATATACAAGATTATAAAAATCTTTGCTTAGATGAAGAATTAAATAAGTTTTGGGGATATGATTATAGGGAAGATTTAAAAGATAAAGAACCTTCCGCCCAATATTTTTATCATTTTAATAGAGAATTAAAAGAGAAAAAAGAAGAGTTTTCCTTAATGATTAAAAAGGAAGGAAAATTAGTGGGAGAAGTTGTGCTTCACAACTTTGACTTCTATGGAAATTTAGAAATAGGTTTTAGAATTGCAAAAGAGCATCAAAAAAAGGGCTACGCCACGGAAAGCGTAACCGCACTAATAAAATTCGTTGAAGAAAAAATTAAGCCAATAAAAATTAAAGCAAAATGTTACAAACAAAACGATGCCTCTTTAACTACGCTACAAAAAGTTGGTTTTAAAAAGGAAAAAGAGGATGAAAAGTATTATTATTTTTATCTAGACAAAAGGTAAAATTATTTTCTTAACTATTTTTGACTCTTGCTGTTAACTCTCTTTACGAAAGCGTCGTGCGAGCGAATTGTTGAAAGCATTTGTTCTTGTAACGGTTGCTGATTTTTAGAAAAAGAGCTAACGGGTTTTTCGGTTGATGCTTGTTCTAAGCTAGTTGGTTTTTCCGATTTTGGGAAAAAAGAAAAAGTTTTATCACCGTTGGAATTTTGCTTGTAAAAATCAAGAAATGAGTTTAGAAGCTTAAAAATACCGAATTTATCCAAAATTTATCACCTCAAAAAAATAAAAAGAGCATAAAAAATTAATAAAATAATTGCCAAACTTGTTTTTATGCGTTATAATATATATCTGTATAATTAAAATATATTCGGTAAAGTCAAAAATGTTTACCGATAAAAAGCGGAGAATTTATGAAAAAACTTATTGCAGGAATAATAGCTTTAACTCTTGCGGTGGTTGCCGTTTTCGGGTTGACTGCGTGTAACGACACTAAGCCAACCACTACGATGACCAATTGGGGAGCAATTAAGAGCATTGGCGGAGCAGTTGCTGAAACGGAAAATTATTTATATTATATTAACGGTATCGGTGCATCTGCAGATGACAATACTTTCGGCAACCCCATTAAAGGCGCGTTAATGGCTGTGGACAAATCTTCTATTGGTACTGATGAACTTAAAACAGAAATAGTAGTTCCTAAGCTTTTCATTGCATCTGATTATGATGCAGGTGTTTATCTATTTGGTGAAGGGGAAGAAACTTACGTTTATTATGCTACTCCTAGTGTAGAAAAGGATGCAAGTGGTAAAGTTGCTTCAAATAGCCTTTCCTTTATGAAAACAAAGCTTGATGGAAGCAACACTGAAACCTTCTTTACCATAAAGGGGCTAAGTAGCTATTATAGAATTGCTGAAAATAATGGTGTTGTTTATATCGTTTACTTTGAGTCTGATGAAGAAGCTATAAAGGTTTTTGATACTTCCACAAAAACCCACACCGTAATTGCTGAAGTTAACGCAGAAACTACTGAAGCTGTGGAATTTCCTAATGGCACGATAGGCTATCAATCACTTTCTTCATATAGATTTATTCCAAATGGCGAAAGTGTTCAAGTTATTTATAGCATGACCGTGTATGCTGAAAATTACTACGAAGACAAGGCGGAAACGGAAGGTGAAGAATACGTTAGAGCGGAAGAATCTTTTAATGCAATTTATACTTATACCGTAGGTGATAGTAAAAACGAATATGGTGTTTATGGTAAAATGCTTAAGTGTGGTGAAGAAAAGGATATTACCTATAATTTAGGTATTGTGGAAGATGGATATTTCTTCTATGAAGAAACCACTTTAACGGGCAAAACCACCACTTATGCTTTAAGCCTTAATAATATCGATGGCGAACCCGTTCTTATTAAGAATTCTGATTACGTTGCCGCTTTAATCGTAATAGAAAGCTTAGATGAAATTTATTTTATAGATAGCGAAAAGGAAGTTGTTTATAAAACTAGCCTTATTCAAGATGATACAAAGATTAAAGAAATGGTTATTACCGGAAATAAAGCTTCATCTTTATTATATAAAAACAACGGCTATATGTACTATTTCTCAAATTCTAGTAAGCTTGCAAGGATTAAGCTTGAGGCTAACGCAGTAGAAGAAAGCGTATCTTCATCGCTTGTTACGTCAACTTGGTATGCGCCTCAAATTTTCACTATAAACGGTAACGAATATATTTTCTACTGTAACTCTTCTACCGAAGGTAGCAGTTACGTTAATTTTGTAAAACTTAACGCAGAAGCTGTTCTTAACAAAGGTGCAGATGCAGATGACGATAGTGATGATTACTACGAACTTCAAGGTCAAACCATTTTAGGAAAGATGACGGATAAAGATGCTGCCAACGTTGCGATTTCGCTTATGGAATCAATTCCCTCAACTAATATCGAATATGAAGTTGAAGATGGCGTTGTAATTCTTCCTTCAGTTATAAAAGCAAGAGCAGAATACGATAAACTTTCAAAAGAAAGTAAAGAATATATTTCCGATGCATTGCTTAAAAAACTTGAAAATGCAGAAAGAGCGCAAACGCTTGCAAATTACTATTACAAACTTAACAATTATAAAAATTACGTTAAGATGAGTGATGAAAACAAGGAAGAGTTTGCAAAGGCATACGAAGAAGCAAAGAAATATCGTAAAGAACTTATTAATGAAAAGGATTCAGCTTATACCACTATAAGAGATTTTATTACCGACGATATTAAGATTAACTTCCAAGAAGCAAAGAAGATTTTAGAACCTGAAGAAAAATAATTTAAGATTTAAGGTGAACGAAAATTCGTTCACCTTTTTTATATTTATAAGCAAAATCAAAGATTAAAAGATGAAAAAAACCTTTGACAAACAATAACCCTTATTTTATAATTAAAATAACGAAAACAAAGGAAAAAGACAAATGTTTAAGAGAATTAAGGAATGGCTTAGTATTCAAATTGTAAAAAATCCTGGCAAAATGGTGCTTGCAGTCATTTTGCTATTTAACGTAATATTCTTTCTTGTTTCAGCCCTTGTAATCAGTGCGCTTTCTATTAACGGCACGGAATCTATGGGATTTATAGAAGCTGCATTTTACACTATTTCAATGGTTCTTGATGCGGGATATATGTCTAACGTATCAGAACAAATAGGTTCAGCAGGTGTTGCAGTTACTATAGTGTGCTTGATTATCGTTATAATTGGGATGATTTCTTTCACTGGTGCAGTAATCGGTTACGTAACCAACACCATTTCAAACTTTATAGAAAACTCTAATAGTGGTAAAAGAAAGCTTCATATTCAAGGACACTTGGTAATTCTCAATTGGAATACTAGAGCATCTGAAATTATTAACGATCTTCTTTATTGCGATTCAAAAAAGAAGGTGGTGGTTTTAGTAGAGTCTAGAAAAGAAGAAATTGAAAAGGAAATTGAAGAAAGACTTTCGGCTACTATTGCAAGAGAAAATCAAGCGTTGAAAAAGGAATATGAAAATCTTCCATCAGCTAAGAGAAGAAAGGAAATTAGAAAGCATAAGTTTAAGAAAAACATTACCGTTATCGTAAGACAGGGGGACGTGTATTCTTCAAAACAACTCAACGATATTTCACTTAAAAGAGCTTCGGCAGTAATTATTCTTGGTAACGACATTAATAATACGCTTTGTAAATTCGAGCATAAGGAAAAACTAGAAAAGAGTAGTAGAGGTAATGCGAAAACGGTTAAAACTCTAATGCAAGTTGCAGACATAACTTCGGCAGAAAATTCTGATGATAATCAAAAGGTTATCGTAGAAATTACAGATGATTGGACGTGGGCTCTCGTTGATAAAATTATTAAATATAAAATGGTTGAGGGCAAGTGCAATATTATTCCGGTAAGGGTTAACAGAATTTTAGGTCAAATTCTTTCACAATTCTCGCTCATGCCCGAGCTTAATCTGGCATATGGAGAGCTTTTCTCTAATAAGGGGGCAACTATTTATTCTCTTGAACAAGAAAATGAAGATGAAGTTGAGTTTATATCTAAATTCCTAAGCGAAAAAAAGCATGCAATACCTTTAACTTTAATGGAACAAAAGGGAAAAACTCATGGTTTTTATTCTACTGCTAAGGAAAGCGACATCTTTAAAAAATCAACTATCACTACAAGCAATTTTTCTGTATCTCTAAATAAAAATTATTGGATGGAAAAAAAGAACGTTGTTATTTTAGGACACAATGGTAAGTGCGAAGAAATTATGCAGGGCTTTTCTTCCTTTGGTGACGAGTGGAATCGCGATGGGGAAGAAATTATACGTATAGTAGTTATCGACGACAAGGCAAACCTTGAAAAAATGGATTACTATAGAAAATATCCCTTCGTTATTAAAACGGTCACCGCTGATATTTACGATAAAGAGCTTATTTGTTCAACAATAGAAGAATTTGTTGATTCAAACGTAGAAGATACTAGCGTGCTTATTTTATCCGACGATTCGGCTCTTAATGAAGATATTGATTCACATGCCCTTGCAAATCTAGTTTACGTTCAGGATATCATCAACAAGAAAAAGGAAGAAGATATAAATTTCGACCTTGGAAAGATAGATGTTATTGTGGAACTTATTGATCCAAAACATCACGACATTGTAAATAATTATAACGTAAATAACGTGGTTATTTCCAATAGGTATATAAGCAAGATGATTACTCAGATAAGTGAAAAAGAGGCGCTTTTTGACTTTTATACCGATATTCTCAGTTATGATGAAGAAGGTGTGGAAGGTTATGACAGCAAAGAGGTTTACATTAAAAAAGCACATCGTTTCTTTGAAAAAATTCCAGCTCCTTGTACGGCGGAAGAACTTATTAGGGCTGTATATTTTCAATCGATTGAAATTTCAAAGGGTGCTAATCCCATGTTAATTATCGGATACGTTAAACCGGGAGGAAAGATGGTGCTTTTTGAAGGCAATCAATCAAAAATTAAGGTTTGCTTAGAAGAAAAGGATAAACTAATTTTATTTGCAGGTCACTAATATTATTAAAAAATAGAGTATATCCAATTTAGGGTTCACCCAGAATTAAGGATAGTAGAGGTGGACTAATAATTTGAAAGTTAATATAATATTAACAACTTATAAAAATTAAATTTAATTGAACATAGGTGTTTTTGTTGACAAACAAAAACACCTATGTTAGAATATACGCATATTTTCGATGAACCGCGCGGAATTTATTATTAAAAACCGTTCGGGGAGAAACTCTGGAGAATCCCTTTAATGGGTGCCGAAGGTGCAACGGGAAATCCCCCAATCTCTCAGGCAAAAGGACAGGGCAGATTTTATAATACTGTTTTCTTTATTTTTTTTGAGTTACTCTTTTATCGAAAGAGTAATTTTTTTATTTTAGGAGGCTTTTATGGAAGCATTTTTAGAAAGTTTATTAAAAATAGTAAGCACTGTTAACGCATATCTTTCCGATTACGTTTTAATCTTTCTATTAGTGGGAGTAGGCTTGTTTTATTCTATTAAAACTCGTTTTGTGCAAATACGTTGTTTTAAGCAGGGTATAAATCAACTGTTTGGCAATAAAAAAACAGAAACAAGCAAAAAGAATAAGGGTATGACGTCTTTTCAGGCGTTTACAACAGCCGTTGCCGCGCAAGTTGGCACGGGCAATATAGTAGGCGCTTCAGGTGCAATCTTGGCGGGTGGTCCTGGTGCTATCTTTTGGATGTGGATTATCGCTTTTTTGGGTATGGCCACAAACTACTCAGAAGCCGTTCTTGCGCTGAAAAGTAGAATTCCAGCTGAAGATGGTGGTTACAACGGTGGCCCTGTTTATTATATTAAACAGGCATTTAAAGGTGGCTTTGGCAAGTTTTTAGCAGTGTTTTTTGCCATATCTTCAATAATTGCGTTAGGATTTGTTGGCTCTATGGTACAGTCTAATTCCATAGCAAGCACTATAAATGACGTTTCAGGCGTTCCTACGTGGGTAATTGGTTTAGTTTTGGCGTTTTTGGCTGGTTTGGTTTTTATTGGTGGTGTTTCAAGACTTGCGCAAGTAACGGAAAAACTAGTGCCTATAATGGCTATTGTTTATCTCTTAGGTGCTATTTTAATTATTTGTTGCAGAATAACACTTCTTCCCGAAGCACTCGGTATGATTTTTAAGTATGCGTTTATGCCACAAGCTATAATCGGCGGAGGAATTGGTTCGGCGCTTAAAATGGCAATAAGTCAAGGTGCGAAAAGAGGACTTTTCTCCAACGAGGCAGGTATGGGTTCAACTCCACACGCTCACGCACAAGCAGAAGTTAATACTGCACACGAGCAAGGCGTTACGGCTATGGTAGGCGTATTTTTTGACACTTTTGTGGTTCTCACAATGACGGCTCTCATTGTTATTATCACACTCTATGCTGGCGGGGGAATGCTTTCATCTGTAGAGGGATTAAATTCCGCTTTGGCTAATGGTGTTGACAAGACAAATTTGGTTAAAAATGCAATAGCTTCGGTGTTTAGTTTTTCTAACGTTGGTTTAAGTGTTGGTGGAATTTTCGTTGCCGTTTGTCTTTTTTTCTTTGCTTTTTCTACTATTCTTAGTTGGAATTTGTTTGGAAAAATTAATTTCAAATATCTATTCGGTAAAAAATCCACTTTAGTTTATACGATAATCGCTATAATTTTTGTGTTTCTTGGCACGATTTTCAAAAACGATTTAGTATGGGAACTTACCGACTTTTTTAATTATCTCATGGTTTTTCCCAACGTAATTGCCTTATTTGCACTTTCTAAAGTCGTTGTAAAAGAACTTAAAGAAAAAGGGGGAAAAGAGCACAGAGCCGAAAATTTAAACGGCTTGTTAAAAGATGATAAAAAATAAACGGTATTTAAAAAATATTTGTTTATATATACCTTTTATAGTAAAGGCAAGCAAAATGTTTTTTTGCTTGCCTTTACTTTTTATATGATGTATAATACAGTTACACTAGGAGGTGTGGTTATTATATGCAATCTCTAAAAGAACTTTACAAAGTGGGTAAAGGACCTTCAAGTTCTCACACGATAGGACCGGAAAAAATTTCTAAGTTCGTTAAAGAAAAATTTCCTAATGGCTATAATTTTAAAGTTACCTTATATGGCTCGTTGGCTCTAACGGGTGAGGGACACGGCACTGATAGGGTTATTAGACAAGTTTTAGATGACGTGGAAATTATTTTTGATAAACAAACGAAAAATTTACCACATCCAAATACTATGGATGTAGAAGTTTTTAATGGAAATAAATTCATAACAAAAATTAGAGCCCTTTCCGTTGGAGGAGGCAGTGTAAAAATTGAGGGGGTGGACTTTGCTCCACCAGCTTCAATTTATAAAGAAAAGAGTTTTGACGAGATAAAAGAGCTAGTTGAAAAATCTAATATAACCCTTTACCAATATGCTTATATGCACGAGCCTAATATGAAAGAATATTTAAAAACTATCTGGTCGGTTATGAAGGATAGTATAAAGGCGGGTTTAAGCAAGGAAGGAGTACTTCCGGGTGGGCTTAACATTATAAAAAAAGCAAAACATCTTTACGAGCAAGGTGGAAAAGACGAACTTGATGAACTTAAAAGAAATAGGCTAATATCTTCGTACGCACTTGCCGTTGCAGAAGAGAATGCAGATAATGGCACTATTGTTACTGCTCCTACTTGCGGAGCTTCAGGGGTGCTTCCTGCAGTGCTTTTTTATTACTATAATGATGTTGGTTTTAATGAAGATAAAATTATTGACGCGCTTGCAACGGCTGGTGTTATCGGTAACGTTATTAAAACCAATGCTTCCATTAGTGGTGCAGAATGTGGTTGCCAAGCAGAAATCGGGTCAGCGTGTTCAATGGCTGCTGCGGCGATTTGTGAGTTGTACGGTTTATCTGTCGATCAAATTGAGTGTGCAGCAGAGGTTGCTATGGAGCATAACTTAGGGCTCACGTGTGATCCCGTTTGTGGATTGGTTCAAGTTCCCTGTATTGAGAGAAATACTATGGCGGCATTAAGGGCAATTAGCGCTTTTGGCATCGCTTATTACCTTGCCGATATGCGAAAGATGTCTTTCGATGCAATAGTAAAAACAATGTACGAAACGGGCAAAGATTTAAATAGCAAATATTTAGAAACCTCTATAGGTGGCATAGCTGCAAACTTTAAGAAATAATAAAACTTTTATATCTTTTCCCTCTGTAAAAAAGAGGGAAAAGAAAAAAATAAATTTTTTTTGTAAAATAAGTAAAATATAATTGACAAGTTGTGCGTTTTTGGATATAATACATAAGCGTTTAATGTTCAGTTAAACTTTATGGCGGCGTAGCTTAGTTGGTTATAGCGGCCGGTTCATACCCGGCAGGTCGTTGGTTCGAATCTGACCGCCGCTACCAGTAAACATCGGCAACAAAGCCGTCAGTATAAATTAACCGGCCCCTTGGTCAAGCGGTTAAGACACCACCCTTTCACGGTGGTAACATGGGTTCGATTCCCGTAGGGGTCACCAAAAACACGAAAAATCAGTCAAAAATGGCTGATTTTTTTCGTTTTTAACCACTTTATGCCCTTGAAATAGGGGGTGTTTGACCACTTTGAGGGGGTAAAATGGCAGGAGAAAAAGCGAATTGTCACAGCCCATTTGTCACAACTAAATTGTAAACTCTGTCGCAGACGAAATTAAAAAACATTAGTAATTTACTAGTGTTTTTTTGTTTTAAAAAACTATTATCCCTTATACGGATAAAATTGACGAGTAATGGTCGAGGTTTTTACGTTTTGTTTCAGCTAATTTTTTAGCATATCTTAAAGTGCAAAATAAAGTGCAAAAACATCACAAATTGCACTTTAACTATTGCACTTTAAAACAAAATGTGCTATAATATTAACAAATAAAATTATGGTGGATAGGAAATGGAATACGAATTGTTTGAAAAATATTCTAAAGAAAAAGAGCCTACAAAATATTATAAAAGCTATGCTTGGAAAACAGCTATAGGGT
>JAZUCS010000049.1:0-36158 GCA_045639245.1 Christensenellaceae bacterium
TACTTCTCCTAAAATAAACTCAGTAGTTTCAATATTTTTCCATATTAATACTAAAGGAAATAAGGCAGCTAATACGAAAAATATTATCATTGGATTCTTCCAAGCTTTGCTTTCTTTTACCATATCATCTTTAATAATAATATCCATAAAAACCTCCACTAATTAAATATATCTATTAGAACAATAACACATACAGCTACACCTGCAGCAACTCTAGCGAATGGAACTGGAGTAGCAGCTATTACTCCACATGTAGCATATGCAAATGCTAATGTTCCCCAACCTATACTAACAGTTGTTTCATTGGTGACATTGCCTGTAACAGTTCCAAACGAAAAAGATATTCCATATAAAACACTAACTTCTGCACCATATGTAATTGATCCAAGTTGCATACTAGAACCTATTCCAATATTAGAACTTACATATGCATTTAGTCCATACCAATCTTTAATGTTTAATCCAACACCTACTGATGATGTGGAATTACCAATATTAGAATATGCATAAAATACTCCAGAATTATTATGTTGTATAGTGGTAGTATGACTTATATTTCCTAAAGCCATACCAAATAAAATATTGTCCACAAGAGTTGTTGAATAATTTGTCATTGACACTACATTAGCAAATGGGGTAGATGAAGCACTTGCTCTAGACATACTTCTAGCAGAACTACTTCTACTTTTTGAACTAATATTAGAAGAAATCGAACCAATATTACTAATTGGAGCTGAAATTCCTCCTCCTAAGTTGTATCCTAATCTACACATCACAGGATTGTTTCCACAATAGGCAAACATATTTAGTTGACCTACTGTGCCTGCTAGGGTTGGGATTAGCTCATAATTATCTGCATTGATAAAACGCCTAATTTCTGGGTCGTAGTATCTTGTTTGTAAATAGTAGAAACCAGTTTCAGTATCGTAATAATATCCACGATATCTAAATGGGTTTACCTCTGCCATTGTGCCTGACTTTGACAAAATATTACCCCACGCATCACTAATTAATTTGTTAATATATTAATTTTATCATAGCTCAAACAAACTGTCAATACTCATTAAATTTTTATGCCCAATGACAAAAAAGTCACTGGGCATAAAATTTGGTTATTTAGTTTTTCTAACTATTTTGTCTTTGAAAATTTCTTCAAATTCTTCTATCGTGCCTTCAGTTATTAAATCTTTTTGGCAAATAAATCTTCTGTTAAAATTAGGTAGATAGAAAATAACGTGGAGATAAAACGTATACAATAGCATAAAAGACTAATTTGTTATTCTAAAATTTTCAACTTTTAGTTTCTTCTTGCACGAATTAGAAATTATTCTAAAACATACTGCTTTTTTATAAGCTTATCAAGGTCTTTTATGAAACCATTAGAGTGGTCGTAATGATATAAGTATGCAACTCTATAATTAATTTCATCATATCCAATAATCAATATAGAATTTCCATCCAATACAAAATCTCCGATTGCACTACCTTCAAAATAATTACCACCATTAACTATCTTAAAATTAAATCCATCCACAATAGCTTCAACATCTTCTATATATTCTTGCACTTCTGCTAAAAATCTATATGATTCTATTATTCTTGCAAATTCATAATCGTAAGATTCGAAATCATATTGCACTATCAACGCTATTGAGTCGTTAGTATTAAAAAAGGCATCACCTGGTGTTTTTCTACCTACAAAAATTGACTCATAGTTTCCCAAAGAATCTATCTTTGGCATGTATAATTCTGCAAAACAAATTTCATACAAATAACTCTCATAATCTTCTTCTTTTGTTGAACTATATGTTTTAGAACAAGAGCAAAGACAAGAACAAAGAAGACAAAACAATAATAATATTACTAAAACTTTACTTTTACCATTTATCATAATACCAACTCTCCAATCCGCTCCTAATTCCTTGAATGATATTTTCCCATATATAGGCGTTAGTATCATGTTTATAACTCCCCATATCTGCAACGTTATCATTTTCGAGCAAATCGAACATATCGAATTTATGCCCTATAAAATGTACGTTTAATTCAAGCCAAATACCTGCATATGTCCTACCTTCTGGTAAACCCATTTCATACAGTCTATCGGTATAATAAAACGATGTAAAAAGATTATAGTCTGGATTTTTACTAAATTCAAATTTAATCAGTTGCCCTTGATATTTTGAATCCACTGGATTAAGCATAGGCTCTGCTGGAGATTGGGCTACAATAGCACATTCAATACTAGATTCTATTAATGCACCAATTAAAGCTCCAGCCAAGGTCACCACTAGCAATGAAAGAACAAACTCCCCAGTTTCATCGGTATACATTATGGGGTCGTTGTTTGCATAGGCAAACACGTTTAGTTGACCGATTGTGCCTGCTAGAGTTGGGATTAGTTCATAGTTATCTGCGTTTATAAATCTACGTATCTCTGGGTCGTAATAACGGGTTTGCAAATAGTAAAAACCAGTTTCAGTATCGTAATAGTAGCTACGATATCTAAATGGGTTTATATCTGCCATCGTGCCTGTTTTAGATAATATATTACCCCAAGCATCACTAATTAATTTGTTCATATATTAATTTTATCATAGCAAATATATATTGTCAATATATAAAAATCACCCGACGGCGAACTCGCCGTCGGGTGTATCATTTTATTTAACTTATCTATTTATAAAGGTTGTATACTAAGTTTTTTTCTAATTGTAAAAGCTCCTGATAGTTATCCCACCACTTAATAATAGTGGACTTTCTTTCACGAATATATTTTGCCGTTGAAGTTTCACACTCTAAAAGCATTTTTTCTTTTAATGATTCGTGCGTTTCAGTATTGCCAGGGCGAGTGAGCCACTTTCTGCATCCTTGAATTTGTCGAACCCAATGCTGAACCTCACTAAGTTTATCAATTTTGTCGTATTTTTTAAACTCTATAGGCACATTTTCAAAGCCCAAATATTCTAGAATAAATTTTGCCAAATAATCGTGTCCTTTGGCAGTATAATGAATACCATCGGGCGCGTAATTGTCAGAATTTTTAGGAACACGGTTATAAGTTTCAGAAAACATATCAAAAACTTCTATTCCAATTTCTTTAGCAATAAGTTTAAGTTTTTCAGAATAACCTCTTAAGGCTTCGTTGAGTTTAGCGAAGGTTGCCCTTTTATAAAAGGAAGGACCTATATAATTTTCTTTCTCCTTGTTGTCGGCAATCGTTTCAATATCCTCTCTTTCCGAGATGTTTTCCGAAAGACAAAAAGGCGTCATGAAAATAGGCGTAATACCGTTATTTTTTAGAGTAACAGCAATTTCTTTCATATTATCAAAATAGATCTTGTCACGTTCTTCTCTTTTTGCAAGAAGTTCTGGCGTTTCTTCTTTTTGACAATCGTATAGCCAAACACCCATATCGTTAACGCCATAGCTAATAAAACAAATATCAGGCTTTAAATCAAGTACTTCCCCTTGAAGAAAATACTTGCCCGTAATAGCCATGTGCCCACCAATTCCTCTATTAAAAAGGTAACATTTTTCCTTTTTGTCCATCAAAAACGAACGGATATTATAAAGAAAAAACCCGTGTCCTGTAATGCTGTCACCTAAAAAAACGATAACTTTATTCTTGAATTTATTTTTCATCTTTAGTCCACAAAAACAATTGTACTATTTTTTTCTTTTCTAGTTTTATCTCTAATTGGCGCATCGGAATAACCTAACGCTACAACTAACGAGCAACTTTCTTTTTCGCTTAAACCAACGGCTTTTTTAATCTTCTCGCCATTAACCCAACCGATAATAATGCTTGCAACCCCCATTGACTCTGCGGTAAGAGTTAAGTAGGCAGCAAGTTCGCCCACGTCATATTTAATAAAATGACTTAAAGAATATCTCTTAACAACGTCTTCCTTTAAGGGAGCAGCCTTTTCAGAAAGCACAACATACGCCTTTGCTTTGGATAAAAAAGCGTTTCTCCCCCCGTCGGTAAGAGCTTCTGTAACGGCAGAAAGTTTATCTCCGCAAACAACGTACATTTGCCACGGCTGTGCGTTGCAAGCAGAAGGCGAAAATCTTGCCAAATCAACAATTTGTTCCACTGTTTCTCTTAAAATAGGCTTGTCGTTAAAAGCTCTGCACGACTGTCTATTCATAACCAATTGGGAAAATTCGGAATATTTCATATACACCTCCTAAAGTCAATAAAATTATATTTTATATACGTGTATTTGTCAATATATTTAACTATTTGTTTCAAAGGTTTTTTCTTTATAATAGCGTTCAACAGCTTTAAGATATCTCTCTGAAAGCGCTAAAGTATAGCGCTGTTTTTCATCATATGAGAGCGTTTCAAAATGTTCTTTATCGGTAAGCCTACCAAGAGCATCAGGCACTTCACCCTCTGTCGACAGAAGCTTTTTCACCTTAAGATAAAACTCCTCTCCCCCATCCCTTTTATTTTTAATATCTTCAGCCACCTTCATAGTATAATATTCTTTTACTTTAGAAGTAGATACTCCTGCTTCTTCCGCCCGTTTCAGTTCTTCATGAAGGCTTTCACGATATTTCTGCCAAAACCCTTGTTTAAGGCGTTTTTTAGCTTCTTTTGCATATTGTTTTAATGATTTTGGGGTGTGTTGCATAATTTTCTCCGTAATTTCTTATTTTTCGACATTTTACACTAATATTTTCACACAAAAAGAAAACCTACCGATTTGATTTCGGTAGGTTTAATTTTTAACCTTTTATACTTCTTTTTCTAGCAGCTTCAGACTTTTTCTTTCTCTTAAGTGAAGGGCTTTCATAGAATTCCTTTTTACGAAGGTCGCCAATAATTCCATCACGAGAGCACTTTCTCTTAAAACGTCTTAAAGCGCTGTCGAGATTCTCGTTTTCACCAACTCTAACAATACTCATTTTCACCCCTCCTTTGCCCAATGGCAGTTAATAGTTTTTAAGCATAATGATTATATAAAAATAGCGTCGCTTTTGTCAAATGTTTTGCGACGCTTTTATATTTTTATTTAAAATAAATGAAATATTTAACAAATTAACCTATAATTTCATTTAATTCTTTAACGTGATTTATAACAAAAGTGGGTTTAACTGCGCTTTCTTCATAATCTTTAAGAGTTGATTCACCACTTAAAACAAGCACGGTATCAACGCCTGCATTTACCCCAGAAGCTATATCTGTATAAATTCTATCACCCAAAACTACAACGTCTTCTTTCTCAACTGCAAACTTTTTCATAACTTCTTCGATCATAGTGGGGTTAGGCTTTCCAATAAAAAATGGCGTTTTACCCGTGGCCTTTTCTATACCAAAACACATTGACCCACAATCGGGAATATAGCCAAATTCAGTTGGACATACCCAGTCGGGATTGGTGGCATAATAAGGAATGTCTTTCAGTAAAGTTTTGCAAGTTTTAGTTAATTTATCCATATTGAGTTCCATATCAAAACCAACTATAACGCACTCGGAATTTTCGTTATATTCCGTAGTAATATTTAAACCACTACCTTTTAGGTTATCAATAAATGACTTAGTACCCTGAGCATAGATTAATCTATCTTTAACATGTTTTTTTAAGAGCGAAACCGAAGCATCAACGGAGGTATAAAAATTATTTTCATTAGCTTTAATACCCATGTTGTTTACTCTTTGAACGTAATCACCCTTACCTTTCGACGAATTGTTAGTAATAAAAACGTATTTAGCGCCCATATTTTCAATTGTAGAAAGAAGTTTCAAAACACCTTCAAATAAAATATTGCCAAGATATACCGTGCCATCCATATCGAATAGCCACAATTTTTTATTTTTAAGAGAGCATAAATTCTCGCCAAATAAATCCTTCATATCGTAACCTTATGACGTAATTATTCCTCAACGTACCTTTCAACTGAAAGAATATATTTATATTCGTTCATAATTTTGCAAATACGTTCAGACCTATATTCATCAATAGTAGAAAGAGTAACGGTATATTTAACACCCGTTTCTTCTCTAGTAATGATTACCTTATTGAAATGTTCCACACCAAAAAGCTTTTTAACTTCTTCATACTCTGAATTTTGATTATAGAAAGTAATCTGAAGTTCATAATTTCTCTTACGTCTAATCCATTTGATTCTTGAATGAAAAAAGATCTGCGCACCAATTAATAGCAAAGTTGAACCTATAGCGATAACGTAAAGACCAGCACCACAAGCCATACCAATACCTGCAGCTGCCCAAACACCTGCAGCGGTAGTTAAACCATGAATAGAGCGCCTTTTATATACAATCATTCCTGCGCCCAAGAAACCTATACCGGTAACTATCTGTGCCGCAATTCTTGCGGGATCTGAATTCACCCCTTCGAGATCAATAAATCCATACTTAGAAACTACCATCATTAGAGCAGAGCCAATACAAACTACGGTATGTGTTCTAATACCAGCCTCCTTAGAACGATGCTTCCTTTCAAAACCTATCATAAAGCCCAAAACGGCGGAGAGTAGAATGTTTATTAGGCAGGTGATTTCAGTTGTTAAATTAGTAAAAATATTTTGAAAAAACATATATATTCTCCTTGTCATTCTTTTTAATATTTATATATAATACAACATAAAAAACATTTTTTCAAGAGTAAAACTAATTTTTTTACTAATAATTAAATATTTATATAAAATAATTGAAATTTATTCAATGTTTTGTTATAATCATAAAGAGAAAAGGCTAGGAGAAAAAAATGATTTCCATTCCAGAAATATTTTCCGAATATGTTTTTGATGAAAAAAAGATGCAAAAATCTATGTCAAAAAAGGACTTTGCTGAGTTTAACGCTACAGTAAAAGAAGGCAAACCACTTTCTAAAGAGTTAGCATCTAAGGTTGCTGAAGCAATGAAAAATTGGGCAATAAGCATGGGCGCAACCCATTTTACCCACTGGTTTCAACCAATGACTGGTGTTACAGCAGAAAAACACGATAGTTTTATTTCGCCTACCGATGATGGTTCTATTATAATGAAATTTTCAGGAAAAGAGCTCATCAAAAGTGAAGGAGATGCATCCTCTTTCCCAAACGGTGGCTTACGCTCAACCTTTGAAGCTAGAGGATATACGGTATGGGATCCAACCTCATATGCTTTTGTAAAAAACGGCGCACTTTGTATTCCTACTGCCTTTTGCACTTATCAAGGACAAGTATTAGATAAAAAAACTCCATTACTTCGTTCAACCAAAGCAGTTAGTAATCAAGCTCAAAGAGTTCTCAAAGCCATTGGCGCAGAGTGTTCTGGAGTTACCGTAACTGTAGGGGCAGAACAAGAATATTTTTTAATTGATAAAAAGAATTATTTACAAAGAAAGGACCTTATGTTTACTGGTAGAACTTTATTCGGTTCAAACCCAGCAAAAGGTCAAGAAATGGCAGATCATTATTACGGCAATATTCGTCCTAGAGTGCTTGCATTTATGGAAGAACTTGATAGAGAACTTTGGAAATTCGGTATTCTCGCTAAAACAAGGCATAACGAGGTTGCCCCTGCACAACACGAACTCGCTCCCATATATACAGCCGTAAACGTTGCAGCTGACCAAAATCAACTCACAATGGAAATAATGAGAAAGATTGCTGAAAAGCATGATTTGATATGTTTGCTTAACGAAAAGCCTTTCCAAGACGTTAACGGAAGTGGAAAACACGATAACTGGTCAATGTCCACTTTTGAAGGAGAGAATCTATTTGAACCAGGCAAAAAACCTAAAGAAAACTATCAATTCTTGTTGTTTTTAAGCGCCGTTATAAAGGCTGTTGATAAACATCAAGACTTGTTGCGTTTATCTGTTGCTTCAGCGGGAAACGATCATAGATTGGGAGCAAGCGAAGCTCCACCCGCAATAGTTTCAATGTACGTTGGTGAAGAGCTTGAAGGTATTTTAGAAAATATTACTTCTGGCAAAAATTACGATGAAAAGGTTGCCGATAATTTAGACACTGCTGATGGTGTTAAAACGGAATTCAAAAAAGACAACACGGATAGAAACCGTACTTCTCCATTTGCTTTCACAGGAAATAAATTTGAATTTAGAATGTTAGGTTCAGAATGCAACATTTCCTGCCCCACCACAATGATTAACACAGCTGTTGCCGAGTCGTTGAGAGAATTTGCGGATAAACTTGAAAAATCAAGCAACGTTAATGAAACGATAATAGAAATTATAAGAGAAACCTATTCCAATCACAAACGTATAATTTTTAATGGTAACGGCTATGGTGAAGAATGGAAGAAAGAAGCTGAAAACAGAGGTTTATTAAATCTTGAAAACACACCTCAAGCATTACTAAAATATAACGACCAAAAGAACGTTGAACTCTTAGCATCTTTCGGCGTACTTAATTCAGATGAAATTAACGCCCGCATGGAAATACTGTTAGAAAACTATTGTAAAACCATTAATATTGAAGCAAGAACTATGCTAGAAATGACCAAGCGTGAAATTATTCCTGCTTGTGTATCCAATATGAAAGAACTTGCAAAAACAATAAGTCTTAAAAAGGAAATTAAAATTCCCTGCGAAACAGAAATCAAAATTTTAGATAAAATATCTGCTCTCACCGATCAAGCGTACCAAGCTCAATTAAAGCTTGAAGAAGCTTCCAAAAGAATAAAAATGGAAAAAGACTACGCGAAAAGAGCAATAGCATATCATTCTGAAGTTTTAGGTTCAATGACCGATTTAAGAAAACCGGTTGATGAATTAGAAAAAATCGTAGCTAAAAAATATTGGCCTTTCCCCGCATATTCAGATATTTTATATTCAGTATAATTGCTTAAATAATACAGATTAAAAAAATAAAACGCCCCGATAGTAAATCTATCGGGGCATTTAATTGTAAGTTAATAAGCTATTATTTACAAGCTAAATAATCATTTACTTCGCTCTTATTCTTTCTTCTTTGAAAAAACTTAACTGTTTCAACGATAGGAATAACCGTTAATCCAAGAGCGATAGCTATAAGATACTCTACGATACCTACACTTGCAAAACCGAAAGCATTAGCAAGTAAGGAAATTTCACATACGAGCGTAGTAGCAATCAATGAACCTGCTCCTGCAAACCATAATATCTTATTGCTTGAACCAAGCTTAAAAATACTATTTCTTTGAGAACGCATATTAAAGCTGTGAAAAATTTCCGACATGGAAAGCGTTAAAAACGCCATAGTCATTCCGTGTGCACTCGTTGTAATTTCCCAGTTACCTGTCTCCACAAAGTGTCCGATAAAGTAAGAAACTATCGTTAAAATAGTTACCAATATTCCTTGATATGCTATATCAACACCCATTCCGTTTGAAAAAATACCAGACTTGCTATCACGAGGCTTACGCTTCATAATATTTGGCTCTGCCTTTTCCGTTCCCAAAGCAAGTGCGGGGAAACAGTCAGTAACAAGGTTTATCCAAAGCAAATGAACAGGTTTTAGAATAGTAAATCCCATAAGAGTTGCAATGAATATAGATAAAACTTCACTCAAATTAGAACCAAGCAAAAACTGAATTGCTTTACGTATGTTATCGTAAATACGTCTTCCTTCTTCAACAGCACCAACTATGGTTGCAAAGTTGTCGTCTGCAAGAACCATATCTGCTACGTTTTTAGTAACGTCCGTGCCCGTAATACCCATTCCAACGCCGATATCTGCGCTCTTAATAGAAGGAGCATCGTTAACACCGTCGCCAGTCATAGCCGTAACGTAACCCGCTTTACGCCAAGCATTAACTATACGTGTTTTATGTTCAGGCTGAACTCTTGCATATACGCTAATGTTTTTAAACTTTTGTTCAAACTCCTCGTCACTCATTTCATTAAGTTGCGCGCCGGTAATAGCATACGTTTCTTCCGTAATAATACCAAGTTCTTTTGCAATTGCAACTGCCGTATCCACGTGGTCACCAGTTATCATAATTGGACGAACACCAGCATTTCTACATTGCACTATTGCTTCCTTAACTTCGGGACGAACTGGGTCAATCATACCACATAGACCTACGAAACAAAGCTCTTTTTCAAGATTGTCTGCTTCGTAATTATCTAACTCTTTTTCCCACGTTCTCATTGCGCATGCAAGAACACGAAGCGCTTTATCTGCCATTTGCTTATTTGCGGATATGATAGCATTTTTGTATTCCTCGTCAATAGGCGTAGGCTTGCCGTTTTTAAGATAATGGGTACATTTTCCAATAATTACATCGGGCGCACCCTTAGTATACTGCACGTAACTTCCATCAACTTTATGAACGGTAGACATCATTTTTCTACTCGAATCAAAAGGAGCTTCTCCTAAACGTGGATTAATTTCCTTTAGATCGTATTTTTTCATACCGAGTTTATCCGCCCAAACAACTAAAGCAGCTTCGGTAGGCTCACCTGTTACGTTACCTTCCGCATCAATTTCCGCATCACAACAAAGAGCCATAGCTTTAGCAATTTGATTTTCGTTTTCACCAAAATAATCAACAACCGTCATTTTGTTTTGGGTAAGAGTACCCGTTTTGTCTGAACAAATTATTTGCGCACAACCCAACGTTTCAACAGCTGTTAAACGACGAATAATTGCATTTCGCCTAGACATATTGGTAACACCCATTGAAAGAACTACTGTAACTACAGCCGCAAGTCCTTCAGGTATAGCAGCTACAGCCAACGAAACGGCAACCATAAATGAAGGAAGAATAGTTTCGTTAAAGCTAAAATTGCCTGCACGAATAAGTTGAACACCGAAAACTACTAAACAAATTCCAAGAACGAGCCAAGTTAAAATCTTAGAAAGTTGATTAAGTTTTTTCTGTAATGGAGTATCCCCATCTTCCGCTTGTTGTAATGCACCCGCAATTTTACCCATTTCAGTAGCCATTCCAGTAGCAGTTACAACAGCTGTTCCACGTCCGTAAACGACGGTTGAGCCCATATATACCATGTTCTTACGATCGCCAAGAGGAACGTCTTTTTCGCCCTCTTTAAGATAAATAATATCTATAAATTTAGTTACAGGTACAGATTCACCTGTAAGCGCAGCTTCTTCGATTTTAAGACTGGCGTTTTCTAATATACGCGCGTCGGCAGGAACTGCGTCGCCCGCTTCCAATAAAATAATATCGCCAACTACTAAGTCTTCACTGTGTACAATTTGCACCTTGCCATCACGCATTACTTTGGAAGTTGCCGCCGACATTTCTTGAAGCGCTTCAATAGCTTTCTCAGCCTTGCTTTCTTGATAAACACCCAAAATGGCGTTTATAATAACTACTGCAAGAATAATAATTACGTCTGCAAAGCTTTCGTTTTCCAACACAGCTAAAACACCACTAATTAGCGCTGCAACAAGCAGTATAATAATCATTGGATCTGCAAGTTGTTCAAGAAACCTAACTATTAACGATTTGCTTTTTACCGCATCAAGTTTATTTTTTCCGTTTGCTTCCAATCGACGAGAAGCTTCAGCTGAAGTCAAGCCCTCACGAGAACTTTTAACTTCTTCTAAAACCTTGCTCTGATCTTCACAGTAAAATCTCATTGATTTTCCTCCTATATATTATATTATAAACAAAAAGTTAAAAAAAAACGACACCCATCCTACGTAAGTAAAGATAAGTCTCGTCAATTAAGATAAAGCCAAGAAAACCGTGATGTTGACTTTATCACACCTAAGTGCCGACTACTCCCCTATGAGTAATATATTCTTTTAACTGAAAATAATATAACATAAACAGCAATACAAAGTCAATAGAAAAATAAAAAATATCCTAATTTTTCATATAATAAAATTTTAAAAAATATTTTTAAAATAAAACACTAAGGTCACCTTTCCGGCGACCTTAGTGAATAGTAGTCCTGTTTTCGACGTGGTCGGAGTGACGTGATTTGAACACGCGACCTCATGGTCCCGAACCATGCGCGCTACCAACTGCGCTACACCCCGAAAAACTAAACATGTTAATTTGATGAGCAGAAGTAATTATAGCTTTTTTAATAAAAAAAAGCAAGGTTTTAAACAATTATTTTCAAAAATCACTTCAAACACAAAAAACTGCAACTAATAGTTGAAAACAAATTAATTTTCTATTAATAATTTTAATCTTCAGTTTTATTCTAAATAAAAGGTACAACTTACCAACTTTTTACGTTTTAACTTTAAAACCTTACCATTATCCATAACGTACTCGTATCCGTTTTTATACTTACAGTTATCACAATTTCCACCTACGTGCGCCTTTATCGGGCAATGGCGAAGCGTCATATAATAAAATGGTGTGTTTTTTTCTACGCCGTTTTCAGAAAGAATTATCTTGTTATTTAAAATTTTTGCAGTTAAATTATTATATACGTTAAGACCTCCACCGATAATTATATCATCGGTAAGTGAAAATGCATAATAATTATTTACAACAAGCCCTATTCTAATTTTTCCTACAATTTCTTTAAGTAGTTCTATATCCTCTTTTAATGCAAAGTTTGGCGCAAAAAGATAGGGCTTTTTGTCTTGTTTTTTTACGCTTAAAAAGAATTCTTTTACATTATCTATAGTATAGACTTCAGGTGAATAAATTACAATATCACCTATATATTCTTCTTTTATTTTATCCACGATAGAATAGTTATCTAAAATGTTAATACTACTTGGAATATTTATTTTTATACTCTTTAACTCTATTCTATCATGGTTTAATAAAAGTTCTTTTACTTTAGCGTAAACTTTTCTTCTAAACTCATTAAGGGCAGATTTAACTATAAATACGTTATCAAAATGTATATAACGTATAACGGCCGAAAAATACTCTGATTTACTAAAACACTCTTCTATATCTTTTTTTTCAAGTGGTCTATTTATAGGCTTTTGTAAAACTTCCCCTTTTATTTCCGCACTTTTTCCGTTTAAAAATAACGTTGCAGTAATGGGCTCACCTTGTTTTAGTAATAATTGTATATCTAAATTTCTCTTTCTAGTTTTTGCTAAAAACTCTTCCTCCATCAAAGGATCGGATATAAGCCTAACCAAAAGATTTTTCTTTACCTTTTGCGTAGTAGTTAGTAGATAAGTATTATCCTTTAATTCTTTCAAATCGTAAGCAGAAATGGTTATAATTTCTTTTTCTCCATCAGTAAACTTTAACACTGATTTAGGCTTTATTTTTACAGGCGATTTTATATACACTTCATTAAAATTTTTACCATAATTAACCGCTATAACCTTACCCGCATCTATACCGATATGATTTTGGATTAGAGAGATAATTTTTCCGTTTCCGTTAAAATATCCTTCGGTAAACTCTCTATTAAACGCTAACTCAATTTGATTATTATCAACCTTTAGCCCTCTTATAGCGTTTTTATATTCTCTTGTAACTAACCCAACGTAATATGGTCTTCTTGCTCTGCCTTCTATTTTAAGCGAAGTTACACCTGCTTTTTCAAGGTCAGCCAACCTATTTATCATATTGAAATCTTTTGCGCTTAATAGATACCCTTTTTTCAAAGCCTTGCCGTTTAGGGTTAGAGTAAACGGAAGCCTACATGGTTGCTTACATCTACCTCTATTACCGCTTGCAGAAAACATATAGGAGCTTAAATAACAGTTTCCTGAAAAACTAACGCATAATGCCCCATGAACGAAATATTCAATTTCTATATTAGAATTATCTCTTATTCTCTTTATTTCTGATAACGGTGTTTCCCTTGCAAGAACAACACGGGTAAAACCATATTTTTCAATTTCTTTCACCCCTTCAAGATTATGAATACCCATTTGCGTGCTTGCGTGAAGCTCAATTTTAGGATAATTATCTTTAATAATTTTAGCAAGTGCTAAATCTTGCACGATAAAGGCATCAACACCAAAATTGTATGCCTTAATTACAACTTCTAAAGCAGATTGCAATTCATCGTTATTAAAAAGAATATTTATTGCTAAAAATACGCGAACGTCATAAATATGGCAAAATTCAACGGCTTCCACTAGAGTATCCAGCGTAAAGCCGCTTACGTTATTACGTGCGTTGAATTCGTTTACACCAAGATAAATTTCATTTGCACCGTTATATATAGCTGTTTTTAAACTTTCAAAATTCCCTGCCGGTGCAAGAAGTTTCATCTTTTTTCTCCTTTACAATATTATTACAATGTTTATTATAACAAAGGTGTAGCATTCCGTCAAGAAAATATAATTTTTATAGTAGTTGTAATTTACTGTTAGGAACTTTATCTATAGATATACAAATTATAATAAAACTCCAATGTTTTTATCAACATCGGAGTTTATATTTTGGTTTGTTAAATTAAATTCTGTTTAAGCCACTCTTGATCGCCGCTTCCTTAACAGCTTTAGCAACTGCTGGAGCAACCCTAACATCAAATGGAGCAGGAATAATATATTCGGGGCTAAGTTCTTCATCTGAAACGATAGAAGCAATAGCTTTTGCAGCTGCAATCTTCATATCTTCGTTAATATCAAGCGATCTACAATCTAACGCACCACGGAAAATTCCTGGAAAAGCTAAAACGTTGTTAATTTGATTAGGGAAGTCACTTCTGCCAGTACCAACAACCTTAGCACCTGCAGCCAAAGCAACCTCTGGCATTATTTCCGGAACGGGGTTTGCCATTGGCATAACTATAGCGTCTTTAGCCATA
Organism: Christensenellaceae bacterium; assembly: GCA_045639245.1. Lineage (GTDB taxonomy): Bacteria > Bacillota > Clostridia > Christensenellales > Borkfalkiaceae > UBA1259. Next base: position 14,685 of record JAZUCS010000049.1, read on the forward strand.
GTTTTAACCATATCCGCAGTTAAAACACCTGGAGAACTTACACCAACAAATACGTCTGCTCCCTTAACAGCATCTGCAAGAGTGCCCTTTTTGCCAAGCTTATTAGTGAATTCTGCAATTTCTTCTTTACTTGAATTCATGCTTTCCTTTCTACCCTTATAAATGATACCAGTTCTATCGCACATAACAACGTCTTTTGCGCCCATAGAAATCATAAGTTTAGCAATAGCCACGCCCGCAGCACCTGCACCACTAAATACTATTGATAAATCCTCCCACTTCTTATTAACTATTTTTAACGCGTTAATACATGCGGCAACACAAACAACGGCTGTTCCGTGTTGATCATCGTGAAAGATAGGAATATCCACTTCTGGATCTTCTTTTAATCTTTTTTCAATTTCAAAGCATCTTGGTGCTGAAATATCTTCTAAGTTTACCCCACCAAAAGAACCTGCTAAAAGTTTAACAGTATTAACGATATCATCAACACTCTTACTTCTTACGCAAAGAGGAAATGCATCTACGTTTGCAAAGCTCTTGAAAAGCACGCATTTACCCTCCATAACCGGCATACCTGCTTCTGGTCCGATATCGCCGAGTCCTAAAACAGCAGTACCATCAGTAACAACGGCAACCATATTTCCCCTGCCAGTGAGTTCAAACGATTTATTATAGTCCTTGTTAATTGCAAGACAAGGTTCTGCTACACCTGGTGTATATGCCAACGATAAATCTTGCTTGTTTTCTACTTTAACCTTAGAAACAACGCCAATTTTACCCTTCCATTCGCCGTGAAGCTTTAATGATTCCTTTGCATAATCCATAATTTTATTCTCCTTTCTCTTTGTTTTATGAATTTTTATATTTAATTTTATATAAAGGCCTTATAAATTGTTTTTATACATTTTTCATAATCAGAATTTGCTACACCGATAATGATATTAAGCTCGCTTGAACCTTGGTCAATCATAATAACGTTAATGCCTGCTTCTGCAAGAGAATTAAACAATTTACCAGCCGTACCAGGACGTCTTGTCATACCATGACCAACCGTTGCAATAAGCGAAATGTTTTCTACTACTTGAATGTAATCTGGGCTAACATTTTCTCTAATTTCATTAATAATATCAGATAAAATTCCACCCTTTAATTGTTCTGATGATACTACGATTGAAAGCGTATCAATACCCGATGGTAAATGTTCGACACAAAGACCGTGATGTTCGATAACAGAAAGAACCTTTCTAATGAAACCAACTTCTGCGTTCATCATAGATTTTTCTATTATAATAACGGTAAAATCCTTTTTACCTGCTATACCTGTAATAACAGGATCGCCTTCTAATGATACATACTTGTCGTTCGGAACAATCATAGTGCCAACATCCTCAGGGCTAAACGTATTTTTAATATTAATTGGAATTCTACCTTTCATCACAGGAAAAATTGCTTCAGAATGAAGAACAGAAGCACCCATATACGAAAGTTCACGAAGTTCTTTATATGTAATTTGTCTAATAGTTTTCGCAATAGGAACTATTCTTGGGTCACAAACTAAAAACCCACTAACGTCCGTCCAGTTTTCGTAAAGGTCTGCCTTAACGCCCCTAGCGATTATAGAACCAGTAATATCACTTCCACCACGACTAAAGGTTTTTACCTTGCCTTCGTAGCTTTTTCCATAAAAACCTGGAATTACAACGTATTCTTTCCCCTTTAACTTAGTTTTAACCTTATCGTCAGTGTATTCTTGATTAAATCTGCCTTCGCTGTCAAACCTAATCATATCAACGGCATCAACAAATTCAAAACCAATAAACGATGCAAAAATTAATGCGGATAAATATTCCCCTCTAGAAGCACAAAAATCGGAACTTCTATTTTCAATCATCTCTTTTTCCGTTTTGTCGAGAATACTTTTAATGTCAATATCAACCTTTAAATCTTCTGCGATACCCATAAATCTTTCTTTAATAAGCGAAAAAGATTTATTACACGAACCCTTTTGCACAATCTCTTCATAGCAAGAATAAAGGGTATCGGTAATTTTAATATCCTCTTTATTTCTTTTTCCTGGCGCAGAAACAACGATGAATTTTCTGTCTTTATCTTTTAAAATTATATCTCTAACTTTTCTAATTGCGTGAGCATCTGCCATGCTCGTGCCACCGAATTTACATACTTTTATCATTTTACTAAATAACTTCCTTCTAAATAGTATCTCTTTTCAACGCCCTCTCCCATAGAAAAGGTTTTTCTAGGAAGCGCTCCTCTTTCAGAAACAAACTTGAATAATTCTGACTTATCCATTTTGGGAAGGAAAATTCCCACCGTATCATCTCTATCGTTCACAAGTTGTTTAAGATTTTCTTCTCCGTGAATATAGTCAACCTTGCCACCATTTTCAGCGATATATTCTTTAATAAACGCATCAATCCCCATTATAGTTTGAGGAAGAGCTATAGACGACGTCTTAACGATCTCTTTATCTCTACCAAAAACAGTATAATTGCCATCAACAGCGATTATAGAGTTTATAAATTTTTCTCTATCCACACCTTCAACGTAACGGAAAATGGGTTCAAAGTAAATACCCTCATCGTAAATATTTACAAACTCGGCAAGACAATATCTTGCAGGATGATTTTCTCTTTCTTCTTCGGTAAGAGTTTTCTTAACGTTTTCCCAATGCGCTTTTGCCGTAGCAAGAGAATGGTTTCCGTCTCCCACTGCAAATTGGAATTTATCATTAGTGCCGTATTTCCTAACAAGAGTTTCCTCGTTTAATAATGCATTAAACTTATCCAATACTGAAAGATAATCTTTAACGAAATAACCTTCGATTTTTCCTCCGTTCATATTGAGTTTAAATTCATAAACTTTTTCAAGCTTTTCTCTGTTATTATAAAGTTCTTCAGCAATTTCCCTTTTATCATCGTCAAACAACACCATAATATGTGGAAATTCAATAATAGCGTCCTTACGAATTTTTAATCTTGGAGGAATACGCTCTGTAATAGTGCCTTCAGTTGCTCTTACCAAAGGTTTTTTATCTTTTGCATAATCGTATTCTTCAAGATCAACAGCGGCAATTATACCTATTCTTCTTTCAACGAACGGTGTACTTCTTATCGTTAAAATGAATCCTTCTTTAAGCTCGTTAAAGATTCCTTCTTTAACGTAACTTTTCATTTTGCTATTTATATTTGCAATTCTTTCTTCCGTTTTATCTTCGAGATAAATTTCGGGGTAAACAAGATTTAATGCAGAAGGAGCATCTCCGATAAATTGTTTTAACTCCTGCCAATATTTTTCTTCACTAGTAAATTGATCGCAAGCGATACACGCCCATTTAGACATGTTTGAAACATTAGGAAGTAATATCTTTTTAACGCTAATACCTGTTTTCATTTTATTTCTCCTGTAACTCTAAATATTTATAACAATAATTGTAATGAGGGCAAGAACTAAAGCAAGCGCCCCGCAACCGATAAGTTTCCAAGCAGTTTTAGCTTTGCTTTCCACTCCTTCCGTTTTAACTTTAACGCTTTTATCCATAATTGTATTATCTCCTTATACTATCAAGTTCTTGCCAATAATATTGACTTAGGGTTTGTTTTAATCTTTCATAATCTGCGTATCTTATAATTTTTCCGGCTTTAGCAACGGAAATAATACCTGTTTCCTCTGAAACGATTAAACTCATAACGTCAATAGTTTCCGTAACACCTATACCTGCACGGTGACGGCTTCCTAAATCCTTTGGAATACCATCCACGTTTTGAGATAAAGGCAAAAAACAACCTGCAGCAACTATTTTGGTATCTGCAATAATCATTGCACCGTCGTGAAGAGGCGTTTTAGGAAAGAAAACGCTTTCAATAAGTTCACTTGAAATATCGCTTTCAAGTTTTACTCCACTATCAATTATTTGTGAAGGAATGTTGCCTGTGGATAAAACTATTATTGCACCCACGTCGTTTTTAGACATGTTCTGAAGAGCTTTAATTATTTCATTAATGCAACGATTAACCTTTTCCTCATCAACTGCCCTTGAACTAGAATTTTTGTTTTCGATAAGTTTCATATTTTTTTTAGCAAGAAGAAGTCTTTTTAACTCAACCGAATAAAGAATAGCCGTAAGCACAATAAAAATGGCGGGAATAACAAGGAATATACTACTATTCATTGTTAGCGACATAGAAATCACCGCAGCACCGATAACCATTACGGTAGAAAATATTATAATCATTATTTCTGAACCGTTATCCATGTAAAACTTTATTAGATAAAAATATAATACGGCAAAAACTAAAAGCATTACCAACGTTGCAACGATATTATTTGGGTCGGAAAGATTTTGATAAAAAGTCGAAATTCTTTCTCCTATATTCATAACTTTTATTATCCTCCTAATAAAATCTTAAAAAGAGCTAAATAAAATTCATTGCCAATATCTGCTCTTCCGCACTTGCACTTATAATCAGCTTCCTCTAAAACGTCAACAGCTTTTTTCAGTGCAATTTTTTTAAAAGTTGAAGCTTGCGCCTTAATTTTTTTTACTGCAAACTCTTTTATATTAAAAGCTTTTGCGATTTCTGCTTCATTCAACGAACTTATAGCAACGTGTAATAATCGCCTAAAGTAATTATAGATAGAAAGTAATAATCTTTGTTCCGTTTCACCCTTGCTTAAAAGCTCGTTAACAATAGTCATTGCCTTATCAATACGTTTTTTGGCAATAAAATCGGTCATCTCGTAAATTTTATATTCGCTGTCTTGATAAACTAATTCATGAATATCATTTTTTTCGATAATTTTCTTATTTAACGCAAAGCAAATTAATTTTTCCGTTTCGGTAGAAATTCTCGCCATATCACACAGACAGTATTCACACAATATACTCGCTGTTTCAAGCTCGATGCTAACGCCTTCCCGTTCACAAGTGCCTTTAACCCATCTGGCAAGCAAGTTAGCATCGCCTTTTTTACATTCTACTACACAAACGGAAGGTAATTTTTTTAAATTCTCATCCATTTTTTCGTTAACGATTACCAAAACAGAACTTTCAGTTTTTCTTGAAGATATTAACTCAGAAATTTTTTTCACAGCATCTTTTGAAGGATAATATTCATGCACCGCCGTCATTCTTTTTTCGCTCATAAAAGGATAACTCGTAAGAGAAATGAGAAAATCGGAAAATTGAGCAAAATCTTTCAAGTTCTCACCATCAAAAGAAGCAAAATTAATTGAAGGTTCATTAACGTAAAAAAGTTTTAGAGCTTTCAAAGCACTTGCTCTAAAATATGCATCTTCCCCTTCTACGAGATATACAGGAAAGTTTTCTCCACTTTCCAGACTCTTTTTTAATAACGAAAAATTCAAAACAAACTTCCTCTTATAACAGTTTATCACTTTACTATTTTTTTTGCAACGAAAATTCAATTATTTAAGTATTCATTTTAAATAATAAGCTAAGTAACCTTGTTTTTTAGCGCTATCATAAACGTTGGAAAAGGCATAAGTAGCTTTATCACGCACGTCGAGTAGAGAAAATAAATATTCCTCCCATTGATAAACCGTAGCTAAATTCACCTTCAATCCATCAATTTCTGAAAATTCTTTTTCTTTAGAAACGTCTCCACAAAAAATTGCCGAAACATTATTGTTAGAAACGTAAAACGCCTTTCCGTTTAGAAGATAATTACCATATTTGTGCCCAATTTTAATTTCTTCGCTTAAAACACTATAAAATTCTACTGTTGGAAAGGATTTAGCAAGCAAGGATTTTTCATTATCTGTCATTTCACCGTAAGAATACACTTCCTTTACGTTAATTAAGTATATAATCTCAGTACAAATTTCTTGTAAGGAAAGATTATTTTCCCCACTTAAAACAACTAGGCTGTCAATTGTATTAACTCCCCTGTTTGTCGTTATCTCTTTTATACCTTCAGTGTCACTAAATGAAAAGGCGTAACTAATTATTAGCGTTCTTTCTCCACGTTGGTCAATAAGAGATACTGCATAAGTATCACACGCAGTGGAATATACCTTACATGCATAAAATTCAACAGTGGTTTCACAAATAAAGCCCAACGTAAAACATATTAGCAAAGCGATAACCGTTAATCTCCTAATTGACGACTTAAGATTTACCATGCCAGAGAATACAAAGAACGCAAGATAGTAAAATATTATAGAAAATCCTATAACTATTCCGCTAATCATAAAAACGGTAAAATCAATCGCATTTATAATTACTATAACGCCATTTATAATATAATCTAATGGAAGTAATATTTCAGGCAATAAAAATAAGCCGGATAAACTTACGCTAACCAAAGCTATTGTGAAAATGATTGAAACTATTGGAATAAATAATAAATTTGCAATTATAGAAATTAATGAGAAAGCACCGAAATGTGCGAGCATAATGGGAATACTTGCAAGTTGAGCGGAAATTACAGTAGCAAGTGCAGAAGCTAGTTTATCAGGTAAAAATTTAAGAAGTTTAGTTAATCTATTGCTCATAACAAGTATTGCAAAAACAACGCCAAACGAAAGCTGAAAACCAGCAAAGAATAACTGCATCGGTGAAGTTAAAAGCAATACGCAAAGTGCAACGCCCATTGAATTTATTCCATCGTATCGTTCACCGGATAACGAAGCAAACAACATAGTAGCACACATAATTGTAGCCCTTAAAGAAGATGCCGAAAATCCACATATTCCTGAATAAAATATTAGACAAAAAACAATAAAAAGTGCATTGAAAGTTTTATTTATTTTTAACTTTGAAAGAATAAAAGATAATACCGTTGATAAAAACCCTATATGTAAGCCGGAAACTGCAAAAATATGTGCAACTCCAGCTGCTCTAAAATTATTTATCGTTTGTGTTTCTATATAATCGTCATTCCCTGTTAAAAGAGCAAACGTAACGGAAAAAGCTTCTTCAGAAAGCCCACTTTTTAGAGTATTCTTTATAAATAACCTAGACTTTTCAAATAAAGTTTTCTCATTGCTTAAAAGCACGTAATCCCCAAAGGAAAGGTTGCAAGAATATTTAACCTTATTTCCAATATCGTAACAATTAAATTTACCTTTATAAAAAACTTCCCTGTCAACTAGAGTTGCCGTAAATGAAATTTTATCACCTAAATCCAATTCTGTTTTGCCATTGAAATTAACTGCAATTTTGTACTTAGTTGAAATATATTCAGGATAATCTATTTCAACCTTTTTTAATATAACTTTACTATAACTTTCATACTCAACAACTTCACAGACAGTACCAGTAATATCGCAAATATGGTTACCCAAATCAGCATTTCTAAACTTGTTGACGGTTACGGTGAAAAATATTGCCCCAAATAGACAGAAAATTACAAAAAAAGAGGATAATAAAAGACAATAAATCTTTTTACCCTCTAAAAAACCATACACTAAATATAGAACAATAAAACCTAAGAAAAATAAAATTACTAATATCGCTAAAACTAAAGCTTGTACGAGTATACTATATGCAATTATAATACCCGCTATTATTGAAAAACCTATAAATAACGGAGTTCTCAAATTAATAAATTTTTTCATAGGTAAATATTTCCAATTAAATTTTATCTTAAATATAATAAAATGTCAAATAATCCTTGCAATAGACAACGTTTTTTGCTACAATAAAATTAACCTTCATGGTGCGATAGGAACTGCAAAAAAAATCCACAAAACTTATTAAAGAAAACCGTATTCTCAATTGAAGAGCGGAGCTCTCTGTTCGGCGCATACGCGAACTTTTTTCCGAGAGATGCAGACTCATTGAGAGAGGTATTCGCCTGTTTATAAAACGGGTTATTATTTTCTGTTCCGTCGGCCGATGCAGGTTGTTTTTTTGTTATATGAAAAATTTGTTGCCAAACAAAATTTTTTGTGATATACTACTAACGCTAAACATATGGCCTCATGGTCAAGCGGTTAAGACGCAGCCCTCTCAAGGCTGAATCCGGAGTTCGAGTCTCCGTGGGGCTACCAATTTTAAAAGAGCACAAAAAAGTGCTCTTTTTGTTTCAAATAGACCCAATTCGCCATCCTATTTAATATATAAGCGCCATCTCCTTCTTGCTAGAATAAAAGATTTTACTTTACTTTTTTATAATTATTTGTTATAATTACGGTGTTTACAATTGTAAGCTTACAAATCAAAAAGTTGGAAAATTATTATGAATGAAAAAAAACAATTCCCCCTTAAAAATCACAATCAAAGTTTAAATAAAATAGTTAAAGAAAGTTTACAGCAAGCGTTAATAATTTTAATGAATAGAAAGCCCTTTGCTTCTATAACTATAACAGAACTTTGTAAAAAAGCGGGCGTATCTAGAATGGCTTTTTATAGCAATTATCACTCTAAAGAAGAGCTACTTAGAAAAATTGTTTTAGATAGTATAGAGCGCCTTTTAGATAAAATAGGCAGTCCTTTTAGGCAATCAACTGGAATAGATTGGTATGAGCAAATGTTTGAGAATATAAAAGAGGACGCTTTTTCATTAAAAACTATATTTAACGCAGGATTTAAGGAAGAATATTTTTCCATTATAAACGAAATGGTACTGCACGACGCTACGGTTTCCCCCGAAAACAAATATTTAAGAATAATTTGGGCAGGCGGTATGGCAAACGTAATAATGCAATGGGTGGAAGCTGGCTCAGTAGAACCTACAAAGGAAATTGCAAAGTTTTGCTACGATAATATGTCCGTATGGGCAAATTAACAACTGAACATAAAAACATAAAAAAACTCCAAACTTTTGGAGTTTTTTTATGTTTTACATTTGCATATTACTTTCAACACCGATGAAATTAATAAGTTTTTTAACGCCACTTTTAAGCGTTATTTTTACGCCGTTAGCGATATTGTTTATAGTTTTTATCGGAAACAGCTCTTCATCATTAAAATCTTCGTGAGATTCTATAGTTAAAGTTTGAGAAAAGAAGAGTGGACAAGAATAATCACTTTTTACAATCTTTTTCATTGCGCTAACAACGATAGATTTTTCAGAATCAGCGTTAGTTCCTTCGCTACTTGTTGTAAAAACTTTAAAATCACCGTAAATGGTAAACGCCATTTGTTTTTGTTTGCCCATTTTATCGTAGCCTTTTAATATTAAAGCAGTTGCACCGTCAACACTCTTTTTAACAATTTTCGTTCCATTATCAGGAAATCCGTAAGAAGATAAAGTAATTTGAGCATCTTCCTTTTTTCTTAACAAAAATCTATCGGCACGAAAAATTCCGCAAGGAACTACAAAATCGGCAAGATCAATAATTTTTACTTTAGATTTGTTAATAAAATCATAATTAAAGTATTCTCTTCTATATAAAACGCCCTTTTTTTCACCACACCAATAAATTACATTAGCTCTAGAATATTCATCCCCCACTTTTATAACGTATCCGCAGGGATCAATAGCCTCTTTCAGTGATGCTTCCCAAGGATATTTACTACTATAAGAAAGTTTTGCATATTGATTGCATCCATTTGAATTTTTAGGATTTTGCAAAACTCTACCCGTTCTTAAAATAGTAGTTCCATTTGCCCTATGATTTGTAAAAGCGAGAGCAGAAGAATTAAGCACCGTTTCTTTTACGCCTTTTTTAGAAAGTCTTTCAAAAGTTCCCTTTCTTTCTCTTGTCGTCCAGAAAGGATGGTTTTTAGGAAGAGCAAGAAGAGAAAACGCTCTACCAATCCATAATACTGATTCTGTACAAGAATAACTTTGCACCAACTGCGAAAACTGGCCATAAAAGCCCATAGTTGGCACACCATTTTCGCCCATAAAATCATCTCTTTGCATAAATTGTAAAAGCGCGCCTGAAACTACTCGACGTAAATTACCGTAGTTTTTTGCGTGTTTTTTTAAAATCATATTGCCAGCAATCGCCCCACCTACTGCAAAACGATAAATATTGCTCCTTCCCCACATGAGCATATGTCCATCTTTATCAAAATAATCAGGAAAGGTTTTCATAAGCAAGTTAGAATTCTTTTCAAATTCTAACGCAATATCTTTCATATTGTCGTAACCGTACCAAACATTCCAAAGTGGAGCTTCGAAATTAAATGCCCAAACGCTGTAATAATCGAAATTCCAACCATCTCTATACCAACCGTCACCCGCATAATATGAAAGCATATTTTTAGCATAAAATTCCATCAGTTTTCTATCAATCTCTCTGCCGTTCATCTTTAAAAAGGCAAGGTCTAACATATTAAAAAACTGCCAATTATTGCCGTTAGTATTTCCGTATGCATATTCTGATATAAAATCAAGAATAAGATTTTTTTCTTGTGTAGAATAGGTATTCCAAATATAGTCTTTACAATTATAAAGCCCCACACAAAGCCCTGCAGACTCCACTGTCTGTTGCACAATAGAAGTGCTACTGCTAGTAATAACGTCGCTATACCAACCAATGGAATTTTCACCTTCTCTTTGCACGGCAAGAAGAATTTGATTTTTATAATACTCTCTTAGAAGAAAGCCATTACAAGTAATGTTAGGATTATCATTAATAAGCAAAGAGGCAATGAGAAAAGAACGTGCAAGCCCCTCGAAACGTTGGGCTTTTTCTTCACGTATAATCGCTTCTTTAGAATAATTTAAATTTAGGTGTGGATAAGTTATTTTCCTTTCCACTCTCTCTACAACTATAGGTGCGTTAAAATCCTTAACGTTGCTAAAAACTGAATCAAGTAAAAACTTGCCCGCATTTATCCAATGTTCTCTCGTAAGCCCTGTAAACGGACTTAATTTATAATTGGGGTTTTTAATTTCAAATTTCATAATTTTTACCATGGGGTAAATTCACTACCCGCAAGCTTTAATAAAGCCTCTATAAAATAGAAATCTCCATAGATTACGTTAACGTGTTTTTTGCCTTTATAAGAAACTGACGACATGGTTAAAATATTGTCTGTTTCAAGAGAATAATCACACCATTTTTCATCCATCGCTTTAAGTATATTTATTGCTGATGAAAGATAGTATTCCTTATCTTCTTGATTATCAACCGTCTTTGCAAGGTCAATAAGCCCACAAGCCGTAACTGCTCCAGCGGAAGAATCATAATATACAGGTTCTGTAGGTTGACAAAAATCTAAAAGGGGTAAATAATTTGTCTTTTTAACATTTTCTATAAAATATCTAGCTGTTTTTTCAGAAGTTGCAAGATATTCTTTTTTTCCAGTATAATGGTAAGAAATAATAAACCCGTAAATCGCCCAAGAAAGTCCTCTAGCCCAACAAGAACCAACTGCGTACCCTTGTCCGCCAAGTGTTTCAATAACAGTATCCCTTTTATCCACATCATGGCAAACAATGTGGTTAATTGAACCATCTTTTCTTACGTGGTCTCTCATAGACATATCTGCTTGATGAATGGCAATTCTTTTAAACCTATCGTCCCCCGTCACTTCAGAAGCCCAATATAATTGTGGAAGATTCATCATACAATCAATAATAGTCCACCCTTCAGCATCTTCTCTTGGCCACGCGCGAATAAAGTTTCCGTCACAATTATATCTGCTAGCGAGTATCATTGCACCTAAAAGATTTCTCTTTTTAGAATCTTCATTACCCGTTAAACGATAGTTTGCGCCACTTGAGATATGCCAAATAAAACCTGTATCGTGGTGAGTTTTTTCAGGACGAGCAAATCCTCCGTCTAAAACCTTTTCCGCCCATTCTGCAACAGCTTTATAATCAGGATTACCCGTGCGATTATACATAAGCCACAACATACCCGGCCAAAATCCGTTAGTCCAAGTTAATGGTGCAGTGGAAGCATCAAGATACATACCATTTTCATCCCCACCATATGGAATTTTTTCAGCGTTTCTTTTTACCACTATCGAAAGTTTTTTATCAATCTTATTTAAGGTTTCTTCAACCCATTGTTTATTTTGTGAAATAATTGTATCGTAAACCATAATAATTACTTAGGCTGTTTGCCAATATATGCTAATATGCCACCATCGACATATAATACGTGTCCGTTAACGAAGTTTGAAGCTTCTGATGCTAAAAATACGGTAGGTCCTGCAAGATCTTCTGCATTTCCCCATCTACCAGCAGGTGTTTTAGAAATAATAAAACTGTCAAAAGGATGTCTGCTTCCGTCTGGCTGAAGCTCTCTTAATGGCGCAGTTTGAGTGGTTGCAATATATCCCGGACCAATACCATTACATTGAATATTATATTCGCCGTATTCCGAAGCAATATTTTTTGTAAGCATCTTAAGTCCACCTTTCGCTGCAGCGTATGCGGAAACGGTTTCTCTACCCAACTCACTCATCATAGAGCAAACGTTTATAATTTTACCGCCACCCTTTTTAATCATTGAAGGGATAACTGCTTTTGCACAAATAAAGGGTGCAACTAAATCCACGTCAATAACCTGCTTAAATTCTGCCGTAGTAGTTTCGCACATCGGAATACGTTTAATAATACCTGCGTTATTTACTAGAATGTCAATAACACCAATTTCCTTTTCAATATCTTTAACCATTGCGTTAACAGCGTTTTCATCGGTAACGTCACAAACGTAACCCTTAGCATCAATTCCGTCTGCCTTGTAGCTTTCAAGTCCCTTTTGCATAGACTGAGCACTACTTGAATTAAACACAACTTTCGCCCCAGCTTGAGCAAGCGCTTTTGCCATTTCATAGCCTATCCCATGAGCAGCACCTGTAACTAAGGCGATTTTACCTTCAAGACTAAATATGTTTTTTTTTGCCATAATTTTTCTCCTAAAAACTATCTTAAATCTTTAGTTTCAATATGGTCCATATCGGTAAACTCTTGATTTTCACCGCACATAGCCCAAATAAAAGAATAATTTTTCGTACCAACACCAGAGTGAATAGACCAAGATGGAGAGATAACTGCCTCCTCGTTATGCATAATAATATGTCTAGTTTCAGTAGGCTCACCCATCATATGGAATACAACGTCGTTTTCACCCATATCAAGATAGAGATAAACTTCCATTCTTCTATCGTGCGTGTGAGAAGGCATAGTGTTCCAGTTAGAGCCAACTTCAAGTTGAGTTAAACCCATTGCAAGTTGACAACTCTTGATAACGTCTGGGTGTATATATTGATTTATTACTCTTTTATTACATTCTTCAACCGAACCACACGGCACTTTTCTAGCTTTAGTAATATCAATTTTTACTATAGGATAACTAGTGTGTGCAGGGCAAGAGGAAACGTAAAATTTTGCAGGAGCATTTTCATCAACACTCTTAAATTTAATTTCCTTGTTTCCTTTGCCAATATAAATACCATCTCTTGGGTTCATTTCGTATTCAACGCCATCTACGGTGATAATACCTTTACCCCCAATATTAATACAGCCCATTTCCCTTCTTTCGAGGAAATATTCCGATGCAAGCTCCTTGCCACCTTTTAAAGCTAGTTCTTGTCTAACAGGCATAAGCCCAGCAGTAATAATTCTATCAATGTGGCTGTAAACCATATTTACGTTATCCTTAGTGAAAAGATTTGCAATATGAAACTCTTCACGAAGTCTTTCTGTAGTATAATATTTAACGTCTTTTGCGTTTGAAGCTTGTCTAACTTCCATTTCATTTTTCTCCTTTATATAATTACCTATAACTTCAATTTGTGTAAGCGCTGCAAATGACAAAACGTCCGTTGCTTGCCTAAAGTTTATAAGCTTAATTTTTTTCGTTTTTATATTGTTTATATTTATCGTTTGCCCTATAGAATTTTCTTCGTAAAGGTTATCGCTTTTAAGAGTAAACTCTAACCGTTTTATACAACCATCATCAAACTCAATATCTATGCTTTTCCAATAGGAATCGTGTGGAACACCATTTTTATCATGCTTAAAGTCTGCCCTAAGATAAAAAACCAATTGCGAAATAACAACTTCTCTTCCAAAATCAAGCTCGTAAACCAAATCCTCTCTTGCACCCCCTGCCCAAGAATGATATGGATAGCCACCGTGACCTTGATTATTTTTTTCTCCGTCGATTGCGTTACGTTCGTAAAAACAGGGGTCATCTCTAGTTACAAAACTTGCCTTTGCGTGTGGAAAAGTTCTACTTTTCCCTCTTAAATCGTATGGATTAAGTGCAATATTTCTAATACTATAAACTTCTTCATCAGTTGCATCCTGCACTGAAATAAAGTGTTTGTCTTTTTTAAATGCCAACGGGGGATAACCACATCTTAACTCTCTATCATTTGGCACTACGAATTCAAAATATCCATTAGGCGCGTAAACTATACATTCTTTCATGTCTTCTAGTTTAAGCTTAATAAAGCTAACGCCATCAAGCAAAACTTTAATTTTACTGCCAGAAGCAAGCTCGCCTTCATATTCACCTATTACACTTTCACCCTGCGCGAAAAAAAGATTTTCACCCTCGGCACTATACACGTTTACTTTTACCATAGTACGATTTTAACATATATGATTTGCAATTTTATTGCTTTTTTTACCATATTTATTGCTAATTTTACCACTGAGTGTTATAATTATAGTATATTAATAACATTATTAAGGAATTTTTATGAACTGTTTTTTCCCTTCATGTAGTGAAGCGATAACTTATTGCGAAGCCAATAAGAGTTTTGGCTTTTATTATTCCGACGACCCAACCACAACTCACAATATGCATATTCACGATTGTTGTGAAGTTTTAATAGCTCTTTCCCCTGCAACTAGCTTTATAATAGACAATAAAATTTACGACGTAAAAAGAGGAAGTGTTTTTATTGTAAACCAATATCAAGCACACAAGGTAAACAGTGCAGGACTCAAAAAGTTTTCTCGTTACGTTATACAAATACACCCTGCTTTTTTATATTCTAATTCTTTAGACGGAATAAATTTAGCCGAATGTTTTTATGGTAACATTTCTTACGTACAATTAAACGAAAGCGAGCTACAAATCACCCTTTCTTTAATTGAAAAAATCAATAAGGATTATGGTTTTGGTGATCCTATTTATAAAAAAAATAAAGTTATCGAGTTTTTATTATATTTAAATAATGTATTTAAAACGCACAATAATCAAACGCATAAATCCACACAACCTGAAACGGTTAAAAGAGCAATAGCGTATATCAACACTCATTTTAATGAAAAAATTACGCTAAAAAATATAGCTGAAAACAGTTATATTTCAGTAACTCAACTTTGCAGAATTTTTAGCAAGTATTGTTCTACAACTGTAACCAAATATTTAGTTAGTAGACGAATTACCGAAGCTAAAAAAATGCTTCTAGCAGGAAAAAATGTAACCGAAACGGCTTTTTCCTGCGGTTTTGACGATTATGCGAATTTTATAAGAGTGTTTAAAAACTCTGTAGGAACTTCTCCTGGAAAATATGCAAAATCCTTTATACAACAATAAATATTTAAAACTAAAAACCCCGAACTTTTCGGGGTTTTATTTATTCTCATTTATTTACTAAGCTTGTCATTTAAAATTTGTTTTGCAAGAACTACGTTAGCCTTACCCCTAGTTTGTTTCATAAGTTGACCTACGAAAAAGGTAATAATCTTATCAGGCGTTATCGCATAATCAGCAACCGCTTTAGGATTAGCATTAATCAAAGCATCGATTAGAGGTTCTAATTCATTGTCGTTCATGGAGTTAATTATATCCATTTCTTTTGCAAGCGCTTCCGGTTCTTTTCCCGTTTTAATTACTTCTGCAATAAGAGGAACGGCGTTGGTTCTTGAAATCTTTTTCTCCTCGCTCATCTTAATAATTTTAACGAAGTTTTCAGCTGAAATACCAATTGTATCTTTAACGTTTCTCATCAACTCCGACTGTACCCAAGTGGATAGTTCTCTAGGCTTTTGGTAAAGTTTGATACACTCGTTAAAGAAATCAGAAATCATTTTAGAAGCAGTTAAAACACCTGCATCATATTCTGTAAGGTTGTATTCTTTGGTATAAAGTTCTTTAAGTTGATCAACATTCAAAGGCAACCCTGCTCTTACACTTTCAATAAATTCCGGCGTTAGGTGAACCATGGGAAGATCGGGATCGGCAAAACATCTATATACGGCTGTTGCAAGCTTTGCACGCATAGGCACGTTTTCATTTTTATCCTCATCCCACTTTCTCGTTTCATTAGGTATTGTTTCACCTGCTTCGATAAGTGCAATCTGTCTAGCTGATTCGTATTCAATGGCACGCTTAACGGAACGGAAGGAGTTTAAGTTTTTCATCTCAACTCTTTCGCCAAGTTTCGTATCTCCCTTCTTTCTTACAGAAAGGTTAACGTCAAAACGCATACCACCCTGTTCTAATTTACACTCTGCGATATCCCCGTAAATGTATATTCCCCTTAATTTTTCTAAGAATTCAACAGCTTCATCTCCGCTTGAAATATCGGGAGCCGTAACCGTTTCAATAAGTGGCACACCCGCACGATTGTAATCGATATAAGATTTATCTCCAATATGCGTTAACTTACCTGTATCTTCTTCTAAGTGAATATCA
This sequence comes from Christensenellaceae bacterium, assembly GCA_045639245.1. Lineage (GTDB taxonomy): Bacteria > Bacillota > Clostridia > Christensenellales > Borkfalkiaceae > UBA1259. Next base: position 31,236 of record JAZUCS010000049.1, read on the forward strand.
CTAATTCCAATTTTCTTGCCACTTGATAACGTAACGTATCCATCAACGCAAGTGGGAAGAGCAACTTGACTTATCTGGTATGACTTAGTAAGGTCGGGATAAAAGTAATTTTTCCTTTCAAAATAGCTATACTCGTTAATTTTACAATTGGTCATAAGACCAGCTTTAACAGTAAGTTCCATACACTTTTTATTAACCACGGGACTAGTGCCGGGAAGAGCCAAGCATACGGGACAAACTAAAGTATTAGGTTCTGCTCCGTAAACGTTTGCACAAGAACAAAACACCTTGGTTTTAGATTTTAACTCGGAGTGAATTTCAAGACCGACTACTACTTCGTATTTATCGTACATTATTTATCCCCTCCAACATAATTTTTTTCAATAAAGTTAGCAACAGAAAGAGCAATAGCATCTTGTTTTTCGCCCGCAAATAGTGTAACACCATAGCTAAGCCCCTCACTACTCTTACTAAAAGGCACGCTTACTGCAGGAACTCTAAGCACGTTTGCAATAACGTTTAATAACTTCTCTTCCTCTTTCACTTTTTCTCCTACCTTAGGTGCAACGTCTAGTGCTGTGGGAAGAATTAACGCATCAACCTGAGTAAATACTTCCTTTGCACTATTAATTAAAGCTTGTCTTAAATCATTTGCTTTATGATAAGCCTTGTTTTGTGAAAGAATATAGTTGCCAACCATAATTCTTCTAATAACTTCCTTTCCGAAGCCCTCTTTCCTACTCTTTTTATAAAGTTCGCCAACATTTTTGGGGCTTTCCGTTTGAGTTGTGTATTTTAATCCATCATATCTAGCAAAACCACTTGCAATTTCAGAGCAGGAAATTAAATCATACACGTCGTTAGCAAGTAAAATATTTTCAATTTCAACTTCCTTAATTTTAATACCAAAAGTTTTTAAGAAATCTAAAAGTTTAATAAACTCAGGATAAACGGCACTTTCCTTACACTTTTCAATTAAGTTCTTTTCTATACCGATAACCTTCTCTTTTATGTTGTCATTTATTTTAAGGTTTAATTGTCCAATAGCCGTCGTCATATCAAATTGGTCTTTACCTGAAATAATTTCTAAAACGTACGCTAAATCACTTACCGACCTTGCGATAGGCGCAATTTGATCAAAACTTGGTGCGTTAGAATATAACCCGTGTCTTGAAATCGCACCGTATGTGGGTTTAACACCACAAACGCCATTATACACAGCGGGTTTCCTAGCAGAACCACCTGTATCGCTTGCAATAGAAAGCGCACAAAAACCAAGCGCAACTGCTACAGCAGAGCCTCCACTACTTCCACCTGCTATAACTCCGTCTTTTATAGCATTAACACTTGCTCCATAAATAGAACTCTTACCGTCACTACCTAAAGTAAACTCATCCATATTAGTTCTACCTAAAATGATAGCGTCTTCGTCAATCAATTTTTGAAGAGCCGTTGCAGTATAGGTTGCAGTAAAATTCTTTAGAAAATTAGAACAAGCGGTAGCTTTTTTGCCTTCAAGCAAAAGGTTGTCTTTTATGGTAACTACAACGCCTGCTAATTTACCAAGCTTTTCTCCCAAAGCTCTTTTTTCATCAAGTTTTTCAGCTAAAGAAAGCGCATCTTCAAAAATTTCGATAACGGCATTTTTAGTTTTAAATTCTTCACACCTTGAAATGCAACTTTTAACCATGTCAACAGCTGAAAAATCACCGTTAATATAACCTTTATTTGCTTCGCAAACACTTAATCTAAACAAATCCATTATTCCACCACCTTAGGCAATATAAAAGAAATACTGTCCTTTTTTGGAGCATTTTTCAAAGTGTCTTCTCTTTTTGAAGAAGACATAACTTCGTCCTCTCTCAAATCGTCGTATTCCATAACGGGAATTTGATAGGTAACGCCTGAAAGATTAACAGCTTCAATTCTTTTTATCTTCTCGTTTGTAGTAGCAAATTCCGATTGAAAATTTTCAAGTTCTTCGTCAGAAAAATCCAACATAGAAAGTTCTGCAATTTTTCTTATTTCATCAATAGTCATAATGCTTTTTCTCCTATTTTGTTATTATAACATTCATTAAAAATATTGACAAGTATTTTTTTATAATTTCACTTTAACTGTTGCAATTTTTTTTCATTTGTGATAACCTTATTAAGAGGAGAAAAACGATGTATACATATAAAGATATTGCACAATTATTGTTTCCGGAAGTAACGGTTACCGTACCTGAATTATTGGGGCGTTATCCAGAAAGAAATCTTGGTAAAAATGCCATGGTAACGAGATTCGCACCAAGCCCTACAGGCTACGTTCATATTGGTGGGGTTTATCAAACGGTTATTAATAGTTATCTTGCTCACCAAAGTGGTGGCGTATTCATGTTACGAGTTGAAGATACAGATAAAAAAAGAGAAGTAGAAGGCTCTGCTGACCTTATTTATCCTATGTTAAAAAAACTAGGCATTAAAATTGACGAAGGATACGTTAGCAAAACGGAAGATATAGGCGAATACGGTCCTTATCTACAAAGCAGAAGAAACGAATATTACAAAGCCTTTGCTAAAGATTTGGTGTCAAGAGGCTTAGCATATCCCTGCTTTTGCACCGAAGAGGAAGAAGAAACTGCAAGATGCGAACAACAACGTCTTTCCGTTCCTCCAGGATATTATGGCAGATGGGCAAAATGTAGAAATTTATCTTATGAACAAGTAAAGGATAATCTAGAAGCTGGCAAAACCTTCAAAATAAGAATTAAAGCTGATGGTGACCAAACGGAAAGGGTTATTTGCAACGACCTGCTTCGTGGAGAAATATCATTTATTGCTAATTTTACAGATTACGTAATTTTGAAAAGCGATAAAACAGCTTTATATCACTTGGCGCACTTGGTTGACGATACTCTTATGCGCACTACCACAGTTATTAGAGATGAATCGTGGCTTCCCAGTGTTCCACTTCATTTACAGTTGTTTAGATACATGAATCTCCCCGCTCCTAACTATTTACACACAGCACAAGTTATGACTGTCGATAAAAACACAGGAGCTATTAGAAAAATCTCCAAACGTTACGACGAATGGGCAGATTCTAGATGGTTCTTTAACGAAGGATATCCCATTAAGGCTATTTCAGAATATCTTCTAACCTTAATCAACTCCAATTTTGAAGAATGGAGAAAGGAAAACCCCTTTACGGATAGCGAAACTTTCCCATTATCTGTTGATAAAATGAGTAAAAGTGGTGCTATTTTCGATTTAGAAAAACTCAATAATATCTCCAAAGACGTTATTTCAAAAATGACTAAAGAAGAACTCTACCAACTTTCTTACGCTTGGGCTAAAGAGTACGACCAAAAACTTGCTTCTCTAATTGAATGCAACCCCGAATATTATAAGAGCATTATCAATATTGAAAGAGAATCAGCTAAACCGAGAAAGGACTTTACCACTTTTAAGGATATATACTCACAAATTGAATATATGTACGACGACTACTTTGCTTCCCCCGTCGTTTATGACTTTAAGAAAATTACAGATAAAGAATTTATCACGCAACTAATTACTACCTATCTTAACGAATATTATGATGAAAACGACGATAATACAGAGTGGTTTAACAAAGTTAAAATTCTTTGTGAAAAGTTAGGCTACGCATCTAACATTAAGGAATATAAGAAAAACCCCGAAGCTTATAAGGGAAACGTTGCCGATATAAGCACCGCTCTTAGAGTTTGCTTAACCACTAGAAGTTGCACACCTAACCTTTACGAAATCATGCATATTCTAGGCAAGGATAAGATTAACGAAAGAGTTAGTTACTTTATAAAAAATTATCAAGAGTAAGTTTTACTTAAAGGAGAAAAAATATGGAGAAAATTGTTCGTCCTGAAAATATGGAGAGAATTAACAACTTTGAACTAGCTAATAAATTTATTGAAAAAGAAGTTGCAAAAATAAGAGAACAAGTTAAAGACAAAAAGGTTTTATTAGCTCTTTCAGGTGGTGTTGACAGCTCGGTTGTTGCCGCACTTTTAATAAGAGCAATCGGTAAACAACTTGTTTGCGTGCACGTAAACCACGGATTAATGCGTAAAGGCGAAAGCGAACAAGTTATCGAAGTTTTCGGCAAAGAACTAGATGCTAATCTTATTTACGTTGATGCGACCGACCGATTCTTGAATTTATTAGAAGGCGTTTCCGCCCCCGAACAAAAGAGAAAAATTATCGGTGGTGAATTTATTAAGGTTTTCGATGAAGAAGCTTCTAAACTCAAGGGGATCTCATTCCTTGCACAAGGCACAATTTATCCCGATATTTTGGAAAGCGACGGCGTTAAAGCACACCATAACGTTGGAGGGCTTCCTGAGGATATGCAATTTGAATTAGTTGAACCCCTCGCTCTTTTATATAAAGACGAAGTTAGAGTTGTTGGTAAAGCTTTAGGACTTCCTGTTGGCATGGTTGACCGTCAACCCTTCCCTGGTCCAGGTCTTGGAGTGAGATGCCTTGGCGCAATTACTCGTGATAGATTACACGCTCTCCGTGAAGCTGATGCAATTCTTCGCGAAGAGTTTGACAATTATGGCCTAGCAGGTAAAGTATGGCAATACTTTATTGCAGTACCAGATATGAAGAGTGTTGGTGTTAGAAATGATAAACGTTATGAAGGATGGCCTGCTATTATTCGTGCCGTAAACACCATTGACGCAATGACTGCAACCATCGAGGAAATTCCCTACGAAATCTTACATAAAATTACCAATAGAATTACCGCTGAAGTTGAAGGCATTAATAGGGTTTTACTTGACCTTACACCAAAGCCAGTAGGAACTATTGAATGGGAATAATAAATACTATAAGAAATACTAAAAACGCCTTAATAAAGGCGTTTGCGTCGGATGCGTCGATTTAGTTGAAAACGGTC
>JAZUCS010000050.1:0-17404 GCA_045639245.1 Christensenellaceae bacterium
TAGGGAAATTATGTTTAAACGAATAATAAACAAATATTAGAGCAATAACAATAAAATATATAAAATCAAAGATAATTTTTTTTACGCCTTTAAAAAAACTCAAGAAAGAGTATAAAATACCCACAAAACATCCAAAAGTTATAGAAGCTATAAAAACGTATATTTGACTTGAAGTAACGAACATTATTTAAATATTTTTTTTATTAGAGGTGTTTTTTTATGCCCAAATTTTATTTCGTTTATAACACCCTCGCATGAAAAGTTTCCCGAAGATTTATTAAAGTTGGTTATTTTTAATTTTTCACCTATTATCTTTGATTTAATTTCATTAACTGTTAATATTATGCTTTCTTCAGAAAAAGCATCGACAGACGAAACTTGTGTTAAGTTTAAGAATTTTCTTCCTTCTAGAGTTAATATTTCCTTTTCTACCATATCCATACAACATTACTCCTTTATATAGAAAATATGCTAATTCGCAAAAAAATAAAACCGTTTTTAATAAACGGTTTTATCAATAATTAAAAATTAATTAATCATTATTCGGGAAGTTTCATATCCCCATAATTAATACACCCTTTTTTTCTCATGAATTCACTAACGAGTAAAGATATTACAGCAGGAATAACGAACAAGCATAAGATTATTCCTAAAACGCAAGTAATTGGAGGTACGTTGTAACTAGTGCAAGAATCAATTACGCCAAACAAGCCGACTAAACCACTAGTACCCATTCCACCGCCAGCAGCGTTACATGTTATGCCTAATAAAACGGCAACCAACCCAGAAAGTGCACTAGAAATTATTTCAGGAATCATAATAATAGGTTTTTTCATAATATTAGGAATCTGAAGCATGCTCGTTCCAAGTCCCTGTGCAACAAGACCACCAAAACCGTTTTCACGATAAGAAGTTACGGCAAAGCCAACCATATGTGCAGCACATCCTGCAACAGCAGCACCACCCGCAATCGCAAAAATTTCTGGATTATTGATAGCAGTATTTGAAGTTGCAATTGCAACCCAAATAGCCGCAGAAGAAGTAGGCATAGTAAGAAGAATACCCATAACTACAGCGATAATTATACCTACTATTACTTTTACCGTTGCGCCCGCACTTATAGTAATTACTAAAAGTTGTGCAAATAAATCAATAAGTTTAATGAAAGGCCAAGCTACGTAAATACCTGCAAATGATAATATAAGCGCACCTAATGGTATTAAAATTATATCAAGTTTAGTTTTTCCTGCATAAAGCTCTACAATTTCAACAACAAGCATAGTTAAAACATATGCCCCAATTGGATTACCAGGAAGCCCCAAACCAATTTTAGTTACGATTAACGAATATCCACCACCGCCTATAATAAGCTGATCAGCCCAAGCGCCTATTATACCAGCAACTGCTGCTGCAAAAATAAGTAGTTTGTTTTTACCTAGAGCATGCGCAATTCCAACACCGATACCTGCGCCCATAAGTATTTTAGCAAGGTTTGCTATATACATGAGCGTATTCCCTATATAGTTGTTACCAATCCATCCGGCAAATTGTGCCAAAATTGTTCCTGCAATAAGTGTTACAAATAATCCTTGCGCCATTCCGGAAAATGCAGTAATAAAATAACGTTTAGGAAGTGCTTTTAAATATTCTTTTATTTTTGCCATTATAGTACAATCTCCTGTAATTTATTATCTAATTGATCACAAGACGTTAAGTAATACTTTATCCCGTTTTTTATAACAAGTTTATCGCTTCTAATAGACTTGCCGTGTAAATGACCATAAACTACTACATCAACGTTGTTTTTCTCAAATAATTCAGTAAAAAGCGAATTTTCTCTCTTTGCATTAAATGGGGGAAAATGAATTAAAGCAATAACTTTATCACCTTCCTTTCTAATTTTATTAACAGCATTAAATGAAAGCCTTAATCTTTCTACTTCTCTTAAATAAATTTTATTATCACTCTGGTCAAAATCCGGAGAACCAGGCGTAGACCAACATCTAGATCCACAAATAATAACATTATCAAACTTAACACAATCGTTTTGAAGGGCAAAAAAGCCTTTGGGAAGCATGTCTCTAACTTTACCAATTCCACTCCACCAATAATCGTGATTGCCCTTTATCATGACTTTTTTGCCTTTAAGCGCAGAAAAAGTAGCAACATCTTCTTTGGCATCCTCTATATTCATTGCCCAGCTTATATCACCACCAATCAACACGATATCGTCATCGCCAACCTTGCTTTCCCAATCGGAAAATATTTTTTCAAGATATCCTTCCCAATTTTTCCCAAAAACGTCCATAGGCTTATCGGTATTGGTTGAGATATGCAAATCGCTTATTGCAAAAATTTTCATTTAAATATTATAACACCCGCTTATCTATTTTGCAAGTATTTTACTATACATATTCAAATTCGCTTAATGATTACTCGTTAGTTTTTTAACAAATATAAGTCGTAATACCAACTATTTGAGGGCTAATTATTTGTATAATAAAAAGCTACCTTAAGGTAGCTTTTTAATAAAATTTTAAGAACCTATTGTGGATAAATTGGCAATTCAAAAAACCCAGCACAAACTTCTTGATTATAATCCTGACAAGGTGGAATTGCTACGTACCCGTAAGATGGAATTAATAATTCTACTTCCATTACGATCTTTAAGATTATGCTTGAACAAGCATCTACAGTAAACTGATTTTCGCCAGTATACTCCCCAATCGTAGAAACAAGCGAAACTACCGCCTCAACCTCATACGGCATAATAGAAGGCGAGGGCGTATTTAATATTACGTCTTTTGGAATAGTTATTGTTGCAGTACCTACCCCCTCAACACCGTTTGCATCAGTATATGCAACGGAAACAGGTACAATTATATCTGTTTTTACTCTAGAACAATTAGGTCTTTCTGTTAATGGCTCAATTAAAAGGTTGCTTATAGTTCCCTTCGATATGGTGTTTTTTGCACTGATAAAAGTTAAAGGATATGTAGGATTAGCCGGCGTTAAATTAGTTACATTTAATACTATATCTGTAATTTGCCCTTGTTGCATGCACGCATCAAAAACCTTTTTAACCTCAATACAAACCTTATCACATAAACCGTTAAGCGGGTTTCCATTAATGGGCCCCGGTGCTCTGTCAGATTGAAAGTTGCAGAAAAATGACATTTTCATCCTCCTTTTTTTATTTCTATTTTCAATATATGAAAAAGGCAAGATATTATGCTACTATATTTTTCACTTTTATAATGTAAAAAATAAATAATAATAAATTAATTTAAAAATAAAAGACACCCTACTGATTTTATAGGTGTCTTTATTTTAGAAATATTTTTTTATTAATAATTGTAACCTAGTTCAATAGCTTTTATATTTTTATCCAAAAGCTCTGCTTTTTTTGCAGGAACCATTTGAGCTAAGCAATTTTTAATTTCATCCAAAGTAAAAATATTAATTTCTTTAATAACTTTTCCAAGAATGATCATATTTGCAAGGCCATTTAAGTTGTTATCACTAGCAAGTTTAGTCGCTGGAATACCAAAAATAGAAACGTCATCCCTAGTTTCCTGCTTAGAAATTAAGGAACTATCAAAAACAATACAACCACCTTTAACAGTTTGATGAAAATATTTATCTAAAGAAGGAAGGTTCATTGCGACAAGAACATCTGGCTCTTCAACAATTGGAGAACCAACTTGTTCATCGGAAATAATAACACTACAGTTAGCTGTACCACCACGCATTTCCGGTCCATATGAAGGAAGCCAAGAAACTTCTTTTCCTGCCTTTAAGCCTGTAAAAGCCAAGGCTTTTCCTGAGAATAAAATACCTTGTCCGCCAAATCCAGCGATAAGAATTTTAGTAGAAGCCATTATTTTTCCTCCTTATATTTATCCTTAAACACACCAAGAGGATAATTTTTTTCCATATTTTCATTAAGCCATTTAAGTGAATCTTTTGGACTTAATCCCCAGTTTGTGGGGCAAGTAGATAAAATTTCAATAAGTGAAAAACCCTTACCTTCAATTTGATTTTTAAATGCGTGCATAATAGCTTTTTTAGCCTTTCTAATGTTTGCAACGTTGTTAACGGCAACTCTTTCAAGATAGCTAGCTCCTTCAACCTGAGAAAGCATTTCACATACTCTAACAGGGTATCCAACCACTGTAACGTCTCTACCATAAGGTGAGGTTTGAGTAACTTGATTGGGAAGAGTTGTAGGAGCCATTTGACCACCAGTCATACCATAAATAGCATTATTTACAAATATAACTGTAATGTTTTCGTTTCTTGCAGCAGAGTGAACAGTTTCGGCAGTACCAATAGCAGCAAGATCTCCATCCCCTTGATATGTAAATACTACGTTATTAGGATTAGCCCTTTTTGCACCAGTAGCAACGGCAGGAGCTCTTCCGTGCGCAGCTTGAATCATATCGCAATTAAAGTAATTATAAGAAAATACTGAGCAACCAACGCTGGCAACGCCAACTGTTTTGTCTAAAACACCAAGCTCTTCTAAACACTCGGCAACAAGTCTATGGATTATACCATGAGTACAACCTGGACAATAATGAAACTGATTATCAGTTAAACCTTTGGTTTTTTCAAAAACTACCATTGTTTTGCTTCTCCTTTTTCTATTTTTTCAAGTTGTGAAACAACTTCGTCTGGAGTCATTAGCACTCCACCCGTTCTTCCATAGAAATACACGGGTTTTTCGCAGTTGATAGCAAGTTTAACGTCGTCTACCATCTGCCCCATATTAAGCTCAACGGTTAAGAAATTCTTAACATTTTTACAAGCTTTTTTAAGAGCATCCTTGGGGAATGGCCACAAAGTAATAGGCCTAATCATACCAACTTTAATACCCTTTTTACGAGCTTCCTTTATTGCATTTTTACAAATTCTTGAAGTGATACCGAACGCTACAATACATGTATCAGCATCTTCCATCATATATTCTTCAAATAAAACTTCTTCTTTTTCGATAGTAGCATACCTATTGTATCTTCTAATATTCCATTCTTCAAGTTGTGCAGGAGAAAGCGATAATGAGTTAACAACGTTTCTACCCTCATGGGTTGCTGTACCACTAGTTGCCCAAGGCTTAGCATATTCGTTAACAACACCCTTATCGAGAGAAACAGGTTCCATCATTTGTCCTAAAGTACCATCTGCAAGAATCATTGAAGGAACTCTATATTTGTCTGCCAGATCAAACCCCTTAAACGCCAAGTCTACCATTTCTTGAACGGATGCAGGTGCTAAAACGATTAATTTATAATCACCGTGTCCACCACCTTTAGTTGCTTGATAATAATCAGACTGTGAAGGTTGAATACCACCTAAACCGGGGCCTCCTCTTTGAACGTTAACGATAAGTGCGGGAAGTTCACATCCAGCAAGGTAAGAAATACCTTCACTCTTTAGGGAAATTCCTGGACTTGAACTACTTGTCATAACTCTTTTACCACATGCCGCAACACCTATAACCATATTAATTGCAGCAACTTCAGATTCAGCCTGCAAGAAAGTTCCCCCTACTTTAGGCATACGCTTAGCCATGTATGCAGCAACTTCCGTTTGCGGTGTTATAGGATAACCGAAATAATAATTACAACCTGCCATAATAGCAGCTTCCGCTAAGGCTTCATTACCTTTCATCAAAACTTTTTCAGCCATATTACACCTCCTATCTTTCCACAGTAATAACGGCATCAGGGCACATAATTGCACAAGATGCACAACCTATACACGCACTTTCTTCAGTGAGTTCAGCGGGATGATATCCCTTTTGATTGATTCTTTCCTTTGAAAGAGCAATAATCTTCTTAGGGCATGCTGTTTCGCATAAGCCACAACCTTTGCAACGCTCTTCATCAAAAATTAACTTTGCCATTTTCTCTCCTTTATAGCCAGTTGCCATATTTAATTGGCTCAACCGACAATACGTTTTGTATATTTTTTATATTTTCTAATAATTCTTTTTTTACGGCAGTAAATTTCAAGGGAACACCTGTTTTTAATTCTATTTCCTTACAGAAATCCAACCCTTCATATATTTCTTTTTCAGTAGTTTCATCTCCCAGATTGGAATTATTAACTAAGCCGGTAAATTTAATTTTACTCGCCCTTTCAATTTCCTGCATAACGGTTAAAACCCCGAAAATATCTCTTGTTTCTGGGCGAAATTTATTTACCACCATCAATGCATCGTAATTATTTTCCTGCTTAATCCTTTCTTGAAACCTACCTAGCGCCAAAGCACCTCTATCATCCCCACCTACGTCAACAACTGCAAACCTATTTAAATCATCCACCATTTTATAGGAAGCAGAGTTCATTGCGGGAATATCAACGTTAGTTTCAGCAAAAGGTGAAACAACTAAATCAACACCTTCTCTTTCAAGCATCTTAACAGCATCTACCGTACGATAGTATGGATTAACAATGTCAAGATCGTATATAGAAACGTTTTTCTTCATACGAGCTAATGCCATGGCGTAATTTACGGCAACAAACGTTTTTCCACTGCCATAATGCCCCATAATAAGAGTGATACGTTTGTTAAACATTAAACTTTTACCTTTAAACACCAAGAACGGCGGTCTTCTCTATTACCCCACTGAATACCAGTAAGTTCGTCATAGAGTTTTTGAGTGAGTTCACCAATTTGATTATTTGAAATTTCGTGGTCAACTCCTTCATAATAGAGATGCCCTATGGGAGAAACTACGGCAGCCGTACCAGTACCCCACGCCTCTTCAAGCGTGCCATTATCAGAAGCAGCAATTAAATCATCAACTGAAATAAGAGTTTCTTCAACTTCATATCCCCAATCTCTTAAAATTTCAATACATGATTTTCTAGTAATACCAGGAAGAACTGAGCCAGTAAGTTTAGGCGTATAAATCTTGCCGTCAATTTTAAACATAACGTTCATTGCGCCAACTTCTTCAATATATTTTCTTTCAACACCATCAAGCCAAAGAACTTGAGAAAAACCTTTTTCTTCAGCCCTTTTTCCCGCTCTAAGTGATGCAGCGTAGTTACCGCCACATTTAGCATAACCCGTTCCGCCTCTAACAGCTCTAACATCTTGATTTTCAATACTAATTTTAACAGGAGCAAGTCCCGATGCATAATATGCGCCAACAGGCGATAAAATTATAACGAATTTAGCATTATGAACTGCGTGAACGCCCAAAGTTTCATCATTACCAAACATGTATGGACGAATATATAAAGACGTTCCAACCTTTTTAGGAATCCAATCGTATTCTAAACTAATTAAAGTTGTAAGAGCCTTCAACCAAATATCCTCATCGATTGCAGGAAGACAGAGTCTTTCTGCAGAATCGTTCATTCTCTTTAAATTTTCTAATGGTCTAAAAAGTTGAAACCCGTCTTCCGTTTTATACGCCTTCATTCCTTCAAAGATTTCCGCGCCATAATGCAACACCGTAGAAGCAGGATGCACTGGTATATAATCGAATGGAACGATTTTTGCATCGTGCCAACCTTCATTAACGGAATAATCCATAACAAACATGTGATCAGTAAAATACTTACCGAAACCTAGTTTATCAAAATCTGGTTTTTGTTTTAATACTTTTGCTTTTTCAATTTTTATTTCCATGAGATTCACCTATTCCTCATAATTTTTAATTTTTTCAGCAGCTTCTTCACGCATTTTATATTTTAATATTTTACCAGCTGCATTCATTGGGAATTCTTTTACAAAATAGAAGTATCTAGGCACTTTATGTTTAGCCATGTGAGAGTTCCCATATTCTCTCATTTCTTTTCTAGTTGATTCTTCACCCTTTTTCAAAATGATATAAGCACATGCTTCTTCACCATATCTCTCATCAGGAACACCGATAACCTGCACGTCTCTAACCTTTTCGTGAGTAAGATATAATTCCTCAATCTCTCTAGGATAAAGATTTTCTCCGCCTCTAATTATCATATCTTTAAGTCTTCCTGTAACCTTAAAATAGCCATCTGGTGTTCTCTGACAAATATCTCCACTATGAAGCCAACCTTCAGCATCAATAGTCTCTTCAGTAGCCTTAGGCATCTTATAATATCCCTTCATTATATTATAGCCTCTCGCAACGAATTCACCATTTTGCCCATCTGGTACTTCTTCTCCCGTTTCGGGATCAATAATTTTGCATTCAACACCAGGAAACGCGCTACCAACTGTTTCAACTCTATGATCAATATCTTCGTTAACTTCTCCCATTGTACAACCAGGCGATGCTTCCGTTTGACCATAAACGCTTATAATTTCTTTCATATTCATCTCGGCGGCAGCCTTTCTCATTAACTCCGCAGGACAATTTGCCCCCGCCATAATGCCCGTTCTAATATGTGAAAAGTCTGTTTTAGTAAAATCAGAGTGATTAAACATTGCAATAAACATTGTTGGTACGCCGTTAAAGCAAGTGATTTTTTCATTAGTAATGCAAGCAAGAGATGATTTTGGCGAAAAGTATGGCATTGGACAAAGCGTTCCTCCATGCGTCATAGTACTCGTCATTGATAAAACCATACCAAAACAGTGAAACATTGGTACTTGAACCATCATCCTATCTGCCGTTGAAAGATCCATTCTATCGCCAATAATCTTACCATTATTAACAATGTTTCTATGCGTAAGCATAACACCTTTAGGAAATCCTGTCGTTCCTGAAGTGTATTGCATATTGCAAACGTCATCAGGTTTAACAGATGAAGCCCTTCTTCTTACTTCTTCCATAGGAACTAGAGAAGAACGTTTAATAAAATCCTTCCATTCTAAGCAACCATCCATCTCAAAACCAACGGTTACGACGTTTCTTAAAAATGGAAGCTTTTTTGAATATAAAGGCTCGCCCGCTTTTACTTCTTTAAGCTCTGGACATAACTCTTCTATAATAGCTTTATAATCGGAATCTTTACAACTGTCAATCATAATCAATGTATGCGTGTCTGATTGTCTTAACAGATATTCCGCCTCGTAAATTTTGTATGCAGTGTTAATAGTAACTAAAACTGCACCGATTTTAACAGTTGCCCAAAATGTTAAAAACCACTGTGGAACGTTTGTTGCCCATATTGCCACGTGATGACCAGCTTCTACACCTAATGATATAAGTGCGGCGGCAACCCTATCCACGTCATCTCTAAACTGAGAATACGTTCTAGTATAGTCTAAAGTAGTGTATTTAAACGCATACTGGTCAGGGTAATTTGCCACCATTTCGTCTAAAACTTCGGAAAAAGTCAAATCTAAAACGTCATACTTTTTCCAAGGATGAGTTCCCGTTTTACTACGATTATAATGTATTGTTTTCTCTAGTTTAGTATCAGAAGTTGTAGTGAGATAACTCTTGAAATGTGTAAGCAAAATATCGGCTGAAGACACTTCCCCCGAATCCATAACACAAACATACCCATCAAAATTTAACGAACGAAGAGCGTTTATATAATCTTTAACAGGAAGCTCACCACTTCCGATCAAACAATTTTCTCCATCTTTTTTATCGCCTAAGCGAACGTATTCAATATAAGCCCCAAGTGTTTGAATGGTTTTATCAGCCGTTTCTTTTGCAGTAAAAAAAGTTTCTCTTATATTCCAACAAACTTTTAATACTGCCGTTGCGAAAAGATTAATAACTTGCAAAATCTTTTCCGTTTTAACTAATGGGCCCGTTGTTTCCAATAAAATTGACACGTTGCTTTGTTTAGCATGAAAAATTATTGGGCTTAAAACTATTTTAAGTTCTTCATCCGTCATCTCTTCGCCAATTTCAATAACAACCTTAGAAACTGAAGCTCTTAAAGCATAGTCGATACATTTAATAACCTTTTCCGTTTCTGTGTCTTTGGTGATTTTTTCGGAATAAGAAATTACAGGAATAGATATATGGCGATTTACTAACTTTCTTTTTGCGTCAGTAGTAACGGCACTTCTAAAAATACTATCTTGATGCGCAACCTTTTCCGCTTCAACGTCTAAAATCTCCACCCCGTCAAAGCCATAGCTCTTGACGGTATTACATAATTCGGTAAAGCTCGAAGCACGCACAAATTTATCTGGAAATGAAAATTTCATAATCAATTTTCCTCATAAACTATTTTATTGAGCGCATTAATATAAGCCCTAATACATGCGCCAATTATATCTGTCGAAACACCATTGCCTGGATAAAGTTTTCCATCAGCACGAAGTCTAATGATAGAAGAACCTACGGCCTCTCTGCCCTTAGTAACTGCATGAACCTGAAAATCATCCAATTCATAATGATGTCCAATAACTTGTTCAATAGCGTGAAAAGCAGCGTCTATAGGACCATCACCGGTGGAAACGCCAGTAAACTTTTCGCCATCTTTTTCAAGAGTAACGTTTGCTGTTGCAGGAATAGTATTGCCACTATTAACAAAGTAGTTAACCAAATGATAAGAAGATGGAACTTGCATTGCTGTACTTGCAACTATTGCTTCAAGCTCTTTAATTTCAACAGCTTCTTTCTTGGACGCAACTCTCTTAAATTCTTCGTAAACCTTACCATTGTCATTGTCAGAAAGTTCATAACCAAGATTTTTAACTGTTTCAATAATTTCTTTCATTGAAGCATCCGCACCAATTACTCCGTTTTTCGCAAGAGTATCTATACTAACTTGATCAGTTTCTTCCACCTTTTCAATTTCTGCTAAAATACTTTTAGCTTTCGTAACATCTACTAAAACTTCTGCATCCATTTCATATTTTTTAGATCTAGTGATATCGGCTAAGGTAGTCATTGAAAGATATGGACCAAGTGACGAAGTAACTACCCCATCTGCACCAGCGTCAATTGCTTGTAGCGCGCAAGCAGCAGAAAGTTTTAACTTGTCCGAAGGTTTAACGTAAACTTTTAATTGACAAATTGATTTAATTTTTTTAACAATTTTAGCATATTCTTCGGGGAAAGCATCTCCCGCTTCGTCGGAAATACAAATGGCTTCAGCACCACTTTCTTCAGCGACTTTAGCAACTGATTCAATAAAACCTTCTTCTGCCCTAAATGTATCTAAAGCGCAAAATTCTACTGAATTGCAATGCTTTTTTGCTTCTGAAATTAGTGCAGATATTTTCTCAAGCATTGCAGGTGCTTTTAAATGATGAAAATATTCCATTTGCGCGGTAGAAATAGGCATAACAACCTGTAAGCAGGGAGAAATAGCTTCGCTAATACATTGATATGCTTGACTAACGGCTTCAACATTATCGCCAACGGGAATTTTAACAACTGCATTTTTAACAGTTTTGGAAATAGTATGACAAATCACTTCATTTTCTTTTAGATTTTTTAGTAAAGGCAATTCAATAGCATCAACCTTAACTAAATCAAGTTTCTCAGCAATAACAAGTCTTTCCCTAAAAGCAAGGGAAACTTCTTGTTCGTTAGCAATTTTTAATGTTGCATCTGAAAGAGTAATTTTCTTCATAATTATTTCTCCTTAAAACATAATTATCATCTCAAATTAATAAAAAACCCGACTGAAAAATCAGTCAGGGACGACATAGCCGTGGTACCACCCAAATTATTGCATTAAGCAATCGCTCGTTTTGCCTTTAACGGGGCTAACCGTAAACAACTACTTTATTTCATCGTTTTTCTCCGATACGATTTGAAAAAGCATTTTCACCGACTTTTAGATGTCGCCGGCTCTCTTTATCAAAACCCTTTCTCCGTTCCCTTCAACGCGTTTTTCCTAAGATTAATAATTATATTATTAATATTTTATATCAACCTTAAAAATCTGTCAAGTAAATGATATACCTTTTAGCACCTTTTATCATTGTTTTAATTAAAAAATCCCCGACTGAAATTCAGTCAGGGACGACATAGCCGTGGTACCACCCAGATTATTGTAAAACTACAATATCTCATTTACTTTTAACGGAGTTACCCGTAAACGATTACTAATATTTCGCCGTTTCCGTTCAAGAATGAGTAACGCATAAACTCTCTATTGACTCGCACCTTCCGTCAACTCTCTGACTCCTTTTTAAGCGTCTTTTTCCATCACAACGTTTTATTAAAAACATGAAACGATTATAACATCTTGAAAAAATAGTGTCAAGTAATTAATGACGTTTTTTATATTTTAAGTAATTTTTTTAAGTTCAATGAAAATATCATTTCTCGTTCAATTTCGCTTAGTTTTATTTTGCTAAATCTTTCTAATTCTCCTTCTGCATCCCACATGGGAAAATCAGTTGCAAAAAAGAACTTTTCCACACCTAGCATATCTATAATTTCTTTAGCTCTTTCAGGTTTAATAAAGGCAAGCGATGAACAAGTGTCAAAATATACGTTACTAAGTCCTTTATATACTTCAACGTCATCCCAACATCTATATCCACCAAAATGAGCAGCAATAAAAACTACTTCTGAATATTTTTTTGCCATTTTTGCAAGACGCCACGGTTTTGAATATTCAAATCTATCGTCGCCGACGTGTAATAATATTGGGAGTCTATTCCCTACAATTTGATAAATTCTTTCGGCATTTTCGCCATCGATAAAAAACTTTTGAAAATCAGGATGAAGTTTTATCCCCTTAAATCCGTTTTCTATGCACCAATCAATTTCTTTTTTTATTTCTTCGTCAGAAAGATCTTCATGCAAAGTCATAAACGGAATAAACTCCGAATGTTTATCAACTTCCGATTTAATAAATTCGTTTATTGGATGTACTTGATGTGCTTTAGTAGCACAAGAATGAACTACGAATTTTTGTATACCAGCTCCACCCCCCTCTTCAATGAGTCTTACTGTTGTTCCCGCATCCTCCATTTTAAGATTGTAAAACTCACCTATAGCTTCAGTTGCCTTTTTAGCAATTTTATCAGGATAAATATGCGCATGCGCATCTATTATCATTTATTGTTCCTCCAAAAATCTTTTCAACCAAGAAGTATCCGCACTCCACTCAATGCGATTTCTGTTTTGGTGTAATTCATTTGCTTCACTCCTATCCTTTTTCATTTGAGAATAAGAGCATTGATTAACTTTCATATAATGATTTTCCGCACGTTCAATATCGCCCAAAAGCGCAGTTCTTTCCATATGGATTGCCGAATGACAATCATGGCAGACAGCAAGAACGTCCTCTAGCTTTTGAATTCGATTTTCTTCATCATAACTCCACTTTTCATGAGCCTCAAGACGCGAACTTTTTTTTCCACAAATAGCACACTTATAGCCCGCACGAACTTTTGCATCGTTACGAATTATATCCCAAACTTTTTTTGGTAGTGCGGTGCGCAAATTGGAATACCAGCACCCGTCAGGAACTAATTCTATCCAAAGTTTTTTCATTAAATACTCCTTGAGTCATGACAGATTAAATAAATAATTTGATATTCTTTAGATAGTTTTGTAATAAGCTCAAGCGCTGAAGCCAACTTTTTGTCATCTAAATTTACAAAAGGATCGTCTAAAATTATAAAAGGCTTATCATGTGTAAAAAGAACTTCAATTAAAGCGAAACGTTTACAAATTTCTATTAAATTTTTATAACCTTTACTATAATATCCAACGTCTCTAGCCAAACCTTTTTCATCAACGGTAACTTTTAAATCAACGTCTATAAACGCTCTCAAATCGCTATTATTAATATAACTTATATACTTAGTTAAACTATTTTGTAATGGCTCTCTATACTTTATTTTTAGGTTTTCATCTGCTTTATTAAGAAACTCAATAGTTAAATTAATAATATCGTTTTCATCCATATAAAAATCAAGTTTTTCTCTTAAATCAGATAGGTTTTCTTCATACTCTCTCAATCTCTCCTCCTCGGTTTCAAGAACAGTTATTCTTGAGTTTTTAAAGGCCAAAAGATTAACTTTTTCAGAATATTCATCATTAAGTTTTTTCAACTTAATCTTTAATTCGTCTATATTTTCCGCTTGATGGATTTTAATAAATGAATTTTCATCTTTTTTAAGTTCTTCAAGTTCAGAACATGTCTCTAGAAGCACGTTTCTATCAGCAAGATAATTATTATAATAGTTTTCAACTTTATTTAAGCCTTCAGCATAGTTAGAATAATCAACGTCAAAACAATTTAGAAAATCTCTTAATAAAGTTTCTGTTTTTTCGATTAATTCTCTACACGATAAAAGTTTGTCTTTTTTTTCATTAAAAATAGTACTTAAAGTCGAAAGGTCTCTTTTGCCTTTACCTTTTAGGAACTTAAAAAATATAAAAATAAAAGCACAAAATATCGTGGGGAACATCAAAACAAGTCCTGCGATAGTATTTAATAAAAATGCAAGTACACAAGTTAAGGATAACGCTCCCGTTAAAAGCCCAAACAATAATGGCATTTTACTATTGTCAGTTTGACTTGCTAAATTTATTTGGTCAAACTTTTGAACGTCTATAATAAGTTCTTTTTCCTTTACCAGTAATTCCGAAAGATTTTTTTCACATTCTAAATACTCTTTTGTGAGCTTAGCTTTTTCTAGATTGCCGTTTAATTTCTGCTCATATGAATGTATTTTTTGGCTAAGATTAAATTGCTCTTTTTTTAGTTTATCAAAACGCTCTTTTTTTAATTTAATTGCCTCAATTTGGCCTGCCTTAGCAACCTTTTGGCTTACCTCGTCTATTTCCTTTCTTAGATTATCTATGAGATTTTTAAGTTGTTCAACCTCTTTTTTCAAAGAAACAACCGTTTGTGAGCAGAGTTTTGCTTCTTCAATTTTTTCCGAAATCTCCCTAATCTCACGTTTGGTATCACTAATTAACCCCTTGTCCCCTCGCATTTTATATTCTTTAGCCTTTAACTCTAGCGCATTTAACGTTTTTTCAAACTGTTCAACATCATCAAGGGAACAAGTTTCGTTATATTTCGCAGTTAAACTTGCATTACTTTTTATTTCAAAATCCTTTTGAGTAAAATAAGCCGTAGATAAAAAGCCTTCTTCGTCAATTTGAAAGAATTTTTTCCCAAGTTCAAAAGTATTAAAAGACTTCCCTGTTTTAACGTCTGTTACCGTAACGGTATCTTCACTTTGCTTATTGCCAAAAAATCTTTCAATTTTGTATTCGTTTCCTGAACGTTCTATAATCGCATATCCACCGAAGCGTTCAGTTGAATTCCACGGTTTATATTTAATTCTTTCATTATCATCAACGTTCCTTTTGGCATCACTGAGCCCATAAAAAATCGCTTTAATAAAAGATGCAAGAGTAGATTTTCCCCAACCGTTCTCATGGTTTATAACGGTAATATCATTATTAAAGTCGATAGCATAATCTTTTATTTTTCCAAAGGAAGATATATAACATTTTTTTATTTTCATACTATTCTCCCTTGAGCGCGGAAAGTCCTTTCAATAAAACCGCGTCTTTTTTTTCTTTAGGTAAATCAGAAGATAAAACAAGTCTTACAAATTCACCTTTTATAGACTTATCTTCCTTATAGTCATCTATGCTAACCTTAAGCGAAGTTCTATCGTACACTTTAGCATAAAAGAAAATTTGATTGAGTTTATATGCTAACGAATGAAGGTCGATATCTATTTCTGGCACTCTTTCTCCGGTAATTATAACTTTAATAATGGATGTTTCAGGCAACGTATTTATTAAAGTTGAAACAACCTTTTCTCTAAAAGAGAAAAAATCCATCTCATTATCTATAGGAAATTTTACTTCGTTTAAGCTTCTAGAAGCAAATTTTTTAAATTCAAAACTAAGTTTGTTTTCATCAACATCAATTAAGACAAATCCCTTGTCTCCAAGTTCATCAAAACCTCTACCGTCAAGACAACCTGAATATGCGTATTTACCCCTTGCATCAATATTTCCACTTGAAAAAGAATGATAATGACCCAAAGCAAGATAATCGATATTTTTATCTTTTAATAATGGTAAAGAAATAACTTCAGCTTCCTCCATTGTCTTGTATCCAGCAATTTCTCCATGTATGGTAACTATATTAACCATATCGCCTTTAAGTTTTAATGTGTCATAAATAATTTTAGAATTTAATTCAGATAGTATTACACCACTAATGCAAACGTTTCCGTAATAAAATTGATTCCAATTTTCGTTAAAATATTTAAGGTTTTTAGGAAATCTTTCACTATGAGATAGGAATCCATTTTGTTCGTGATTACCAGGCAAATAAAGAAAATCAACTGAATCAGCATAATTTACTGCACCCAAAACTCTGCTAAGCGTTTTAGCAGTAATTTTTTCATTATCGAACATGTCGCCTGCAATAATAACTGCACTAACGCCACTATCTTTAGCGTAAACACAAAGTTTTTCAAAGGTGGATAGAATTTCTTCCTTTCTTATCCTTCTTTTTTCGCTAGATAGTTCGTTAATTTTAGAATCTAAATGAATATCCGAACAGTGAATAAATTTCATATTAAATATCCTTTTTAACCTTTGCGATTAACCCATAAACAGGCATATTTTTTGCTCTAAACTTTTTTTCATATTCCGTTTCTATGTTATATATTGTTCCTAAGTTTAATTTTTCTGAAATGTCTTCCACTTCAAAGCCGAACTTGAGAAACTGATTAAAAGAGTAATCAAAGAAATCTTTATCGTCCGTTTTCTGCCTAACAGTACCGTTAGCAATTAAAAAATCTTTATAAGCTTCAATTAAACTATCCTTTGTCAGTCTTCTATTTTCGTACGTTCCAGCAGGATATGGTGGTGAAAAATTTAGATAAAGTGTTTTTATAGAACAAGGCTTAATATATCTTGGTAAATACTCTGCCCCACAATTAAAAAATCTAACGTTTTTAACTTGCTCTTTTTTTACCCTTTCTGCGCCCATAACAATTATATTTTGTAAAAGTTCAACAGCAAAAAAGTTTTCATTTACGTTTTGTTTTGCGCACTCAGTAATAAAACCTGCCTTTCCACACCCCACTTCTAAATTTACGGGATTCTCATTGCCAAATAGCTCAAAAAATTCTATATACTTTTTATCCTCGTTAGCAACTTTAATATTTGCAATGTCGCGAAGAGCAGTTATAACAATATCACTAACTTTATCAAGTCTTTCATCTAAATGTTTCTTTTTTCTTATTCTCATAATTTTATGTTTCAATTCTTTTTATATAATTGTAACATATTTTTAAAAAAGTGTCTATTTTTTATAGATAATTTAGTTGCAAAATATTTTTTTATATGATACAATATCTATCGCTTGAAGTGGTATAATATTTTTATAAATCATATATCAAATAATATTTAATCGGGGTATGGCGCAGTTGGTAGCGCGCTTGTCTGGGGGGCAAGAGGCCGTGAGTTCAAGTCTCGCTACTCCGACCAACAAAAAAGATGGTGTTCTCACCATCTTTTTTTTAGTTAGTTGAGTATCG